>DBYJ01000009.1:55819-88775 GCA_002309805.1 Bacteroidales bacterium UBA1189 | reverse complement strand
ATCAGCGACCCCTCGCATATCGGAGGTCGTCGCGAGCTGATCGCTCCGCTCTGCCAGCAGGCTATGGACCTTGGCTTCGACGGATTAATTATCGAAAGCCATACCCACCCCGACGAAGCATGGAGCGACGCCGCCCAGCAGGTCACGCCTGAGGTGCTGAGCGTCATCCTCGACAACCTTGTCATCCGCAGCACAGCCGACACAACCGAGAGCCTGAAGACGTTGCGCCGTCAGATTGACGAGATGGACAACGACCTTATCCAGCTGCTGTCCAAGCGCATGCGCGTCTGCCGCGAGATTGCTAACTTCAAAAAAGAGCACAGTATCGCCGTTGTCCAACCCAACCGCTACAGCGAAATACTCGACAAACGCGGCGCCCAGGGCGTGCTCTGCGGCATCGGAAGCGACTGCATCAAGACTGTCTTCGAAGCCATCCATACCGAAAGCGTCAGACAACAAATAGAAATAATAAACAACTAAAGTAAAGTTAAGAGTTAAGAATTAAGAGTTAAGAAAAAAAGCTTTGAAATGGAGCGTTGCTTACAAGACACTCTTTCTTAACTCTTAATTCTTAACTCTTAACTAAAATGCAACAGCTTATGAAAATCCTCGTCCTTGGAGCCGGAAAGATGGGCTCATTCTTTATTGACTTGCTCAGTTTCGAGCACGAGACTGCCGTCTATGACATCGACGCCCGCCGCCTACGTTTCATGTACAACACCCAGCGCTTCACCTCTCTGGAGGAGATTGAGGCGTTCCGTCCTGAGCTGGTCATCAACGCCGTCTCGCTCGACCACACCCTCGATGTCTTCCGTAGCGTCACCCCTCACCTCCCCTCTGACTGCATACTCAGCGACATCGCCTCCGTCAAGACCGGGCTGAAAGAGTACTACGACTCATGCGGCTTCCGCTACGTCTCCACCCACCCCATGTTCGGCCCCACGTTTGCCAACCTCGGTGCCCTCCAGAACGAGAATGCCATCATCATCACCGAGGGCGATTACATGGGCCGCGTGCTCTTCCGCGACCTCTATAGCCGCCTCGGCCTCCACATCTGCGAGTACACCTTCCGCGAGCACGACGAGACGGTGGCCTACTCCCTCGCCATCCCCTTCGTCTCGACGTTCGTCTTTGCTGCCGTCATGAAGCATCAGGACGCCCCAGGCACCACCTTCCGCCGCCACCTCACCATTGCGCGCGGCGTGCTGGGCGAGGACCGCGCCCTGCTGCGCGAAATCCTCTTCAACCCCCACACCACCGCCCAGGTCTCGCGTATCCGCAGCCAGCTTGCCGAACTCATCGACATCATCGACCGTCGCGACACCCCTGCCCTCGACGCCTACATCGACCAGATCAAGGCCAACGTAGCGAGCAACCAATAGAGGCATTGGCAGAGGCTCCTTTTCCCCTCTTTTTCCTTATTTCTGGGAAAAAAGAGGGACTTTCCTTTTGTCATTAAAAAAGAAGTGATTATCTTTGCAATGTCAAAGAAAGAAATGTTTTCATCGCAATGGTTAAGAGTTTTCATCGCAATGAAAACTTTCTTTCATCGCAATGGTTTAATCTTTTCATCGCGATGAAAACTTTCTTTCATCGCGATGAAAAAAAGACGAAAGAAGGGAATGAATCTCTGAAAGCTGAAAAAGAAAAAACAACAAAGGATTATTAAACACGAAAAAAGAGTCTCATTATGTCAAAGATTAAATGTAAAGTAACACGGAGAAACTACGTGTCTGGCAGCGACTTGCAGCAGGAGAGCGTGCGCGTCTCGCCAGCCAGCTCAACAACCATCACCACCAGAATGCTGGCTGACGACATGCAGGAGTCCATGTCGCTCACCCGATCCGACATTGTGGCAGCCCTGGAAGGGCTCAGCCATTTCACAAAAGAGGCATTAGCGACAGGCGCCGTTGTGAAAATCAACGGTTTCGGCTCGTTCCAGCTTTCCTTCGGGCTGAAGGACCGTGTGGCAGCCGACAAGAAGGTGAAGGCGAATATGATTGAGGTGAAGGGAATCATCTTCCGCCCGTCAGACGAGTTCCTCGAAGAAATCAAGAAGGATGTCACATTCAGGGTAACTGACGACTGCCGCAACGCCCTTTCCGCCGCCGGCACCATCGAAGCCCTGCGCAGCTATATGGAGGAACGCCGCACGGAGGGAAAGGCCGAGCAAATCACCCTCAAGCAACTGAAAACACTCTGCCATTGCTCCTACTCCACCGCCTACCGCCGCCTCCGCGCCTTCCTGACCGACGGGCTGCTCGTCCGCTCTACAGAATACGCTGGAATCTTCGTCCCCGGCCCGGCATGGGCAGAATGACATTTGTGCAAAATGGGCATTTTCAAAGAAAAAACGCAAAAAAACACAAAAACATTTGGCAGTTAGCGCAGAAAGCAGTAATTTCGCGGCCGATTTAGTCCGCACAGGCCCGGAGAAGTAGTCGCATGAGGCGGCTCGCCTGACGGAAAAACTTAAAATAGTTTTAGTTACAAAATGTACGCAATCGTAGAAATCAACGGACAGCAGTTCAAGGCCGAAGCAGGCAAGAAGTTGTTCGTGTACCACATTCAGCAGAGCGAGAGCGGCCAGACCGTAGAGTTCGACCGTGTGCTGCTGGTGGAGAATGAAGGTATCGTCACCGTGGGTGCCCCCACCGTCGAGGGAGCCAAGGTGGTGTGTGAAGTGAAGAGCCCGCTGGTGAAGGGCGACAAGGTCATCGTGTTCCACAAGCGCCGCCGCAAAGGCTATCGCAAGCTCAATGGCCATCGTCAGCAGTTCAGCGAGATCGTTGTGAAGGAAGTTGTCGCTTAAAACCGACGCATGGTTTAACCCTTAAAACGAGAAAAGATTATGGCACATAAGAAAGGTGTAGGTAGTTCTAAGAACGGCCGTGAATCAGCCAGCAAACGTCTGGGCGTCAAGATTTGGGGTGGTCAGTTCTGCAAGGCGGGCAACATCATCGTCCGTCAGCGCGGCACAGTCCATCATCCCGGTACCAACATGGGCATGGGCAGCGACCACACGCTGTATGCCCTCTGCGACGGAACCGTCAGCTTCAAGCGCGGACATGGCGACAGAAGCTATGTCTCCGTAATCCCCGCTGAAAAGCCCGAGGCTTAGCAAGTCAAGAGTTAGGAGTTAAGAGTTAAGAAAAAAGTTTTGCTGTGGGGAGACTACACGCGAGACATTTTTTCTTAACTCTTAATTCTTAACTAGTATTCATTCCTAATATAATTATTCTGCAATTATACCGTGCTTACCTTAAAGCAAATCACCGAACAGACCGAACAGACCGTAAAAGGTCTGGAGAAGAAGCACTTCAAAGGTGCTCAGGAAGCCGTTGACCAAGTTATAGCCCTCGACAAGGTGCGCCGCACATCGCAGACCACGCTTGACCGCAACCTCGCCGATGCCAAGAAGCTTGCCGCACAAATCGGCATGCTGATGAAGCAGGGCAAGCGCGACGAGGCTGAAGCCGTCAAGGCCGAGGTTGCCGCGCTGAAGGAAAAGAACCGCATCCTCGAGGAGGAGATGACACGTGCCGCTGCCGACATGCAGGCCGTGCTCTATACCATCCCTAACCTGCCTTACGACGAGGTGCCCGAGGGCTTCGGCGCCGAGGACAACCATGTGGTGAAAAGCAACCTAAAGGAATGTACCGCCAGCGATACCGTTGGCAACTGGGACGTCAACCCCAGCCTGGGTATCGACAATCCCCTGCCCCATTGGGAACTGGCGCGGAAGTATAACCTCATCGACTTCGACCTGGGTGTGAAGATAACCGGCGCAGGCTTCCCCGTCTATATCGGCAAGGGAGCCCAGCTGCAAAGGGCACTCATCAACTTCTTCCTCGCCGAAGCCAACAAGAGCGGCTACACGGAAATCATGCCGCCTACGGTGGTCAACGCCGCCTCGGGCTACGGCACAGGCCAGCTGCCCGACAAGGAGGGACAGATGTACCATTGCGAAGTGGACGACTTCTACCTCATCCCTACTGCCGAGGTGCCCGTCACGAACATCTATCGCGACGTAATTCTTGACGAAAAGGAACTGCCCCTTAAGAACTGCGCTTATACGGAATGTTTCCGTCGTGAGGCTGGCTCGTACGGCAAGGATGTGCGCGGACTGAACCGCCTGCACGAATTCTCGAAGATTGAGATAGTCCGCATCGACAAGCCCGAGCACTCGAAGGAGAGCCACAAGGAGATGCTGGAGCATGTGGAGGGGTTGCTGAAGAAACTGGAACTTCCCTATCGGATCCTGCTGCTCTGCGGTGGCGACCAGAGCTTTACGAGTGCCATCTGCTACGACTTCGAAGTCTATTCCGAGGCTCAGGGACGCTGGCTGGAGGTATCGTCCGTCAGCAATTTCGACAGCTATCAGGCCAACCGTCTGAAGTGCCGCTTCCGCCGTGCCGAGACAGGCAAGATTGAACTCTGCCACACGCTGAACGGCTCGGCCCTCGCCCTGCCCCGCATCGTTGCCGCCCTACTGGAGAACAACCAGACACCCGAAGGCATACGCATCCCCAAGGCCCTTGTCCCCTATACAGGATTCGACCTCATCAGCTAAGTCCTTATAGACATGACCAAAAACGAAGTCACGCCCGAACAAGCCATCGACTACATCAGCGACCTCTGGGAACTGCTGACTGCCGAGCAGAAAGCGCTCATGCAGAAGAACATCAGCGTATGCAGCTACAAGAAGCACGAGGTCATCTACTCGGAACGCGAACTGCCCGAACGGCTGCTTTGCGTGCTGGAGGGTAAGGTGAAAATCTATCGCGAAGGCATTGGCGGACGTACTCAGATTATGCGCATGATTACAAGCGTGGGGTACTTCGGCTACCGGGCCTACTTCGCCGGCGAACGCTACGTGACTAATGCAAAAGCGTTTGAACCCTCTGTCATCTGTTCATTTCCCATGCATGTGGTAGAGAAAGTGGTGCGCGAGAATAACCGCGTGGCGTTCTTCTTCATCCATCGGTTAGCCTACGACCTGGGAGAATCGGATGCCCGTACCGTCAACCTGACGCAGAAGCACATTCGCGGCCGACTGGCCGAGAACTTGCTCTTCCTCAAGGAGAACTACGGCCTTGAAGCCGACGGCGCCACCATCAGCGTCTATCTCTCGCGACAGGATTTGGCCAGTCTCTCCAACATGACCACCGCTAACGCCATCCGCACCCTCTCCAGCTTTGCCTCCGAGCGTATCATCGCCATCGACGGACGCAAGATTAAGATCATCGACGAAGAACGTCTGCGCCGCATCAGCAAGATCGGTTAGCGGTTAAGGGTTAAGGGTTAAAGGTTAAGGGTTAAAGCAGCGGTTCATATAAAACGTGAAAAGAAAAAACGTCAAATCGTAAAATACAAATAAGGTGTTTGAGAATTTAAGCGAACGATTAGAGAAATCATTCAAAATACTGAAAGGTGAGGGAAAAATCACCGAGGTGAATGTGGCGGAAACGCTGAAAGACGTCCGCAAAGCTCTGCTTGATGCCGATGTCAACTACAAGGTTGCCAAGTCGTTCACCGATACCGTCAAGGAAAAGGCACTCGGACAGAACGTGCTTACCTCCGTACGCCCCTCGCAACTGATGGTGAAGATTGTCCATGACGAGCTCACCACACTCATGGGTGGCGAGACCGCCGAGCTGGAGCTGAAAGGACATCCTTCGGTCATCCTCATGAGCGGTCTGCAGGGTTCTGGTAAGACCACCATGAGCGCCAAGCTGGCTACCCTTCTGAAGAACAAACGTCATAAACGTCCGTTGCTGGCTGCCTGCGACGTCTATCGCCCTGCCGCTATCGACCAATTAAGCGTGCTCGGCGAGCAGATCGACGTCCCCGTCTACAAGGAGATTGGCAACAACGACCCTGTGCAGATTGCCCAGAATGCTATCCACGAAGCCAAAGCAAAGGGATACGACGTGGTCATCGTCGATACCGCCGGACGTTTGGCTGTCGATGAGCAGATGATGCAGGAAATTGCTGCTATCAAAGAAGCCGTCACCCCTGATGTCATTCTCTTCGTGGTTGATGCCATGACGGGTCAGGATGCCGTCAACACCGCCAAGGAGTTCAACGAGCGGCTTGACTTTACGGGCGTTGTCCTCACCAAGCTCGATGGCGACACTCGCGGCGGCGCGGCCCTTTCCATCCGAACGGTGGTTGACAAGCCCATCATGTTCGTCGGTACCGGCGAGAAGATGGATGCGCTCGACGTGTTCCACCCCAACCGTATGGCCGACCGTATCCTCGGCATGGGCGATATCGTCAGTTTCGTGGAGCGTGCTCAGGAGCAATACGACGAAAAGGAAGCCCGTGAGCTCAGCCGTAAGCTGGCCAAGAACCAGTTTGACTTCAACGACTTCCGTGCCCAGATTGCCCAAATCAAGAAAATGGGGAACATCAAGGACCTCATGGGAATGATTCCAGGCGTGGGAAAGGCCATTAAGGATATCGACATTAACGACGACGCTTTCAAGAGCATCGAGGCTATCATCAGTTCCATGACTCCCAAGGAACGCGAGCACCCCGAAATAATTAACGGAAGCCGACGCGAGCGTATCGCAAAGGGTAGCGGCACAAGCATACAAGAGGTGAACCGCCTGCTGAAGCAGTTCGACGACATGAAGAAGATGATGAAGACCGTCTCCAATACGCCGAAGGGACGAATGCCGAAGCTGAAGAGAAGATAGCACTCATTTCCACTTTAATTCAGACGCCCTGTGCGCCTGAATTTTATTTTGTTTTATTTACAACTTAAAACCATCCAAAGATGACACTGATTGACGGAAAAGCAACCAGCGAACAGATTAAGCAAGAGATTGCTGTCGAAGTGGCGGCACGTATCAGCCAAGGCGAAAAACGCCCCCATTTGGCTGCCATCCTCGTCGGACATGACGGCGGCAGCGAAACCTATGTAGCCAACAAAGTGAAGGCATGCGAAGTTTGTGGCTTCAAATCGACCCTTATCCGCTACGAGGACGACGTCACCGAGGACGTACTGCTGCAGAAAATCGACGAATTGAACAACGACAAGGACGTCGACGGCTTTATCGTCCAGCTGCCCCTCCCCCGCCACATCAACGAACAGCACATCATCGAAGCTATTGACTACCGCAAGGACGTCGATGGCTTCCACCCCGTCAACGTAGGCCGCATGTCCATCGGCCTTCCTTGCTTTGTCAGCGCCACACCCGCTGGTATTCTGGAGCTATTGCGCCGCTATGATATCCCCACTTCGGGTAAGAAGTGTGTGATTCTTGGCCGCAGCAACATTGTCGGCAAGCCGATGGCTACGCTGATGATGCAGAAGCATACACCAGGCGACGCCACGGTCACCGTCTGCCACAGCCATTCCACAAACCTTGTGGAAGAGTGCCGTCAGGCCGACATCCTCATTGCCGCCATGGGACAGCCCAACTTTGTGAAAGCCGATATGGTAAAGGAAGGCGCCGTAGTCATCGATGTCGGCACGACACGCGTTCCCGATGCCACTCGCAAGAGCGGATTCAAGCTCACTGGCGACGTCAAGTTCGACGAAGTCGCTCCCAAGTGCTCCTTCATTACCCCCGTCCCTGGCGGAGTGGGTCCCATGACCATCTGCTCGCTGATGATGAACACGCTCAAGGCGGCCAAGCACTTGTTTTAAATGAGGAAAGCTGCCATTCTGCTCTTTTTCAGCATCAGCACCGCTTTTGCACAAAGTGAAGCCACGTTGCTGTTTGTGGGCGACCTGATGCAGCACAGCCCACAGTTCAAGCGGGCGCAGCAGGCTGATGGCAGTTTCAATTACGACATTTGCTTTGGTGACGTCAAGCCCTTCATCGAAGCGGCAGACATCGCCATCGGCAATCTCGAGGTCACGCTTGGAGGCCCCCCTTACACGGGATATCCTTGCTTCAGCGCCCCTGACGATTGGCTTTGGGCTATCAAGAAGACGGGATTCGACGTGCTTACGACGTCCAACAACCATTGTCTCGACCGTGGTCGACGGGGATTGGAACGTACGCTGATGATGACGGATTCAGCGGGATTCCAGACGCTGGGCACCTATCGGAATGCCGAGGAACGGCAAAAGCGCTATCCCCTGCTTGTGGAGAAAAACGGCATACGGTTTGCATTCCTCACCTACACCTACGACATGAACGGCTTCGAGGTGGAAGAGCCGAACGTCGTCAACGTCATCGACACCATCCTGATGAAAAAGGACATCCTCGTTGCCCGCTCCATGCGTCCCGACATGATCATCGCCATCATGCATTGGGGGACGGAATACAAGCTCCTGCCCGACAATGACCAGCAGTCTTGTGCCCAATGGCTACTTGAGCAGGGCGTCGACCACATCATCGGGGGACATCCCCACGTCATCCAGCCCACGGAGTACTTCCCTTATTCTGACAAACCCGACTATCACCTCGTCGTCTGGTCGCAAGGAAATTTCATCTCCAACATGAGTGCCCCACACACCACCGAGGGGACAATGATTACGCTCACCTTCCGCAAGACAGGATTGGTTACCCGCCTCACAGAATACGATTGCAAAGTCGTTCAGACCACAAGACCCGATTATCGCCTTTTAATAAAAAACTAATATGGCCGAAAACAGTTTACTTGACAAATTGGACACCCTTACGGGCAAATACGAGGAAATAGAGCTCCTCATTACCGACCCTGCCGTCATTTCCGACATGCGGCGATTTGTCAAACTGAATAAAGAATACAAAGAACTGGGCGCCCTAATGGATGCTCGCAAGCGCTATCGCCAGCTGCTCAGCACGCTGGAGGAATCGCGCACCATGATGGCCGAGGAATCCGATCCCGAGATGAGGGAGATGGCTCGCGAGGAGTTCGAGAACTGCAATAAACTGATACCCGAAATGGAGGAAGAAATCAAGCTCTTGCTCATTCCTGCCGACCCCGAGGACGAGAAAAATGTCATCATGGAGATCCGCGGAGGCACGGGAGGCGACGAAGCTGCCCTCTTCGCCGGAGACCTTTTCAAGATGTACGGCAAGTACTGCGAATCGAAAGGTTGGAAGGTGGAAGTCAGTTCATTCAGCGAAGGCACAGTGGGCGGATTCAAGGAAATCATCTTCAGCGTCACAGGCGAGAAGGTTTACGGCACGCTGAAGTACGAGAGCGGCGTACACCGCGTGCAGCGCATCCCCGTTACGGAAACGCAAGGCCGTGTCCACACCAGTGCCGCCACCGTAGCCTGCCTGCCCGAGGCCGATGCCTTCGAGGTGGAAATCAACGAGGGCGAAATCCGCTGGGACACCTTCCGCAGCAGCGGTGCTGGCGGACAGAATGTCAACAAAGTAGAGTCGGGCGTCCGTTTGCGCTACAATTGGAAGAATCCCATCACGGGCATCACGGAGGAAATACTGATTGAATGTACGGAGACCCGCGACCAGCCCAAGAACAAGGAGCGCGCCCTTGCCCGATTGCGCACATTCATCTACGACAAAGAACACCAAAAGTACATCGATGACATCGCCTCGAAACGCAAGACCATGGTGAGCACAGGCGACCGCTCTGCCAAGATCCGCACCTACAACTACCCGCAGGGCCGAATCACCGACCACCGTATCAACTACACCATTTACAACCTCGCCGCATTCATGAACGGCGACATTCAGGACTGCATCGACCACCTCATCATTGCCGAGAATGCCGAACGGCTGAAAGCCTCGGAGCTGTAATGAAAAACAAAAAGCTATTATTATCTGTTCACTTATCACTAATCTCTGTTCACTATTCACTAATCACTATACCCCCCATGACTCGCCAGCAATTATTTGATTCCATAAAGGAGAGGAAATCGTTCCTCTGCGTAGGGCTTGACTCCGACATCCGTAAACTTCCCAAGCATCTTCTTGAGAACGAGGACGACCCCGTCTTCGCCTTCAACCGCGCCATTATCGACGCCACAGCCGACGTCTGCGTTGCCTATAAGCCCAACCTTGCCTTCTACGAGTGCAACGGGCTGGCGGGCTGGCAGTCCTACAAGCGCACCATCCACTATCTGCACGAGCACTACCCCTCCCACTTCATTATTGCTGACGCCAAACGCGGCGACATTGGCAACACCTCGCAGATGTACGCCCGCAGCTTCTTCGAAGAGCAGGATGTCGATGCCGTTACTGTTGCCCCCTATATGGGTGAGGACAGCGTCAGCCCCTTTCTCGGCTACAAAGGCAAGTGGGTCGTGATGCTTGCCCTGACCTCCAACAAGGGCTCATTGGACTTCCAGCTCTGCGAGGACAGCACTGGCGAGAGGCTCTTCGAGAAGGTGCTGCGCAAATCCCTGCAATGGGCGGACGAGGACAACATGATGTACGTCGTCGGCGCCACGCGCGGCAGCCTGTTCCAGGATGTGCGCCGCATCGTGCCTCGTCACTTCCTGCTCGTCCCCGGTGTGGGTGCGCAGGGAGGCTCGCTGGAGGAGGTCTGCCGCTATGGCATGAACGACACCTGCGGCCTGCTTGTCAATTCCAGTCGCGGCATCATCTTTGCTGACGCCACTGAACGCTTCGCCGACGCCAGCCGCGCGAAGGCCATCGAGCTGCAGCAGCAGATGGAGACTATTTTAAAGGAAAGGAGATTGCTATGACCAAAGTAAAAATCATCAACGACCCCGTTTTCGGCTTCATCAACATCCCCAAGGGACTACTCTACGACGTCCTCACCCACCCTGTCCTTCAGCGTCTCAGCCGCATCCGTCAGTTGGGGCTCTCATCGTTCGTCTATCCTGGCGCACAGCACACCCGCTTCCAGCACTCCGTGGGAGCCTACTACCTGATGTGCGAAGCCATTGCCAGCCTGCGCGCCAAGAGTGTGGCGATTACCGACGATGAGGCCGAGGCCGTCGAGTCCGCCATCCTGATGCACGACATTGGGCACGGCCCCTTCTCCCACGTTCTTGAGCACACCCTTGTCCACGGCATCAGCCACGAAGACATCTCCCTGCTGCTCATGGAAAGGATGAACCGCGACTTGTCAGGGCGCCTCAGTCTGGCCATACGCATCTACCGCGACGAATACCACAAGCGCTTTCTCCACCAACTTGTCAGCAGCCAGCTGGATATGGATCGTCTCGACTACCTACGTCGCGACAGCTTCTTCACGGGCGTCACTGAGGGCAACATCGGCTCCGCCCGCATCATCAAGATGCTGAACGTCCTCGACGACCATCTGGTGGTGGAAAAGAAGGGCATCTACTCCATCGAGAATTTCCTCACCGCCCGCCGACTAATGTACTGGCAGGTCTATCTCCACAAGACCTCCGTGGCCGCCGAGGAGATGCTGCGCGGTGTCCTCAGTCGCGCTTCGGAACTGGCAGCAAAGGGCACCGAGCTTTTCTGCTCTCCTGCCTTGCGCTATTTCCTCTACAATCGCATCACGGGCGACACCTTCGCCGCGCATCCCGAATGCCTCGAAACCTTCATTCAGCTCGACGACAACGACATCTGGTGTGCGCTGAAGGTCTGGCAGGGTAATGCCGACGTCATCCTCTCCACACTCTCGCGCGGGCTTGTGGGCCGCCGACTTTTCAAAGTGGAGATTGACGCCGAGCCGTTTGACACCGCCTATACGGACAGCCTTACGGAGCGCATCGCCTCGCGGCTCGGCATCCCCGTGAGTGCCGCCGCCCACTATATGCTCACCCACGCCACGTTGCAGAAGGACATGTACTCCGCCACCGACGACAAGATTGAGATTCTCTTCCCCGACGGCACCGTGCGCGACATCGCCGAGGCATCCGACATGCTCAACGTCTCCCTCCTTGAAAAGAAGGTCCGCAAGTACATCCTCTGTTATTACAGGCTTTAGACACGCCATTCCACTGGAATAAAAAATTAGCGTCAAACTTCCAGCGCGCGACGCAGTCTTTTATCAGATTGTTTGCAGCCTTTCACCAACAAGGGAATGCCCTTTGAGGCGAAATGCTAATAAATGTGACTTTTTGCCCCCTCGGCTTGGGCGGTTCGTTTTTTATTCGTACTTTTGCCGCAAATAATAACACTGCGAAACAGAACATGGAATTTTCAGCGCAACAGATAGCAGCATTCGTCGGGGGTACCGTTGAGGGAGATGCAAACGCTGTGGTGCACACATTTGCCAAAATAGAAGAGGCAACGGAGGGCTCGCTGACCTTCCTTTCCAACCCCAAATATACGCCATACATTTACACTACGAAGGCAACGATTGTGCTGGTGAACAACGACTTCGAATCCGAGCAACCTATCACAGCTACGCTCATCAGGACTGCCAATGCTTACGAGAGCCTGGCGCGGCTGATGACGCTCTACAACGCCTCGCAGACGCGCACGGCCGAGGTCAGCTCGTTGGCCTACGTTGATAAGACGGCCCGCATCGGCGAGGGCGTAAGCATTGCCCCGTTCGTCTATATAGGCAAGAACGTGGAGATTGGCGAGGGCACGGTACTGAATCCGCACGTCGTCATATACGACGGCTGCAAGGTGGGTGCGCACTGTACGCTGCACGCGGGCTGCGTGGTCGGCGCCGACGGGTTTGGGTTCGCTCCTGCTGCCGACGGCTATGACAAGATTCCTCAAATCGGCAACGTCGTCATCGAGGACAACGTGGAAATCGGTGCCAACACTTGTGTCGACCGTGCCACAATGGGCTCGACAATTATCCACAAGGGTGCCAAACTGGATAATCTCATCCAGGTGGCGCACAACGTGGTGGTGGGCAGTAACACCGTGATGGCTGCTCAGAGCGGCATTGCAGGCTCTACGAAAGTGGGCGAATGGTGTATGATAGGTGGCGGCGCTGGCATCACAGGCCACGTCACCATCGGCAATCGCGTGCAGGCAGGTGCCCACTCGGGCATCACGGGCAACGTAAAGGACGGCACCACCGTCAGCGGCTATCCACACATGGAGCAGCACAAGTTTCGCCGCAGCTACGCCGCATTGCGCAGCCTGCCCGAGATGATGACGGAACTGAATGCCCTGAGAAAAGAAGTCGAAGCACTGAAAAAAAGGTTTAAGATTGAAGAATGAACCAGAAGACCCTGAAAGATTCGTTCTCCCTAACAGGCAAGGGACTGCACACGGGCTTGAAGCTGACCGTGGAGTTCTGCCCTGCCCCAGAGAACTTCGGATATCAGATACAGAGGACTGACATCGAGGGTTCGGCCCTTATCCCCGCGCTGGCTGACCACGTGGCAGATACCAGCCGCAGTACCGTCCTCAGCAACGGACAAGAGCACGTGGGCACCATCGAGCACGGACTTTCGGCCCTCTACGCTCTGGGCATCGACAACTGCCTGATGAAGGTTAACGGCCCCGAGTTCCCCATCCTCGACGGTAGCGCTCGCTTCTACGTGGAGAACATCCGCCGCGTGGGTCTCGTCCGTCAGGAGGCGCGGAAGCAAGTGTTCGTTGTCGATGAGCCTATTGAGCTATTCGACGACAAGCGCGGCTCGCGACTGATACTTGAACCCGCCGACGAGTTCAGCGTCAGCATCGTCATATCGTTTGAAAACAGCATCATCAGCGACCAACACGCCGAGCTGCACCACCTGAGCGAATATGCCGACGAGTATGCCTCGGCCCGCACGTTTGTTTTCGTGCGCGACCTGGAGCCGCTACTCGGTGCAGGCCTAATCAAGGGTGGCGACCTCGACAACGCTATCGTCATCTACGAGCGTAAGCTCTCGCAAGAGAAGTACGACCAGCTGGCTGACATCATGAAGGTGCCCCGTATGGACGCCAACGTGATGGGCTACATCATGCACCGCCCTCTGGTGTGGGACAACGAGCTTGCACGCCACAAGCTGCTCGACATCATCGGTGACATCTCCCTAGTGGGCTGCCCCATTCAGGGCCGCATTACAGCCATCAAGCCTGGGCACTCCGTCAACACAGCCTTTGCCCGCCTGGTGCGGAAGCATATTCACGCCACAACCCCCATCGTCGTCTAACTCCTCATTCCTCATTCCTAATTTTATAATTTTCTATATGATTAGTCCCTTAGCCCATATACATCCCGAAGCCGTTATTGGCGACAACTGCGAAATCGGTCCCTTCGTCTATATTGACAAGGGCGTCGTCATCGGCTCGGACAACGTCATTATGCCCCACGCCACACTGCTCGACGGCACACGTATGGGCAACGGCAACCAGGTGTTTCCTGGCGCTGTGATTGGTGCCATTCCCCAAGACCTGAAGTTCAAGGGCGAGGAGACCACCGCCGAGATTGGCGACAACAACCGCATCCGCGAGAACGTCACCATCAACCGCGGCACCGCCTCGAAGGGCAAGACGGTCGTTGGCAGCAACAACCTGCTGATGGAGGGAATGCACGTGGCCCACGACTGCGTGGTCGGCAACGGTTGCATCATCGGCAACCAGACCAAACTGGGCGGAGAGGTGGTCATCGACGACTTCGCCACCATTAGCGCCGTAGTCCTAGTCCATCAGTTCTGCCACGTGGGCAGCTATGTGATGGTGCAGGGCGGCTGCCGCAGTCCGAAGGACATCCCTCCCTATATCATTGCCGCACGCGAACCCATCGCCTACTGCGGCATCAACCTCATCGGCTTGCGCCGCAGGGGATTCTCCGCCGAGCAAATTGAGAAAATCCACACCGCCTACCGCTACATCTACCAGAGCGGAATGAACGTCACCCAAGCACTGAAGCATATCCAGGCGGAGATGGAAATCACGCCCGAAGTCGAACGCATCATCGACTTCATCAACCACGCCGACCGCGGCATCATCAAATCTGACGATATCTAATTCCTTAAAATACAACAACGATGGTTTACAGATTTACGCTCATCTCCGACGAAGTTGACCATTTCCTTCGCGAGATACAGATTGACCCCGAAGCC
The DNA here is from genome assembly GCA_002309805.1 of Bacteroidales bacterium UBA1189. Taxonomy (GTDB): domain Bacteria; phylum Bacteroidota; class Bacteroidia; order Bacteroidales; family Bacteroidaceae; genus UBA1189. Next base: position 73,897 of record DBYJ01000009.1, on the reverse strand, counting down.
ACATTCCTTGACTTCCACAAAGCCATACTGAGCGCCGTCGGCTATCCCGACGACCAGATGACGTCCTTCTTTATTTGCAGCGACAACTGGGAGAAAGAGACCGAAATCACCCTTGAAGATATGGGCGTCGGCTCCGACGAAGACAGCTGGGTGATGCAGGACACGGTCATCAGCGAGCTTGTCGAGGACGAGAAGCAACGGCTCATCTACGTCTTCGACCCCCTGGCAGAGCGGGTGTTCTTCATTGAGCTCAGCGAAATCATCACGGGCAAAAACCTGAAAGCCCCCGTCTGCACCAAGAAACAAGGCGATGCCCCTGCCCAGACACTGGATTTCGACCAGCTGATGAACATCGGCACCTCGGGCTCCACCTCCCTTGACCTTGACGACGACTTCGGTGACGACAGCGGATTTGACCTTGATGAACTCGACCCCGAAGGAATGGATTTCATCGACGACAGCTTCAACGCCAGCGAAGACATCCTCTGATGGGACGTCTGGTGGTGCTGCTCGGCCCTACGGGTGTCGGCAAGACAGAACTCAGCTATGCGATTGCAGAACACCTGCAATCGCCTGTCATTTCAGCCGATAGCCGACAGCTCTACCGCGATATGCGCATCGGGACAGCCGCTCCTACGGACGAGCAGCTCCGTCGGTGCAAGCACTACTTCATCGGCACGCTGGGCATTGACGACTACTACAGCGCTGCGATGTACGAAGCCGATGTGCTCAATCTCACCGCCAGCCTCTTCTCTACCCATCCCGACCTGCTGCTTACGGGCGGCAGTATGATGTACATCGACGCCGTGTGCAACGGCATTGACGACATCCCCACCGTGGACGCCGAGACACGCGCCACGCTGCTTGAACGCTACCACAACGAAGGCCTTGAACCGCTTGTGCAGGAGCTGCGTTTGCTCGACCCCGACTACTACGCTATCGTGGACCAGAAGAACCCCAAGCGTGTCCTCCACGCCTTGGAAATCTGCTATATGACGGGACGCACCTACACTTCGTTCCGCACAGGTAACGGACGCACCCTTGCATCCTTGCATCCTTTGCACCCACGTCCCTTCTCCATCGTGAAGATTGGCCTCACCCGTCCCCGTGAAGAGCTCTACGCCCGCATCAATGCCCGCGTGGACCAGATGATGGCCGACGGACTGCTGGACGAAGCACAAAGGCTCTTTTCAGAAGTCAACAAGTCAACGAGTCAACAAGTCAACAAGCAGGGTGTTCCCAATGCCCTGAACACCGTAGGCTATAAGGAGTTGTTCGCCTACTTCAGGGGCGAATGGACGCTGGACTTCGCCGTGGAGAAAATCAAGCAGAACACCCGCATCTACTCCCGCAAGCAAATGACGTGGTTCCGCCGCGACCCGTCCATCCACTGGTTCCACCCCGATGCCAAGGACGACATCCTCGCCTTCCTCGATGGGGGACAACCCCGAGAATCATTGGAAACCCTATAATACCATAGAAACCCCAAAAAACACCTTACATGAAAAAGCTCCTTCTCCTCACTCTTTCCCTGCTGCTTCTGCTGCCGCTGACGGCGGACGCAAAGAAGAAAAAAGTCCTCCCCAAAACCGACCGCGAGGTCTGGGTGGAACAGCTCTACCAGATGGCAGCCCCTGTACTCAGTGCAATGGCTGAGGGACGTCTCCAACAGGAAATGTCGCTCGAAAAGGGCACCCTCGAACTCAGTCCCACGTGGGACGGACGCGACAAGCGCGTCAGCTATATGGAAGCTTTCGGACGCCTGATGGCTGGCCTGACCCCTTGGCTCAGTCTCCCTGACGACGACACCGACGAGGGACAGAAACGCCGCCAGTTGCGCGAATGGGCACTGAAAAGCTATGCCAACGCCGTTGACCCCGACAGCCCCGACTACCTCGGCTGGCAGTCTGGCGGACAGACGCTGGTCGATGCCGCCTACCTCGTGCAGAGCCTCTTCCGCGGCTACGATGCCCTCTGGCTGCCTCTGGACGAAGTCACCAAGCAGCGTTACATCCACGAGCTGCAGGGGCTTCACCGCTACGACCCGCCCTACACCAACTGGCTGCTCTTCGTGGCAATGGAGGAGTGCTTCCTGATGTATGTCGGTGCCGACTACGACCAGTACCGCATTCACCTCGCCCTCAACAAAGTGGAGGAATGGTACGTGGGCGACGGCTGGTACTCTGACGGCCCCGCCTTTGCCTTCGACTACTACAACAGCTACGTCATCCAGCCGATGTACGTCGATTGCCTGGAGATGATACGAGCCCGCAACCCGCGCGACAACTGGCTCACAAAGGCCACAGGCGAGCTGGGCGGCATCCAGAACCGCTACCGTCAGGCGGTACGCCGAATGCAGAAGTACGGCGTCATCCTCGAGCGGCTCATCAGCCCCGAGGGCACTTACCCCGTCGTCGGTCGCAGCATCCCCTACCGAATGGCAGTCTTTCAGCCACTGGCCCAGCTGGCCTGGCGCGAACAGCTTCCTGAAGAGCTGACGAACGGACAGGTCCGTGCAGGTATGACCGCCGTCATGAAGCAGATGTTCTGCCGCGAGGGTCGCAGCAACTTCAACGCGGGCGGCTACCTCACCATCGGCTTCGTCGGCAACCACCCCAACGTTGCCGACTGGTATACCAACAACGGCTCGCTCTACATTACCTCGCTCGCCTTCCTTCCCCTCGGACTCCCTGCCGACCATCCCTTCTGGACAGACCCCGCCGAGAAATGGACCTCCAAGAAGGCCTGGGATGGCGACGACTTCCCCAAGGACCACAAGTGGAACATCAACCCGCAGAAGCTGTATTGGGAGTGATTTAGTTAAGAATTAAGAGTTAAGAGTTAAGAAAAAAAGTTCAGTATGCAGTATTCAAGACATTCGTCTGCAACTCCTGAACTCCTACAACTCCTGAACTCCATAAAAAACAACAATATGAAAACCAAGGCATTTTATTATTCATTCCTCGTCGTTTCATTGATACTCCTCTCCTGCCAGGCAAAGCCGAAGTACGAGCTGGTGTGGGCAGAGGAGTTTGAGACGGAGGGTCGGCTGGACGAGGCCGACTGGAACTACGAACACGGCTTTGTCCGCAACCACGAGCACCAGTGGTACCAGCAGGATAACGCCCGCATTGCCGACGGCTGCCTCGTCATCGAAGCCCGTCACGACAGCATCCCCAACCCTGGCTACAGGCCCAGACCCGACTCTGACCCCTCCCGTGATGGAAGGGAGCGGAGAAGAGGGCGCGACGACTGGCGCTCAAGCCGTCCCTACGCCGAGTACTCGTCGGCCTCGGTCAATACCCGCGGCAAGCACGAATGGCTCTACGGTCGGTTCGAGGTCCGCGCGAAGATTCCCACTGCCTCAGGTTCGTGGCCTGCCATCTGGACACTGGGCGTCAGCAAGCCCTGGCCGATGAACGGCGAGATTGACATTATGGAGTACTATCGCATCCGCGGCGTGCCCCACATTCTGGCAAACGCCTGCTGGGCCAGCGAGCCCAACCGCGGCCTCTGGAGCACGGGAGCCGTACCCTTCACCCACTTCACCGACCGCGACCCTGAGTGGGCCGACAAGTTCCACACGTGGCGAATGGACTGGGACGAGGACTACCTACGCCTCTACCTCGACGACGAGCTGCTGAACGAAGTGCCCATCTCCGAGAAGGCGTGCAGCGAAGCCTCACCTACGGGCTTCAAGCGCCTCGGCAAGGCAGGCGAATACAGCGAAGCGCTCTATGCGGCCTTCCACCAGCCCCACTACCTGCTGCTCAACCTTGCCATCGGTGGCGACAATGGCGGCGAGCCCGACCCCGCCGACTACCCGCTCCGCTACGAGATTGACTACGTCCGCATCTATCAGATTGGAAATTGAGGATTGAAGATTGAAGATTGAAAATTGTTTAACGGAGAACGTTTAACGTTTAACGAAAGCCAAAGGACGTGTTCGTTAAACATTAAACCTTAAACATTAAACGAGAATTTAAAAACTGAACATTGAAAAAACCGTCCGCGGGCTTGGAAGTTTCACGTAGATAGCTTACCTTCGCAGTCGGAAAATCGGATATTATTTAACTTTAAACGAGATACTACAATGAAAAAGAAAGCATTCCTTCTTGTGGCGCTGATGGCGGCAGTCAGTCTGTCGGCTGGGGCGCGAGTAGTCACCGACAGCATCCAGAGCAAGGTACTCGGCGACAAAGTGAAATTCAACGTCTGGCTCCCGTTCGGTTTCGAGATGAACGCCGAAGCCCAGTACCCCGTCCTCTACCTGCTTCATGGTTTCACCGACACCTACTCCGCGTGGGTGGAGAAGGGCCGTGTAAATGAGATTGCTGACGAACTGCTTGGCACGGGCGAAATCAGCCCGATGGTCATCGTGATGCCCAATGCTGGCGGACCCGATACGAAGAACATTTGGAACGGTTACTTCGATATGGACGGCTGGGCCTATGAGAAGTTCTTCTTCACCGAATTCATCCCCTATGTCGAGGGTAAGTACCGTTGTGTGGGCGACCGCGGTCACCGTGCCGTCAGCGGCCTCTCGATGGGCGGCGGCGGCTCCACCGTCTATGCCCAGCGCCACCCCGATATGTTCTCCTCGTGCTACGCCATGAGTGCCTGGCTCACCTCGGGCGACACGCCCATTAACAAGGACGACAAAACATCCTATGTGATGAAGGCCGTTCACGACCACGATGCCATAGAGTTCGTCAAGAACGCCTCTGACGAGGTGAAGACCGACCTCCGCACCGTCCGCTGGTTCATCGACATAGGCGACGACGACTTCCTCTTCGACCAGGACATCGACCTCTACGGAGCAATGCGCCGTGCCCGCATCCCGTGCGAGCTCCGCGTCCGCAACGGCGGCCACACCTGGGAATACTGGCACACCGCCCTCCGCACCAGCCTCCCCTTCGCCAGCAGGAACTTCAAGTAAAGTAGTGGTTAAAAGTTAAGAACTCATTAATTCTCCAAAAGAGACGCAATTCAGCGTCTCTTTTTCTTTTTTTGTAATGTATGCACGCTTGGAAATATAGGTAGTAGTTTAACAACAATGCAGACTGACTAATGTAAAGAGATTCGGGAAACAGCAAAAGCAGCATTGAGTGGCTAGCGTAAAGAAAATCCCTTAAATCACAGCTATGATTTAACCCTAATCGGTCATTAGATTTGGGTTGAAAAGGGAGGTTATTACCTCATTTAAGAAAAGGCCTTTTCTTAAATGCGTAAAAGGCTCGTTTTCTGTACAGAATCAAGGGATAGAAAGTTTTCATCGCAATGATTAAATGTTTTCATTGCAATGAAAGATTGTTTTCACTGCGATGAAAGATTCTTTTCACTGCAATGAAAGATTCTTTTCATTGCGATGAAAAAAAGGTATTCCTTGATTATGTCATTCTGATGTCAGATAATACACGCTCTTTGACAACGAAAACAAATGCTACTATGACATGAAAAGACAAAAAAATAAGCAAGAATTGCGATCTAAAGAGCGATTTGGCGTTAAATAAAACTCATCTATGATTATTGTCTTGCAAAGGCAAAAATATTGGTTTCGTCTTTTTCTCGTGACTCGACAAAAAAACGTAGAGACGCCTCTTTGTGACGTCTCTACTCATCGCCGCGTTGAATTATAGGCTTCTCCCTACTTGAAATTGCTCTCCAACGTCCAGCCGTCGCGGGTGGTCAGGGAGGGGGGATTGCCGACGAACATCTTGCCTGCTTCGCCGTCGTCCTTGAGCAGCCAGTTGAGCCAGGCCGTGGCTACGATGGCGAACTCGCCGCCGTGGGGTTGGGCATAGGTTCCGCCGTGACCGACGGGATAGTTGGCGGCAAAGGCGGGGACGTGCTTGATGCGCTGGTAGTCGTCCATTCCGTTGCCGTAGGCGATGTCACGCTCGCCGCCCAGCATATAGAGGACGGGGGTGTGGATGCTGTTCAGCTGCTCCTTGTGGGGCATCGGCATCCCTGGCATCGCCACGTTGGGGTCGACGAAGAGGCCGCTGTTGCAAATCATAATGGTCTTCAGGCGCGGGTCGGCGCAGTTGGCCAGGGTCTGCAGACCGCCGCACGACATTCCCGCAGCACAGATGGCCTGGGGATTGAGGCGTCCGTAGTAGGGGCTCGCGGGGTCGGTGTTCTGTGCGAGGGCCCAGTCAAGCCCTTCAATCTGCTGGTCGCTGGTGGACATCGGGCCCTGATAGCGTTCGCCCAGCGTGGGCATATAGCCGATGGCGACGACCATATAGCCGTGCGAGGCTATTTCCGAGAGGAAGTTGACGTGTTCCCAGGGTGAGTTGGCGCAGGCGCCATTGCCCCACACGAGGATGGGGAGGGGGTTCTTGGGCCCGAAGGGCTTCAGGTCGGCTGGACGGAAGATGGTGTGGGCTTCGAGGCTGGGCTCGCTGACCATAATGGCCTTGTAGGGACCTGTTCCGCCGTCCTCGACGGTCTGACACTCGGTGTAGGTTTCCTTCACTGCTCCCTGACATCCAAGGAGGATAATTGATACGAGGAATAATGAATAATAAACAGCTCTGCTTTTCATATTGTTGTTTTTAAGGAGTTCAGGAGTTGCAGGAGTTCAGGAGTTGCAGACGAATGTCTTGAATACTGCACACAGGACTTTTTTAACTTTTAACTCTTAATTCTTAACTCTTAACTACATCTTTACCATGTCGGAATCTGATAGGGCTCGCGGGGGCCGTCGTAGTAGAGGCTGGCGATGCCTGGGCTGATGATGCGGAGGTCGATGGTGCTGGGGATGGACCCGTCGTAGCCCGAAGGGGCGTGGTCATTGTCGTAGCACTGCATCACGTGGTCGTCGCTACCCTGCCCCCACGGATTGCGGATGGCGAAGAGGGCGTTGGGGTCGTTCGGGAGGAAGAAGCTGTGGCCGTGGGCGGTGATGGTCTCGTGATTGCCCATCTTCAGGCCCTGCTTGTTGAATCCCCCGTTGACGATGAGTCCGTGCTGGATGCTGACGGTAACGAAGAGCTTCAACTCCTCAGCCGTGCATCGGCCTGGACTGACGGCGAAGCTGCGTCCGTCGCCCGTGAAGAGGGGCGTCATTCCCTCGGCGCCGAAGCCGCCCAACTCTTTACCTGGACGGAACACGTAGAGCCATTTCATGATTGCCTTCTCAAGAATGGTGGCCCACGTGAAGCGGTTGTTCTTGCCCGTCATCTGTGCGGGATAGGCATCGTTGGTGAAGAGCACCTTGTTGTCGACACCCACCGTAATGCGCTTTCCGTCGGGGTCGAACATCTTGACCTGGAACTCCTTGTCGCTCACCTGGGTGATGATGCTCTGGATGAAGCGCGGATACATATAGGCCATCGTGGCCAGTGTGCTGACGGTGTTGCAGTCGCCGATGCTGTGCTGGTTGCAGTCGGCAGGAAGGGGCGTATCGAAAGGATAGAGGGTAATGCGGCGGGTCATCCAGTTGCTGAAGCCGTCCATCTTGGCGGGCTTGGCAGTGTAGTCGGCCAGCCACTCCAGTTCCTCGGCGGTGGCGCGATGGTCGTTCTTGAAGCCGCTGCCCATACCGCCGCAATCGGAAGCGTAGGTGCGGCCCGAAATCTTGCTGAGCAACTTCGACAGTTCGCCTCCGCACAGGGCTCCGCCAGGCTGTGTAGCCGACTGCGGCCAGGTGCCGACAAAGGTATAGCGGTCCTCGTCAGCCTGCTCACCCTCCACGAAGGTGAGGAAGCGCATAATGGTGTTCGACGTGCTGCCGACAAGCACCAGCACGCGTCCCTCGCCGCCTGTTTCAGGGGTGGTGACGGTGATGGTTCCCGTCTCGGCCGACTTGGGTGTGACCACTGCCATCCAGCCCTCGTCAGCCATACAGACCACCTGCGTCTTGTCGTCGGCATTGACCAGTGTGTAGTTCACGGCCACCTGCTCGCCAGGGGTGTAGGAGATATCATCGGCGGCGTCGAAAAGGATGTCAAGCGTGGCAAACAGCTGTGCTATCTGGGCCTGAAGAGCCTTAATCTGTTCTAGAATGGCGGCGAACTGCGCACTTGTACGGGCCGAGACGGCTTTGATGCTGTCCTGGATGACGGCCAGCTGCGCGTTCATGTCGTCGGTAGTGGCGTAGCCATTGAGCATCTCATCGACCCAGGTCTGCAGATTGCCGATGGACGAGCGCAGCGACTCGATTTCCGCCGCCAGTGCATCTTCCTTATTCATAAGGGAGTCAATCTGCTCCTGCTGCGCGGCGTCAGTGGCTTCGAGGAGGCTGACCGTGCCCACCAGCGAATTGTACGTCTCCGTGAGGAGGTTCAGCGACGACTGGAGCGAAGCCAGCTGCTGGTTGATGCCCGATACGGTGACGACCTCGAGGTTGTCTATCCGCTCGCGGAGTTCCGAATCGTCATAGCACGAAGTTACCAGGCATAACAAGCTCAGTACGACGACGTAGAAGATGTTCCTTTTCATATCTGATTCATTATTTATGTTAATTTCCGAACTATGGCGACAAAGATACAACATTTTTCCGTATCTTTACACCCGAAATCAACTTTTTCTACCTAACACACCGAATTATGCAAAAAAGACACTCCCTACTGCTGGCATTCCTACTCGTGGTGCTCACCGCCTACGGGCAGTCGTTGCCTACGCTGCGCGTATTGGCTGTCGGTAACTCGTTCTCGCAGGACGCTGTGGAACAGTATCTCTATGAACTGGCTCACGAGGCTGGCGTCAACCTCATCATCGGCAACGGCTATCGCGGCGGACAATCGCTCGCCTCGCATTGGAAGGACGCCACGAAGGGCACGGGCAGCTTCGAGTACCGCAAAATTGTCGACGGCACCAAGACCAACCGCCCCGCCACTGCCCTGCGCTATATGGTGGCTGACGAGCCGTGGGACATCATCACCTTCCAGCAGGTAAGTCAGGAGTCGGGCCTGCCCGAAACCTACGAGCCCTACCTCAGCCTGCTCATCGGCTATGTGAAGGCGCTGGCCCGCGTGGACACCGTACGGATGGGCTTCCACCAGACGTGGGCCTATGCCAAGGACTCCGACCACGGCGGTTTTGCCAACTACAACCGCAGCCAGCACTATATGTACGCCTGCATCGCCTCCAGCGTCGAACAGACCGTCCGCAACCATCCCGAGCTGACCTTCTGCATCCCCTGCGGCACAGCCATCCAGAACGCTCGTACCTCCGAGGTCCTCGCCACCTACCCTACCCGTGACTTTACCCGCGACGGCTACCATCTCGACTACACGCTTGGACGCTACATCGCCGCCTGTACCTGGCTAGAAGCCATTACAGGCATCAGCCCCGTCGGATTGTCCTATCGTCCAGAGGGTCTCACGGCTGAGCAGGCTGCTTCAGCCCAGGAAGCCGCCCACAAAGCCGTCCTCGTCCCCACAAACGTCACCCCGATAAGGTAGGAAATCAGGAAAAACATTTGCTTTTTCGCCCGCATATTCGTACCTTTGCAGAAAAATCACCGAATAATGGAAAACTTCATTGTATCTGCCCGCAAATACCGCCCCTCGACGTTCGACACGGTGATTGGCCAGAAAGGCCTGACCACCACGCTGAAGAACGCCATCCGCGAGGATAAGCTGGCACACGCCTACCTGTTCTGCGGTCCGCGTGGCGTGGGAAAGACCACCTGTGCCCGCATCTTCGCCAAGACCATCAACTGCGACCATCTGACGCCCGATGGCGAGGCGTGCAACGAATGCGAATCGTGCCGCGCCTTCAACGAAGGACGCTCTCTCAATATCCACGAGCTGGACGCCGCCAGCAACAACTCCGTAGAGGACATCCGCAGCCTTATCGACCAAGTGCGCATCCCGCCGCAGGTCGGACGCTACAAGGTGTTCATCATCGACGAGGTACACATGCTTTCGACCGCCGCTTTCAACGCCTTCCTGAAGACCCTTGAGGAGCCGCCTGCCTACGCCAAGTTCATCCTTGCCACCACCGAACGACACAAAGTCCTCCCCACCATCCTAAGCCGCTGCCAGGTCTATGATTTCTATCGCATCAGCGTCGGCGATATGGTGGACCACCTGCGGAGCGTGGCAGCCAAAGAGGGCGTGACAGCCGAGGAACAGGCACTGATGGTGATTGCCCAGAAGGCCGACGGAGGTATGCGCGATGCCCTCTCCATCTTCGACCAGATGGTAAGCTACTCGGCAGGAAACCTCACCTACAAGAGCGTTATCGACAACCTGAACATCCTCGACTACGACTACTTCTTCCGCTTCACCGACCTTTTCCTGGAGAACAAGACATCAGACTGCATCCTGCTCTTCAACGAAATCCTAAGCCGAGGTTTCGACGGCGGCAACTTCATCGGCGGCCTGGCCTCGCATCTGCGCGACCTGCTGGTGAGCCACGATGCTGTCACCCTTCCCCTGCTCGACGTCGGCGAGGAGATGCGCAATCGCTATCAGGAACAGGCTGCACGATGCCCGCAGAAGTTCCTCTACAAGGCCATCCGCCTCTGCAACGACTGCGACCTCAACTACCGTATCAGTCGCAACAAACGCCTGCTGGTGGAACTGACGCTTATCCAGCTTTCCCAGCTGACCTCCGACGATGCCGACGATGCCAGTGCGGGGCGCCGCCCTGCACAGTTGAAACCCATCTTCGGAACTGCCCAATCCGCAGCTCCCGCCAGCCTGCCGAAGAACAGTACGCAGCCTGCTGTCTCGAATACTCCAAGTAATCCGAGCACTCCGAATAATCCGAATACTCAGAGTACTCCGAGTACGCCCCAAGCCCCGATTGAGGTGCAAAGAATGCAAAAGGTGCAGGGTGCAGAGGTGCAACAGCCCTCTCAACCCAAGTTACCCCAACGCAGCCGTCTCGGCACCGTCAGCATCCGCGCGAAAAAAGTGGATAATCCTACAGCCGAAACGCCGAATGCCTCCACGGGTGACAAAGCCAACGAAGCGCCCCTTCTTCAGGAAGGCAAGGAGAACACCCCTGCCCCCGACAAGCCCTTTAACGAAGAGGATATGCAAATTGCATGGCGTACATTTGCAGCATCCCTGCCCCGCGAGGACATTGCCACCGCTGGACGTATGAACGCCCTCCTTCCTCATCTGAAAGAGGACGGAGTAACCTTCTCCGTCAGCGTAGCCAACAACCTGATTGAATCGGACCTGCGGAAGAAGAAATCAGCCATCGAAGCCTATATGCGGAAGGAACTTCACAACAGCCGCGTCACGATGGAAATCGTTGTTTCTGAGGCTGCAGTTTCAGCGCGTCTGCTTACGCCGCGCCAGCAATACGAGGAAATGGTCAAGGAAAACCCCAACCTCCAATTGCTGATGTCAACGTTTGATTTGGATTTAATCTGATTCCTCCTGCGCCGTATGCAGGATGAGTGTCGTGGCGCCGAGGGTGATAATCGCTCCCGATGTGATGCGCACGCGGTCTTTCGGACCAAGCAGCTCATTCATCAGGAATGTACCCGTCGTACTGTTGTTGTCACGCAACGTGTAAACGAGTTTTCCATCCTTCCCTTCCCCGACGTGGATATAGCAATGCCTGCGGTCCATACTGGGGTCGTTGGTTTCGATGGGCACATCGACTTCCGTGCCCTTGTTGCGCCGCCCGATAAGGTTGTCGCCTTCGCGGAGAGGAAGTTGCTGACGGTAGGCAAAGCCGTTTTCCACAACAGAGACCGAACCGAAATCCCGCTCCTTTGTCTCGCTCGGATGGCTGGAACCCAAGCGAATCTTAAACTTTTTTTGGCAATGGGAACAAACAAAAACTAACGTCTGCCCTTCGGCATACTGTGTCTCGTCGAACACCACATATCTGTCGCATTTAGGGCAGCGCAGTCGTTTCATTCGTGGGATGTTATTTGGCTTTCATCGAGAGCAGCCACAAGTGCTTGAGCGTCTCGCTCTGGCGGAGCGTCTGGATGTAATCTTCGCCCTCTTTCTTGTCCGTAAAAGAAGCAATGGAGATGCGGACGCGGTCATCGCCCGTCACAGATGTTGCTTCTGGGAAGCCTAAATCAATATATTTCTGCACCACAGCGTCCGCCCCTTTTATCGAGGGAAGACTTGCCACAATGACGTGATACACACGGTTACTGACGGGCTTTGCAGGAACAGCTTCAACATCCTTCGGCTCTGGTTGCACAGCAGAAGGTTCTGGTTGAAGAGTTTCTACCGCCGTAGCCGTCTCTGTAGGTTCAGCAGCCTCCTCTATTATCTCAGCAGCCTCTGTAGTCTCTACGGGTTCAATAGCTTCTAAAGGCTCTATCGCCTCTATGGGCTCTGTTACCTCTTCCACCGATGGTGTCGAGAGAGCTGTTATTCCCAACGAGGCAACGTCCGTGTATTTCCCATCGCTGACAGGTAGTGCAAAGACAATCAGCAACAAAATCGCAGCAGCCACCGAAGCAATCCTACGCAGCGTGCGCCGTCCAACATGTATGTCGATGGTCCGCTCTGTCTTGGTGATGAGCTTTACAGGACGTGACGATTCAGTCGAACGACCCTGTGCCGCTTGCTCCAGAGCATTCAGGTCGCAAATCGTCAACGCATCCAGTCCGAAAAGCGATGGAGCGGCAATGCCTGTGGTAGCAGGTTCAAAAGCAATGTTTCCTGCCAAATCCTGACGCAGACGTCCCAGTCCAGGAAGCTTGACGGCACCATCAATGCCCAAGGCATCACGAAGACGGTCAATGTAAATTGCTACGACACCCTTCGCCTCAGCAAAACCGATTCCGCCTTTTTGCATCAGATACGACGTGAGCAGCCCGTCGTCGGAAGTGAGTTGCTTATTGAAACCAATGGAACGAGTCGGAGGGAAGAACGAATGTTCACCGTCCACATAATAAGCCTTCTCCGTATGGGCAATAAATGCACCAAAAGACGGAAGAACGACGCAATCGTTCTCCTGCAACAGGGCTACAATATGCTTTCCAAAAGTTTCCACTGCTGCAAAGATATCTCTTTTTTTTGAAGTTTTTTCATTTCTTCCCTCTTTTTTCTGCAAAAAGTGGAAAACTTTTTCCGAAGTTGTTTTTTCCTCGCCATTTTTCCTTAATTTTGCACGCAGAATAAGGAAAGTGATTGTGTATGGAATATAAGGAAACAGCCCTTCCTGGTGTCTATGTCATCCAGCCCCGCGTGTTCAGCGACAGCCGAGGCTACTTCGTGGAATCGTTTAAGCAAGCTGAGTTTGAAGAGCACGTCGGCTCGGTCAACTTTATTCAGGACAACGAATCGAAGTCCTGTCGGGGTGTGCTTCGCGGACTGCATTATCAGCGGGGCGATTTCAGCCAAGCCAAGCTGGTGCGCGTCATCAGCGGCACGGTGTACGATGTGGCTGTGGACCTACGCCGTCAATCCCCTACTTTCGGACAACATTTCGCTATTGAACTGAGCGGAGAGAACAAAACCCAGCTCTTTATTCCTCGCGGTTTTGCTCACGGTTTTCTTGTCTTGAGCGACGAGGCTGTTTTCACGTACAAAGTGGACAACGTCTATGCCCCACAAAGCGAAGCCTGCATCCTATGGTCGGATGCAGACCTTGCCATCAAGTGGCCCATTTCATCGGGTGACCTTATCCTCTCTCCTAAAGACCTGAAAGGAGTTCCTTTCAGCGAAGCAGAGGTATTCTAAGCCAAAATCTTCTCGCAGAGTTCTGCGTCGCTGGGCTTTAAGGCTACAACGGCTTTTCCGTTGGCACCAGAAAACGCGTACATATACTCGATGAATACACCTGCGTCAGAGAGTTTGTTGACGTAGGTTGCCAACGCCCCAGGCACATCGGGCATTTCCAGCAGGAACACTTCGTTCACACTGACGGCGAAGGAGTGCTCTATCAGTATCTTCGCAGCCTTTTCAGCATCGCTGACAATGAGCCGCACGATGCCGAATTCAGCGTTCTCGGCAACGGTGAATGCCTGCATATTGATATCAGCATTTCCCAGAATAGTTGCCATCTCCGAGAAACGCCCCAGCTTGTTTTGCAGGAAAATGGAAAGTTGTTTGATTTTCATGATAATATCTTTTTTACAGTTTTCTATTGTCCAACACATGCTTTGCCTTGCCCATAGAGCGCTCGATGCTTCCTGGTTCCACGATATGGATGTCAGGCTTGATACCGAGAACACTGACGAGTGCTGCATTCAATTTCGCCTTGATGGCGTTGATGTTCTTGATGCTGTCGGAGTGATACTCCAGCTTCAGTTCCACATCGATGTCAAAGGTGTCGATGTTGTTCACGCGGTCCAGCGTAATGAAGTACTGCCCCGTAAATTCAGGCATCTCCATAATGACAGCTTCCACCTGCGAGGGGAACACATTGACGCCGCGGATGATAAGCATATCGTCCGAACGCCCCATAATCTTTGCCATACGCACAGCGGTACGTCCGCAGGTGCAGCGTCCTCGTGTCAGATGAGTAAGGTCGCGAGTACGATAACGGATGACGGGCATACCCTCTTTCGACAGGGTTGTGAATACCAATTCACCCTCTTTGCCGTCCTCCACAGGCTGTAAGGTGACGGGGTCGATAATCTCAGGATAAAAGAGGTCTTCCCAGATGTGGGTGCCGTTTTGGCATTCGCATTCACCGCCTACACCAGGACCGCTTACCTCGGTAAGGCCATAGATGTCGAAAGCCTTGATATGCAGTTTTTCTTCCAGCGCTTTACGCATCCCCTCAGTCCATGGCTCAGCGCCGAAGACTCCAACGCGCAGCTTCAGGTCGCGATCCACATCTGTATCCTTGTCCTGCTCAATGGATTCTGCCAGATAGAGGGCATACGAAGGTGTGCAACAGAGCACAGTCGAACCTAAATCCCTCATCAGCATAATCTGTTTGGCCGTATTACCCGAGGAAGTCGGAAGCACGCTGCAGCCTACTTTCGTAGCACCGTCGTGAGCGCCCAGGCCTCCTGTGAACAATCCATATCCGTAAGACACCTGAGCCACGTCGTCCTTTGTCACGCCATAGGCCGTGAGACAACGTGCCACTCCCTCTGCCCAGTCCTCCAAGTCGCTGGCGGTGTAGGCAGCGACAATCGGCTTCCCCGTAGTGCCACTTGAAGCATGAAAGCGCACTATCTCGTCCATCGGAGCAGCAAACATTCCCGTCGGGTAATAATCGCGCAGATCCTTTTTTTGCATGAAGGGCAGTTTCACAATATCATCAATCGTCTTTATGTCGTCGGGCGACACACCTGCTTCATCCATTCGCTGACGGTAAAACTCCACTCGTTCATACGTATAGCGGACAATTTGGCGTAGTCGCTCACTCTGCAAGGCACGCATCTCTTCTGCGCCCATGCATTCCATCTTTTCGTTCCAATATCTCATAAAATCCAAAATTTGGCCGCAAAATTATTACTTTTTCCGCAAGTAACAAAACAAATCATAATTTTTCATGCTAAAATCACATTCATTAACGATTCTCTCGGGAAAAGGCTAAAAGCAAAATATCTCCCATATTTTTTGGCTCTTCACATAGTTTGCCGTACCTTCGCAAGTTGAAATAGAAAAGGAACAGATGATGAGACTAAAAAAACACGTGGAGAATAGGATAAGATATGGATTGATGATTGTCGGAACAACTGCCGCTTTGGTGGGATGCAAACCCGATGCAAACATCATGCAAAAGATGGAAGACGGGTATGTCATCAACACGACGAAACTATCGCCAGAGGTTTTAGGATATGAGGGAACAACTCCAGTAAAGATATATATTTCAGACAATAAGATAAGAAAAATTGAAGCACTCCCTAACCGCGAGACACCCCGCTACTTTGCAAGAGTGAAGACATATCTTCTCCCCCAGTGGAACGGCATGGAGGTTTCGCAAGCATTGAAAGCCGATGTAGACGGGGTGACTGGAGCCACCTACTCATGCAGGGCTGTAAAAGAGAATGTACGCTTAGGGTTAGAGTACTACAAAAAGCATAAGAGAAAATAGAAAGAAATGGAAATAAAGCCTTACGTTCATACCGTTCACTATTACGAGACAGATAAGATGCAGATTACGCATCACAGCAACTACGTCCGTTTCATGGAGGAGGCACGTATTGACTTCATGGAGCAGCTGGGATATGGTTTCGATAAAATGGAGGCTGAGGGTATAGCGTCGCCCGTAATGAGTGTAACGTGCAACTACCGCCATCCGACGACGTTCCCCGACAAGATTGTCATCACGCTGCATGTGGAGGAACTGGCACACTTCAAGATGCGCTTCGGCTATACGATGAAGGTGGACGACACGGTGGTGTGCACGGCATCGAGCCAGCACTGTTTCCTACGCAACGGACGCCCTGTCTCGCTGGAGGATTCGCTCCCTGAGTTCTACAAGATACTGAAGGAGTTCGAAGTAAAGGCTTAACTCTACAAACAATCCACAATTTCGTCCAGCGGTTTGCGGGACTTCTCGGGAGCATCGTCGCTTGCAGGATAGCCGAGGGGGACGAGGGCCACGGGCTCCAAGCCGTCGGGGAGGCTGAAAGCTTTTCGTATGCCCTCGGCATCGAAGTTGCACACCCAGCAAGTGCCCAGCCCTTGCTCGGCAGCAGCAAGGCAGAGGTGCTCCGTGGCAATGGCCACATCGATATCGGCATGGTCTTTTCCGTCGCTGCGACGCTTCCACGACTGCGTGTGATCGGCACAGCAGATGATGATGACAGGGGCCTCGCGGAACCAGGGACGGTCGTAACAGGGATAGAGGCACTGCTTGGCTTCGTCGGATTTCACGACGATGAACTTCCACGGCTGGAAATTGACTGCCGAGGGAGCCAGACGGACACAATCAAGGATATACCGCAACTTGACGTCCTCTACTGCGACGTCTTTCTTATAACCACGCACCGAATAGCGCAGGAGGGAGAGGGATTTGAAGGACATGGGAGATTGAAGATTGAAAATTGAAGATTAAGGATTGAGGATTGGAGATTTTTCATTTTATGCCGCGGGCGGTTTTGATGGCTTCATAAGCCTCGTTGACGGCACGGAATTTCTCCGTGGCGTTTTTGACCACCTCCTCCCCTGCCCCGGTGACCTTGTCGGGGTGGTAGCGGAGGGCCATGCGGCGGTAGGCTTTCTTCACCTCGTCGTCCGTTGCCGTGGGGGCAATCTCCAGCACGGTGTAGGCCCAGTTGGGGTCCTTGGCTTTCTGATAGAGGGCAGCGAGGGAGTTGTAGTCAGCCTCCGAAAGCCCCATGCCGGAGGCAATCTGCTGGATAACCTGCTGCTCACGGGGGTCGAAGTCGCCATCGACGTTGGCAAGGTCGAGCAGCATGTGGACAATCTCAAGACGGGTGGAATAGTTGACGTTCTCCCCTATCTGTCGCGATACGCTGACGGGGTCTATATCCCTCTCCAGCAATTGTTTGAGGAGCTGAAGCGCCTGTTTGGCACTTGCTTCGTCGTAGTTGTTGCGCAGATAGGCTTTCACGTGTTCGAGCTCTGATTTCAGCAGACGTCCGTCGGCCTTCATGACGCAGGCTATGAGGACGAGGATGGAGACGCGGATGTCGCCCACTGTGGCACGGCGTGTGGTGTAGGTTGTGCCTGAGCGCCCCGTACGGTCGTACCCTCTGTCGTATCCTCTGCCGCTGTCCGTGCTGTTGTCGGACGAAAGCATGGCCACGCCCTTGTCAACCATCGAGCCCAATATGGCACCCAGTATGGCGCCAATCGGGCCGCTGAGCACAAAGCCCAGCCCTCCAAGAATCCATTTTGCTACTGACACGCTATTTTTAGTTAAGAGTTCATAGTTAAGAGTTCATAGTTAAGAAGGGGGACTATTTCTTCAGAAGGTCCTTCAGGGGGCAGTTGGTCTGGCGGAGGCCGGCAGCAAACATCCGGGCATTGAGGCGGGCACCCTCCAGCGAGGTGTGGGTGTGGTCGTGGCGGTAGTAGGCCGCGGCTTTCGTCTTCGAGGCTTCGGGGGTCTTGGCACGGCAGTGTTTGTCCAAGTAGTCGGCCGTCAGGTTGTGGATGTCCACAAAGGGGACGTCCATCTCCCTGGCCACCTCGGCAGCCCATGTGGCGGCGCTGCCGGGACGGCGCTCGATGGCGTTGCTGCTCCACTCGTTGGCTTTGCCTT
>DBYJ01000009.1:0-55748 GCA_002309805.1 Bacteroidales bacterium UBA1189 | reverse complement strand
TTATGGCCCTCGCTGCTCCACTCGTTTCTTGGCGTCATGCTGCAGATGATGGGGATGGCACCCTTTTCGCGGGCATCGCCGATGAACTTGCGCAGATACCAGCCGTAGGTGTAGACCACCTTGTAGCTGTAGTCGCTCTGCAGGCGGTAGACGTGGCTGCTGTCGGCAATGCCGGCAATGTCGGCACGGGCCTTGCCGGCGGCGATGTCGCCCATGTCGTTATGTCCGAACTGGATGACGACGTAGTCGCCGGGGCGGAGGCTGTTGTAGACCTGTTCCCAGCGCCCCTCCTCCAGATAGGTGCGGGCACTGCGTCCGGCCTTGGCGGCATTGACGACGTGCACCAAGGGCTCTTTTGTCTTTTTGTCGTGCAGGAACAGGGCCGAGGTGATGGCGGGGTTGGCCCAGCCCCACATGCTTTCGGGGTTGTCGGGGATGTCCTCGTTCTGCATGGTGCTGTCGCCGCAGAAGTAGACGGTGGGCTTGCCGTCGTCTGCCGTCGGATAGGCGGGGTACCAGGTGTCGGGCGGTGTCAGGTAGTCCGCCAGCCCCAGCCCGGGGCAGGCGCTGATGGCCTCGGCAGCCGAGCGGGCATTCAGCCGGGCGCCGAACTCGCTGCTGTGGATTTTGTCCAGATAGAAGTGGTAGTTCACCTTCGCCGCGCCGAAACGCTCGAACTTGCGTGCCGTGGTGCCCTCGAGGTCGATGAAGGGCACGTTCTCCTCGGCGCAGACCTCCTTCTGCCAGCGGGTGAAGGTCTCGGTCTTGCGTTCGATGGCGCCGTCGCTGCCCCAGCTGTTTCTCGGGGTGAGCGAGCAGAGGATGGGGTGAGCGCCGCGGCTGCGGACGTCGCGGATGAAGCGGCGCATGTATTCGCCGTAGGAGTAGACGACCTCGCGTTCGCCCGTCTCCTTGATGGTGACGACGAGGCTGTCGGTGCCCGTGCCGGGTATGGAGGCGCGTGCGCGGCCGCTGTCGTAGGGGCCGTTGTCGTTATGCCCCAGCTCGATGATGACCCAGTCGCCCTGGCGGATGCCCTTCAGCACGTCGGGCCACAGGCGGCGGTAGAAGGTGCGGCTGCTGGTGCCGCCCAGGGCATGGTTCTCCACGCTGATGCGCTGCGGGTCGAAGTAGAGGTGCGCAAAGTAGCCCCACCCCCACTGGCCGTTGTTGCCGTTGCCCAGGGTGCCCGTGCGCATGGTGCTGTTGCCCACGAGGAAGAGCACGGGGTTGTTGCCCACGCGGCTGCTGCCACTGACGGGGCGTGCCGATGCCGCCTTGTTCAGGCTGTCCAGCGTGAGGTCCGTCACACGGTTCACGTCCTCCACCGGGCGCGGCACCTGACGGTCCGTCACCTGTGCCTGCAGTGCCACGCAGCATGCCAGCAGCCCTGCAATCATTCCAGCTGTCCTTTTCTTTTTCATGCCGTTTTTTTTCAGAAATCCATTCCGCCGCGAAGATATGGAAAAAAAACGGAAAAGGTAACAAGGTAACAAGGTAACAAGTTAACACTTTAACATTTTTTAGAGAGATTATGGAGTCTGCTTCGCAGAAGTTTTGAGTCTGCTTCGCAGAGAAATTCCACAAAATTTATTTCAAAATTTTTCAAAATTAAACTCTTACCTTTCAAATAAGGGACGAATTATTTTGTAGAATTTTGTTTTTAATTTTGCGTAATTTCTGCCCCGAAGGGGCACTCCAACTGCCCGTTAGGGCACTCCCTTTGCCCCGTAGGGGCACTCCTTAAAAGAGCCCTCCCCCGTCGAGGGGGAGAGGCTCTTATCACGCCATGAGTTCACTCGGAACTCGCTTGAGCTGGCGGTTGGTGCGGACGTACTTCAGGAGGCTGGCCTCGGGGCGGAAGCGGATGCCGACCTGACGGATGTACGAGGCGGGCTCGAACGACTCGGCGGGGATCACCGACTGGGCGAAGCACTTCGAGCAAAGGTTGGCCTGCAGGGCACCGATCTCCTGCAGCACGATGCGCTGGCCCTGGAGCAGATGCTGCTTGATGAACTCCTTCGCGGCAGTCAGCACGGCCACGATGTCGGCCTTGGTGGCGGTGGTGGCAAACTGGATGTCCTCGGCAAGGTGCTCGAAGTCGTAGTCGCCGGTCTTCACCGCACGGTTGGTAGCATAGTCAACGCCTTCGGCGCCATGGGGGTTACTGCAACCCACAATCTGATAAGTGATAGGCATAATAGTTAAGAGTTAAGAGTTAATAGTTAAGAGTTAAAGTTTGTGTCTGCCCGGATTAACGTCGCGGAAGGACGGAGGGGGGGGTAGTTAAGAGTTAAGAGTTAAGAGTTAAGAAAAAATGTTTCGTATGTAGCGCTCCATAGCAAAGCATTCCTTCTTTTCCTCCTTTGGAATTCCACGACAAAGGTACGAAAAAGATTCGAATTATGCAAGTTTTTGGGCAACTATTTTTAGGGAAAGCGGCATTTTTGTTAAACAGGCCCGAATAGGTGTTAACATCCGTTAAAGTGTTAACTTGTTACCTTGTTACCTAAGTCCTCAGGCACGCGGCGTGCGCGTTCTCTCTATATATGGAAATATATATAGGGAATAATATATATATATATATTTAAAATCTAACCTTTGTTCCATTTAAATACTGCGCGCGTGCGGGAGGGAGTGGTAACAAGGTAACAAGGTAACAAAGTAACAATCCCGCCCCACCCTTCTGCCTCCCCGTTCCACCGGTCTGCGGGCTCAGCGCCCCCTTCTGCCACTCCGGCCCGGTGGGCTGTGGCGCGGGAAAGGGAAATCCAGCCCACACCATGCCACGGACTACCCCCCGGATTTTCCCTCGTATTTCCCCGAAAAAAGAGGGCGTTTTTCTTGGCAGTCTCAGGAAAATGTTGTATCTTTGCAGGGAATATCAGATGGATTCTCTTTTACATTTAACTATCACTACTTATGCGTTATACGACTATCGTTGACAAGGATGAGAGGGGGCTGATACAGATTATCGAGGCAGCCAAGAAGTTTGAGGAAGACCGTTTTCTGGAGGGCATCCGCCAGCGCTGCTACACGGCGGCTGACGTGCAGACGGCCATCGACCGCGTGCGCGAGTACCAGAGCCGTCTCACCAGTGAGGCGCGCGCGCTGGTGTACTTCTCCGAGACGTTCCTGCAGCAGTATGCCACGGACAACAACCGCTGCTTCGAGACGGCGCAGCTGCTGTTCAACCGCATCCGCAGCACGCTGAAAGCCTCGCGCGCGGTATTCCGCAAGACGTGCCCCACGCGCCGGCGCGTGCAGCCCGCGGTGTGCGAGCGCCCGTCCATCTACCTGCGCTCGGTGCTGTCGGGCGGCGAGTGCAACCGCGACCTCTTCGGCATACAGTCGTACGAGGACTCGGTTCAGACGCTCTACATGGAGATGAAGACCTTCTTCACCACGGTCATCACCACGCTGGGCCTCTGCCACTACATGATACGCACCGAGCGCGCCATCCGCGAGGACGGCGACCGCTGCGAGCAGATCTACAAGGAGTGCGAGGCGCGCGCGCTGGGCAGCATCCGCGAGGTCACCCGGGTGCTGGAGTCGGTGAAGACGCTGCCCGAGAACGAGCTGAACGAGCGCAAGGCCCGCGCACGCAGCAGCAAGGACTTCTACCGCGAGAACTACCACCAGTGGGACACGGGGCAGTTCCGCATGTCGGTGGCGCTGGACGTCCTGCGCAAGGGGCGCAACGACGGGCTGACCGACGAGGAGACCCGCCTCTGGCCCGACGACCACCAGCACGCCCTGCGCGTCAAGGAGGTCATCGGCCGCATCGACACCCTGCCCGGCATCGAGGGCAACCCCAACAAGCTGAAGGGCTCGTTCGTGGTGGAGCTCATCAAGTGGGCCGCCGTGGGGTCGCAGGACAGGGAGAAGGCCTTCTACGACTACTTCTGCCGCCAGTACCGTGCCCAGGGCGGCCGCTACGAGACACCCAGCTGGAACGCCATCAGCACCGAGCGCAAGAACCGCCGCGACATGGGCATCAGCGACGACGAGCAAGTGCGCTCGTTCGAGCAGCGGCTGACGGCATAGAGTCCCCCACCCTTTGGATTAAGGGAGAGAATTGCTGGATGAGTCCCCGCAAGGGATTCATCCCCTTTTTTTATCGACGGACGGGAGTTTTCCCCCGCCTGCCGCATAGTTTTGGAACGCCCGCCGCGCTGCCGATACAAAGCTGCCCCATCCCCCATCCAAAGCTGCCCCGCCGCCGATACAAAGTTGTCCCCAGCCGACAGCTAAAGCGATGAAAACCACCCGACTGACGTTCAACCCCATGTCGGCAGATTGCTTTCTGGAGTGAAAAATCCGCCTTACCTTTGTCCCGTCAACCGAATAAAAGTGATTCATTATGGCAACCAAAAAGACAGGTGCGGCTATCCGCAAAAGACAACAACTGGAGATTGGCCGGCGCTACCGTGGCAGCGCGGTCATGAACGAGTATGGCGAATTCGACTTCCGGGCCTACCAGCGCCAGGGCGAGAACGAGAACGCCATGCGAAAAGTCACCGAGATGGACGGCGAGAACTACCGCCTCGCCATCTATCGTTCTGAGGAAAACGTGAAGATTGCGCTCCTCGTGCCTCGTGGGGATGCGCGTGAAACTGAAAGGAGGCTACGCGAACTGTTTATCAAAACCTTACTAAAACTCAGAGAATATGAAATTTGATTGTTTTGACCGTTTGACAGAATCCGTGGGCTGTCCGTGTCCGTCGGACCGTCTGGCGTTCTACATGGACGACCCCAAGGTGGCCCTCCTGCAGGCGAAGTGCGACAAGGCCCTCGCCGCGGGCGACAAGGAGGCATACAGCGCGGCGAAGCGGCGGCTGCCCTTCGTGACGTGGCAGGCTTCGTTCCGCGACCACCAGCGCTCGAATGCCAACGCCATCCCCAGCGGCCTCTTCATGCTGGACGTGGACCACATCGGCGACATGGCGGCCTTCGATGCCGAAGTGATTGAACCCCTGCGGGTGAACGACTGGGCGCTGGCACGGCAGCTGGGCATCGCCGTCATCCACCTGACGCCGTCGAGGGAGGGCTATCACTTCGTGGCGAAGTGCCCCGTGGGCATGACCACTATCGAAGGCTGCCAGCGCTGGCTCACGCAGCAGCTGGGCATCATGACCTACGACGAGCAGTGCAAGGACTTTGCCCGCGGCTCGTTCGTCGTCCCCAGGGATATGTTTGTCTTCCTGGACTACAAGGCGCTGTATGATGAGGAGGCGGTGAACATATTAAGACCCACCCCCGACCCCTCCCGTGAGGGAGGGGAGGCTCTCCCCCTTACGGGGGAGCGGGGAGAGGGTCCTCAGGAGAGGGTCTTCTCCGAAGCACAGAAGACGTTTACCTATCGCGGGCACTTGATTTCGGACATCGCTGCCATGTGGGTGCAGAAGCACGGCGAGCCGCAGATGGGCGAACGGCATACGTACTACTACCGCATGTGCAACCTGTTCCGCTACATCACGGACGGCGACATGGGCGTGCTGCTGGCGCAGCTGCCGGACTTCGGGCTGAGCATCGCCGAGCGCGAGAAGGAGGCGGAGCATGCCTGCCGCCGCGCCACCGCCACGCAGATCCCCTACACGTTCTACAAATTCCTTGTGGACAGCGAAATCATCAGCGTGGAGAAGCCCGCGGAGAAGGCCATCCACATCGACCTTTCGGACGCCACCCCCTCCGTGGGAAAGAACGCCCCCTGGCTGCCGCCCGTGTTCCGCGAGTTCTGCAAGAACTGCCCTGCCGACTTCGTCTACCCCACCATCGTCGCCCTGCTGCCCGTGCTGGGCACGCTGGCCACACGCCTCCGCGCCCGCTACCTCGACGGCCGCGAGCATACGCCCAGCTTTATCTCCGTGATTTTCGCCCCGCAGAGTGCCGGCAAGTCGTTCGCCCGCGACATCGTGACCGCCCTGACCCCTGACCTCCGCCGCCACGACGAAATCAGCATCCTGAAGGAGCGCCAGTACAAGGCCGAGCTGCGTCTGAAGAAGAACTCTGACCAGCTGCCCGAGGACCCCCACGCGCCCTACCGACTGGTGCAGGCCGTCATCAGCGTGCCCCGTCTGCTGCAGCGGCAGGAGGATGCCGGCGGGCTGCACCAGCTCTCGTTCGTCGAGGAGATCGACACCCTCACGAAGTCGAATGCCGGAGGCTCCTACGCCCAGAAGAGCGACCTCTACCGCCAGGCCTTCGACAATGCCGAGTACGGGCAGGACTACCTCTCGGTGGACACGTTCACGGGCTCGGTCCGCCTCTACTACAACCTGCTGATGCTGGGCACGCCGAAGCAGCTCTACAAGTTCTTCAACGATGCCGAGAACGGCCTCGTGAGCCGCTGCGCCTTCGCCGAGCTGCAGAACCAGGAGTTCGCCCCCATCCCCTACTTCCATCCGCTCACCCCGAAGCAGCAGGAGGACATCACGAAGGTGCTGAACCGCTTCGAGGCGATGACGTACCGCCGCCGCAACGCTCAGAGCGAGGACTACGTGGTGCTGCCCACGGTGAACATCGACGAGAAGATGCAGCCCATCCGCGAAGCCCTGACCCGCTGGCTGGAGAAGACGCGGCTGGAGGCGCTGGAGTCGGGCGACACGGCCACTGACGTCTTCCGCCGCCGCGCTGCCGTCAAGGCCTTCCGCCTGGGCATGGTGTGCGTGGGCATGTACGAACGGAGGTCGCTCACGCCGAAGGTGATGGCAAGGCTGGTGGACTTCATCACGTGGTTTGCCCAGCAGGACACCGAGCAGAGCGTCCGCGCCTTCGGACGGATGATAGAGGAAAGCCAGCAGTCGCCCGGCAGCTACGAGAAGCAGGTCTCGCTCTTCAAGTCGCTGCCCGACGCCTTCACCGCCGGCGAGCTGATGGCCTGGCAGCGTAAGCTGAAGAAGAGCACCCCCGCCAGAGTGGTCCTCTCAAAATGGAAACTGCAGGGGCTCATCGAACAGACCGCTGACGGGAACTTCAAGAAACTGAAAAAATGAAACCGCTAAAAACCGTAACAATGAAAACCGAGAAAAAGGAAAAACTGACATTGAGATGCATGGACTACCTCCGCGACGGCACACTCTTTCTGGAGACCGTCGAAGAGGTGGAAGCCCGAAACCTGCCGCAGTTCCTCCGGAACTACCAGGAAGAGACGGACAAGTACAACACCGACATCCTGAGCACGCCCCCGTCGCGGGGCCGCGACCCTCACGACCTGCAGATAGCAGAATCCATCATCTACAGGGAGATGAAAAAGTACAACCACAGACTACCATTATAAACCATCACGAAACAGAAACGCAGAGACATGAAATTCCAAGGAATCATCGCCGAAGTGGGCGAGCCGCATAGCGGCATCAACAAGCAGACGGGCAAGGAATGGGTGTGCCGCACCCTCTCCATCCTGATCCCCTACTACAACGAGCGGGGCGAGGAACGTAACGACAACATCGTGGCCGATTACTTCGGCGACATGACGGACGCCGAGCTCCGCGACTGCATCGATTACAAAGTAAAGCTCAACTTCATCGTGGTCTTCAGCACGAGAAAGTTTGAGAATCGCCGCTACCAGTCGGCACGGGTGTACAGCATCACCCGCAACGTGTAGAGAGTTGCCATTCTTCCCTCCATGTGTGAACGGGGTCCCTGCGTCGCGAGACGCGGGGACTTTTCTGAAGATATGTTAAAGTGTTAACTTGTTACCTTGTTACCTTGTTACCTTTTTCAGTTTTTCATCGGACGAAAAAGAGAAAAGAAAAACGCCTCCCACGGTGGGGAGGCGTCTGCGGGATTTTTCACGTCATCAGCCCAAATAGGTCTTCAGCAGCTTACTGCGCGTGCCCTGGCGGAGGCGGCGGATGGCCTTCTCCTTGATCTGACGGACACGCTCACGCGTCAGCCCGAAACGGTCGCCGATCTCCTCGAGCGTCATCTCCTGGCAGCCGATGCCGAAGAACATGCGGAGGATTTCCTTCTCACGCTCGCTGAGGGTGTTGAGCGCACGGTCAATCTCCGTCGAAAGACTTTCGTTGACCAGCGAGCGGTCGGCCATGGGGCTGTCGTCGTTGATGAGGACGTCCAGCAGGCTGTTGTCCTCGCCGTCCACGAACGGGGCGTCCACGGAGACGTGGCGTCCGCTGACCTTCAGCGTGTCGGCAATCTTGTCCACGGGGACGTCGAGCTGCTCGGCAAGCTCCTCGGCACTGGGACGGCGCTCGTTCTCCTGCTCGAACTTGCTGAAGGCCTTGGTGATCTTGTTCAGCGAGCCCACCTGGTTGAGCGGGAGGCGGACGATGCGGCTCTGCTCGGCAAGGGCCTGAAGAATGCTCTGGCGAATCCACCACACGGCATAGCTGATGAACTTAAAACCACGTGTCTCGTCGAACTTCTCGGCGGCCTTGATGAGGCCAAGGTTTCCTTCGTTGATAAGGTCAGGCAAGCTGAGCCCCTGATTCTGGTACTGCTTTGCCACGGAAACAACAAACCGAAGGTTCGCACGAGTGAGTTTCTCCAATGCGCGACGGTCGCCCTTTCGGATGCGCTGTGCGAGCTCCACTTCTTCTTCGACGGTTATCAGGTCCTCACGACCTATCTCCTGAAGGTATTTGTCAAGTGATGCGCTCTCGCGATTGGTGATGCTTTTTGTAATTTTAAGCTGTCGCATTGATTGTTATGTATTTACCTTGTGTAATAGGGAAAAATCATGCAAAGATAGAAAGAATAAAATTCTTTTGCAAAATTTTTCCCTACTTTTTTTCAAAAATCTTCAATCAACGTCACTCTTCCGAGAGGTCGACGGCGTAGTTGTAGCGCTTGCCGCTGGAATAGGTGCCGATGATGAAGAGCACTTGGTCAGGCGACTGCGAGGCTGCCTTGAAGGCGGCGCGAAGGTCGTCCTCGCTCTTGATCTGCTGCCCGTTGACCTTCAGGATGATGAAGCCCTTCTTGATGCCGGCATCGGCGAACTTGCCCTTCGTGACACCCGTCACCTGCAGGCCGTAGCCGATGTTGAGCGCCTTCTTCGTGGCGTCGTCAACTTCCTTGAAGGCAGCGCCCAGCACCTCCAGGTCGGCGTCCTTGACCACCTTGGTGTTGCCCTGCGGGTTCCTCAGCGTCACCTCACGGGTCTGCTCCTTCTTGCCGCGTGTGAACGTCACCTTCACCACGTCGCCGGGACGATGACGGGCCACCGTCTCCTGCAGCTCGGCCATGGTCTTCACCTTCTTGCCGTCGATGGAGGTGATGATATCGCCCTTCTCGAGGCCGGCCTCGGCTGCACCGCCGTCCTCAGGAATACCGGTCACGAGCACGCCCTCGTGATACTTCATGCTCTTCACGTCGTCTTCCGTCAGGTCAAGTTCGCCCAGTGCCTTCTCGCTCATCTCCGAGAGGTTGGCGACGTCCGTACCCTGGATGCCCAGCATGGCGCGCTGCACGGTGCCATACTCCTTCAGGTCGCTGATGACCTTCGTGACAATGCTGGTGGGGATGGCAAAGCCGTAGCCGGCATAGCTGCCCGTAGGTGAGGAGAGCACGGCATTGATGCCCACCAGCTCGCCGCGGACGTTGACAAGTGCGCCGCCGCTATTGCCCTGGTTGATGGCAGCGTCGGTCTGGATGAACGACTCGATGCCTCCGTTGCGGCCATAGACGCCCAGCGAACGGGCCTTGGCGCTGACGATACCGGCGGTGACCGTCGAGGTGAGGTTGAAGGGGTTGCCGACGGCAAGCACCCACTCGCCCACCTTCAGGTTGTCGCTGTTGCCGATGGGCAGCGTGGGGAATTCGTCGCCCTCAATCTTCACCAGCGCAAGGTCGGTGCTGGCATCGGCGCCGATGAGACGCCCCTTGAACTCGCGGTTGTCGTTGAGCTTGACGTCAATCTCGTCAGCCCCGTCGATGACGTGGTTGTTCGTGACGATGTAGCCGTCCTTCGAAACGATGACACCCGAGCCGATGCCGACGCGGGGCGGGGTCTGTATCTGCTGCTGGCGCGAGCCGCCGTAGCCGTCGCCGAAGAAGAACTCGAAGAGGTCGGGCATCTGCGGGGTATCCACCACCTGCGTCTTGCCGTGGATGGTGGATTTGATGTGTACGACAGCGTGCACAGAGGCTTCGGCTGCTTCCGTCAAGTCGACGTTGCCTGCCGCACGGTCGCCTGCGGTGATGGCTACCGGCATGGTAAAGCCAGTCTCAGCCGGCTGCGACTGGGCCTGAGCCGAACGCTGATTCTTACTCGTCAGGGCATACGTTGTCAGCCCTGCCACCAGAGCGCTGCACAGAATGACGAGCGCCAAGTCCAAGAATTTACTTCCAGTTGATTTCATAATTTTTTGTTTTGAGTTATGTTAATTTTCCAATTGTTTTAACGATTCTCTGGCAAATATACGACAAAAATCTTGCTATTATTACAATTTCGCTTCCATTATTATCGCATTTTAACCAAACGGGGAGCGTCTTAACGAAACTTTATCTTCCGCCCCCTCCCGTTCAACATTTGTTCACACAAAAAGTGTGCCACACCGTCAGGAGCGGACAGCCAGAATGACAAGACTGTCACACGAAGCGTATATCCGTTATCACCTGGGCGCCGACGGCGGCATTGAGGCGCTGCACCAGCAACGTGCGCTGCATCATCAGCTCGTTCTTCAGCACGGAACTCGACAATTTGACACAGAGCGTCTGCCCCTTTATATAAAGGTCGCGCGTATAGCGTTCCACGGGCTTGCCCAGCACATCCGTCCACGACTGGATGAGACGGTATTCGTTCAGCGGCCCCTCCAGCCCCTGCTGGCGCAACAGCGCCAGCACCACATCGCCCACCTGCTCTGCCTTGCGCCGTTTCATATTATAATAAGGTAATCTCGCCGTCGGCAACGCTGAAGAGCTTATAGTCGCTGCCGGCAGAGGCAAGGATGCGGTCCATGTGGCCGCGGTTGACATCGGTAATGAATATCTGCCCGAAACGATCGCCGGACACCAAGCGGACAATCTCCTCCACACGTGAAGCATCCAGACGGTCGAAGATATCATCGAGCAGCAGCAGGGGCGAAGTGCGGCTGGTGCGCTTCAGGAACTCAAACTGCGCCAGCTTCAGCGCAATAAGGTACGTCTTGTTCTGCCCCTGCGAGCCCTCGCGCTTCATCGGATAGCCCTCAAGCTGCATCACCAGCTCGTCTTTGTGGGTGCCGTGAATGCTGTAGCCGAGGATGCGCTCCTTCTCCCTTCCGCTGCGGATGAGAGAGAGCAGGTCGCCCCTGTCGCCATGCGATTCATAACTCAGCGACACCGTCTCGCGGCTCTGCGCTATCTGGGAATGAATATCCTGAAAGATAGGTGTAAACTCGTCAATGAATGCCCGACGGCGCTGGTAGATGACGGCTCCGGCCTCAGCCATCGTCTCTTCGTAGAGGCTCATCACCTCAGCGTCAGGCTCCGTCTCCGACTTCAGCATGACGTTGCGCTGCGTGAGGGCCTTGTCGTAGCGGATGAGCTGCAGGAGATACTCCTTGTCGTACTGCGAGATAGCCACATCCATGAAGCGCCGACGCTCGTCGCTGCCTCCGCTGATGAGTTCAGCGTCGGACGGCGAAATCATCACCAGCGGTATGACGCCCACATGCTCCGACGAACGCTGATAGACCTTGCCGCCCAGCTTCACCTGCTTGCGCTGCCCACGCTTCAAGCCGCAGAAGACATCTTTTCCGTCGCCCTGCTCCGTCTCGTAATGTCCCTGTATCAGACAATAGTCCGCTTCGTGGCGGATGACCTGCGAGTCGATGGGATTGGTAGCGCTGCGGCAGAACGAGAGGTAATAGACCGCATCCAGCAGATTGGTTTTCCCCATTCCGTTGCGCCCGATCAGGCAATTCATCTTGGCCGATAGTTCCAAGTCTGCCTGAGCGATGTTCTTGTAGTTTACGACTGTCAGCTTTTTCAGTATCATGACGGCTGCGAAGGTAAAGAAAAAAAACCAAAAGTCAGCCTGTTTTCTCCTTTTTTCTCCATAAAATGCGAAAAAAAGAACATCCGATGAAAAAAGTTGCTCGGAAATTTCGTCATTCACAAGAAAAGGACTAATTTTGCGGGCTGAAATCAAAAAATTATCAGAAAATACTAAAATTACAACCAATATGGCACAAAAGAAAAAAGCAAGAACTGCCGCTCAGCAGAACGCCGCTAACGTCGGCGAAGCCGTGAGCCGTACCGAACAGTACATCGAGAACAACAAGAAGAAGCTGACCATTATCGTCTGCGCCGTCATCGTCATCATTGCAGCTGCCCTGCTGCTGAACACCTACTACATTGCTCCGCGTCAGCAGAAGTCGCTGGAGGCCCTCGTCACTGGCGAGAAGTTCTTCCAGGCTGGTGACTTCCAGAAAGCACTCGAAGGCGACAGCTACGAGTACGACGGCTTCGACGCTATCATCAAGCACTTCCGCGGCACCAAGGGCGCTAACCTCGCCAAGGCATACGCTGGACTGAGCCACGCACAGCTTGGCCAATACGAGGAGGCTATCCCCTACCTCAAGGGCTTCAAGGGCAAGGATCACATGATTGCTCCCTCCGTGCTGGGTGCTCTCGGCAACTGCTACGCTCAACAGGGCGACAACGCCAAGGCTGCTGCCACGCTGATGGCTGCCGCTGCCAAGGCTGACAACAATGCCCTCAGCGCTGGTTACCTCGTTCAGGCCGGACAGCTCTTCGAAGAGCTTGGTGAGCCCTCCAAGGCCCTCGCCGCCTACAAGCAGGTGAAGGAAAAGTACTACCAGTCCACCCAGGCTGCCGACATCGACAAGTACATCGAGCGCCTGAGCAAATAAGACGGCATCATACACCCCACTTAGAAAAGCCCCTTCACCTGGGGCTTTTCTTTTTTATAGTTTCCTTGAAATGACAACCTATAGAGTTTAACTCTGGCTCCACAGCGCACTGCGTTAATTTCACAGAGCACTGCGTTATTTCCACAGCGCACTGCGTTAATTCCACAGAGCACTGCGTTGTTGGAAGAATGTAGTGCAACAACAAGCTATTGGCTGCATTTTTTTGTCTTCATAAGGCTATTCAGCCAAGAAAAAGCAGGGAAAAAAGAGAAGGATTGCATTTTTTAGGCGAAAAATTTGGAAAATTGAAAGCAAAAGCAGTACCTTTGCAGCCGAAATAGAAGAGAAATGCGTTTTCTGCACCATATCCATCATTACCATCACCGTATCGCCTGATAGGGTAAGTGCTGTATATGGGTCAGAAAAAAGACGTGAACTATAGAAAGGGACTTACCACATCAGGTAAGCCCTTTTTCATTTAGAATTAAAAATAAATGTTTTAGATAATGATACGAATTGCCATCCAGTCTAAAGGACGATTGAACGAACAGAGTGTGGAACTGCTAAAGGACGCAGGCGTCACCATCGACGAACAGAAGCGGAAGTTTCTGGGGCGTGCTGCCAACTACCCCCTCGAGGTACTCTATCTGCGCGACGACGACATCCCCGAGGTAGTTGCCGACGGCTCGTCAGACATCGGCATCGTCGGCCTCAACGAAGTTGCCGAGACGGGTGCCGACGTCAATATCGTCCGAAAACTTGGATTCGGACGCTGCCGCATCTCGCTGGCTGTACCAAAAGCTGTTGAATATACCTCCATCGAATGGTTCAACGGCAAAACCATTGCCACCTCCTATCCGAATGTCCTGAAGCGCTTCTTTGCCGAGAAGGGCATCGATGCCTCCATCCGCGTCATCAAAGGCTCAGTAGAAATAGCTCCTGCAGCGGGTATTGCCGATGCCATATTCGACATAGTCTCTTCAGGTGGAACACTCATCTCCAATGGTTTAGTTGAGGTGGAACGCGTTTTCGAGTCAGAGGCTGTGCTTATTGGCGGCAAGAATCTCACGGAGGAGAAAAAATCCATCCTCGACTCCATGCTCTTCCGCATTGATGCCGTTTCCAACAGTCGCGGGAAGAAATACATTCTGATGAATCTTCCCTCCGACAAAATCGACGAGGCTATCCGCATCCTCCCCGCCCTACGCAGTCCGACGGTTATGCCCCTTGCTGCTGAGGGCTGGTGCTCGCTCCACTCCGTAGTCAAGGACATCGATCTTTGGGAAAAGGTGGAAAAACTCAAGGCCCTCGGCGCAGAAGGCATTCTCGTTCTTCAGTTAGATAAAGTAATAGAGTAAAATGGTTTCCGTCCTTACCAATCCTTCCCCCGCTACTTGGCCTGCGCTTTGCAAGCGAGCCGAGTTTGACGACAGCATAATCGAGACACGTGTCCGCGCTATCCTCCAACGTGTAAAGACTGACGGCGACAAAGCCCTCCGCGCTATTACAGAGGAAATCGATGGAGCCTGCCCCAATGAATTCCTCGTTTCCGAGACCGAATTTGAACGTGCTTCCATGCTGGTGCCCGTTGAATTAAAAGAGGCCATCATTCAGGCAAAAAGCAATATTGAACGATTCCATAAAGCGGAACTTCCTTCGTCGTTCAAAGTGGAGACTATGCCTGGAGTCAGCTGTCAGCGGCGTTGGCTCCCCATCAGCCGTGTTGGCCTCTACATTCCAGGAGGCAGCGCCCCGCTTTTCTCTACTATCCTAATGCTGGCTATCCCCGCTCGTCTTGCCGGATGCCCCGAGATCATTCTTTGCACCCCTTGTAACAAAGCAGGAGAGGTGAACCCTGTCGTTCTTTGGACAGCCCGCTTGTGTGGTATCGAAAACGTCTATAAACTGGGTGGTGCTCAAGCTATTGGCGCAATGGCCTATGGAACAGAGAGCATTCGCCCTGTGAACAAAATCTTCGGCCCTGGCAATCGCTACGTGACCAAAGCCAAGCAAATGGTAAGTACCGAGGGAACAGCCATTGATATGCCTGCAGGCCCTTCGGAAATCATGGTGTTAGCCGATGAAACTGCCTCGCCGTCCTTCATTGCTGCCGACATGCTCTCGCAAGCCGAGCATGGTCCTGACAGCCAAGCTATGGTGGTCTGCCCAAGTAGGGAAATGGCAAAAAGCATCAACGTTGAGCTTGAACGTCAATTAGCCCTCCTGCCCCGTGTCACCGTAGCCGACAAGGCTCTCTCTAACAGTCGCATCGTTGTTTTTGATGCACCCAACGAGGCTGAGCGTCTTGAGCTCTTTGTTCGTTTCGCCAATGCCTATGCCTCTGAGCACTTGCTCATCGAGACCCGTGACCCATGGCAGATTGCCGATTGCATTACCGCAGCTGGGAGCATTTTCATCGGACATCACTCCCCCGAAAGCGCCGGCGACTATGCGTCGGGTACGAACCATACGCTGCCCACCATGGGCTATGCCAAAGCCTATAACGGCATTGGTGTAGACAGCTTCATGCACGCCATCACCTATCAAGAATTATCTGTAGAAGGGCTTGAAAGTCTTTCCGAAACCATCATCCGCATGGCCGAGGCCGAGGGTCTTGATGCTCATGCCAATGCCGTCAAAGTAAGAGTAAAAAGATAAAAGAACAGTTGCCCCATGAAAGATATTCTTTCCCTCGTCCGACCGAACATTGCTTCGCTTGCCCCCTATTCCACCGCCCGCGATGAATACAAGGGGGACATCGGCATTTTCCTCGACGCCAACGAGAATCCCTTCAACAATGGCTACAACCGCTATCCCGACCCCCGTCAGAAGGCGCTCAAGGCACGCATCTCAGTCATTAAGGGCATTGCCCATGAGTGCATATTCATAGGCAACGGCAGCGACGAAGCCATAGACCTCTGCTTTCGAATCTTCTGCATTCCTGGGGTGGACAATGCTATTGCCATCCGTCCCAGTTACGGCATGTATCGTGTGGCAGCTGATATCAACGACATCCAATTGCGGGAGGTGCAACTGAATTCTGACTTCTCCTTACCCGTTGACATCCTATTGGCCCAAGCCGACGAACACAGCAAACTGCTCTTCCTCTGCTCACCCAACAATCCTACGGGAAACTGCTTCCCCTTGGTACAGATGGAAGAACTCTTGAATCGTTTCGATGGCATGGTTATTGTCGATGAAGCCTATATCGACTTTGCTGAACAGCCCACTCTGCTCACCCTTTTGGACAAACATACGAATCTGATT
Source organism: Bacteroidales bacterium UBA1189 (assembly GCA_002309805.1). Taxonomy (GTDB): domain Bacteria; phylum Bacteroidota; class Bacteroidia; order Bacteroidales; family Bacteroidaceae; genus UBA1189. The sequence continues at coordinate 39,660 of DBYJ01000009.1, read as the reverse complement.
GTCCTCCAAACTCTCTCCAAGGCATACGGTATGGCAGGGCTGCGTCTTGGCCTCGCCTTTGCGGCAAAGGAAATAATACAGTTGTTTTCAAACGTCAAATATCCCTACAACATCAACCTTTCCGCTATGGAACATGCCGAAAGGTTGCTTGCCAGGGATGTCTGCTCGGAAGTTGACATTATAAAAAAGGAACGCACGCGTGTAGCGAAAGCACTCGCCCCCCTTCCCTGCGTGCTCAAAGTCTATCCTTCCGACGCCAACTTCCTGTTGGTGAAGGTGACAGATGCCGACAGACTTTACAACCGGCTCATCGAGGGAGGTGTCATCGTCCGCAACCGTTCCCGTGTCAAGGGATGTGAGGATTGCCTGCGAATCACCATCGGCACCCCCGCTGAAAACGACAATATGCTTTCCATTGTCTCCGCTTTTTCCTAATAATAAATTGTTAACTGTCAAAAAGTATATGAAAAAAGCCCTCTTTATCGACCGCGACGGTACCATCCTCGTTGAGCCTCCTGTGGATTATCAGATAGACTCCCTTGACAAATTCGATTTTGTCCCCGGTGCCATCAGCGCGCTGAAGGTGCTCTCGACGCTCGGCTTTGAGTTAGTCGTGGCATCGAATCAAGATGGCCTCGGCACCGAGTCATTCCCCATGGAGGAGTATCAGCCGCTGCAGGACCTCATGCTGCGTACGCTTCGTAGCGAAGGTATTGTCTTTGATGACATTCTCATCGACACCTCATTTCCCGAGGACAATGCTCCAACCCGAAAGCCCCAGACTGGCATGTTCGGCAAATACCTTACGGGGGATTATGACCTCAAGGCCAGCTACGTCATCGGCGACCGAGAGACAGACATGGAACTGGCCCGCAACCTCGGTGCACAGGGTATCCTTTTCCAGAATAATTGGGCAGAAATTACAGAACAACTGCGCCGTTCGTGCCGCACGGCTACAGTTACCCGTAATACCCGCGAGACGCAAATCACCGTTTCCGTTGACCTCGATAATGCTACGCCATCAGCCATCGACACAGGGCTGAAGTTCTTCGACCACATGCTCGACCAGATTGCCCATCATGGAGGTATCAGCCTCAGCATCAGTGCGCATGGCGATTTAGAGGTAGACGAGCACCACACCATGGAGGATGTAGCCATCTGCCTGGGCACAGCTCTGCTGCAAGCGCTGGGCGACAAACGTGGCATCGAGCGTTACGGTTTCGCATTACCCATGGACGAATGCGATGCAGTGGTGCTTCTCGACTTCGGAGGGCGAATCGACTTCAGTTGGGACGTCACCTTCACCCGTGAATATGTGGGCGACACCCCCACCGAAATGTTCCGCCACTTCTTCCAAAGCCTCTGCGCTGCCATGCAATGCAACCTCCACATCAAAGCCCGCGGCGAAAACAACCATCATCTGGCCGAGGCGGTCTTCAAGGCGTTTGCCCGTGCCCTTCGTGCAGCTATCTACCGCCAACCCTTTAACTACGAACTCCCCTCTTCCAAAGGCCTACTCTGACACAATGATTGCCATCATCGATTATAACACGGGGAACATCCGCTCTGTTATTAATGCACTGAACCGCATCGGTGCTGCCGACTGCGTGCTCACAGCCGACGCCGACACCATCCGCCATGCCTCACACGTCCTGCTCCCCGGCGTGGGCGAAGCAGGGACGGCCATGAACGAACTGCGCACCCGTCGTCTCGACACGCTCATCCCCACCCTCACACAACCCGTTCTCGGTATTTGCATCGGTACGCAGTTGATGTGCCTATCATCAGAAGAGGGCGACACCACGTGTCTGGGTATCTTCCCTACCCGCATCGTCCGTTTCCAGTCATTGAAAGTCCCTCATATGGGCTGGAACACAATAACAAGCCTGCGCAGCCCACTCTTCAGCGGCATCGACGAAGGGAGTTACGTCTATTACGTTCACTCCTATTACCCTGAGCTCTGCGACTGCACCATTGCCCAAACAGAGTACGGCGTTCCGTTTAGCGGAGCACTTCAGAAAGATAACTTCTTCGGCACACAGTTCCACCCTGAGAAAAGCGGCCCTGTGGGTGAACAAATCCTTCGCAACTTCCTTTCCCTTTAATCCCATGATTGAAATCATCCCTGCCATAGACCTCATTGACGGCCACTGTGTCCGCCTCTCGCAAGGCGACTATGATCGTCAGCGCACCTACGATGCTTCACCGCTTGACATGGCGCGCCGATTTGCCGATGCAGGTGTCCGTCGTCTGCACCTTGTCGACCTCGACGGAGCAAAGGCTGCCCACCCCTGCAACCTCCATGTGCTGGAAGCCATTGCCTCTGCCACCGACCTCGATATTGAATGGGGTGGAGGCATCAAAGACCGCGAGGCATTGAGCAGCGTCTTTTCAGCCGGTGCAGGTCATGCCATTTGCGGCAGCATTGCTGTTCGTCAGCCCGATGATTTCTGTGCATGGTTAGAGGAGTTTGGTGGCAAGCGAATTATTCTCGGAGCTGATGTAAGGGAGGGATGCGTAGCTGTCAGCGGTTGGTTGGAGGACTCTGCCCAAACCGTTGATGCCCTTATCGATGATTTCCTTCCCTATGGACTTTCTGAAGTCATCTGCACCGACATTAGTCGCGACGGAATGCTCAATGGCCCTTCTTTCGACCTTTACACACGCTTGCAAGCAGCCTACCCGACAGTGACTTTTACCGTCAGCGGAGGCATCAGCAGCATGGACGACATCCGTCGCCTTGACGTTCTCGGCCTGCCCCGAGTCATCGTCGGCAAGGCTCTTTACGAATCCCGCATCACCCTTGACGAGATTTCGTCGGAGCTAAAAGTTAAGAATTAAGAGTTAAGAATAATGCTTTCCAAACGAATCATCCCCTGCCTCGACGTCAAGGACGGCCGCACCGTCAAAGGCGTTCACTTCGTCGGACTGCGCGACGTGGGCGATGCCGTCGAACTTGGCAGCCGCTATGCCGCCGAAGGCGCCGACGAACTTGTCTATCTCGACATCAGTGCCACCCATGAAGGACGCCACACCTTCACCCAACTCGTCGAGCGCATTGCCCGTGCCATCAACATCCCCTTCACCGTCGGCGGCGGCATCAGCACCATGGACGACGCCGAACGTCTGCTGTCTGCCGGTGCCGATAAAGTCAGCATCAACAGCGCCGCCCTCGCCCGCCCTGCTTTCATTAGCGAGTTGGCCGAGCGCTTCGGCAGCCAGTTCGTGGTCGTCGCCATCGATGCCAAGACGACCGACGATGGCACCTGGCGTTGCACCACCCATGGCGGACGGCGGCTCACTGACGTGGAGCTTTTCTCCTGGGCTCACGAAGCCCAGGAACGCGGTGCAGGAGAAATCCTCTTCACCTCCATGGACCACGACGGCACCCTCGCCGGCTATCCCTGCGACACATACGCCGCCTTGTCCGACGGCCTTTCCATCCCCATCATCGCCTCTGGAGGCGCAGGCAGCATCGACCACATTGCCGACGTCCTCACGCTGGGCCGTGCCGATGCCGCCCTTATCGCCAGCCTCTTCCACGACGGTGTTCTCACCATTCCCTCTCTCAAGCAAGAACTCCACAACCGTCACATCCCTGTCAGAATCTAATCCCCCCATATTCCCATAAATTCCCATGACCTTCCAAGATTTCAACCTCTCCAAGAACCCCGACGGCCTGCTGCCCGTCATCATTCAGGATGCAGCCACGCTGCGTGTCCTCATGCTCGGCTACATGAATGCTGAAGCCTTCCAAAAAACTCAGGAAACCAGCCTCGTTACCTTCTACAGCCGCAGTCGCCAAACCCTTTGGACAAAGGGCGAGACCTCCAGCAACTACCTCCACGTCGTTGAGATGTACGCCGACTGCGATGCCGACACCCTCCTCATCAAGGCTGTGCCCGACGGCCCCACCTGTCATCGCGGCACCACTGCCTGCTGGGATACGCCTGAGGCTGAGGGATTTCTCTACGAACTGGAACGCTGTGTGCAGGACCGCCACAAGAAGATGCCCCTCGGCAGCTACACCACCTATCTCTTCGAAAAGGGCCTCAACCGCATGGCCCAGAAGGTAGGCGAAGAAACCGTCGAAACCATTATTGAGGCTACCACCGGCAATCGTGCCAGGTACATTGAAGAGGCTTCCGACCTCCTCTATCACCTTCTCGTCCTCAATGAGCAGGTGGGCGTCACCCTCGCCGACCTCCAGACGGAGCTTCTCTCTCGTCATAAGAAATAGCATGTAGTTCTTTGCTTTATACCTTAAGCAAATGAAAAAGATTTGCGATTTCATAGCCCGCTGGATGGGAATATGGGTGCTGGCGGTGGCCGCATTGGCGTTGTTCTTCCCTGCATCGTTCTTATGGATGAAAACACGGACAATCAATCCACTCTTAGGCATCATCATGTTTGGAATGGGATTGACACTTTCTCCACGCGATTTCCGCGTGGTCTTACGTCGGCCGAAGGATATTTTCATCGGGTGTCTGGCACAGTTCACGGTTATGCCGCTGCTCGCCTTGGGATTGTCGTGGCTCTTTCACCTGCCGAAGGAGTTAGCGATCGGCCTCATCCTCGTTGGCTGTTGCCCGGGAGGCACGGCGTCGAATGTCATCACCTATCTTGCAGGCGGCGACTTGGCGCTGTCGGTAGGCATGACGGCTACATCCACCTTGTTGGCCCCCTTGCTGACACCCCTGTTAGTTTGGTTGCTGGCAGGGACAATGGTTGATGTCGATACCGTAGGCATGTTGCTGAGCATACTGTATGTCGTCATCGCCCCCATCGTGGCCGGACTCTTGTGCCAACGGTTCCTTCACTGCGCCACCGAAATCGCTCAACCCTTCCTGCCAGCCCTTTCAACGATAGCCATCGCCATGGTCGTGGGCATCGTCGTTTCGCATAATGCCGACCGTCTTCTCGTCGGCGGGCTGGTAGTTGTTCTGGCTGTGATGGCGCACAATCTGCTGGGCCTCGCCATCGGATACCTGCTGGGCCGTCTTCTTCACCTTCCGAAGCCCAAGTGCGTGGCTGTCAGCATCGAAGTGGGCATGCAGAACAGCGGCCTTGCATCCTCGTTGGCGGTACTCCATTTCTCTGCTTTGCCGCAAGCCGCCATCCCCAGCGCCATCTTCAGCGTGTGGCATAACATCAGCGGCGCCCTGGCCGCCAGACTCTTTCAGAAGACAAAGTAAGATAATCGCTTACTCCACATAGAGCACCAGTCCCTTCAGGTATTCGCCCTCGGGGTGGTAGATGCTGACGGGGTGGTCGGCAGGCTGATGGAGCTGATGGAGGATGCGCACGCTGCGGCCCGACTGGGCAGCGGCGGTGAAGACGGCCGTGCGGAACTGATCTTTATTGACGGCCTGCGAACAGCTGAATGTGAAGAGGATTCCCCCATGACGGATTTTCTGGAAAGCCTTGGCATTAAGACGGCGATAGCCCTGCAAGGCATTGTGGAGGGCATCGCGGTGCTTGGCAAAGGCGGGAGGGTCGAGAACGATGAGGTCGTAGCCCTCGGCATCGTCGCAGCCTGGCATGGTGTCGAGGAACCGGAAGGCATCCTTGGCAAAGGCTTCGTGGCGCGGGTCGTCAGGGAAATTCAGCACCACGTTGGAACGGGTGATGTCGATGGCGCGAGCACTGCTGTCGACAGAGTGGACGAGCGCCGCCCCACCCCGCATGGCGTAGAACGAGAATCCGCCCGTGTAGCAGAACATGTTGAGCACGCGGCGTCCGTGGGCGTAGGTCTCCAGCAAGGCGCGGTTGTCGCGCTGATCCACAAAGAAGCCCGTCTTCTGGCCGCCCATCCAATCGACATGGAAGCGGAGGCCGTTCTCGAGGGCAACGTCATCGGCAGCCCCGCCGAGTAGGTAGCCGTTCTCGTCGTGCAGCCCGGCTTTGTAGGGCAACGTGGTTTCCGACTTATAATAGATGTTCTCCACCGTGCCGCTCATCACCTCCGCCAGCGCCTCGGCAATGGCACGTCGGCTGACATGCATGCCCACGGAATGAGCCTGCATGACGGCCGTGCGGCCATAGATGTCAATGACAAGCCCCGGGAGGTCGTCACCCTCACCATGGACGAGGCGATAGCTGTCGGTCTGCGCACTTCCGGCAAGGCCAATGCTGCGGCGGACATCGTAGGCGACGCTCAGACGACGGCGCCAGAAGGCGGCATCGATGGGCTCGTCCTCGTGGAACGTAAGGATGCGAACGGCGATGCTGCCAATCTGCACATGCCCCCAGCCAAGGAAATCGCCTTCGGATGACACCACACGGACCACGTCGCCTTCGTCGGGCTGACCCTCAATGTGGTGAATGGCTCCGCTGAACACCCACGGATGGAATCGCCGCAGCGACTCCTCCTTTCCTCTTTTTAATACAACCACCTTGTCCATGAGATGAAGATTAAAGATTGAAGTTTTTTTTGTTTAACGTTTAAGGTTTAACGAACACGTCCTTCGATGCCATCGCGCCAGCCTCGTTAAACGTTAAACATTATACGTTAAACCATATTATGAACTAACTCAAACTTTTCCTTTTTCAGCCGTTCCAGTTCTTCGTAGATGCGGATGCAGGCCCAGGCATCGGTAGCGGCATAGAGTTTCTGGGCGTCGGTGAGGACATCGGCCTCCCAGTTGCTGAGGCGCTGCGCCTTGGAGATTCGCCGTCCAAAAAGGATGGCAAAGATTTTCTGCAGGCTCTGTGCCTCGAAGCCCATCTGGCTGACGCATTCCTGCAGCTCCACATAGCCGCGCGGCTCGAAGTCGCCCGCCGAGTGCAGCCGCGAGAAGTCATCACGCAGCGAAAGCCCTATCTTCAGGGGAGACGCAGCTTGGAAGAAGCACTTCATTCCCTCCGTGAACCCCGTGCGGCTCAGGCGGAAGAGGAAGCAGGTGTCAGCGGTGGAGACCTGCAGGAGCGAGACGCCGAACGTTTGTCCGCGACGGAACGAGGGGCGCGTCTCGGTGTCAATCCCCACGTAAGGCTGACCATTCAAGTAGGCGACAGCCTTTTCCGCCTCGGCTGCCGATTGCACCACAATTATCCGTCCGCCGAAGGCCGCAACCTCCATGTCGGCAATCTCAGCCTTATCTATGTTACTCTTCAACGTCTTCATCATCCAAACCATATTTCACCTCGTGCAATGCCCGCAGGGTGTTGACAAGCGTCTGTCCCCAGTAGGTCGCGAAGTTCTCGCGGCACTCGCAGATGGCATCGTTCATCGTCTGATTGACGCCTGTACGGAAGAGGCAGACAAAGTTCTTGATGTCCTGCCAGATGTCAGCCAGGTCCTCCGAGACCGTCTTGCGGATGGGCGTATCGCTGTACTTCATGTCGGCGACGAAGACATCCAGATAGTCGTCACGGTCCGCCATCACGTCCGCCAGCGTCAGCCGCAGCACCTCGTATTCATCCTCGGTGACAAACCGCTCAAGGTCGTCGTCGTCGTCCATCCGGGAACACTCCGGCAGCATGCTGCCCTTCAGGTAGAGCAGCGGGAGCAGCTTCAGCAACGTATCGACAAATGCCGCACGAACGGCCCCTTCGCTGCGTTCCAGAAAGTTGCAATACTCAGCCGCAACCGTCACAAATTCCACCACATTGCGGTCAAAAACCACTTCTGATCTGTCTGACATCACTTCATTGCATCTGATAACAGGGTGCAAATATAGCCTTTTCGTTCCGATTCCGAAAACAGAAAAAGAAAAAACTGTTCTTTTAAATAAAAAAAAGGGGGGCTGGGGGGCTTTTTTCCTTTATTTTTCCCTTTACTTAACCATTTAACCTTTTAACCATTTAACCTCATTTACCCGCTGGGCTGCGGGATTTATCGGGCGGGCTGTCCGATTTATCGGGCGCGCCGCGCATTTTATCGGGCCAGCCCTGCCAACGAACGAGAAATAATAGGGACGTGAACGTTGCCGCGCTCCTGTTCCTGCTCTCCTTCATCGGCTGGGCTATCGTGATAACTCTCCTGCTCTATACGAATTACATGGAGAATCCCCTGCAATAAACGCTGCAAATTTACGTGATTAGTGTGGAAGGGCAAAGCCTTTCCACACTTTCATGTTTCCTATCGGTTATCTATACGTTGCCATAGCCCGCTTCGTTGATGATTGTGGCCGTTGTGCGTTGTGTAAAGAAATGTTAAATGGTTAAATGGTTAAATGGTTAAATGGTTAAGTAAAGGAAAAAATAAAAGAAAAAAGCTTCCTCCTCCCCTCTTTTTTTTCCAAACATTATCGGATAATCCGTCAGAAAGCCGTATCTTTGCACCCAAATGTGGTTTTCGGAAAATGAGTAAAAAGAAATCTGTCAATAAGCCGTCCGCCAGAGCGCCCAGAACGAATTGGCTCTCGAGGACGTGGACGGCTTTCACGAGTGATAAGACGTTGTTCATCATCGGCATTCTGCTGCTGCTCATCAGCCTTTACATGGCGTTGTCGTTCGCCTCGTACATCCTCAGTAGCGGGGGCATCGACCAAAGCGTGCTGGAGGCCGACGGCGCTGCTGCCGACTACAGCAACATGGGCGGCAAGCGCGGCGCATGGATAGCCGAGATGCTCATCAACCGCAGCTTCGGCGTCACCGCCTGCATCATCCCCGTGCTGACTGCCGTCTACGGCCTGCAGCTGATGCGCATCCGCAAGAGGGGATTCAACCTGGTGCGCTGGACCATCATCTGCTGCACGCTGCTCGTATGGGGCTCGGTGTTCACCAACGTCACCTTCGGCCATCTGAACGACCGCATGAGCTACCACATCGGCGGCTGGCACGGCAAGTTCGTCACCGACTGGCTTACCAACCAAATTGGGCTGACGGGTGTCTTCATCGTGCTGTTCATCATCGCCATCCTCTTCTGCATCTACCTAACCAGCGACACCATCACGTTCATCCGCCGCCTGTTCCATCCAAGCTCGTTCCTGCCCGGCAAGGACGAAGAGGAGGAATACGAGGTTTCAACGTCGGACTTCCACATCCAGACTCCGGATGAAAAACCAGTAGACGTTTCTGAAGATGACGTATTACCCGATAAGTTGAAGGCAGAGATGAATCAGCCTGAGAAAGAGACCGAGCCCGAGGAGGAAGAGGAATTCGTGGAAGGACGTCCTGCCAGCGACAAGACCGTCCGCGCAGTTGGCGAGCCGGGCTTCGACGTCACCGCCGCCTCGGAAACGGAAACGGTGAGCAAGCTTCAGCACGAGGAGGAGAAGGGCCCCTACGACCCGAAGAAAGACCTCTCGCGCTACAAATATCCTACCCTCGACCTGCTGAACAAGGGTGGCGACGACGCCATTGCCATCGACAGGGAGGAGCAGGACAAGAACTACCACGACATCACGGAGACGCTGCGCTCGTTCGGCATCGAAATCAGCAGCATCAAGGGCACCGTAGGCCCCACCATCACCCTCTACGAAATCACGCCGGCCCCCGGCATCAAAATCAGCCGCATCAAAAACCTCGAGGAGGACATTGCCCTCAGCCTGAAGGCACTCGGCATCCGTATCATCGCCCCCATGCCCGGGCGCGGCACCATAGGCATCGAAGTGCCTAACCGCAAGGCGCAGACGGTATCGATGTACTCGGTCCTTGCCAGCAAGAAATTCCAGGAGTGCGACTACTCGCTCCCCGTCGCCATCGGCAAGACCATCACTAACGAGGTGTTCACCTTCGACCTCGCCAAGGCGCCCCATCTGCTGGTAGCGGGTGCTACGGGACAAGGTAAGTCCGTGGGCCTTAACGCCATCATCACCTCGCTCCTCTTCAAGAAACACCCTGCCGAACTGAAACTGGTGCTCGTTGACCCGAAGAAGGTGGAGCTCAGCATCTACAACACCATCGACCACCACTTCCTGGCCAAACTGGAGGATGAACAGGACGCCATCATTACCGACGTCGATAAGGTCGTCCGCACGCTGAAGTCGCTCTGCAAGGAGATGGACGACCGCTACGACCTGCTGAAGGCAGCCGGCGTGCGCGGCATCAAGGACTACAACGAGAAATTCAAGAACCGCCAGCTCAATCCAAAGCAGGGCCACCGCTACCTGCCCTACATCGTGGTGGTCATCGACGAATACGGCGACCTCATCATGACCGCCGGCAAGGCCGTGGAGCTGCCAATCTGCCGCATCGCCCAGCTGGCCCGCGCCGTGGGCATGCACATGATCATCGCCACGCAGCGCCCCACCGCCAACATCATCACCGGCACCATCAAGGCCAACTTCCCCACGCGTATCGCCTTCAAGGTGATGTCGCCCATCGACTCACGCGTCATCCTGGAACGAACAGGCGCCAACAACCTCGTGGGTCGCGGCGACATGCTCTACCTCGGCACAGGCGATCCCGTCCGCATCCAATGCGCCTTCGTCGATACCCCCGAGGTGGAACGCATCGGCGAATACATCCACAAGCAGCAGGCCTATCCGATGGTGTTCCCGCTACCCGAAGTGGTGGAGGACACCGAGACCGGCCCCGCAGACGACTTCGATGCCGGACACCTCGACCCGCTATTCGAGGAAGCCGCCCAGCTGGTCGTCAGCCGTCAGCAGGGTTCCACCAGCACCATCCAGCGCCAGTTTGCTATCGGCTACAACCGCGCCGGGCGCATCATGGACCAACTGGAGCAGGCAGGCGTCGTAGGCCCCGCACAGGGCAGCAAGCCCCGCCAGGTGCTCATCCAAGACCTGTTGGAACTCGAGAACATTCTTTCCAGCCTAAGAGAAAAATAATCATTAACAATTTAATAAGGATAAACAATGAAAAAAGTATTAGCCATTCTTATCGCTCTTGTCAGCATGAACTTAGTTGCGCAAACAGATAAAGACACACAGGCGCTCGTTGACAAGGCCATCGCCCAATTTGAAAAGGACGGAGTTGAAATGAAAGGCGTTGTCTATGTCGGCGACGGAGCATTCAACCTTACGCTAAAGATGGATCACGAGCGCTTCAACGCCAGCGTGGCTGACTTTGCCCTCTGGTTCGACGGCAAGACGCAATGGTTCTTACGTTCGAACGAGCTATACATCTCGCAGCCGACGACGGAGGAGCAGATGGCGTTCAATCCCTATCTGCTTATGAAGAATGCCCAGACGTACTTCGACATCCGCAAGACCGACGGCAAGCAACTCCCCAAGGGAGCCGTTGCCGGCTTGCAAATCACTACCCGCAATTACACGGAACTGGAAGTTGCCAAGTTCTTCTTTGACAAGGACAACCGCCTCGTCTCCCTGCAAGCGAACATGCAGAACGGCTACCATGCAAACGTTGAAATTACGTCCTTTAAGAATGGCATCAAGTACGAGCCGAGCGAATTCACCTGCAATCCCAAAGACTACGATGCCGATGTCATCGACATGAGATAACAGTATATGGAAAAAACAAAATGCCTTATCATAGGCTCCGGCCCTGCAGGGTATACTGCCGCCATCTATACAGGGCGGGCGAACATCCCCACCCTGCTCTATGAAGGTCTGCAGCCTGGCGGACAACTCACGACAACGACTGAGGTAGAGAATTTCCCCGGCTATCCCGACGGCGTGGATGGCACGCAGATGATGGATGACCTGCGCCGTCAGGCGCTCCGCTTTGGCTGCGAAATCCGCAGCGGTATGGCCGTGAAAGCCGATTTGTCGGCAGCGCCCTATCACATCACCATTGAAGACGGCACAGTCGTCGAGGCTGATACCGTCATCATCGCCACCGGCGCCACAGCCAAATACCTCGGGCTTGAAGACGAAAAGAAGTATGCCGGTATGGGCGTCAGTGCCTGCGCCACCTGTGACGGATTCTTCTACCGCCGCAAGACGGTGGCCGTAGTGGGTGGTGGCGATACGGCTTGCGAGGAGGCAACCTATCTAGCCGGACTGGCAGTGAAAGTCTATCTCGTCGTCCGCAAGAACTACCTCCGTGCTTCGGAAATCATGCAAAAGCGCGTATTCGATAATCCGAAAATTGAAGTCCTCTTCGAGCATAACGTCGTGGGGCTTTTCGGCACCGACGGCGTAGAAGGTGCACATCTGGTCAAACGCCTCGGCCAACCCGACGAAAGCCGTTACGACCTCGCCATCGATGGTCTGTTCCTTGCCATCGGCCACAGGCCCAACAGCGACATCTTCCGTCCTTACGTTCAGACAGATGAAACGGGCTACATCCTTACCGAAGCGGGGACACCCAGAACGGGTATACCCGGCGTTTTTGCCGCTGGCGATGTCTGCGACCCGCACTATCGTCAGGCTATTATCGCCGCAGGTAGCGGAGCCAAGGCCGGACTTGAGGTGGACCGCTACCTCACGGAGAAAGGATTGAAATAATATGGTTAAAGGTTAAGGGTTAAAGGTTAAGGGTTAAAGATTGAGAAAACAGCGTCCATTTGCAACTTTATAGCCTTTCGAAACGTCTAATAACGAATAACAATTAAAAACTACAAGTATAACAACAATGAAAAAAGTCTTTATGACATTAGCCCTCTTCTTTGGGCTTTCAGTGAGTGTTTCAGCACAGGGTCAGATGCCTCCGGTACCCGTTGACCCGCAAGTACGAATCGGACATCTTGACAACGGACTAACCTATTACATCCGTCACAACGAAGAGCCCAAGAACCAAGTCCACTTCTACATCGCGCAGAAGGTGGGTTCCATCCTCGAAGAGGAGGATCAGCGCGGCCTCGCCCACTTCCTGGAGCACATGTGCTTCAACGGCAGCGAGCATTTCAAGGGCAACGGCGTGGTGAAGTTCTGCGAGAAAATCGGCGTGCAGTTTGGTGCCGACCTCAATGCCTACACTAGCATCGACGAGACCGTCTATAACATCGACAACGTTCCCACCACCGACCCGACCAACATCGACTCGTGCCTCTACATCCTCTACGACTGGGCCAACGGCCTGCTGCTTGCCGACGAGGACATCGACCACGAGCGCGGCGTCATCCACGAGGAATGGCGCAGCCGTCAGAACGCCCAGATGCGTATGTACGAGCAGATTCTCCCCAAGATTTACCCCAACAACCGCTACGGCCAGCGCTTGCCCATCGGTCTGATGAGCGTAGTCGACAACTTCCCCTATCAAGCGCTGCGCGACTACTACGAGAAGTGGTATCGCCCCGATCTGCAGGGCCTCGTCGTCGTTGGAGATATTAACGTCGATGAGATAGAAGGTAAAATCAAGACGATTTTCAGCCCCATCAAGATGCCTGAGAATGCTGCCGAGCGCTACTACGTTCAGGTGGAGGACAACGATGAACCTATCATCGCCATGGCAAAAGATAAGGAAATGCAGAACGCCATCACCTACATTTTCTGCAAGCACGATGCCTTCCCCCGCGAGATGAAGAGCGACATGAGCTACCTCATCACCCAATATGCCATCCTCATGGCTGACAACATGATTTCTGACCGTCTGAGCGAAATCACCTTGCAGGCCGAGCCTCCCTTCATGCAGGCTCAGATTGCTTTCCACGATGACTTCTTCCTCGCCAATACCAAGAGCGCCATCAACGGTATTGCCGTCACCTCTGAGGAGGGACTGGCCAAGGGCGTTGCCGCCGTCTATCGTGAGATGCTGCGTGCCGTCCGCCACGGCTTCACCTCCAGCGAATACGAGCGCGCCCGCGCCGACTACCTCACCAATCTGGAGAGCAACTACAACGAACGCGACAAGACCAAGAGCAGATCTTATTGCAGCGCCTATGTCCGCCACTTCATCGACAACGAGCCTATCCCCGGCATCGAGAACCGCTATGCATTAATGAACCAGATTGCTCCGAGCATCCCAGTCGAGGCCATCAACCAGATTCTCGGCCAGCTAATGGACGACAAAAACCTCGTAGTAACCTGCATGCTGCCCGACAAAGAGGGCGTCACCTACCCCACCGAAGAGGAAATGACCAAGTTATTTGCTGACGTAGCTGCCGAGGACATCGCTCCCTACGAGGACAAGGTAAGCGACGAACCGCTCATCTCCGCCACGCTGAAGCCCGGCAAGGTGAAAAAGGTAAAGGAAGACAAGTATGGCTATAAGAAGCTGACGCTCTCCAACGGAGCAACGGTCTATCTCAGAACTACTGATTTCAAGGCCGACCAAATCCACATGCGTGCCTTCAGCAAGGGCGGCACATCACTCTACGACGACAGCGAATACATCACCCTTGGCCAATGCGACGACGTGGTGACCCTCGGCGGTGTCGGCAACTTCAGCGCTACCGAACTCCAGAAAGCCCTCTCCGGCAAGAAGGTGTCGCTCAGCACCTCCGTTGGCGTTTACAACGAGGGTATGGCTGGATTCACCACGCCGAAGGACTTCGAGACGCTGCTCCAGCTCGCATGGCTGCGCTTCACCTCACCCCGTCAGGACATGGAGGCCTACCAGTCGTACATCAATCGCAGCAAGGCCTCCCTCCAGAACCAGGAGCTCAACCCCATGAGCGCCCTGCAGGACACCATTGCCAGCACGCTTTTCAGCAACAAGCCCCGTGCCCTCCGCGCGAAGGCCTGGATGCTCGACGAAATCAACTACGACCGCGCTATCCAAATCTATAAGGAGCGCTTCTCCGGTGCCGCCGACTTCATCTTTGTTTTCACGGGCAACATCGACGAAGCAACCGCCGTGCCCCTCATTTGCAAATACATTGGCAGTCTGCCCAAGGGAAAGAAGAAGGAGAACTGGAAGGACATCCACATGGACATCAATCCCGGTAAGATCTCCAACATCTTCGAAAAGGAGATGGAAGTACCGCAGGCTACTTACCTGCAGGTCGTTGACGGTAAGATTGACTACAACCTGAAGAACATCCTCGCCTTTGACTTCGCCGGACAGATTCTCGACATCCTCTACACGGAGGAAATCCGCGAAAAGGAAGGCGGCACCTACGGCGTCAGCGTGACGGCTCAGAGCAACAATGTACCGAAGGAGCGCGCTACCATGCAGATTGTCTTCCAGTGTGACCCCGACCGTCGCGAGTACCTCGGAGGCCGCGTGAAGGAGATTCTGGCTAAATTCGCCGAGGAAGGACCTTCGGAGGAGAACCTGGCTAAGGTGAAGGAGCTGGCGCTGAAACGCTATCAGGAGAATCTGCGCGAGAACAGCTACTGGACAGGCCAGCTGATTGACTGGGTTGCCTATGGCGAAGACTACGTCACAAACTACGAGCAGACCGTGGGCGCTATTACTGCCGACGATGTCTGCCTTGCTGTGAAGAACCTCCTCACGCAGGGCAACGATATTGAAATCGTCATGTCAGGCAAAGCCAAAGCCGATGCCAAAGCAGGCGAATAATTTTCTTTCATTGCGATGAAACAAACTTTTCATTGCAATGGTTAATCGTTTTCATCGCGATGAAAAAGTTCTTTCATCGCGATGAAAACAAAACTAAATCAAACGCTGAATCCGTAACCCCCTCATATACGCCTATGAACAACCGTTTTGTAACATTACTCAAAGATATCCGCCAGCAGCGCAAGCTCAGCGCAAAGCGGCATCCCATGTACCAGAACAACAAGTTCGGCAAATACTTCATGCTCCTCTTTGCCCTCATCTGGGTAGGCTACCTTGTGCTGTTCGGCTTCCTCCTCCCCACCCTCTTCCGTGAGGAGATGCCCGGCATGGAGCCCTACAACGTGCTGAATGGGGGGATGTGGTACATCTTTATCATTGACTTCTGCATGCGCTTCATGGGCCAGAAGCTGCCCGCGAGCGAGGTGAAGCCCTACGCCGTGCTGCCCGTCAGGAAACGCGATGTGCTGGATTGCCATCTCCTGCTCAACGGAATTGATGCTTACAATTTCATCTGGATATTCCTGTTGCTGCCCTTCGGTTGCATGACACTCTGGAAGTTCTTTGGCATCGGAGGATTGCTGGGATTCATCCTCGGCTACCTGATCTTAATCATCGCCAACGGCTATTGGCACTCCATCTGCCGCACGCTGATGAACGAGCACATCCTCTGGGTGCTGCTGCCCATAGCCGTCTATGGCGGCATCATCGCCCTTATGGTAACGACGAAATGGCCCAATACCATCGGTATGGAATGGGGCGAAGGTTTCATCAAATGGGAGCCGCTGGCGTTCCTCGCCGCCCTTGCCGTGCTGGCGCTTCTCTTCTGGCTGTGCCGCGTAATGCAGCTGCGCATCGTCGACAAGGAGATTGCCCGCACCAAGACCACGAAGCTGAAGCACGTGCGCGACTACAAGTTCCTTGACCGCTTTGGCGAAATCGGCGAATACCTGCGTCTGGAGATCAAGCTCCTCACCCGCAACAAGGTGCCCAAGGTACAGTTCCGCACAGGCCTTATCCTGATGATTATGTTCAGCGTGTTCCTTGCCTTTACCGAAGTGTACGACGACAACTTCATGCGCTACTTCATCGCCATCTACAACTTCAGCGTGCTGGGTGTGATGGTGCTCTCGCAATGCATGATGTTCGAGGGCAACTACCTCGACGGCCTGATGAGCCGCAAAGAGAGCATACTCTCGCTGCTGAAGGCAAAGTACTACCTCCAATGCGCCATCTGCGTGGTGCCCCTGCTCGTCATGATAGCCCCTGTGGTAAAGGGCAAACTTAGTGTGCTCGACATGTTTGCTGCGTTCTTCATCACCACAGGTTTTGTCTTCTTCATTATGTTCCAGCTTGCTGTCTACAACAAGAGCACTATGAACCTGAACGAGAAGGTTATGGGCCGCAACTCCACCAGTAACTGGTTCCAGACAATGCTCATCATGGGCGGCTTCTTCCTGCCCGTGATACTGATTATGGCGCTCAACGCCATCTTCCCCGACGGGCGCGTATCCGTGTGGATTACGCTTGCCATCGGCATTGCCTTCACCCTTGCCCATCCCCTCTGGCTGCGCAACGTTTACAAGCGCTTCATGAAGCGCCGCTACACCAACATGGCCGGTTTCCGCGCCTCGCGTCCTTAAATCCATTCGATAAATCCTAATTCCTTATTATAATATGATCATCTCCATCAACAATCTTCATAAGAAATTCGGCAGCGTCATCGCCGCCAACATCGATAGTTACGTCATCGGACACGGCGATATGGTGGGCCTCGTCGGCAACAACGGCGCTGGCAAGACCACGCTGTTCCGCCTCATCCTCGACCTACTGAAGGCCGACGAGGGCAACGTTACCGTAAGCACCAAGGACGGCTCACTCAACGACGCCGACGTCACCTCCACCGAGGAATGGAAACGTCACACCGGCGCCTTCATCGACGAGAGCTTCCTCATTGACTACCTTACGCCCGACGAGTACTTTGCCTTCCTCGGACGCATGTTCGGAATGAAGAAGGAGGCTGTCAACGAACGTCTGGAGCACTTCCGCCCCTTCTTCAACGGCGAAATCCTGGGCGAGAAGAAGCTCATCCGCGACTACTCCATGGGCAACAAGCAGAAGATTGGCATCGTCAGCGCCATGCTCCATAGCCCTGAACTGCTTATCCTTGACGAACCGTTTAACTTCCTTGACCCCTCCAGCCAAGCCATCATCAAGCACTTGCTAGCAGCCTACAACCGCGAGACGGGAGCCACAGTGCTCATCTCGTCGCACAACCTCGACCATACCGTCGAAGTCTGCCCGCGCATCGCCCTGCTGGAGCACGGCGTCATCCTCCGCGATATTGCCAACGTCGACGGCTCTGCCAAGACCGAGCTCGACACCTACTTCGATGCCCCCGTCCAAGCCGCGGAAGCCGCCGAAACTCAGCCGGAGGAGCCGGAGGAGCCGGAAATCCCGGATATTCCGGATAATCCGGAGAACCCAGAAAAACCCGAAAAACCCGAATAACAATAATTCATCATCATGTTAACTTTCAGAATCCAATACTACACCCGCTGGGGTGAAGAATTACACCTCTCCATTGAGGGCAACGACTACCTCATGGACAACGATGGCCACGGCAACTGGTTCATTACCCTCCCCGCCCTTGAGGTGGGGAAAGCCGTTTCTTACATCTACTACGTCACCGAGCATGGCGGCATCACCCGCCGCGAATGGCGTGCCCACAAAGCCACCATCCCCCTCGACGGCGAAGTCACTTTCAACGACTACTGGAAAGACCGCCCCGATGCCCCCTTCTATAGCGAGGGCTTCACCCGTATTGTCGGAGCGGACAAGGTGTCCCATTGGCGCGGCGCAGGCGTCGCCATCCCCGTCTTCTCGCTACGCAGCAAAAAGGGCTTTGGCATCGGCGAGTTTGCCGACATTCCCCTCATGGTCGACTGGGCAGAGCGCACCGGTATGTGCATCATTCAACTCCTGCCCGTCAACGACACTACCATGACGCGCACATGGACAGACTCCTACCCTTACAACGCCAACTCCACCTTTGCCCTACATCCTGCCTACATCAATCTCGATGCCGTGGGCAAGCTGAGCGACAAGGAGAAGATGAAGGAGTTCCACGCCCTGCAAAAGGAGCTGAACGCTCTTCCGCAAATTGACTACGAGCGCGTCACAAAGGCCAAGTGGGACTATCTGCGCCTCATCT
Organism: Bacteroidales bacterium UBA1189; assembly: GCA_002309805.1. Classification (GTDB taxonomy): domain Bacteria; phylum Bacteroidota; class Bacteroidia; order Bacteroidales; family Bacteroidaceae; genus UBA1189. The sequence goes on along the minus strand of DBYJ01000009.1, from coordinate 21,170 downwards.
TTGCCGAGAAGGGCGCCAAGACGCTTGCCTCATCGGCTTTCAAGGCATTCTTTAATGATAACAGCTACTGGCTGCGTCCCTATGCGGCGTTCTGCTACTTCCGCGATATGTTCGGAACGCCCGACTTTAACCGCTGGAAAGACGTCACTTACAGCCCCGAACTCGTAGACAGCCTCGATGGTAATACCGACGTCGCTTTCCACTACTTTATCCAGTATCATTTGCACATCCAGCTGAAGAAGGCGGTTGACTATGCCCATGCCCACGGCATCACCCTCAAGGGCGACATCCCCATTGGCATCAGCCGTACCAGCGTCGATGCGTGGGTCTATCCGCACCTCTTCCATATGAACGGACAAGCCGGTGCTCCGCCCGATGCTTTTGCCACCGACGGACAGAACTGGGGTTTCCCCACCTACAACTGGGAGGAAATGGCCAAGGACAACTACCAATGGTTCCGCAACCGCTTCCAGAAGATGAGCGACTACTTCGATGCCTACCGCATTGACCATCTGCTCGGTTTCTTCCGCATATGGGAGATTCCTATCCGCTATCGCTCAGGCCTCCTCGGCCACTTTAATCCCGCCATGCCCTACTCCACGGGTGAAATCTGCGCTCGCCTCGGCATCACCATCGGACAACTGAACGCCCTCTCGACGCTCAACGTCAACCACAAACCCGAGACGGACGTCCTCTTCGTCCAAGACGAATATCGCGAGGGTTACTTTCATCCCCGCATCTCGGGTTACGATGCGCCTTGCTTCGAAACGCTCAACGAATGGCAACGAGGAGCTTACCGGGAGTTGCACGAGGAGTATTTCTATCATCGCCACAACGACTTCTGGCGTGCCGAAGCCATGAAGAAACTGCCTGCGCTCATCGACAGCACCGATATGCTTGTCTGCGGCGAAGACCTCGGCATGATACCGTCATGTGTCCCCTCCGTCATGGACGAGCTGCACATCCTCAGTCTGGAGATTCAGCAGATGCCTAAGGAATTGGGCGTCACCTTTGGCGACCCCGCCCGCTATCCCTATCACAGCGTCTGCACCACCTCATCGCACGACATGGCCAACATCCGCGCCTGGTGGGAGGAAGACCAAAGCCTTACCCAGCGCTATTGGAACGAAATGCTCCATCACAAGGACAAAGCACCCAAGAAGTGCGAACCGTGGATTTGCGAGGAGATTATCCGCAGCCACATGGCCAGCCCCTCCATGCTCGCTATCCTCCCCTTGCAGGACTGGCTGGGCATCGACGGTAAGCTACGCTATGCCGACCCATTCGCCGAGCGCATCAACATCCCCGCCAATCCCCGCCACTATTGGCGCTATCGCATGCATCTCTTCCTTGAGGACCTTCTCAAGGCTGAGGATTTCAACAATCGTGTCAAGGCGTTGGCGGAAAGGAATTAATGAAAGCAACGAGTCTGCTTCCTACCCTCACGGGTGTCACCGCCCTCGCCGCCCTTACCGGCTGTGGAGGCCAGACAGCAAAGCCGTCGGCACAGGGGCCGTCAAAGCCCATGAATATTCTTTATATCATGTGCGACGACCACTCCTACCAGACCATCAGCGCTTACGACCAGCGTTTTATCCACACGCCCAACATCGACCGCATTGCTGCCGAGGGTGTACGCTTCACCAACAGCTTTGTCGCCAATTCGCTCAGCGGCCCCAGCCGTGCCTGCATGCTCACGGGCAAGCACAGCCATGCAAACGGCTTTACAGACAATACCGTTACCTTTGACGGCAGCCAGCAGACCTTTCCCAAGTTGCTGCAACAAGCAGGCTACGAGACAGCAATGATTGGCAAATGGCATCTCGTCAGCCAGCCTACAGGATTCGACTATTGGGACATTCTCGTCGGACAGGGCATGTACTATAACCCTGACTTCATCTGCAATGGAGAGAAAGTCCGCCGTGAAGGCTATGCCACCAACATTACCACCGACCTCGCCCTCGACTGGCTGGAGAACAAGCACGACAAGAGCAAGCCTTTCTGTCTGTTGCTCCACCACAAGGCTCCGCACCGCACGTGGATGCCCGACAGCTGCGACATGGAACTCTATAGCGACACGGATTTCCCGCTACCCGACACCTTCTGGGACGATTACGACGGCCGCCCTGCTGCAGCTGCGCAGGAGATGCACATCCTCAAGGACATGGACCTCGTCTATGACCTCAAATTAGCAGACAAGGAAGGAGAAATCCACGGCGGAGGACTCGAAAACTGGGGGCGCACCATGTACAGAAGTCTCCTTAGCCCCAATCAGAAAGCCTTCTGGGACAAGCACTATGACACCGTTATCGAGGCTTTCAAAGATAGTTTTCTGCGTAATGCTCCAAACGGCAGCGAAGAAACGATGTCGCCAGCCAACGGCAGCATGAAGGCGGATGCCAAGCGCCTCGCTGAATGGAAGTATAACCAGTACATGCGCGATTATCTGCGCGTCATCACCTCCATCGACCGTAACGTGGGCCGTGTGCTCGACTATCTGGATAAAAACGGACTGATGGAGAACACGCTCATCGTCTACACCTCCGACCAGGGATTCTACATGGGCGAACACGGCTGGTTTGATAAGCGTTTCATGTACGAGGAGTCGTTCCGCACGCCGTTGCTTGCCCGATTGCCGGGCGGTAAGAAGGGTGACATCACCCAATTGGTGCAAAACATCGACTACGCACCCACCTTCCTCGAACTGGCAGGCGTCCCTGTGCCCGATGACATTCAGGGCGTGTCGCTGCTCCCTCTCCTCCAAGGTCGTCAGCCCCACCATTGGCGAAAGGCTCTCTACTACCATTATTATGAGTACCCCGCCGAACACGCTGTCCGCCGCCACTACGGCGTTCGCGACAGCCGCTACAAGCTCATTCACTTCTACCCTGCCTCACTCGACGGCATCAAGGTGAAGGACTCCATCGACAGTTGGGAACTTTACGACCTCCACAACGACCCCTCCGAACTGCACAACATCTACGGCAAGCCGGGCACTGAGCGTATCACCCGCCGCCTGATGAAGATGCTTCGCAAACTCCAAGAGCAGTACAACGCTCCGGAACTAAATTATGGAAGTTAAGAATAAAGAGCTCTCTAAATAAATAATCCTCTAATGCCCTCTTCCGTCCTTCCCTTTTCTGCTGCAAAGAAACTCGCAGGGCCACAAGCCTTCAGCACGTTGGTGAAGCCTGTTGGCTCAGCCTGCAACCTGCGCTGCGACTACTGCTACTACCTCGGGAAGGCGGAATTCTATGGCGGACGCGAACCGGTAATGGACGAGGAGCTGCTGGAGCTCTATATCCAGCAGTACATCGAAGCCGTTCAAGTACCCGTTGTCACTTTCTGCTGGCATGGTGGCGAGCCGCTATTGGCGGGACTCGATTTCTATCGCAAGGCTGTGGCCTTACAAGAGAAATACCGCGGCGACAAGCAAATTGAGAACACGCTGCAGACAAACGGCTTGCTCGTCACCGACGAGTGGTGCCGCTTCTTTCACGACCATCACTTCCTCGTGGGGCTTTCGTTGGATGGCCCTGCCGATTTGCACGATGCCTTTCGCCGCGACCGTGGTGGACACCCAACATTCAGTCGTGTCCTGCACGCCGCCCAGCTTATGGCCACCGGCGGCGTCGATTTCAACATCCTCTGCACAGTCAATGCCCGTTCGGCGGAACGAGGAGCGGAGGTCTACCGCTTTCTGCGCGCTCTCACCCCCTTTCTTCAGTTCCTACCGGTACTGGAGTATGCCGACAATGCAGGGCACATTGTCCCCCCTGGTACAGAGGGAAGTGTCCCCACCCCCTACTCCACGACGGCTGCTGCGTATGGACAATTTCTCTGCGACGTCTATGACGAATGGGTGCGTACCGATGTGGGGCGCATCTACGTCCAGTTGTTCGACATCACCCTTGCCCAATGGTGCGGCCAACCAGCCACGCTCTGTGCTCTCGGCGAATCGTGTGGCGACAGCCTTGTCGTCGAGCACAATGGCGACGTTTACATCTGCGACCACTTTGTCTACCCCTCCTACCGTTTGGGTAACCTCCGCGAAACGCCGCTGGCGGAGCTCTACCGTCAGCCCGAACGATTCCGTTTCGGCGCTGCCAAGTTCGCCACGCTACCCCGCCTCTGCCATCGCTGCCGTTGGCTGTTTCTCTGCCACGGCGAATGCCCCAAGCACCGCTTCGGCGAAGGCGGGCTCAGTAGCCTTTGCAAGGGCTACAAGCAGTTCTACGCCCACACCGCAGCCGATATGCAGACCATGCGCAGCCTCTTGGAGCGTCACCTCCCTCCAGCAATGATAATGCAAAGAATGAAAATTGAAAAATAAACATATAAACCTTATCAACCTATGAAAAGCAAGTATTCTCTCCCCAAGGAAGGCGGTCTCATCACCACCTCCGTCCCTGAAGACATCATCTGCCGCTTCGAGAAAATCCCCACCCAGGTATTCCCCGGCGAATACGAAGGCGTGCAGTACGTTGCCGACAAGATTATTCGCGCCATCGCTGCCCACGAGGCCGATGCTACCGTTGCCGGACGCCCTTTCGTACTCGGCCTTACCACCGGCCGCACGCCCCTCGGCCTCTACCGCGAGCTCGTCGCCCGCCACAAAGATGGCCGAGTTAGCTTCCGCAACGTCGAAGTCTATAGTCTTGACGAATTCTACCCCATCACGCCCGAGCATCAGCAGAGCCGCAACTACCGCATCCACGCCGAATTCCTCAACCACATCGACATTCTCCCCGAAAACATCCACGTCCCCGACGCCACCGTGCCCCTCGACCGCATCAGCGAGTACTGTCGCCAGTACGGCCACGAGGCCAAGAGTAAGATGGACCTCATGATTATCGGCGTGGGTGAACAAGGGCAGATTGGCTTCAACGAGCCCGGCACCTTCTCCCGCTCCAAGACACGCCTGGTGCAGCTCTCCCTTAACTCCATTAAGACGCAATCAAACTTCTTCTCCTCCTTCAACGAAGTGCCCAAGATGGCCATTACCATGGGCATCGACACGGTGATGAAGGCTAAGCAAATCATCCTTATGGCCTGGGGCGAGGACAAGGCTGACGCCATCCGCCGTATCGTCGAGGGCGAAGTCACCGAGCAGACGCCCGCCAGTTTCTTCCAGGAGCACCCCGACATCGAGGTTGTCACCGACGAGACTGCCGCCGCCTGCCTCACTCGCTACGAAGCCCCCTGGGTCGTCGGCCCTTGCCAATGGAGCCGCAAGCTCATCCGCAAGGCCGTCATCTGGCTCTGCGCTCGAGTAGAAAAGCCCATCCTCAAGCTCACCTATCAGGACTACCTCCAGAACTCCCTCGTCCCCATGCTCGACTCCCTCGGCAAGCGCTACAGCCAAGTGAATATTGAGGTATTCAACGACATGCAGCACACCATCAGCGGCTGGCCAGGCGGCAAGCCGGGCGCCACCGACGACGCTACACGCCCCGTCAGCTCCAACCCCTTCCCCAAGCGCGTGCTCATCTTCTCGCCCCACCCCGATGATGACGTCATCTCCATGGGCGGCACATTCTGCCGGCTTATCCAACAAGGGCACGACGTTCATGTCGCTTACGAGACCAGCGGCAACGTAGCCGTCTACGACGACGTTGTCATCCAGAACCTCGATACCGCCCGCGAGATGGGCCTTGGCGACCGTGTCGATGAAATCCGCGCCATCATCGCCTCCAAGCAGCCCGGTCAGCCCGAGCCGCGAGCCCTGCTTGACATCAAGGGTGCCATCCGCCGTGCCGAAGCCCGCGCCGCCGACCGCAGCATCGGCCTCGACGACCGCACCAACGTCCACTTCCTCAACCTCCCCTTCTACGAGAGCGGCACCATCAAGAAGGGCGAGCTTGGCCCTGCCGACATCGACATCATCGTCAGCCTGCTGCGCCAGATTAAGCCCCACCAAATCTACGCCGCCGGCGACCTCTCCGACCCCCACGGCACCCACCGTGTCTGTATTGAAGCCGTCCTTGGTGCTCTTGAGGTGGTGAAGGACGATCCCTGGCTGGCCGACTGCCACCTTTGGCTCTATCGCGGCGCCTGGCAGGAATGGCCCCTCGACCAAGTGGACATGGCCGTGCCCATCAGCCCCGAGGAGCTCATCATGAAGCGTCAGGCCATCTTCCGCCACCTCTCGCAGAAGGACATTGTGCCCTTCCCCGGCGAGGACCAGCGCGAGTTCTGGCAACGCGCCGAGGAGCGCACCCAGCACACCGCCGCCCTCTACAACCAGCTTGGACTGCCCGAATATCAGGCTATAGAGGTCTTCCTACGGATGAGATAGAGAAATCGTGAATGCGTGATTCGATGAAGAGAGTTTTCATTTCATTACTGGCAATTATGGCTATGATATGTACGACATGCCAGGTCAAAGGCCAAGAGAGCGCCCTGAAGGGCAAACGAGTGCTGTTCGTCTTTGGCGGATGGGAGGGGCATGAACCCCGTCAGACCATGGAGAAACTGAAGCCCTGGCTCGAGGGCGAGGGCGCCATCGTCTATTACCGGAACGACCTCGATGCCTATGCCGACAAGGAGTTGATGAGCTCCATCGACCTCATCATCCAGACGTGGACAATGGGCAGCCTCACCGCTGAACAGGAGCGCGGGCTGCTGGAGGCTGTACGCAACGGCGTCGGCTTAGCCGGCTGGCACGGAGGCCTCGGCGACGCCTTCCGCGGAAGCACCGAATACCAGTTCATGGTGGGCGGCCAATGGGTGGCACACCCCGGCGGGAAGGTCGACTACGATGTCATCATCAAGAACCGGAAAGACCCCGTGACCAAAGGACTCAAGACGTTCCACATGACTTCTGAACAGTACTACATGCACGTCGACCCCGCCGTCAAAGTCCTCGCCACAACCATCTTTAGCGGCACGGGCGATGCCCCTTGGATCAAGGGCGTCGAGATGCCCGTTGTCTGGAAGAAGCACTACGGCAAGGGCCGCATCTTCTACTCCTCGCTCTGCCACGATGCCAACGACTTCGACGTCCCTGAGGCCATGGAAATCATGAAGCGCGGCATCATGTGGGCCGCCCTCTCGAAAGCCGACGCCCAACTACAAGAGAAATGAGAAACAAGAGGTATCCTAAAGAATTAAATCATCTTTTTCTTTCAGAGAGTGGCTGCGTTCGGCAGCCACTTTTTCTTTCCTGATTTTAAGGTCCGTTTTTCTCGCAGCGCAAGGAGGTTTTCTTCAACTCCAATTGGAGTTTTATTCTCCGTCAGATGGAGTATTATTCTCCGCCAATTGGAGTTTTAATCTCCGCCAATTGGCGGAGAAGAAAAAGGAGAGACAAAAAGAAGAAATTCAAGCCAACCAACAGAAGATCTCATTTCGTCAGCAGGTAGCCAAGGGCGACGGCAGCGAGACCGAGAAGGATGCTACCCACGGCGTAGAGGATGAAGGTGAGGTAGCTGCCCGTCTGGAGCAGGGCAAGGCTCTCCTTCGAAAAGGTGGAAAAGGTAGTGAAGCCACCACAGAAACCGACGGTAAGGAAAAGACCCAGATGGCCCGAAAGTGCATTTGAGCTGCGGACAGAGAGCCCCCACAGCAGCCCTATCAGCAAGCAGCCCACGACATTCACGATGAACGTTGCCCACGGAAAGCCGCCCACGCCCTTCATCGCCAGCGAAACAAAGTATCGCGCAACGCCCCCCACAAAACTCCCCGCTCCGACATAAAGCAAATCCTTTAGCATAACTCAGCATTATTTACCAACCGACACTATTGCTGCTGAAGCAGAACGAGACGGAGAGGTTCAACGAAGGCATCCAGCCGAGGCCCTGCTTCATGTGGGCAAAGCTAAGATAGGGGCGGAGGCGAAGGGAGGTGAAAGAGGAATCCGTTCGGCCCCCAGCATAAACGTTCACTTGCGAAGCGAAAAAAATGTCGGCAATCAGTCCGGCTTCGAGCGTGAAGGCCGTCACCTCGTTGGAGATTTTATGCCCGAGGCCATCGTCGTATTTTTCCCCATCGTAGAAGGACAATCCGCCAGCCACGAAGGAGTGAAGCGAATGACTGTTGGTACGGAGGAGATTATAGGCGTAATAGACGTCGAAACTGCCGGAACTGATTTTCTCATTCCGATAGATGGGGCCATTCTTGGTGTGCAGGAACACGTTGCTCCGCCCAAAGGCCTCGAGGCTCATCGAGAGCCCCAGCATTGACCTGTAGGCGGGAAAATCCGGGAAATCCCAGCCAAGCGTCATGCCGTGGGTGGGTGAGAATTCGCCGCGGACAGGGAGGCGGAGGCTATAGCCGATGTACATGCCGACACCGGATTCGTGCGAGGGAATGAAGTCAGCCGAGCGAGGGTCGAAGTTCTCTTTCTCGAGCTCACCCTTGATGTAGTAGTGATAGTCCATTAGGGCGAGGTACACCCTGCCAGAGTCGGTTTTCTGATTCAGCTCATCAATTTGCTTAGCACGCTGTCTGTAGTAGAACGCAAACAGTTCGTCGCCATCGCCGGTGAAGGACATGGTATTGTATTCCCGAGTGGCCTTGCGGCAGTAGAGTTCCGAGATATCGAAAAGCGTCTGGTGGTAGAGCAGAAGTTCATCGGTGCGAGCGCTATCCGCAGCCCACGACTCATAACGGTCAACGTAGGAGTAATATCTGACGTAGGAGTACGTGGTGCTTCCTTTTTTCACATTTTCCTTCCTGGCTCCATAGCTAAGTGTAAGACAGACGGGGGCGTCATTGTTCTGAGGACGTTCGCTCAAATAATCATCCCAAGTGAGCTTGCCGTCTTCCCAGTAATGCCGACTGGTAGCGAAATCCTGTGCCGCCAGCTTTAGCGGCATGATGGCGACAAACAAAGCAGCAAGAGCAAAAAAACGGAGTTTCATCATTGCCAATAATGAGGGAAGTTTTACTTCATGGCTCCAGGACCATCGCCTTGCCAGACAGCGCCAGGGCCGTCGCCCTGCCAGGTCTCGCCGTCCTGCGGGGTGATGACGGGCGTGGGCTGGCGGAGGTTGTCAAGGATGGGATGGTCGAGGCCTTCGATGACAGGCGACTGCGGCCCGATGACGTCGAGGACGATGACCTCGTTAGCGCCTTTCCTAAGCCAGCAGCCGGGGACATAGAGCGTCTGCTGCGGGCCGATTTCCCAGAAACGGCCTATGGCGTGGCCGTTGACATACGCCTGCCCCTTGCCCCACGAGCTCATGTCGAGCCACGTGTCGCCGGGCGACTTGACGTTGAACGTGCCGCGGTAATAGCCGCGCTTGCCGAAAATCTTCACCTCGTCGGCAAACCCCTCGTGGTACTCATCGACACGACGGCCCGAGAAGCCTTCAAGAGCCCAGACAGCCTGCTCGTAGTCGTCGGGGATGGGGAACCGCTCCCAGCCCGTCAGCGTGACGGTCTCGTCGGCGTAGTGCAGGGTAACGTCGCCCACAATGCCCTTGAAATCCTTGATGGCGCGGCCGTAGTTGATGCGGCCCGTGGCCTCGACGAGGATGCGGAGCACATCGCCCTCGCGGGTGGGGGGAAGGGTGAGGGTGGTCTCGCGGACACGGCGGTCGAGCCTGCCGACGAAACGGTCGTTGATGAACACCTGCGCGTAGTCGTGGGCGTCGAGGTTGAGGGTGCTGGGCACGGGCACGGCGGGCAGACGGGTGATGTAGAACATTGAGCCCCAGCCGAGGTTGTTGTACTCGAAGGTGAGGTTATTCTGGTTTTCGGTCGTGCAGAGGCCGCCACAGCCGTAGGCAATCGGGGCGAACTCGGTCAGCTCAATCTTCGGGAAGGAAATCACGGGGAACATGGCGGGCACGGGTGGCAGGGCCTTGTCGCTGAACTTCTGCAGCATGGCGCGCAGCTCGTCGAACTTGGGCGTGGGGTGTCCCGCCTCGCTGATGGGCGCATCGTAGTCGTAGCTGGTGCAGTCGGGCTGATAGCCGGGGCTGTTGGCGCCTGCCCAGTGGCCGAACGACGTGCCGCCGTGTACCATGTAGAGACTAAAGGAGATGTTCTTCTGCAGCATCTCGCGCAGGCCGGCCACCATGTCCTTGGCGTCGCGGGTCTCGTGGGCTCGGCCCCAGTTGTCGAACCATCCGCTCCAGAACTCTGAGCACATGAGGGGCGTCGTGGGGCGCAGCTCCTTCAGGCGGCGGAACTGGCTGTCGATGTTGGAGCCCGTGCCGAAGTTCATCGTCCACAGCAGGTCGTCGAGGGCATTCTGCTCGAAGTTGCTGCTCCAGTCGCACTGGAAGAGGGGGACGTCGGTCCAGCCCACCTCGCGCAGCACGTCACGCACGGCGCTGACGTAGGGCTTATCGGTGCCGTAGCCGCCGAACTCGTTCTCAACCTGCACCATGATGATGGGGCCGCCCTTCGACAGTTGGAGGTCGGCCAGCTGACCGGCCAGCGCAGCCTCGAACTTACGAACGCGCTCCATGAAGTAGGGGTCGAGCGAGCGGAGATTAATGTCCTTCTTCTTGAGCAGCCACCAAGGCAGACCACCCATCTCCCATTCGGCACAGCAGTAGGGCCCTGGGCGAACGATGACGTAGAGGCCGTGCTTCTGACAGAGCTTGACAAAGGAGCGAACGTCAGCCTGCCCCTCAAAGCAGAACTGGTCGGGCTGTGGCTCGTGGAAATTCCAGAAGACATAGATGCAGATGGTGTTCATGCCCTGCGCCTTGACCATCTGGATGCGGTGCTCCCAGTATTCGCGGGGGATGCGGGGAAAGTGTACCTCGCCCGCCTTGACCACGAACGGCTTGCCGTCGAGAAGGAACGAGCCCTCGCCAACCGCGAACGACTTTCCCATGGGACGCTGGCAACCGACAAGAACAAACAATGCTGCTGAAAGCAACAAGAGAGAGGGGATGATTCTTTTTTTCATAACATGTTTTGGGTATTTTTGTGCAAAAGTAGGGATTAAATTTGGTTTGTCAAACTTTTTACCTTACTTTTGCGACAATAATAAAAATAGGTATAATGAAAGAACTCTCACATCCTGCGGAATACATCCGCCGCGTAGATATCAATCCCCTTTGGGGGAAGAAGCACATCGTTTGGGAATTGCGCCCCGACGTGAACATCCTGAGCGGGGTGAACGGCATCGGCAAGAGCACCATCATGCGTAAGATGGCGCAGCAGATGGAGCACGAGAACCTGCCCAGCGTTTCCATCACCTACGAGCCCTCTGAGGCCGATGGTATCCCCTTCGACGTATTCCACGGCGGCGAGAGCAGCGGCCTCGGCCGATTACTGAGCCGTTATGCCTACTGCAAGGCCGACCGCCAGACATTCTACCGCGTGGCCGACGAACTGTTTGCCGTCACCGAGAAAACCATCGTCCGCACACCGGACGAGATTCTCTTCCGTCAGGACGGCGAAGTGCTGACGACCGACCAACTCTCGTCGGGCGAACGACAGATGCTTGCCATCTTGCTCACCGTGCTGCTGCAAGAGGGGCGTCCCTGCGTGCTCTTCATGGACGAACCGGAGATATCCCTTCACTTCGAGTGGCAGGAACGGCTCATCAGCATCGTCCGCGAACTGAATCCCCACGTCCAGATTATCCTCTCCACCCACTCGCCCGCCATCATCATGAGCGGTTGGATGGACGCCGTAACCGAAGTGACAGATATCACGGTGGAAAAGGGTTAAAGATTAAGGGCTAAAGGTTAAAGAATTCGAATAGGGATCAGGGATGGCTCGGAAGCTCACGGACAATCTGTCGTCGCTCTATGTGCAGGCTGCCAATAGCCTGCGCCCCAAGACGGCTCGCAAGAAGATTGTGGCCTATGTGGAGAGCTACGATGACGTACCCTTCTGGAGCCATATCCTCAGCAAATTCTCGAACGACAAATACTACTTCCAGGTGATGCTCCCCAGCAGCAGCACGCTGGCCAAGGGAAAGAAAGTAGCCATGATGAACCGGCTGGGCAATTCTTTAGGCGAGAATATGATTTCCTGCGTCGATGCCGACTACGACTACCTGCTTCAAGGCGCCACATCCACCTCACGCAAGCTCATCCGCAGCCCCTTCGTTATCCACACCTACGCCTACGCCATCGAGAACTACCAGTGCTACCCCACCACACTACATGACATCTGTGTGCAGGCTACGCTCAATGACCACGAGTACATCGACTTCCCTGCCTTCTTCCGCCTTTACTCCAATATCATCCACCCTCTGTTCATCTGGAACATCTGGTGTTACCGCACGGGGCGCCACGGAGTCTTCTCCATCCAGGACTTCTCTGAAGCCACTCGTCTGGGTCCCGTCAGCTTCAATGTACCCGTTACTGCCCTTGAGCAAGTCGCAGGCAAGGTGCGGCGCAAGCTGGAATGGCTCCATAAACGATTCAGCAAGAACGAGGCAGAGATTGAAGCCCTCAAAGCCGAGTTGCTTGGGTTGGGCGTTACCCCCGACAACACCTTCCTTTTCGTGCAGGGACATCACCTGAAAGACAACGTGACATTGAAAATCCTTATTCCCCTCTGCTCACGGCTGCGGCGTGAGCGCGAAGAGGAAATAAAGAACCTTGCCCTCCACAATCAGCAGTTCCAGAACGAGTTGTCGTCGTATCGCCATAGCGGAGAGAGTGTTGAAACCATTCTCCGGAAGAACATCCACCCCGAGGTTGTCCCTACATACGAACTTGTTTGCCGCGACATAGAACGTCTGCTGGACACCTGTCGCAAACACGATGAGCGCAAAGCCGCCAAAGAGAAAATGGACGACGGACAAGCAATTTTGAAGGACAACGATAAACTTACAATGGACAATCCACAATTGAAGAATGAGAATAACATACAATCATAAACTAAGTGAATATCATACGATATTCCACATCGACGACCCTACCCTGTCCTATGCTGAACAGCTTGACACACTCATCGCTGCCTACAACAACTGGCTCACTGAGCACGAGGGACAAACGCCCCTCTTCCGCCGCTTCTTCCTGAGCGACGCCGCCAACCAGCAGCCCGCCCTCGAGCAGGCTCTCGATGGCGTCACCTTCTGCGCCACCTCCATCGTCCAGCAGCCGCCCCTCGACGGCACCAAGATTGCCCTCTGGCTCTGGAGCGCCTCCGACATGGAGCCCCTGCAGGGCTGCTTCACCCATAACGGCCTCACCCACTACTGGATGGGGGGCTGCATCCCCTACAGCCGCGCCGACATCTCGTCGCTCGACGCCCATCCACGCGTCACCGACAGCGAGCACCAGATGCGCGACCTCTTCGACGCCTGGCGCTGCGAGCTCAAACCTATGGACATGACCATCGCCGACAACGGCATCCGCACGTGGATTTTCGTCCGCGACGTCGACGTCAACTATCACGGCGTGGTCGAAGGCCGCCGCAAGTATTTTGCCCGCATCGGTCTCACCCCCAAAACTCACTTTCTCGCCAGCACCGGCATCGAAGGGCGCCACGCCCTACCCGAGGTGCTGGTGCAGATGGACGGCTATGCCGTGCGCGGGCTGCAGCCCGGACAGGTGCAGTACCTCTATGCCAAGGACCACCTCAACCCCACCTACGAGTACGGCGTCACTTTCGAGCGCGGTACTGCCGTCACTTACGGCGACCGTCGCCACGTCTTCATTAGCGGCACAGCCAGCATCGATGACAAGGGCCGTGTCCTCCATGAGGGTGACATCAAAGCCCAGACACTTCGCATGCTGGAGAATATCAGCGCCCTGCTTGCCGAAGCTGACTGTACGATGAACGACATCGCTTCAGCCATTGTCTATTTGCGCGACACAGCCGATGCCGATACTGTCAGCCGTCTGCTAGATAGCGAATTGCCTTCTCTAAACTACGTCCTCGTCCTTGCCCCAGTCTGCCGCCCCACGTGGCTGGTGGAGATGGAGTGCATCGCCATCAAAGAAGTGTCAAAACCCGAATACCCCAACTTCTAATATGAAAAAGACATTCATTTCCCTCGTGATGGCAGCCATCGCCATCGTCGCCACTGCCGGCGACCATACCCGGTATGTCAATCCCTTTATCGGCACACAAACCGATGACACTGGCGCCCTCAGCGGAAGCACCTTCCCTGGTGCCTGCTGGCCCCTTGGCCTCGTTCAGCTCAGCCCCGACACCGAGAAATACATCACCTGGGATCCCTGCTCGGGCTACGACTACGACCGCAATCGTATCTACGGCTTTTCGCATACCCACCTGAGCGGCACGGGCTGCACGGACCTCTTCGACGTCATGCTCATGCCTGTCACGGTGCCGGCGATGGCTTCTTATCTGGCTGAAGGAGACTTTTCACAGACGTTCAGCCATGATTATGAGAAAGCCCGCCCAGGCTACTATGGTGTGAGGCTCCTCGAGAGCGGTGTTGAAGCCGAATTTACTGCTACGGCGCACGCCGGTATCCATCGCTACACCTTCCCCAAGGGGACGGAGCAGACCATCGTCGTGGACCTCGACCACAGCAGCTACCGCGGCGAGGATGCCTACTATGCAGGCAAACGCAGCTACGACATCGTCCGCGCCCAGATACGCATTGTTGACGACCATACCATTGAGGGTTTCCGCCTCATTACCGGCTGGGCACCCCTGCGCCGCGTCTTCTTCCGCGCTGAGTTCTCCAAACCCTTTGCCCGGACACTCCTCGTTGATAGGAAGCGTACCGTCGATGGCACCGTCATCAACGGCCGCTACCTGCGCGCCGCGCTGACGTTCAACCACGACACGGACGATACCGTCACCGTAAAGGTAGCCCTATCGGCTGTCGATGATGAGGGTGCGCGCCGCAACTTCGCTGCCGAGTGCCACTCATGGGACTTCGATGCCTACGTGCAAGCAGCCGATAAGGCCTGGGAAAACCATCTTGCCAAAGTCGATATTGAAGGCTCCGATGAGCAGAAGACCATTTTCTACACCGGACTCTACCACACGCTTATTCAGCCCAACGTCATTAGCGATGTCGATGGGCGTTACGTCGATGCCACCCATCAGGTGCGCCAGCTGCCGCACGGACAGCACTACTACTCCACTTTCTCCCTTTGGGACACTTTCCGCGCTGCTCATCCCCTCTACAACCTCCTGGAGCCCGAACTCACGGCCGACTTTGTCCGCAGCATGATACTCCATCAGCAGGCCTACGGCTATCTGCCCATCTGGACGCTGTGGGGACAGGAAAACTACTGCATGATAGGCAATCACGCTGTGCCCGTACTCTCGCGCGCCATCCTCACAGGCATTCCCGGCATCGATGCCGAGGCCGCCTACCGCGCAATGATCGCAAGCTGTACTGAGCCGCACACCAACTCGCCCTTCGACATTTGGGAACACTTTGGCTTTATGCCTGCCGATCTTCAGGGTAATAGTGTCAGCATCACCATGGAGCAGGCTTTCGACGACTGGTGCGTGAGCGCTGTTGCCAGCGCCCTCGGTCACGATGAGGATGCTGCACGATTCCTCTGCCGCTCTCAGTTCTACCGTAATCTGTTCGATAGCTCCACCGGCTTCTTCCGCTCTAAGGATTCGAAAGGCGAGTTCGTTGAGCCCTTCCAGCCCCTGGCTTATGATACGCCTTATTTCATCGAAGGCAACGCCTGGCAATATATGTGGTTTGTGCCCCATGATCCACAGGGACTCATCGACCTCCTCGGCGGCACCAAGGGCTTTATAGCTAAACTTGACCATTGTTTTTCGCTCGAAAGCGAGGAGCGCGACTCCGGGGGCAACGCCTCAGGCTTCATCGGGCAATACGCTCACGGTAACGAGCCTGCCCACCACACCACCTACCTATATAATTATGCTGGCCGCCCGTGGCGCACACAGGAGCTTGTCGACCAAGTACGCCGCTCGTTCTACAATGACCGTCCCTGCGGCTATGCTGGTAACGACGACTGTGGCCAGATGTCCGCCTGGTACGTTTTCTCAGCCCTCGGCTTCTACCCCTTCAATGCTGGTGCTGATGACTTCACCATCGGCACACCTCTCTACTCCCGTGCCACTCTCCACCTTCCCGGCGGCCGTGACTTCACAATCGTCGCCCCCCGCAAGGACTCCCGCTCCATCTACGTTCGCGATGTCCGACTGAATGGTAAGCGTCTTCCCACGCTCGCCCTCACTCAGCAGCAACTCCTTGCCGGCGGCACCCTCGAGTTCAAAATGTCCCCCAAACACAAATAACCACTAACAATTCACTATCATGACCATAGGATTAGCATCAGATCACGCAGGCTTCGGCCTTAAACAATTTGTAAAGAAGTACCTCGATGAGCATGGATATGACTACCACGACTTCGGCACCTACACAGAAGAAAGCTGCGACTATGCCGACTTCGGCCATGCATTGGCCTATGCCGTCGAACGGGGAGAGGTTGACAACGGCATCGCCATCTGCGGCTCTGGCGAAGGCATTGCCATGACGGTGAACAAGCACCTGGGCATCCGTGGCGGCCTCTGCTGGAGACCCGAGATTGCCCACCTCATCCGCCAGCACAACGATGCCAACATTCTCGTCATGCCAGGACGTTTTATCGATGAGGAGACGGCACGCGAAATCATGGACGAATACTTTGCAACTCCCTTCGAAGGTGGACGCCACCAACGGAGAATTGAGAAAATACCCCTTGAAAAGATTGAAGAATAAAACTTTAGATTTGAATGAACTATCGTTAACCTTAAACCTATGAAAACGTTCCTTTCCCGTCTTTACCTCTGCGTACTGCTTGTCGGATGGACAGCCATGATCACAGCCCAGCCCGATGATGGCAAGGTTTATCGGCTCATAAGTAAGATGTACCCCACCCTCGCTGCCACGGAGGACATCAGCACCAACGGCATCGTCACCCGTGAAAAGGGAGGCAAGGAGGCATTTGAACAAATGTGGCGCTTCGATGCCCGCGGGGCGGGTTTCACACTCACCAATGTCCTCACAGGCAATGCTATCAACAACTACGGAGGCTCTAACAACCAATACTGGACCGACTCGAACGGAGCCGCCCACACATTCCTGCTCGTCTCGCAGCCTTCGGACTACTGGAACGTGTGCCACAATACTGGCATGGGCGGGCTGCACGCTGCCTGGACGGGCAAAGTAGTCTATTGGCACGACAACGCTGCCGATGCCACACAATGGAAGCTCGAGGAGATAACGGGCATCTCAGAGGAACAGCTGGCACTGAAACAACTCATCTACAAGAACTATGTGGACCTTACCACCCACGAGGCACAATACAACGAGGCGCTGAAGGGGTTCTTCATCGACGAATCATGTACTGAGCTACTGCCCGCCTACGCCTCTATGAGCGACCACGAGCTTCGCACAGCCATGAGCGGTCTTCCCGAGGACTTCTTGCGCATCGCCCTGAAAGTGAAGAACAATACATGGGAACACCGCGAGCGTGAGTTCCGCATCCGCGACTACAGCGCCTACAGCGACCCCGACTACTGGTACAAAGAGCTGCTCATCACCCGTCCGGGGCGCATCAACAACCCCACAGGTATCTATGGCAACAAGGGTGACATCATTCTGGTCTTTGTCGGCAACGAGATTCCCGAGGGTGCCACGCTCGGGCTGGAGTTTATCCAAGGCACCAATGTAGAGGGTAACGCCGTCACACTCCACCGCGGATTGAACGTGCTTACCGTCGCCCAAGACGAATCGCTCTTCTATATCCAGTACATCGGCACTACTTCACTCAGCGGCGAACGGCTCATCACCGACTACCCCGCCCTGCGCATCCACATCGAGAACGGCACCGTCAACGGCTTCTGGAACATAGCCGAGCACATCGATGAGGACTGGGTGGACATCCTAAGCCATGCCACAGCCTCGTCCATTGACGTGAAGGGCGAGAAAGTAATGTATCACATGCACACCAGCGTCATGCGCAAGAACTGCCCCACAGGCATCCACGATGCCATCGACTGGTGGGAAAACATGCTCACATGGGAACGCGGCATCATGGGTCTCGAAGGCATCGTGCCCGAGAAGTGCAACAACATGGCTTGCGCCATTACCCTCGATGACGACCACACCTACATGGCTGCCACGTGGTACCGCACACAGTATCATGTCAATGTGGCCTACAAAATCCTCAATTTCAGCACCGTCGTCACCGACCCCGACTACTGCTTTGGCCCTGCCCATGAGAATGGGCATATGTATCAAGGTGCTATCAACATTGCCGGTTGCACCGAAAGCAGCAACGGTGTGCTGGAAAACCTTGTCGTCTGGAAAATCGGTAAATACCTCACTCGCGGCCCTGTCAATTCCACCATCTACAACGAGTACGCCGCAGGCATTCCCTGGATAAACCGCTCAAACGACGGCATGCTGCGCCTGCAGTGGCAGCTCTACCTCTACTTCCACGAACTAGGCATCGACCCCACGTTCTGGCCCCGCGTCTTCCAGTCGATGCGACAGACCCCCCTCTCCATTCGCTGGGGCAACAAGAAAGAGGTCACAGCTTCGCAGGATATGCTGCTCTTTGCCAAGACGTGCTGCGACGTGGCTCAAATGGACCTTTCCATTTTCTTTGGTGTCTATGGCTATCTCGTACCCCACGAGCGAATGGAGACGCGTGAATCCAATACCTTCCTCACCACGCCGCAGAAGGACATCGATGACTTCGTTGCCTATGCCAGCCAGTACCCTAAGGCACCCCCACTTGAGTTCCTCGACGACCGCACACGCCCTATTCCACGTACTGACGGGGGCAGCGGCAATCGCCTCACCTACGACTTTGGCCCTGGACAGTGTGGCGACGTCGGACTCTACACCGACTTCCTCCTCACCTCCGTCCCCGCTGAAGGATATATCTACAGCCGAACGGGAAACAGCATCACCCTGAAGAACGGCACAGGCGCCGTCGGGTTCCGTCTGTATGATAAGGATAGTGGCGAACTCGTCTATCTCACCAATTGCCTGCGCTTCACGCTGCCGGCCAACTGCCAGTCGATTCAGTTCCACATTGTTGCCGTGCAAGCCGACGGAACAGAAGTACGCGTACCCTCCACCGCCGAGGCAGGCACGGAAGCCGAGCAGCTGACCGCGTTGAAGAACTCGCTCGCCACGGCAGAGAGCACCCTCAAACTCAGCGACGACGAGGGGCTGACGATAGGACATATCTTCAGCTATGCCCTGACGGAGTTGCAGACGCTCTACGACGCTGCTCTCTCTGCCCGCGACGGGGAGGATCAGTCGCTACACACTTACGGACAATGGGCCATGCTGCTCGATGAGGCCGTGCAAGCCGTGCGCAGCAACGCCGAAGCCCGCGTGCCCATCTGGACGGAGAATGTCTATGCCTTCTACCTCGCCACCTACAAGAACTATTCGCTATATTACCTTTCCAATGGGCCAAAAGGCAACACCCTTGACCCGGAGACTGACGACAAGAAACAGTGGCAGCTGGTGCCCGTGGTAAGGGAGGATGACGACGAGAAGCGCATCCATCCGGGCCACCGCATCGGGCTCGCTTCGCCCTCTTCCGATAGGTTATATGCCATCCAAAACGTCTCTAGCGGATTGTACATCACTTCCCTCGTTGCGGACAAACGCGCGAAGCTGGAGTCCGACGATATCGAAAGAGCCGTCCTCTTTGACGTACAGCACACGGCAAACGGGCTCGTCACCTTTGCCTCACCCTGCACAGGGCTCTATCTCTCGTACAACAGCGACAAGGAGGCCATTGGCTCGACCGAAGCTTCGTTGTGGCGTGTCAGCACCGTTATCGACCATCACGCCGAAACCCTTCAGGCCTGTGCCGATGCTTATATGCGCGTGGCATTCTACATGGAGGGCGATCTTCGGGTGAGAGCCGAACGTTTGGCCATCCTCTCCAACGATTTCGATACCCTGAAGCAACGCTTCCTTGAATCCTATCATGCCGTTCAGGCGTTATGCCAGCATCAGGCTGTGGGCCGTCTCGACCTACGCCTCGACGAACTTTGGGAAGCCATGGAAGCCCTCTCGCCCACCTACTGCGACCGTGAGTTCGACCACTACGTCGGGCACGACGACAGCCCTGAGCAGTCGGGCTACTACGTCTATCTGCAGAACCTCCGCACGGGCACATACGCCTATTATAACGACCAGCCCGGGCGCTACGAAGGCTGCCTGCGCATGGACGCCCTTACCGACCCCGACGACAAGCGATTCCTGTTCTACCTCCGCCGCGACGGCAACGGCAGCTACACCCTCCACAACGTCTATTCCTCACATCCTGCCGCCCTCTGGGGCAGCTACATCGATGTCGCAGGCGAGCGCACCCCCATCCCGTTCAGCATTGCCTACGACGAGGAAGCGGGCGGATTCATCCTCACGGGCGAGGAGGGCAGCCTGACGTGCCAGACCACCGCCGGAGGCTATGCCCAGCTCCGCACGAAGGCCACGCCGTGGAAGTTCCGCGCAGCCGGCCGCTACATCCCGGATGGTGTCGGCCGTCCCACCACCGGCACCACGTACGACGAGGACACACCCGTCTATGACCTCGCAGGGCGACGCGTCGCACACCCCCAGCGCGGCATCTACATCCGGGGCGACGGACGGAAGGTCATTATCCCCTGAAAAAAAGTGCTTCACGGCGATTACTTTACAACTTTACGCTTTAACGCAGCCTCATCAGCAGACGACGGAAAATGAGGCTGCACTCGCCCGTTTCTCGTTCCGTTGCGTTTGCCGGCTGCGGATTTCATGACGCGTTGTCGTATTTTCGGGAGGTGAAGAGGGGGATTTTTCGGCAGAAATGGATAACGTAACGGCGTTTTTTTGCCGTTTTTCCCCGTTTTTTTACACGGAACTACCCCGTTTTTGAGACGGATTGACGTGCGGAAGGCACCTATTTTCATGTATCGCAAGAGTCGTATTTTGCAAAAGTGTCTTTTCCTGAAAAAGGTTGACTCTTTTTAGGCTTCTTTTTTTAACACTTGCCTACCCGTACTGAAAAGGTTGACTCGCTCACCTGGGAAAGCCTGACGACTTTCACGGAGGTGGTTGACACTTTTCCTAAGAACGTAGACCTCGTACGGATATTGTTTACTTCTCATCTTTTTTTGTTTACTTTGTACTGAAAAGGTTGACTTTACCACATTCGCCGTTGCATCCCCTGCTCAACATGAGCCATGGAGGGCGCCTTCATGCCGATGCTGGCGTGCGGACGCCGGTCGTTGTAGAAGCTGATGAAGGAGGCGATGCGCTCACGTGCGTCATCGATGTT
>DBYJ01000014.1:50242-50410 GCA_002309805.1 Bacteroidales bacterium UBA1189 | reverse complement strand
CCCCAGGTGGAGGTAGGGTGCGTCTGGGGCAGGGTCGACGACCGAGCCGATGCCCATCGCCAGTTCTGGACATTCCTTGGCGGCAAATTTCACAACCTCAGCAAACACCTCATGGGCAAAGTCGCCTCGGTTCGTAAACTCGAAGGCGCGCACGCCGCCTTCGTAGCA
>DBYJ01000014.1:0-50115 GCA_002309805.1 Bacteroidales bacterium UBA1189 | reverse complement strand
AATGTTTAACGAACACGTC
This sequence comes from Bacteroidales bacterium UBA1189, assembly GCA_002309805.1. Taxonomy (GTDB): domain Bacteria; phylum Bacteroidota; class Bacteroidia; order Bacteroidales; family Bacteroidaceae; genus UBA1189. The sequence goes on along the minus strand of DBYJ01000014.1, from coordinate 50,096 downwards.
CTTTGGCCTTCGTTAAACGTTCTCCGTTAAACCATCTTTTATCTCTGTACTCTTCCGTTGGCGGAGCCTCCTGCGAGGGCTTCCACCTCCTCGGCGCTCACCATGTTGAAGTCGCCTGGAATGGTGTGCTTCAGGGCACTGGCTGCAACGGCAAACTCCAGCGCCTCGCCCTGTGTGGGCTTCGTGAGAAGGCCGTGGATGATGCCGCCTGAGAAACTGTCGCCACCTCCCACACGGTCGATAATGGGGTCGATGTCATAGCGGCGGCTTTCGTAGAACTCGCTGCCGTTGAATATCATCGCCTTCCAGCCGTTGTGCGTGGCGCTGAAGCTCTCACGCAGCGTGCTGATGACATACTTGAAGCCAAACTCCTTTGCCATAGCCTTGAAGATGCCCTTGTAGCCCTCGGCAGCTGTCTGTCCGCTCTCCACATCAGCATCGGGCTTGAAGCCGAGGCACAGCTCAGCGTCTTCTTCGTTGCCGATACAGACGTCGACGAACTCCATCAGCGGGCGCATAATGCTCTGTGCTTTCTCTTTCGTCCACAGCTTCTTGCGGAAGTTCAAATCAACGCTGACGGTTACTCCGTGACGCTTGGCAGCTTCACATGCCAGACGCGTTAGCCGTGCGGCCTTGTCGCTGATGGCGGGTGTGATGCCGCTCCAATGGAACCAATCGGCACCCTCCATGATGGCGTCGAAATCGAAGTCCTCAGGGTCAGCCTCGCTGATAGCGCTGTGCGCACGGTCGTAGATAACCTTCGAAGGACGCATCGAGGCGCCTGTCTCGCAGTAGTAGATACCCACACGGTCGCCTCCGCGGGCGATGTAGTCTGTCCGTACACCATATCGGCGCAGCGCGTTCACCACGCTCTGGCCTATCTCGTGCTTGGGGAGCTTGCTGACGAAGTACGCATCGTGCCCATAGTTGGTCAGGCTGACAGCCACGTTGGCCTCGCCTCCGCCGAAGATGACGTCGAACTGTTCCACCTGCACAAAACGGTATTGCCCCGCAGGCGACAACCGCAGCATTATCTCACCCAAAGTTACAATCTTTGCCATATATAATCCGAATTATTTACTCTTATTTGTCTTTTTCTAATTGCCTTTTTCACCTTTTGGCTGCAAAGATAATTTACTCCAAATACAAATGCAAATAATGTTTGAAAAATCTTGCGCGCGTACTATTTTTTAAAGGTTATTCATATTTCAGGTTACTGAAATCGCCAAAGAATGAAGGAAAACCGTCGGCTCATCTTAACCGCTTCCCAGATAGACTCAGATTCCCCATAAATCCCAGCTGATGGGAAAAAAGTCCCATCAGCTGGGATTTTTTTCCCATTTGATGGGACTTTTTCAGCGTCAGGTGTTTTTTCGTCTTCGTTTGAGGCTTACTTAACAACGTTCGGGATTATTCTTGCGGAAAAACATAAAACAGCAATAAGCCCTGACAAAATTCATAAAGTTTTTGCAACCTTTTTCGTCTTTGCCTTGTCTAATGGACAGAGAGCTCTTAAAAAAGGAATTATTAACTCATTTAAAAGCCATAAAAAGTATGAAAAAGATCAATCAAATTCTTCTTTTGGCAGCCTTGCTGTTGATGCCGCAGGCAGCGTTGCATGCCGATGAATTCCAGTTACCCCATTCTCTGCAACGAACCATTGAACAACTTCCTGACTCCTTGAGGTATGAAGCCTTCATACAAGCGCTTGACGTTGCGGATAGTAATTACGATGCTGACTACGAGCAGATGAAGGAAATGATAGAAACCCTTGGAGCTCCCATCGCAATGGTGTTGATATTTGTCATGGCGCTGATTGTGCTCGAAATGATACTGAAGGTCGTCCGTCGGCGCGACAAGGAGCGGAACGAGATTATTCACAAGATGATTGATAGCGGCGTTTTCACTTCCGCCAATGCCGATACGGCCGAGATGCTCCGTGCTTTGATGCCGCAGCAGAAGTCGGACAAAGGACGCGTCATCTCTAGCGCCTCCATGCTGGGTGTGGGGCTCGGGCTGATAGCCTACTATCTGTTCAACCGCGGCACATACGAGTTCGTTCCCTTTGTCGGCTGCATCCTGGCGGGATACGGCTTGCTGAGCCTCGTCGCCATTGCTGCTCTCAATGACATAAAACGAAAAAAAGAGAAGAAAGCAGCGGAAAACTAAGAATCTGATGTGGAGTAGACGGGTTGGTCGCCTCTGCGCGCAATCAAAAAAAGAACGTTCACCCGTCTCTCCACATTATTAATCCCTTTTACTGGAGTGGATTCTGACCTCGTGTTGATTTCCCGTGTGGTGCTGTTGGACGACCAGCGTGCCTTCGCCCGCCTGATGAGGAAGTACCAGCGCCCCGTGCGCCGGTATTTCCTCGTGGAAACGAACGGCAACGAGGCGCTGGCGGACGATCTGGCGCAAGAGACGTTCATCCACGCTTGGCAGAATATAGGCTCATTTCATGGTCTCAGCGGCTTCGGTACCTGGCTCTATCGTATTGCTCACAACACGTGGCTCAACTGGCTGGCGCGCCACCACGACCTTCTTTCGCTTGACGACCCAGTCGTCCGCACCGAAGTTGAAGTTGCTCCCAATCTTGACAGCCGTCAAGGTTCAGATACTTTGGAAACCGACCAGCTCCGTGTTGCTGTTGCCCGCCTTCCTGAAGCTGAGCGCACATGCATCGCCCTCTTCTACCTGCAAGAACTCAGCCTACGCGAGATACATCGCGTCACCGGCTGGCCTGTTGGAACCATCAAATCGCACCTCTCACGAGGTCGTAACCACCTGAAAAACCTTTTCGACTATGACTAATGATGACCTCCGCCTCCGCCAACGCCTGGAAACGCTTTATGAACCTGTTTCCGACGATGCTTTTGTCCGCGACACACTTCACCGCCTTCCTCACGGCTATGCCCGTCTGCGGCTGCGGCTTGTCTTGTTTTTTATTCTCATCTGGGGGGTATTTTTCGGGCTTATTTTCTATTTCCGTAATATGCTATTCACGGCGCTGAAAATTGTACTGCGTACCTTTAGCAGTTTGGCCCTTCCACCTGCTTCTGACCTCATTACCTTACTGCTTGTTGCCTTTCTCTTCTTCCTTGCCGTCCACGAAAGCTGCGATGCCGTTTGCCGCTACATTGACAAGCAGTACGAGCGCCCCTGAATGGTAATTTTGTCTATAAACTCTTCATCCACAGCAATGCGGATTCGAGGGGAGTGTCGGTTTCGACGTCGGGCTGGATGGGGTCGTCGCAGAAAACCTCTCCTGTGCGGGCGACATCTTGGCTAATCGTCAGCACAAGGGTGTAGCCATCGGGAAGAGGGTAGGGGATGTTAGCGCTGGCGTAGCCTGCCGTAGGGCATCCGAAGGTCTTTGTGTTGTCAAGCCCTCGGAAGGCAAGTAGCGTAGCTTCGCCCGAACTGGCTGTGAGGGTGTCGGTGAGGAGGGCGATGGGGAGTCCCTGAATCCGCTTGAGGAGACTTTCGCTTAGGGCAGGACGATGGTTGCCAATTTCTGTCTTGCGGATGTATTCGGTGGTGACTGGCATGGCGTGCTGCTTTTTCTGGAACTCGAGGCATGTCCCTTCGGGGAGGAGGGGCGAAAGGCCGGCCAGCATGGGATACATGTTGCCGCCCACATTCCCACGAAGGTCGATGATATAGCCCTTGGCATCCGTGTGGCGGCAGATGGCGTCGTAGAGGGTGAAGGAGTAGAGGGTGTCGTTGACGCTGATGCCCATGTGGGCAGGGACGCTGAGGTAGAGGATGTTGTCCTCGCGGAAGAGCGCTTGCGGAGTCTCTTCCTTTAGGGATTGGGATTCATTCAATGGGGGACGCAACGCGGAATGCTTGCCTCCGCAGACATGAAGAGCCTCTGTGATTATCTCGTGTGCCTCGTCCAGGCTGGCAATTTCTTTTGCTTGCTGCAGGGCATGATTCTTGGCGTTTTCCCACTCTTTTCCCTCGGCATAGAGCCCTGTCTTGTCCATGATGCGGATGCAATGATGCACATAACCCTTCGGGGTGTGGGGATTGTCAATGAACGTGCATCCCGACAAGGCGAGGAGCAGAAGAGCGCATGTAACAAACTTTGATTTAACAGCCATCGTATGCGAATGTTTATTGGGACAAAGATACAGGTATATGAGCGATAATGCAAATCTTTGGTCAAAAAAGCATTAAAAACAACAGCCATTTTCTTTGCCGATATGGTTTTTCTCTTTATATTTGCAGGGTTCAAATTATTTTTTCAGAACCACTGCCCTTAAACGGCATAGCATGCTGGTAACTTTGCATCAAAAAAAAAATTGTATGGCTACAAATCAAATGAACAAATACGTTTGGTTGGTGGAAACTATCTATCGGGCGAAGCGTATTTCGCTTAAGGAGCTGAATCACCGATGGCTTTCCAACGAAATGAGCGAAGGACTGGAACTACCCGAACGGACTTTCCACAAATGGCGCATCGCCGTCGAGGAAATCTTCGGCCTCTCCATTGTCAACGAGGGCCGAGGAGACTATCGCTACTATATCGAGAATGCCGATGAATTAAGCAGCGGCAATTTGCGCAGTTGGTTGTTCAATACTCTCTCCGTTAGTACCCTACTGCAAGCGAATCTAGGAATTAAGGAGAAAATACTTTTGGAGGAGATTCCCGAAGGGCAGGGATATCTGCCAATCATCGTTGAGGCCTTAAAGCATAACACCATGCTCAGTATAACCTATCAGAGCTATTGGCGCGACGAAGAAAGCACCTTTGAAGTAGAGCCCTACTGCATTAAGCTCTTCCGCCAGCGGTGGTATCTTGTGGCACGTAGTCCTTATTATGATAAGATACTGATTTATGCACTTGACCGCGTGCTGCATCTTGAGGCAACTGAAACCCATTTCACCTATCCCAAAGCCTTTCATCCCGATGAATACTTCGAGGGTTGTTTTGGTATTGTCGCAGGTGACGGGACAAAGGTGGAGACCGTCCGCCTGAAAGTGTCGGCAGGGCAGGCCAACTACTTCCGTTCTTTGCCGTTGCACAAATCGCAGCAGGAAACCGAGCGTAACGATGAGTACAGCATCTTCACGTTGCGTGTCCGCCCAACCTTCGACTTCATTCAGGAAATTCTTTCGAATGGCGAGGGCGTTGAAGTGCTGTCGCCCGTTTGGCTTAGAAAGGAACTAGCGGGAATGGTTAAGCGTATGTGGAACAAATATAGGAGCAACCAATGAATAACTTTGCAGCAATAGACTTTGAGACAGCAAACAACGAACGGACAAGCGTCTGTTCCGTGGGAGTGGTCATCGTCAGGGATGGTGAGATTGTGGATTCGTTCTATTCGCTCATTCAGCCCGAGCCGAATTACTATAACTATTGGTGCTCGCAGGTCCACGGCCTCTGTTGTGCCGATACCGACGATGCCCCTGTCTTCCCCTACGTCTGGGCGCAGATAGTGCCTCTGATTGAAGGGCTCCCCCTTGTGGCGCATAATAAGCCCTTCGACGAAGGCTGTCTGAAAGCCGTGTTCCGTGTCTATCAGATGGACTACCCCGACTATGAATTCTACGACACCCTCTGTGTCTCGCGTCGCGTGTTTCCCCATCTCCCAAACCACCAGCTTCACACTGTTGCTGCCGCCTGCGGCTACATTTTAGAGAACCATCACCACGCCCTTGCCGATGCCGAAGCCTGTGCTTGGATAGCCAGGAAAATTCTGTGATTTTTTTGCTCAGATTATTAGGGGGAACGAACAGAATTTGTTATCTTTGCAAAGAATTTTGGAGCAATGGAAAATGACAAGATTGTAATCTATCAGACAGAGGACGGTCAGACGCAGATTGACGTTCGTTTGGAGAACGAAACCGTGTGGCTCACACAGGCTCAAATGGCCGCTCTTTTTCAGAAAGACAGAACAGTTATAACTCGCCACATTAATAATGTTTTTAAAGAGGGTGAGCTGAATAAAGAAGAGGTGTGTGCAAAATATGCACATACCACTCAGCATGGTGCTGTTGAAGGAAAACAGCAGATGCAAGAAATTGTGCTTTATAATCTCGATGTCATCATTTCAGTCGGTTACCGTGTTCATAGCAAACGAGGTACTGCTTTCCGTATATGGGCTCGAAAGATTATCAAAGATTATCTAATCAAAGGCTATGCCGTCAATCAGCGTATTCATCACGAGCAGATAGGCGAACTTCGTCAGCTGGTGAACATGCTGGGCCGCACCATTCAGAGCCAACCCCCTCTCTCCACAGATGAGACTAACGCCCTCTTTGAAGTGGTAACGGATTACACCTATGCCCTTGACACCCTCGACAACTACGACTACCAACGGCTGACCATCAGCAAGACCACCAAGGAAGAACCCTTTCATGCCACTTACGAGAATGCGATGGAAGAGATTCGGCGCCTGCGTGACAAGTTTGGCGGTTCCTCACTCTTTGGCAACGAAAAGGATGACTCCTTTAAAAGCAGCATCGGGCAGATCTATCAGACCTTTGGAGGTGTGGAGCTCTATCCCAGCGTGGAAGAGAAAGCAGCCATGCTGCTCTATCTTGTCACCAAGAACCACTCCTTCAGCGACGGCAACAAGCGCATTGCCGCTACGCTGTTCCTTTGGTTCCTCAACAACAATCGAATCCTCTATCGTGCCGACGGCTCTAAGCGTCTTGCCGACAACACCCTCGTCGCTCTAACCCTGATGATTGCTGAGAGCCGAACAGAAGAAAAAGACGTTATGGTCAAGGTCGTGGTGAATCTGATTAACCAGCAGAACGAATAAGAGATATCTGAGATTGGATTGCCAAAGAAATACGAGGTTTTTGTAGAATAGCTTAGAAAAATGAAAAGATAATAATACTTTTGCAAAACAAAAATTTTAAAAGAATGTAATATGAGTAAAGTTTTTCGAATTACCCCAAAGCGCATTAAGCGGACAAACGGGCAAGTGTTGACACCAGAAATGTCAATCACCGTGACTACAAGGTCGCACACAACAACTCCATTTTACAATGGAGCAGTAGAGGTTAAAGAGCAGTACAAGCGAATCTATGGTTTCGACTACAAAAAAGCATGCTGCTCAGCAAATGATTTTGAATTTGAAAAGTTGGACTAAAGAAATATTTTTTATTATGAAAAAGAATGAAACGAAAACGGGTTATTCTGTCTTATTAGGAATCGGATTTGTTGCTGCGTTTTTTGCAATATGCTTTTTTGTGTTCCATATTCCAGACTTTTGGCCACAATTATTGGCTATTATTGCAAGTGCCTTTTTGGGGGCAGGAGCCACAGCGTGGATTACTAAGTCGTTGTTAAAAAACCAGCAAGAATCAGAAGAAGAAAAAGAAAAAAACATCAAAGTTTTTGAAAACAAAATTCAGGTTTATTCTGAATTCATTTCTAAGATGTGGAAAACCTTGGAAGATGACGTAATTACCGATGAAGAGATTCGCGGAATCAGACTAGATATTTTCAACAAATTGATTTTTTACTATGATGACATAAACGAACTCGTAGAAAAAGTCGGCAGGATTAAGAGTTCTGATACTAGCGAAGAGAATGCGAAAAGAACTGGCGAAACAATAAAATGCTTCTCGGAAATCACAAAATTGCTTCGAGATGATGTTGATAGAGTTGATGTTGATAGAAAAGTAAAAAAGGCTGAAGATATAAGTCGATTATGGAATGAGTTTGCTTTGCAACCCAGAGATTTTGATGACAAGGTTATACCTAAAGAGATGGAAGAAATAGTAAATGATGTAGTAATAACAGCGCCTACCTCTATTGCCCAACAAGAAGTTCAGACCCCAAAGGAGCCTGAGAGATTGAAAGAACAGGCTTGGCACTTCAATGCTTTGGGCGACTCACAATTTAAGCAATTTGAGAAAAGAGATAAAGAAGAATACGAGTTGTCACTTATTGAATATGGAGAATACTGGCGCACGAATCTGTTAAAGCAGGTAAGCAAAGACGATATAGTCATGCTTTTCAGACGAGGGGGCTACGGCTATGTTGGAGCATTTAAAGCTATAGGAAGAAGAGTATTCGATTTCGAAAAAGGCGAAGAAGAAATCCAATACTTTGGAGAAGATGAACCTCGAGCTGTAAAAGACTTTAACTTAGATGTGGAGAAATACGACATTTATAAGAGTAAGAAGGATGGAGCTACTTTGTGCTCTAATCTCATCGTTAAGCTTATTGCTTATGTTCCAGAAGGCGTTGGTAATCCTGGTGGTGTTTATCGCAGAACCATTTCTCGATATGATTCACACTATGCGTGGCTGTTAAAAGAAAGATTCCAAAAAAAAGGAAAATGGGTCGAAAAATGAATAAGTGAGTAGATTTTTATCTAGAGCAGTACATGCGCATGTATTAGTTTGATTATAAAAAAGCCTGCTGCTCAGCAAGTGATATTAAATTTGAAAAGTTGGATTAATATTTTTTTGAAAAGTAATGGATACGCTTGTTATTGCAAACAAATTAGAGCCATTATTAAGACCTCTATATTATGAATTAATTATGAGCGTTAGTCATTTATCTGGTAAAAAAGACGCTTTCGCAGTTCAATGGGGCAAGAATTACCCTGTATCTAAAAACAATGGGATTATGTTTGTTGGTAGGGCTACAAACCAATGGCATACTACAGAAGTAAATATAGATGTATTGTTTGGAGATTCTAAAAAAGAATCTACAATTTTTAATTGTGATGACCAAATGTCTTGGGTTTATCATTGTTGGCAAGGAAAAGATTATGCAACAGGGCGTTCAGCATTTTGGAGAGTGATTCGAGCAGTATCAGGTTTCTTTTATTCTGAAGATGAATTAAGTTATGTGGCATGGAGTAATGTGTGTAAGATTCAAATGGATAGTGGCAAAAATCCAACTAATAAGATTTATGATTGTCAAATAGAAACATGTCAGAAGATATTTAAGGCTGAATTGGAGGTGTTATCTCCAAGATTTGTGATTTTATTTATTGGGAACTATGGGAAAAGGGATATTTTGTCATATATGAATCATGGTAATATGCCAGAACCGATAGCTACGGCAGATTGGGATAGATATAAGGCTTATATATATAAAATAGATGATACTATATATATATGTACAGAGCATCCGATGGGTAAAAATGAAAGTGAACATATCAATTGTTTAATTGCTCTTATTAATAAATACAAATTTGAATAAATTGTTGATAATAAATGATTAAATATATTTCATTTGTGCTAATTAATGCTGAGATTAATCTCTAACTCCTCCCATTACAAAGAAGTGCTTTCACGGGTACAATCCGTGAGAAGCACGCTTTGGATTGGTACTGCTGATATTAAAGACCTTTACGTGGAAGTGGGCAAAGAAAAGAAACCTTTTTTGGCTCTCATTGCCCAACTCATCAGGCGTGGAGTGGAGGTAAGACTTATTCATGCCAAAGAACCAGGCCCAAACTTTCGCGAGGATTTTGACCGATATCCGATTTTGTATGACCGCTTGGAGCGAGTGCTCTGTCCGCGTGTGCATTTCAAGATACTGGTCTTTGACTGCAAGGAGGTGTACGTCGGTAGTGCCAACCTCACAGGAGCAGGGATAGGGATGAAGGGCGATGACAAGCGTAACTTCGAAGCGGGCATCATGACAGATGGCCCTGAGATTGTAGAAAAAGCCATGAACCAATTTGATGATGTCTGGATAGGCAAACATTGTAAAACCTGCCTACGGCGCGACTTCTGTCCTGACCCTATCCGCTGATTCTTTCACATAATCTACATTTTTCTCAGTCCTCTGCCCTCAAACGGCAGGGGACTTTCTTTACTTTGTGAAAAAAAGCGTATGGTGTTAACAGATGCTATTATTCGAAGAATTATGCAACCTGGATTGTGGTTCGTAAAGACACGGCAATCTCGCATAGACATTAGCAAATATATCTATGAACTAGCGTATAAAGGAGGTGTAATGGTAAACGTTTTCTCCTCTTTTGAAAAGGTAACACAAAACAATGTGATATCAATGATAGAAAGAGAATGCCTTGCTGGCGCATCTGATGAAATGGAACGAAATTGGCTGGAGCGAGAGATGGAAGAATACGATGCCCATGGATTTTTGGGGTATCCACCCTATATGAACGATTATTTGGATAATGGAATTTTCTGGAGAGACTATGCTATTATAAGTGAACATGAGTGGTTGATATACCGCTATTGTGTTCATAGCGTGATTCTCGTTGACGGCTTAGAGAAATGGCGAGGAGTGAGCGAGAGCGATATGTACAGAATCTTTCGAAAAGAGAGCGCAGAAGCAAAAGCAAATAAAAAGTCTGTCATTGTGTTCGTTGATGGCTCTCTGTCAAAAGCGGTTGAAAGTTTTATTGACAATCATTTGTTATATTGAGTCGGATGTTCTCTTCAAATCGTTGCATTTGACCTTGTCTAATCTTGTTGCGACTCGGTAAAGTTTGTGCAAGCACATCTCTGCGCTCGCTACTCCTACATTTCGCCCAATTCATTATATGAATTTGGATAAGAAAAGCACATGGAGTTTTATATGAGATTTTTAAAAGGTCTGCAAATTATCGGCAGACCTTCATTTTATCTTTGCATCGTGAATCATTAAATAGAGTAAACCGATGGAAAGAAAAAAGACAATGAAGATGAATTTGCTGATGGCTTTCGAGCAGATTATCGAAAAGGCCAAGTACTCGCAGTTGAGCGATGAGTTCTACAGCGATGCGGACAAGTGTATAAAGTATGTGTCAACCAAACTCGGCCTAACTAAAGAGCAGAGTGTGATGATGGCTCTTTTTCTCAACAAGAGCGATGATAGCAATATCTATATTAGTGAAATTGGTGATTATGTCAAGTGTTCAACGATTCGCATTATGCGATATAAGAACGACATTGATGTGCTTGAGAATAGGGAATACATTCGTTGTTGCAGAGAAAAAGGACGTATTAGATATAGGGTTCCAATTGATGTAGTCGAAGCTTTCTGTCACAATGAAGTGTACGTTCCAAAGAATTGTACAGGACTCTCATGTCAGGACCTTTTTAGCGAATTGGAGGATTATTTTGATATGCGTTCCGATCATGAAATCACCTACGAGAAGTTGAAGCAAAAGATTAACTCGTTATTTATGGATAATGAGAAAATAGAGTTTGTTTCGCATGTAGAAGATTATGCTTTATGCGAGGAAGATAGGATGCTCTTTGTCTTATTTTCTCATCTATATGTCAACAACTCTGACGATAATATCGGATATCACGATTTAGAATTTTTATACGAGGACAAAAGACAATGGAATCGGATTAAAACAGAGTTAAGCAGGGGAACTCATATATTGTTTAGTTTGGAGTTGATTGAGTACAACAATGATGATGGTCTGGTTGATAGGGAATCTTTCCGTATAACAGACAAAGCTAAATCTGAATTGTTCAGTGACCTTTGCCTTGAATCGAGGAACGACAATAAGTTCAACAAAGATCTGATAAAGTGCGAGAAGATAGTCGAGAAGAAGCTTTTCTATGGGGAAAGTATTCAAGCTCAAATCACAGAACTTAGTCAACTACTTGAGGATTGTCATTATCAGAAAATACACAGCCGTATGAAAGAGTCGGGATTCCGCTGCGGGTTTACCTGTCTGTTCTATGGCGCGCCAGGAACGGGCAAGACAGAAACCGTTCTCCAGCTGGCTCGTAAGACCGGACGGGACATCATGCAGGTCGATGTGTCCCAAATAAAGAGCTGTTGGGTAGGCGAAAGCGAGAAGAACATCAAGGGGCTCTTCGAGAGTTACAGAGAAAAAGTCAAAAAGAGCGCGCTAACTCCCATACTGCTCCTCAATGAGGCTGACGCCATCATCGGGAAACGTCAGGAGGGAGCGGAACGGGCTGTCGAGAAAATGGAGAATACCATCCAGAACATCATCCTTCAGGAGATGGAGAACCTTGACGGCATCCTCATTGCGACAACGAACCTCGCACAGAATATGGATAAAGCCTTCGAGCGCCGCTTCCTCTATAAGATAAAGTTTGAGAAGCCTACCCTTGAGGCAAGAATAAACATTTGGCACGAGATGATACCAGCTCTCTCGGAGTCCGACACGCAAACATTAGCGTCAAAGTACGACTTCAGCGGAGGCCAAATTGAGAATATTGCCCGTCACTATGCCATCAACAATATCCTATATGGCAGTCAGATTAATACAATCGAAACCCTCATCTCGCATTGTGAAAACGAACGCCTCGAAACAAAAGAGGCAAAAAGAATTGGTTTTTAATATGTAAAAGAACAAAATGAAGACGATATCAAACCTCAAAACAGACATCCAAAATGCTATAGTTTCCCTTATTGCTCAGGAGAACAAAATGAATCAGGATTATAAGAAAACCGAACGGCTTATTATGGAGATTCTAAATTCGTCAAAAGGACTAATTAGCATTGATGCCAACGATATAGGTGAGTTTTTTCAAAGGGGAGAAGAAATACATGCCCTTGATGTGTCTGTCAATGCTGCGAGTGATAGTAGGATGAAACAATTGATGGAAAAGATAACGGGGAATGCAATGAGTCGTAAACCATACAACCGTTGTCTTGTGTTTTTCTTTCTTCCAGAGAATCATCCTATGATGCTGGAGGAACTGCTACCGTTTAGCAACTGGATAGAAACAATTTCGGGCGAATTAATGATTAAGTGGGGTATGACTACTCATCCCTTACAATCGCTTCGAGCAATCGTTTTATTACAATAAACGATAGTACAAAAAGATTAAAGAATCCGAAATAATATGGAGTAACAAATTCAACCATCCTATAGAAAACCTGGTTTTCAGACAATTCGTTAGCACAAATAAGAAAAATGTTCGAAATGTCAGAGTGGCTGATAGACACCTAATTCGGCGATGGCGGGTTGACCGACAGCAGCAGTAATGACAATGCGCACCTTATCGCCTCGGACGGTGTCGAAGCGGTGTATCTTCACGCGACTCTGCGTGGGAGCCTTTCCCTCGAAAACGGTCTTCCACGTTCCGTACGAACGATACTCAAGGCGGTACTCCTGCAGGACACCAACACGGGGTTCAGTGACAACGATCATGTTGAAGTCACGATCGCCGTCGAGCTGTACTTCCCAGAAGACATCCTTCACCCCTGGGGCAGAGTACCAGGCAGACGAGAAGTTGTCGTCGTTGGCGAAGTCCATAATTTGCGTGTCGTCGCTCCACGACGATTCGGAGGGACGGTTTAAGGCGATGTTTCGTTGCACGATAGGTGCCTCGCATTCGGGGAGGGGATAGTGGCGTCTGACATCGTCCTTGCACAGGCGGCCGATTTCTTTCAGTCGCTCGAGTGCATTGGGGTCGATGAGTCCGTCACGGTTGGGAGCGGCGTTGAGCACGAAACTGCAATGGGCTTTGCCGTAGGGCTTTAGCACCTGTTCAACAAATTCGCGTGCGTCGCGCAGATTGCCCGTCGGCATGTCCTCCTTCCAGAACCACGTGCGTTGAAGGGGAAGGCATGCCATGGCCGGCAGCGTGTTGGTGCCGGCGTCGATCTTCTGCCCGGCACCCTGCTCGTAGAACTTGATGTCACTGTAGAATAGTGCTTCGCTGGGATACTTGTGGGAGTTCATGTCGATGACGAGGCAATTGGGTTGAAGTGACTTGATGAGGTTATAGATTTCGGGAAACGACACCTCCTCGTAGCTTATGCGTCCCCATGGGGCTTCCCAGCCGTCAAAAACAAAGGCGGTGACCTCGCCATAACAGGTAAGCAGCTCACGTATCTGCTGTTTCATCATCTCCACCTTCTCGCGTGTCACCATGTGGCGGCGAAGTTTGTTGTGGGTGTCGAGCACCGAGAAGTGGAACATTACCTTCAACCCGCGCTTGTGGAAGGCGTCGCAATATTCCTTCACCACGTCACGTGCGAGTGTGGAGTTCATCACGTTGTAGTCGGTAGTCTCGGTTGCCCACATGCAGAAGCCGTTGTGGTGCTTCACCGAGAGGCATCCGTAGGTCATGTTTGCCGAGAGTGCGGCATCGGCCCACTGCCCGCAGTCGAGTTTGGGTGCGTCGAGCACCTTGGGAGAGAGGTCGGGGTCTGACCAGTCGGCTGGTACGTAGGTGGGTAGTGCGAAGTGTGTGAACAGTCCGAAGCGCAGGTCTTCAAAATCCTGCTGCAGCTGGTGCAGAGGCTTTGTCTGTGCCGCTATTGTCGTGGCAACCAATACAAATGCCAGAAGGAAAGAGTGCTTCTTCATAACGTGTGATGTTTTGTTTTCTAAGGCAAATCATGCCGAATGAGCGTCAGGTCGGCGGCGATGAGGCAATGGTCGCTTAGTGTGGGCTCGTTGTAGACGCGGACGCGGCTGGGAACGAAACCCTTGACGATGATGTTGTCGAGTGCCGAACGGGGGCTTTCGCCAGCGGGGAAAGTGAGCAGATCGCCCACAACACCATGATTGGCCATGCGGTAGCCGGCCTTAAGAAAATCGTCGTATTCAGTGGGATTGCCGACGTTCCAGTCGGCGCAGAGTATGACGTAAGGATAGGAATTGAAGGCCTCGATGATCTCCTTGATTTGGATAGCACGATATTCCGCCCCATGCTCGCCCTGATTCCAATCAAGATGGGTGGAGACGAACTTCACCTTTTCGCCGCCGATGAGGATATCAGTCGCGATGTAGTAGCGAGGTTGGGTGGCTTGGGAAAAGCGGACGGTCTCGGCTACGCCGGTAGTGAAGCCGTTGGAGAAGATAGCGTTGCCGTTGTAGTCCCACTTGGGGCCGATGAGGGCGCCTGTGTATCCGCTGAATACCTCGTCGCGGGCGGAAAGGAGCATCCGTCCGTCAGCATCGCGTACAAACTCAGGGCTATACTCTACGACAGCCATGATGTCGGCGCCTATGCTGTTGATGAAGCGGCGGTAAGAAAGGGCTTTCTGGCGAGCTTCTTCAAGAGTAATACGGCTGTCGGCCGCTTTGCCCAGCGCGAAGTGTCCAATGTTCCATGACGCTACGGTAATCTTCGTGAATGGCTCTGCCGCTTGCATGGTGAAGGCTATCAACAAGAAAGCCCCCAGCAGGGCTTTCTTGAGTGTAGAAACAAAAGACGGATTGTTGGAAGCTTTCATTACTTCTTGATGTTTGGTTCCTCGAGGCCAAGATGGCGCTTCTTGTCGAGAGCCTTCAGATAAAGAGCAATGAGGAAGGCTGCTACGCCAAAGCAGGCGAAAATAATGAGGGGCACGGTGTAGTTGTAGGGGATAAAGTCGGCGCCGGCTTCCTTGGCGGCGATGACTGCGGGGTTGTTGGCGTTGCTGCTGGCAAGCACGCTGCCGATGAGGGCGGGTACGAGGCAGAGGCCGATGTTTTGCACCCAGAAGATAAGGCAATAGGCCGAGCCCAGCACCTTCTCGTCGATAATCTTGGGTACTGAAGGCCACAGGGCGGCTGGGACGAGTGAGAAGCTGATGCCCAGCACCACGATGGTGGCGTAGGCGATGAGCTTGCTGTGGGTAGCAGGAAGCACGAAGGCAAAAACCAGATGGCATACTATGAGCAGCACGGCACCCCAGATGAGCATAGTGGCACCCTTGCCCTTATGGTCGAGGAACGAACCGAGGAACGGCGTGATGGCTGCCGCACCAATGGGGAACCAGCGGAAGATGTTGGCCGCAGCCTCAGGCGTAATGCCGTTGAGGTTGCATTGCAGCATGTTGGCGCCGTAACGTTGGAAGGGGAAGATGGCGCTGTAGTAGAGGACGCAAAGCAGGGCTACGACCCAGAAATTGAGTGAGCCGAAAATCTTTCCCAGATCCTTTACCTTGAATTCCTCCTCAGGATCGCTCTCCATCGTCTTTTCGCCTGCGCTGGTGAGCTGGTTATCCAGCTTCTTGTCCATGAAGGTGAAGACGATAAAGTTGATGAGGCCGATGAGGAGCAGCACGGTGCAGAAGCCGACGGGGGCGCTGACGCTACCGAGTTTGGAGGCGATGACGGGGCTGATGGAGAAGATGGCGAAGACACCCACGCGAGCAATAGCCATTTCGATGCCCATAGCCAAAGCCATTTCCTTTCCTTTGAACCACTTGGCAATAGCCTTGCTGACGGTCGTTCCAGCCATCTCGCAGCCACAGCCGAAGATCATAAAGCCTAAGGCTGCCAGCTTGGCACTTCCCGGCATAGCTGTCCACCAACTGTTGAGCCAAGTCTCAAATCCGCTGCCTGCAAACCAGTCGCTGACGGCATAGAACTTGATGGCGGCTCCGATGAACATCATCGAAGCAGAGAGTACACCCGTGAAGCGGATGCCCATCTTGTCGAGGATAATGCCTGCAAGGATGAGGAAACCGCAGACATTCAGTATATACTCGGCACTGGCGTAAGTGCCGAATACGCTAGGCGTCCAACCCTTTTCGGATTCAACAAGTGCCTGAAGGGGCGACATGACGTCGACGAACATGTAGCCGAAGAACATCATCAGGGCGATAAGGATAAGGGCTGTCCAGCGTGCCCACGCTTTGTCGTTCAGCTTCTGCTGAACATTCGAAATGATTTCTGACATCTTTTTATGTATTTACGATTTGACAATTTGCGATTTAGATGTTCGGTTCTTCTATGCCATAATGATTCTTGCGGTCGTCTTTGCGGATGAGGGTGGCAATAAAGACGGAAGCCAGAGCAAGACAAGCGAAGATGCACATGGGTAATGTATAATTATAGGTGGGGGCACCGCTCGGCGAGGTGCCTGTGATGCACCAGCGGTCGAGGACAATGCCGATGAGCAGAGGCACGTAGCTGAGGCCAATGTTCTGAATCCAGAAGATGACGCTGTAGCCGGTGCCGAGCCTGCGATGGGGGATGACCTTGGGGATGATGGGCCAAAAGACAGCGGGCACCATCGAATAGGCCACGCCCAGCACCACCATCAGTACGATGGCAAAGCCCTGTGTCGGCAGGACGGGTAGTGCGAAGAGCAGCATGTCGGCAATGAGGATGGCGCAGCCGATGATGAGAAACCGCGTGCCGTGACCCTTCTTGTCGTAGAGCCAGCCGAAGAGCGGCGTCAGACACAGGCTGCACAGATGGAGCAGCGAGGGCACAAAGTTGACAAACGCCGAATCGTCTGAAAAACCATATTTGTTCAGCATCAGGCTGGTGGAGAACTTGTTGAAGGGCTTGACGGAGGAGTAGAAGATGAGACAGAACAGGGCTATGAGCCAGAAACTCCGTGATGTCAGAATCGCCTTCAAATCAGACAGCTTGAAACCGTCGTCATCGGATTTACTATTTGACGATTTGCTATTTACGATTGGATTGTCCGATGCGGCAAGCTGCCTGTCGAGCTTCTTATCCATGACGTTGAAGACGAGATAGGCCAGCAAGGCAACGCAGAGCAGGACGCACGAGAGCAACAAGGGCGACGACATCTGCCAGCGCTTGGCTATCATCGGGCTGAAGAACATGGCAGCAAACGAGCCCACGCGGCATAGTGCCACCTGAGTGCCCATTGCCAGCGCCATCTCATGGCCCGTAAACCACTTGGCAATGACCTTGCTGACGGTGATGCCGCACATCTCGTAGCCCATCGCAAAGACGGCAAAGCCGATGCAGGCAATGACGACCTGATGGTGGTGTCCAAGGAACACCAGATGGCCTGGGTCGGCCACAGGGCTGGGGACATACTGCACAGCGATGTACTTGATGAAAGCTCCGATGACCATCAGCGCGCAGGCGATGGTGCCGGTAAAGCGCGGACCCATCTTGTCAAGGATGATGCCCCCAAAGATGAGCATCAGGCAGAAAACGTTGAGCCAACTGTACGACGAGTTGAAGAAGCCGTAGTCGCCTGCCGTCCAGCCGTATTGGCTCTGCAAGGCCGTCATCAGCGGCGCCATTGCGTCGTTGAGGAAGTAGCCGAACAGCATCGTCAGCGAGACGATAAGCAGCACGGCCCAGCGTGAGCCCCTGTTGTCGGAAATCAGTCTTTCAGCCATTTGTCAAGCCATTCAAAGTAGGTGCGCTGCCAGAGGACACCGTTCTGGGGCTTGAGGACCCAATGGTTCTCATCGGGATAGAGGAGGAGCTCAGCCGGTACGCCACGCAGGATGGCGGCGTTGAAGGCGCTCATGGCCTGGCTGGCCAGAATGCGGTAGTCGCGCTCGCTATGGATACAAAGGATAGGCGTGTCCCACTTCTCAATGAAGAGGTGAGGCGAGTTGGAATAGCTGTGGGCGGTTTTGGCGTTCTTCTCCCAATACGGACCGCCGAGATCCCAGTCGGTAAACCAAAGTTCCTCCGTCTCAAGGTACTGCATCTCGAGGTTGAAGATGCCGTCGTGAGCGATGAAGGCTTTGAAGCGTCCATCGTGGTGTCCGGCCAGCCAATAAACGCTGTAGCCGCCGAACGAGGCGCCGACGCAGCCCAGGCGGTTTTCGTCGATGTAGGGTTCCTTGCTGACTTCATCGATGGCTGTGAGGAGGTCCTTCATGCATTGGCCGCCATAGTCACCACTAATCTCCTCGTTCCATTCGTTGCCGAAGCCGGGCAGGCCACGACGATTGGGGGCGACGATGATATAGTCGTTGGCAGCCATGATGGACATGTTCCAGCGGTAGCTCCAGAACTGGCTAACGGGGCTTTGTGGGCCGCCCTCGCAGAAGAGCAGGGCGGGGTATTTTTTGTTGGGGTCGAACTTGGGAGGATAGATGACCCAAACGAGCATCTGCTTGCCGTCGGTAGTCTTCACCCAGCGGCTCTCGCAGGTGGCGCGGTCGATCTGGTCGTAAATATGCTTGTTTTCCGTAGTGAGCTGGGTGATTTGCTTGGGATTGCTGAGGGGGAAGGCGTAAATCTCGTCGGCTTCGAGGAACGAGTGACGCTTGCAAAGCATCTTGTCGCCCATGAGGCAGAAGCTGCCAAAGTCGTACTGCCCCTCGGTGAGGCGGGTGACGGCGCCGTCCATAGCGAGGCGGTAGATGTGGGTTTCGCCGTGCCATACGCCGCTGAAGTAGAATCCGTTCCCGTCAGGTGCCCAGATGTACTCATCCACGTTGCTCTCGAAGGCCTCGCTGAGGAATATTTTGGCGCCGGTGGCGATGTCCATGACAAACAGGCGGTTCTGGTCGCTTTCGTAGCCGTCGTGCTCCATGCTGAGCCAGGCGATGCGGGTGCCGTCGGGGCTGAAGGCGGGGTTGGTGTCGTAGCCCATGTTCTTGTTGGCGCCGCACTCCTTGCAGATGTTCTTCACCGTGCCGTCTTCTATAGTATAAAGGTAGATGTCGCTATCGGTGCTGCGGGCGTACTCCATGCCGGTCTTCTTACGGCAGGTGTAGGCGACGGTCTTGCCGTCGGGGCTCCAGGCGAACTGCTCCATGCCGCCGAAGGGGCGCAGGGGGCTTTCGAACAGCGTGCCTTCGAGCAGATCCTTCGGCTCACCCACGCTCTTGCCGTCGAAGCTGGCGAGGAAGGGGTGGGGAATTTCGTCCGTCCACTCGTCCCAATGCTTGTACATCAGGTCGGTAATGATTCGTCCCGTCGTCTTGGGCAGATCGGGATACTTATCGGCTACGCGCGGGCCGTTCGGTACCGTCATTACCAGCAGTACCTGGCTCTCGTCGGGCGAGAAGAGGAATCCTTCGAGGTCCTTGTCCATGTGGCTGAGTTGGCGACGTCCTGTGCCGTCGGGGTTCATCTCCCATAGTTGGTTCGAGCCCCCTTCGGTGCTGAGGAAGCGCAGCTTACGTCCGTCTTTTGTCCAACAGATATCGCCCTCAGAGGCAGCTGTGGTGGTGAGCAGGGAGCCTGCCGAGCCGTCGGCGTTCATCATGTAGATAACGCGATGGCTCTTGTTGAGGGGCACGCTATAGTAGCTGACAACATAGGCCACGCGCTTTCCGTCGGGCGAGGGCGCCATGCTGCCGATGCGTCCCATGGCCCACAGGGCCTCTGGCGTCAGGCGGCGGCGTTCAATCGTGATTTCGTTCTTGCCTATAAACGGGGCATCTTCCTTCTTTTCCTTGCTGCCTGTGCAGCCTGCGGCAGTCAGTAAGCTGGCGATAGCCATAGTCTTCCAAAGGGTTGCTGATTTCATATTCTTTCCGGTTTTTTTTGATTTTCCGGCAAAGATACGGGAAAAAAACGTAGCTCCCAAATTCTTCGCGAAAAAAGCTGCTTTTCCTGCGCTTTGCAAGGATGTCACGCAATAATTCCACTACGCTATCCGCGTAGCGCACTACGTTAATTTTCCAGCGCACTACGTTAATTTTCCAGCGCACTACGTTATTTTCTCAACGCACTACGTTATTTTCTCAGCGCACTACGCTATGCGTTCCTCGCTTTTCTTCTTTCGTCCCGTATACTCCTTTTTAATATATTTGTTTGTACGGAGAGTCCTCTCGGACGAATGGGTGCTTTTTTTATGCTTTTCCGGCAAAAAATTTTTTTCTTCCGAAAGATAACGCTATCTTTGCAAAGTAAAATCAGTTTAAGAAACCTTTCGCACAAAAACATAAAGATTTATGAGAAAAATTCTCGCCAGCATATCACATTTTTTCTCGAAGTATGTCGACTCGAGGATAATTTTTGTGATGGACTTCGTCCTCTCCTTAGCCTCTTCGCTCTTCATACTTCTGTTGCTTACGACCGTAACACGCCAGGGAAGCATCACAACCCGTTTTGTCGCCTTCTGGATGATGGCGAGCGTGGTGGCTACGTTGGTAGTGATGTTGTCGTTCAAGAAATACAAGACCGTCATCCGCCATACGAGGTTGCGTGACCTCGCGGGCTTTATGGGCGAGTCGGTATGTAAGATGCTGATCATGTTGGCTATCGTTTGGGCAACTATCGGGATGAACTCAACGGTTCTTGTGGCTCTCCTCATGGACTTCATGCTGACGATGTGCGCCTTTTTAGGTGTTCGTCTACTGATGATTATGGCGTACGATAGATTGAAACTTCGCGAGAAAGAGCAGAACAACAGCAACGTGAAGCGTGTGCTGGTCTTCGGCACCTCAGAGAAGTCTGTCGCCGCTATCACGCGCTTCCAGAATTCCTATCAGTATCATATAGTCGGCTTCCTTGTGAAAGGTAAAGGACCCAAGCTGAAGGTGAACGAACTGTCCGTCTATTCCTATCTGGACTTTACGGAGTTGAAGGGGCTTGTCAGCTCCCTGCACATTAACTGCGTCCTTTTCCCGACGGAGAGCGACGTGCGCGAAGAGTCAGACGGGCTGGTTCAGTTCTGCACGAAAAACAACCTGAAGGCGCTCATCATCCCCTCGATTGACGAAGTGGTGGGAGGGAAAATCATGAACACCAGGATCCGTGAGGTGAAGATTGAAGACCTCCTTGGACGTCAGGAAATAAAGATTGAGATGGAAGCCATCGTCGCCAACTTCCGCGGGAAGACCGTCATGGTGACGGGCGCAGCAGGCAGCATCGGCTCGGAGCTCTGCCGCCAGCTGGCAGGCTTCGGAGTCAAGAAGCTCATTCTCTTCGACAATGGCGAGACTCCCATGCATAACATCCGCTTGGAGTTGGAGGAGCATTTCCCCGACCTGAGCTTCGTTCCCGTCATCGGCGATGTCCGTCAGATTCAGCGCCTTGATTATGCCTTCCGCACGTGGCGTCCGCAGGTGGTCTTCCACGCTGCAGCCTACAAGCATGTGCCCTTGATGGAGGAAAATCCCTGCGAGGCTGTGCTCGTGAACGTTCATGGCTCGCGTAACGTAGCCGACAAGTGCATCGAATATGGTACGGAGATGATGGTGATGATCAGCACCGATAAGGCTGTCAACCCCACCAACATCATGGGCTGCACGAAGCGTCTGGCTGAAATCTACGTCCAGTCGCTCGGCCTTGCCATCGCGAACGGAACGTACTATCCGGACATTCAGGAGGGCGTCAAGGAGTGCAAGACGAAGTTCGTCACCACGCGCTTCGGCAATGTGCTCGGATCCAACGGTAGCGTCATCCCCCGCTTCCGCCAGCAGATAGAGAACGGAGGTCCCATTACCGTCACGGATCCGCGCATCACGCGCTTCTTCATGACAATTCCCGAGGCCTGCCGCCTTGTAATGGAGGCTGCCACGATGAGCACAGGCAACCAGATATTCGTCTTTGATATGGGCGAATCCGTCAAGATTGATACGTTGGCACGCCGCATGATTTCCTTGGCCGGATTGGAAGTGGGGACAGACATCAAGATTGAATATACCGGCTTGCGTCCGGGAGAGAAGCTCTACGAGGAGGTGCTGTCGAATAGTGAGAACACCATACCTACCTCGCACGACCGCATCCGCGTTGCCAGGGTGCGTGAATACGACTATCAGCACGCGCTGGAGGTAGTCAACCGACTGGAGGAACTTTCACGCTACGTCCGTATACCCGAAATGGTGATGCTGATGAAGGAAACCGTTCCTGAGTTCAAGAGCATGAACAGCCAGTTCGAAATGTACGACAAACCCTCCGCGAACGAAGCATAAACTAAAATCCCAAACTCCTGATTTTACGACATGGAAGATATCGTAAAACTCATTGAAAAAAGCCTTCAGAAAAACTGGACGCTCGATGCCTTGACGGACTATCGGGGCACCACACACCAATACAAGGACGTGGCGCGGAAGATTGAGAAGCTCCACATCCTCTTTGAGACCGTCGGCATCCAGAAGGGTGATAAGATTGCCATTTGCGGGCGCAATTCCTCCCATTGGGCCGTAGCTTTTCTGGCTACGATGACCTATGGCGCTGTGGCTGTGCCTATCCTTCACGAGTTCAAACCCGACAATGTCCATAACATCATCAACCATTCCGACTCGCGCCTGCTGTTTGTCGGCGAGGCAAACTGGGAGGGAATGGACGAGAACAGCATCCCAGGTGTCCTCGGCGTTATCCTGATGAGCGACTTCAGCCTGCTGGTGTCGCGAACGGAAAAACTCACCTTTGCCCGCGAGCATTTGAACGAGCTGTTTGGACGCAAGTTCCCCAGCCGTTTCGAGGCTAAGGACATTCATTTCGACGAGCCCGACCCAGAGTCGCTTGCCGTTATCAACTACACCTCCGGCTCTACGGGGCGCTCGAAGGGAGTAATGATTCCCTATCGTGCCCTGTCGTCGAACATTGAGTTCGCCTATGGCGTCGTCTTGCTGAATCCGGGCGATAAGGTCGTCTCCATGCTCCCTATGGCGCATACCTACGGCATGAGCTTTGAATTCCTCTATGAGTTTACCGTCGGCGTCCATATCTACCTGCTCACGCGTATTCCCAGCCCGAAGATAGTCTTTCAGGCCTTCAACGAGGTGAAGCCCAGCATCATTGTGGCTGTGCCTCTCATTATAGAGAAAATTATCAAGAAGAATGTCCTCCCCCGAATGTCCACGTTCCCTATCAACGTGTTGAGCCGCATCCCTCTGGCAGGTGATGCCGTGCGTAATAGCGTCCGCGACCAGATGGTTCGTTCGTTCGGAGGCAATTTCTACGAAATTATTATCGGAGGCGCGGCTTTCAATCCTGAGGTTGATAAGTTTCTCCATTCCATCCGCTTCCCCTTTACCGTAGGCTACGGCGCTACGGAGTGCGCCCCCATCATCTGCTACGAGGACTGGAAGACAGCCCGTGTGGGCAGCTGCGGTAAAGCTGTCATCAATATGGAAGTCCGCATCAATTCCTCTGACCCAGAGCACGTGGCTGGCGAAATTCTCTGTAGGGGCAAGAATGTCATGTTGGGTTATTATAAGAACGAGGAACTAACGCGTGAGACTATCGATGAGGAGGGGTGGCTCCATACGGGCGACCTCGGCATCATGGATAGCGAAGGACGTCTCTACATCAAGGGACGCAGCAAGAACATGATTCTCGGCTCTTCCGGACAGAATATCTATCCTGAGGAAATTGAGGATCAACTGAACAGCTGTCCCTTTGTGGCGGAGTCTTTGGTGGTGGATCGTGCCGGCTCGCTTGTTGCCCTTGTCTATCCCGACACCGACCGTGTGGCTGCCGAAGGGAAAACGGCTCAGGACGTCATCGATATCATGGAGGCTAACCGTGTGGCCATCAACAAGACACTCCCCGTCTATTCGCAGATTTCCCGCTTTGTCATTCAGGAAGAGGAGTTTGAGAAGACGCCCAAGAAGAGTATCAAGCGTTTCTTATATCAGTAGTTTCTGGGGCCGAAGATGGCGCTGCCGATGCGAACCATGTTGGCGCCCTCGCTGATGGCGATAGGGTAGTCATCCGTCATGCCTTCAGAGAGGATGCTGAAATCCGCGTCTTCGGCAAAGAATTCCCCTTTCACCTGCTCAAAAAACGCCCGCACCGTGCGGAACTCCCTGCGGATTTGCGCTTCGTCTTCGGTATTTGTGGCCATAGCCATCAAGCCGGTAATGCGGACACCCTTCAGCTCGCGCCAAGGTTCCGTCCTTAGCAGATTCAGACATTCGTCAGGACTCAGGCCGTATTTCGTTTCCTCTTGAGCTACATGAAGCTGTAGCAGGCAGTTGATAATTCGTCCGTTGCGCAGGGCGTGTTTGTTGATTTCGTTGAGCGCATGGAATGAATCCACGCTCTGTATGGTGTGTACAAAGGGCGCCATGAATTTGATTTTGTTCGTCTGCACGTGGCCTGTGAAGTGCCATTCAATGTCCTTGGGCAGCACGGCGGCCTTCTCTGCCATCTCCATGACGTAATTCTCGCCGAAGCGTCGCTGCCCTGCGGCATACGCCTCTTCAATCATCTCCTTGGGATGGTATTTGGAGATGGCAACGAGCTGAACCCCTTCCTTCAGGGAAGCCCGCAGAGTTTCCAACCGCCTGGCAATGCTATCTGAACACATCGAAATACGTTGCTTCGCTCACGGAGGCGATGGTGAAGTCCATCATGCTGCCCTTCATGTTCTCGTCGAGTTTCTGCACGGCATCATGCAAGTCGCTAGCCTGAACGAGAACGTCCTGACGAGTTTTCTTCTCTGCGCCACTCTTTTCGTCAAGGGTGATGAAGACAAGCTTAATCTTAAAGTAGCGATCGGCGGCATCCTCGTCGGTAAAGAATGTTTCACCATATTTCACCCGCTTGATGTCGGTAACCATGAACTCGCCGCTGATGTAACTCTTCATCTCCTGCACCAAACGTGCCTCGGCCTCCGTACAGCTGATGGCGTTCGTAAGGTAGCATTCACCTTTTACCCGCTTCATCGTGCCGTTTTCCATCAACTTATCGTACTCCAGCTTACATTCAAACCATTCGTTTTGCATACGTTAAATGTCTTTTATTGTTCTTTTTTGCCATTTTGCCTGCAAAAATACAAAATAAATCGTAATTAGTAAATCGTCTAATCGTAAAAATCATTATCTTTGCCGAAATTTTCAAGAACAATGCCCCAGATATCCGAACGCGGCACGCTGATGCCGGCTTCTCCCATCCGCAAACTGGCTCCTTTGGCTTATGCTGCTGAGGACCGCGGTATTAAAGTCTATCGCCTGAACATCGGACAGCCCGACCTTCCCACGCCGAAGGCGGCGTTGGATGCCATCCATAATTTCGACCATAAAGTGCTTGAATATAGCCCTTCACAGGGCTTCCGCAGCTATCGCGAGAAGCTCGTCGGCTACTATGCCAAGTATAACATCAACGTTACGGCTGACGACATCATTGTCACCACAGGCGGTAGCGAGGCAGTACTCTTCGCCTTCCTTGCCTGTCTGAATCCTGGCGACGAAATCATTGTCCCTGAGCCTGCTTATGCCAACTACATGGCATTCGCCATCTCTGCCGGAGCTGTCATCCGCACCATCTGCACCACCATCGACGAGGGCTTCTGTCTGCCGAAGGTGGAGAAGTTCGAGGAACTCATCAACGAGCGCACGAAGGCTATCCTCATCTGCAACCCCAATAATCCCACGGGCTACCTCTATACGCGCCGCGAGATGAACCAGATACGCGACCTCGTGAAGAAGTACGATCTCTACCTCTTCTCCGACGAAGTCTATCGCGAATTCATCTATACCGGCTCGCCCTACATCAGCGCCTGCCACTTGGAGGGCATACAGAACAACGTCGTCCTCATCGACTCTGTGAGCAAGCGCTATAGCGAGTGCGGCATCCGCATCGGCGCGCTTATCACGAAGAATGAGGAGGTACGCAAAGCCGTGATGAAGTTCTGTCAGGCTCGGCTCAGTCCTCCCCTCATCGGCCAGGCGGCTGCTGAGGCTTCGTTGGATGCTCCAGATGAGTATGCCCGTGACACGTACGACGAGTATGTCGAACGTCGTAAGTGCCTCATCGATGGTTTGAACCGCATCCCGGGCGTCTATAGCCCCATCCCTATGGGGGCGTTCTATACCGTTGCCCGTCTGCCGGTAGATGATGCTGAGAAGTTCTGCGCCTGGTGCCTTAGCGAATTCAGCTACGAAGGAGAGACGGTGATGATGGCTCCCGCAGCAGGTTTCTACACGACGCCCGGCCTCGGACGCAACGAAGTCCGTATGGCCTACGTCCTCAAGAAAGAAGACCTCCAGCGCGCGCTCTTCGTTCTCAGCAAAGCCCTTGAGGCCTACCCAGGCAGAGTTGAATGATTTACAATTTGACAATTTACGATTTGCTATTTATCAATTGGGTTATTTAGTAATTTAACATCGCGAAAATCGTAAAATGCAAATTGGCCAATCGTAAATAAAAAGATGTTTTTTGAGCGGTTTCTGGCGCGTCGTCTCTTCAAGAGCGAACGAGGAGTACGGCGAGTGTCGCGTCCGGCGGTAGTGATAGCCGAGGCGGGCGTGGCGTTGGGACTGGCTGTGATGATTGTCACCATCTGCGTCTCACTGGGATTTAAACATGAAATCCGCTCAAAAGTCATTGGTTTCAACTCCCACATCCACGTCAGCAGTTTCGACTCGTCACTCTCCTACGAAACCACGCCCATCACCATCTGCGACACGCTTACGGAAACACTTGCCTCCATGCAAGGTGTGAGCCATTTGCAGCGCTATGCCACCAAGCCCGCCATCTTCCGTACCGACGACGAGTTCCTCGGCTTCGTGCTGAAGGGAGTGGGCGAGGAGTACGACCTCTCGTTCTTCCGCTCCTACCTTCAGGA
This sequence comes from Bacteroidales bacterium UBA1189, assembly GCA_002309805.1. Classification (GTDB taxonomy): domain Bacteria; phylum Bacteroidota; class Bacteroidia; order Bacteroidales; family Bacteroidaceae; genus UBA1189. The sequence goes on along the minus strand of DBYJ01000014.1, from coordinate 23,024 downwards.
GGGCAGCATCGATTCCCTCGTTGTTACAGGGGAGGAATCTGGAGTCAATCTCCTTATATCGCGCGATATGGCCGACAAGTTGGGCTATCGTGTGGGCGATCGTGTTGATACCTACTTCATCGGCTCGTCGCTCCGCGCGCGGCGATTCACCGTCTGCGGCATCTACGAGACTGGTTTTGGAGATTTCGACCGTCTCTTTGCTGTGACAGCCCTGACTGTCGTGCAACGGCTTAACGAATGGGAAGAAGACGAGGTTACTGGCCTTGAAGTCAGCCTTGCCGACTATGACGAGTTGTCGCAGCGGGCATGGGAGATAGGCCGTTATCTCGATGACTGGGGTAAGGCCCATCGCACAGGCTTCTATGTGCAGACCATCGAGGAACAGAATCCCAATCTCTTTGCCTGGCTGGACATCCTGGACATGAATGTCTGGATCATCCTGCTGCTGATGTTGCTGGTGGCGGGCTTTACGGTTATCTCCGGCCTGCTGATACTGATTCTTGAGCGCACCTCGTTCATTGGCACGCTCAAGGCGATGGGCTCGCTCAATTCCTCCATCCGTCAGACGTTCCTTCGTCTGGCCGTATTTATAATAGGAAGGGGAATGCTTTGGGGAAATGTCATCGGCCTTGCGCTATGTGCCTTGCAGAAATACACGGGTCTTGTCGCCCTCGACCCCAAGAACTACTACCTCGACCGTGTGCCCATCGAGTTCAACGTCTTCTACATCATTCTGCTCAATGTGGGCATGCTCGTTCTGTCGGTTGCCATGCTGATAGTCCCCTCGCAAATCATCTCTCGCATCAGCCCCTCGAAATCTATCCGATTTGAATGATATTAATGTGAAGAAGCTTCCGGCTTTACGAATGTCACAGCGTGCTGGATGTTTTCCACTTCGATGTGTGTGGCGTAGAGGACTTCGCCGTCGAGTGAGATGCAGAAGCCCTTTGGCCCTTCGATGGTGAGCGTGCGGGCGCGGAGGTAGGTGATGTGGGGAGCAAACTTCGGATTGTCCAGATGCAGGCCGCGCTTGTAGTCGTTCATCAAGCCGAGGAACTTCACCCTCGCCAACGGGCGTACAAGGCATACCTCAAGCAGGCCGTCGTCGTTTTGGCTGCGAGGAGCGCAGCAATACGATCCGCCCACGTGCGAGCCATTGGCTGCCGTACAGAGTAGAATCTTGTCGAAAACCTCCCCTTCCTTATGGGAAGGATTGGGGGTGGAACCACTTATCCTTACTCCATCTGCCCAGACGTTGCACTTGTTCCTCATGCCCGTCAGGAAACCCCATGCAACGCCCGTCGGGTAGGCCATGCTCTTGCCGATGAAGGGCTTACGCCGCAGCGCGTCAATCGTTGAGGCTACTCGCGCATCCAGCCCGAAGTGCGTGGCGTTCATCGCCCAGGTCACCTCCTCTTGGGGGGCAGCAGGTTGAGCTTCGCTCTTCGTCCGTTGAGTTATTGACTTTACCCTCATCATATCAATCGGCGTCTCGATGCCGCGGAGCAGGCGTCCCACGTCGCGGAACTCGTCAGGGCCGCCATAGTACTTCACGTAATCGTTACCGCTACCCTGTGCGAAGGCTGTGAATGCTACGCCCTCCACGCCGATGCAGGCGATGGCAACCTCGCGCAATGTGCCGTCGCCTCCGCAGGCATAGAAGCGCAGCGGCTCGCTGGGGTACTCAGCCCGATAACGCCGCACCACCTCGTGGCTGTCGCCCTTATGTTGTTTCATGTAGATGTCGTAGTCCACCTGTCCGTCGTAGGGCTTGAGCGCCTCGCGCACCAGCGCCTCGCACGACTTCGCTCCCGCATGGGGATTCACAATGAAAATGTGCTTCATCCGCTTTCCGTTCCGTTTCAGCGGGCGAAGGTAATGCAAATTGTGAAGAAATGCAAATAAAAGTGGGATTAAGCTTGGGATTATGGTGATAAAGTAGTAACTTCGCACTCAAAAAGGAAGAGTAACTTAAATGGTTTATGAGCGTATGAAAATCAGAAGTATTTTTCATCTCTTTTTGGTTTTCCTGTTTATTTCATGTGCTGCTAGGCCGGAAAAGTTCTTCCCCACAGGCACCATGTGGCAAGAACAATTCTTCTTAGATGAGGGTAGGGGGTACGAAAGCGTTGGGAACCCAAGGACTTTCTATGTTGGAGAAGACACTCTGATAAACCATTGCACGTATAAAAGTATTTGGATAGAAGGGAAAAACTCAGGGATGTGGGTTCGTGAGGAAGGCAAGAAGGTATGGCTGTTGCGAAGCGACTGCCCTGAAGAGCTTCTTCTATACGATTTCAATTGGGATGCTGAGAAGGGGACTGCCCGTCAGTATTATAAAGAAGGAAAGGGAGTAAAGACAGACTCTATTCCCATTTCTTCCATTTATAAGGCCCAGCTTGAGGATGGCCGGATGTACAATTATATTGAATATAGAGAATCATATACCCAAGCGAGGATGATAGAGGGCATCGGACGAACCTCCGACCCAATAAAGGATGCTTCTATTATAGGAAGCTATGAACCAGCCTCAGATTGGATTCTCCCTATGATTGGAGAATGGAGATTGCTATATTTCAAAAGAAACGGTAAGGTTATTTATAAAAATAAGGAATAATTAGTCCTCTACGACCTGCAGGGCCGTCCCGCCAGCGGCACGCAGAAGGGCATCTACATCAAAGACGGGAAAAAGGTTTTTGTGAAGTAACGCGGCAATTGTCGGAGAGGGAACCGCAAAAGTTAAAAAAAGAAAAATAGTCGGTTCCCTCATGCAGTATTTGGGCTTTCGCTCCGTTTTTATAGTAGAGGCTCATCTGAAATTCAAATAAAAGTTTACTAATATAACGTAGGGTATGAAAAGGAATTATCTGTTGTTATTATCTGTCGCGTTGCTAGCTGTTGCCTGCGGCAAGATTGACCTGTCGGAAAAGGAATGGAGCAGTATTCCCGAAGGTCCATATTTGGACTTTGCAGAGATAAAGAAAGTCGTCATCGTTGATACCTTATTTTTCGATGGGAGTTGTAAAATTGTTAAGGTAGAAATGAGCCCCGATGTGAAGGAACGAATGTTGACGTATTTGAAGGATTTTTATTACAACAGGTGTGATTCCTTGACAATAAGTTGCCTGGGAGAGCCTATTGTAAAGGCTAAACTTTGGTCTATAATACAGTCTTACTATCCTAAAGGATTAAGCATTACGTTAGATGGCGATAGGCTTATGTCTGAACGACCGAATTTTCTGGTTGAATCATGCGAAGATCATTCCGATTGTAACCTTTTCATAAAGCAGCTGAAAAAGACAAAGATTCCCATAACCCATACGGAACATTACCCTTTTTGACGACACAGCCGGCAGAGAAGGAAATCCCCTTAAAGGGACCTAATCATTAGCTTACTATCATTCTTTGAGGCGCGGCACAGCCGCGTCTCTTTTTTCGTTTCCATCGTCCTTCGGCCGAGGATTGACGCGTTAAACTTGAAGGCCATTTTCCCATCTGAAGAAAAGCTTTTTCTGTCGTACGTAAAAGGCTCGTTGTCTGTGCGGAATCAAAGGATAGAAAATTTTCATCGCAATGGTTAAATATTTTCATCGCAATGGTTAAATATTTTCACTGCAATGAAAGAAAGTTTTCACTGCAATGATTAATTCTTTTCATTGCGATGAAAAAACGGTATTCTTTGATTTTGTCATTCTGATGCCAAATAAAACAATAAAAGAAATTCGTTTCATTCGGATAATTCGCCGTTTTGAGACATAAACAGGAAATATCTTTGTCGGCGAATGATGCGAATTTGACGAATGGCGTTGCGGCGTGGAGCTTCGCACGCCGAATGGATTCTTTTTTTGAAACACGAATGACCATGAATAAACACGAATAATCCAAAAATTAATTCATGAAAAATTAGTGGGTATTCATGGTTATTCGTGTTAAGAGAAAAAAAGGAAATTGGTGGCATTTGATGTTGTGCCGACAGCGTTTGATTCTATTTCCGTAGAGTTTGATTCTGTTCTGCCAGCGTTTGATTCTGCGCGCGTGGGACATAATGGCAACAAAGCTGCTTGAAACGAATACGGCTCTGACATAAAACCTGATTTGGGGTTAAAAATAGGAATATGTTTGGTGGAATGAAAAGTTTGTATTATCTTCGCAGGCGAAAGAAAAAAGTAAAATAATCATAGAATGCGAATCATGAGAAAACATGTCTTACTCCTTGTCCAGACTATGGTGCTGATGCTGGCGATAGCCTCGCTGACAGCATGTCAGAAGGAGATTTACTCAGAATACCCGGCCTATGGCACATTGTTCTTCTCGGCCGACAGCATCGACTGGAAGGGCGAGATACGTCCTGTCCATTCGTTCAGTCCTGGGCAGACGGTATATGTGGGCATCACCATCGAGAATGATGGGGCGTACATCACCCGTGCCACGCAGACGTGGACGCTGCGCGGCCTGGATACGGACGAGGTGCGCACAGAGACCAAGAAGGTGGTTGACCCCGTGGGACACGAACCCGTGTGGACCTTCACCGCTCCGATGGAGGAGGGGGAGTATAGCGTGACGTTCAAGGAGAAGTATTCCTTCTCGGCGCAGCAGCGGAACGGCACTATCTTCGGCGAGTCGGCCACCTTGAGCAGTAAATTCCGCGTCCGCCAGTAATGAAAAATTGAAAAATGAAAAATAGAGTGCATCAAATGCAAAGCAGAGATGCGATACGTCGCGTCTCAAACCAAACAAGGATACATGGATGCAGGGAGACGCGACATGTAGCGTCTATACTGGTCGTATTGTCTTTTTTCCTTACCGGCTGCCACGAGAACTACGTGCTTGACGAGCAGGAGCCCGATTGGCTGGGCAGCAGCATCTACGACTACCTGAAGGAGGCGGGACACTACACGAATTTCGTCCGCCTCATTGACGACCTGGACTATGCGGAAGTGTTGGCGAAGACGGGCAGCAAGACGCTGTTCGTAGCCGACGATGCCGCCTTCGACGCCTTCTACAAGGACAATGAGTGGGGCGTCAGCAGCTATGCCGGGCTGACGATGGCGCAGAAGAAGCTGCTGCTGAATTCGAACATGCTGAACAACGTCTACTATACCGACATGCTGGCTCGCGTGGAGGGCCCTGTGGAGGGCAAGTGCGTGCGCCGCACGACTGCCCTGAGCGTGATGGACTCGGTGGAGTGGGTGATGGCTGAGGATATGCCTGAGACGGACTTTTGGGACGTGCCGCGCAGCAAGGGACGCATACTGCTGATGAAGGACAACACGGCTGCCCCGATGGTACACTTCGCCGAGAAATACATGACCAACAACAGCATCACGGAGCGCGACTTCAGAATCCTGCACAACGGGCAGACGCGTACGAGCCGCAGCGAGGTGTTCGTGAACGGGGTGCGCGTGGTGGAGCCGAACATCAAGTGCAAGAACGGCGTCGTCCACAGGCTGGAGCACCTGCAGGTGCCGCTGGTGAACATGGCCGAGGCCATACACAAGGACGGGCAGTCGAGCGACTTCGCACGGCTGATGGACCGATTCTGTGCCCCCTATTATAATGCAGCCGCCACGCTGGACTATCAGCGCCTGTACGGCGGCGAGGACTCGGTGTTCGTAAAGCGCTACTTCACCAGTCGCGGGCAGAACAACCTCGAGTTCCTGAGGACGCCTGCCGATACGCTTGCTCTCGGCAGTCTGTTCTTCGACCCGGGCTGGAACAGCTATACCGCCGACAACCAGACCGACATGGAGGAGGACATGGGCGTGATGTTCGTGCCAACCGACGAGGTGCTGGCGCAATATTGGAACGAGGGAGGCGGACGCTTCCTGAAGGAGCGCTACGGCTCGTGGGAGAACGTGCCCGACCGTGTACTCGACGACCTGGTCTCCAACCACATGAAGCAGTCGTTCGTGGGCAGCGTCCCCAGCAAGTTCTATCAGGTGAAGAACGACGGACAGGTGGATATGGGCGTGAAGGAGGAGAACGTGCTGCGCACGCAGATGTGCTGTAACGGCGTGGTCTATTTCACCGACCGCGTCTATCCCCCCGTAGCCTACATCTCCGTCAGCGCCCCCACGCTGGTGAACGACAACATGCGCATCGCCGACTGGGCCATCGAGGAACTGGAGTTCTATGCTTATCTGCGCTCAATGGACTCGTACTACAGCTTCATCCTGCCTACTGACGAGGCCTTGTCGCACTACATCGACCCCATCTCGCTGGCGCAGGGCGAGCCGGAGGAGTACGAGTTCTACTACGATCAGAAGACGGCCAAGGTGGGTGCCCGCGTATTCGAATACGACCCTGAGACGGGGACACGTGGAGCGCAGAAGCGCCTCATCGCCCCAGGCAACGCCATCGTGGCTGACCGTCTGGAGGACATCTTCGACTATCACATTATCGTCGATACCATCGACCATTGCAAGGAAGGACGCATCTACTATCGCACGAAGGGCAACGGTACCGTAGTGGCCCGCTACGACGACGCGGCGCAGGCCTTCCGTCTCTACGGCGGCTATCAGATGGATAGCGACAATCCCGCGGTAGTGCGCGAGGCCGACGTCTATGACTATACCCGCGAGGGCAACGGCAAGACCTACGTCACCGACGTCTGCCTGCAGCCCTCGATGAACTCGGTCTATAGCGCCATTCGTGAGCGGGCGGGGACGGACGAGGAGCCTGGCCCGTTCTACGAGTTCTTCCGCCTGATGGAGGGCAGTTCAGCCGTCTTCTACAAGGACGAGGACTACGCCACCATCGACTACGCCGTCAAACCTTTCAACACCTACCATTACACGGTCTATGTGCCCGATAACGCTTCGGTGCGTCAGGCCATAGCCGACGGACTGCCCACGTGGACATCCATTGAGGAACTGGTGGACTCGCTCCGCGACCTCGACGAGCGGGGGCTGCTGCCTGAGGAGGTGGTGATAGAGGATATCGAGGACTCGCTGGCAAATATCATTTCCGCCTTTGTGCAGTATCACATCCAGGATAACTCCGTCTATATCGGGGGTGGGGCGAAGAGCGGCTCGTTCGAGACGTCGACCATGAACATCGAGACGCTGGCGTTCTACCGCCTGGGCGTACGTTGCGACAACCAGAGCATCACCATCACCGATGCTATGGGTAACGTGCGCCATGTGGTGACCTCCGACCCCAACCTCTATAATATCATGACGCGCGACTACCTGTTCAATACGAAGGACATCCGCACCTCCACCCAGATAGAGACTTCGTCCTTTGCCGTTGTCCACCAGATAGATGGCACATTGCACTATAAGAAATGATGAAAATGAAAGCCTACCCCCAACCCTCAATAGTCTTTACACCCCCTTCGGTTTCCCCGTTATCGGGGGACAGAAACCCTAAAGGGAAGGGAACCCGAGATAACGAAAAAGCTGGCCCCCAGTCCATGACCTCTCTCCCCTCTTTTAGGAGGGGTTGGGGGAGGCTTTTAGTCCTGCTCTTTTGTCTTGCTTTCCGCCTTTCTGCTGTGGCGCAGGGGGTGATAGTGAGCGGAACAGTCAGCGATGCCGAGGATGTGCTGATGATGGTGAACGTGGTGGAGATTAACGAGGAAAACCGCATCATCGAGGCAACAACGACGGACATCAACGGTCAGTTCTCCATGCAGGTGAAGGATACAAGAGACCGCCTGCAGATATCCTACGTCGGCTATGCCACCCAGACGCTACCCATCGGCGACCGCCGCGTGTTCAATGTCACCTTGAAGGAAGACAACCTCATTGAGGAAGTCGTCATTCAGGCTGTCAAGAAAGAGAGCGCGGGCGGATTGGAGATTCCGGCGAGGGAGATGTCCATCGCAGCCCAGAGCCTCGATATGTCCGAGTTCGAGGGATTGGGCATCACCTCCGTCGACGAGGCCATGCAGGGACGTATCGCTGGACTCGATATTGTGTTCAACAGCGGCAATCTCGGTAGCGGCACCACGATGCGTCTGCGTGGCGTCAGCTCCATCAACGGCAACAGCGAGCCCCTCATCGTGGTGGACGGAAACGTCTTCGAGACTACCGGCAACGATAATTTCGACTATGCCAACGCCGACGAGGAGAAGTTCGCCGAGTTGCTTGCCGTCAACCCCGACGACATCGAGAGTATCAGCGTGCTGAAGGATGCTGCAGCCACAGCTGTCTGGGGTTCGCAGGGTGCCAACGGCGTCATCCAGATCAAGACCAAGCGCGGCAGTCAGGGCAGGACGCGTGTCACCTATAGTTATCGTCTCAATCTCACCCATCAGCCTCAAGGCATCCGCATGCTGAATGGCGACGACTACACCATGCTTCTCAAGGAGGCCTACTTCAATCCCGAGCAGAGTGACCACACCAGCAACATCATCGAGCTCAACTACGACCCCTCATTCAGCGAGTATCAGCAGTTCAACAATAATACCGACTGGATCAGCGCCGTGCAGCAGTTGGGCGTGAAGAATAGCCACAGCCTCTCCCTTACTGGTGGCGGCGAAAAGGCCACGTTCCGCGTCAGCGGCAGTTGGGACAACGAGAGCGGCTCCATCATCGGCCAGCGCCTCGACCGCCTCAGTACCCGCGTCAACCTCGACTACTACGTCAGCGACCGCATCAAAATTTCCTCTGACTTCTCCCTTACCTACGTCGATAACGACAAAAACTACCCCTATCGCGAGAATAACAAGGACATTGGCATGCTCGGCATCGCCTACAAGAAGATGCCCAACCTCGCCATCTATGCCGAGACGTCTGACGGCACTCCTACCGACCGCTACTACTATGCCCTGCAGAGCATGTCCTCCGAGCTGAACGACCAGCGTGCGCTGCCCAACCCCGTCGCTGTGGCGCGTTTGGCCACAAACAAATACCGCACCTACACGCTCAACGCCCAATTTGAGCTGCAGTACGACCTGCTGAATCCCGATGAGAGCGGCCACCAACTGCGCTATGCCGGACGCGTCCTGCTCAGTACCTTCAACGACTATACCGACATGTACTACCCCCGCGAGCTCTCTACGGCCCAATGGTACGACTCGTCTGTCAACACCACCACTCAGTCGTCGGGCCGCAATCGCTCTTTCACTACCCGCCACACGCTCACCTTTACGCCGAAATTCACGAATGACGACCATTTCTTCACCACGATGGTCCGTATGGAACTAACGGATGGTAGCGGCGGCGACACGGGTACTACTACCTACGGCTTGCCCAACAATATCCCCTCCGCTACAGCCCAAGGGCAGCTGGGCAACATGTGGACGAACCTCAGCCAATGGCGCAGCATCTACTTTACCTATTCCGGCCACTACAGCTACAAGTCAAAGTACGCGCTTGATATCACCGCACGTCTCGACGGCAGCACAAAGTTCGGTGCCGACAACCGCTGGGGCTTCTTCCCCGCTATCTCGGGCCGTTGGAACATCAGCGATGAGTCGTGGATGCAATGGTCCCGTCCCTGGCTCTCTATGCTCTCCATTCGTCCCGGTTGGGGACAGGTAGGCCAGCAGCCTGGTGCGCAATACCTCCACTTCAGCCGCTATGGCCGCGACACGCAGTATATGGACATGCCCGCTGTCCGTCCCAACAACGTCCGCCTTACCGACCTCCGCTGGGAGACCAAGACCACTTGGAACATCGGTACTGACATCGGGCTCTGGGACGACCTCATCACGATGGATATCAACGTCTACGACCAGCTCACCGACAACCTGCTGATGCGCGATGTCCGCATCCCCACCTCCACAGGCTTCTCCTCCCTCGCTTGGAAGAACGTCGGCTCCATGCGCAATCAAGGTTGGGAACTGAACGTCAACGGCAATCAGGTGTTCAAGGTGGGAGAATTCAAGGCAGGCTTCAACCTCACCCTCGGCAACAACGTCAACCAGATAGTCCGCATGGACGAAACAACGCTGATGGGTCTCAACAGCGACTTTAACTTCGCCAACGGCTCGTATCTGACCCGTGTGCAAGTCGCCAATGCCTTCGGCTCCATCTACGGCTTCCGTTACAAAGGCGTCTATCAGTATAGCGACTATATCGCCGGTGAGCAGGAAAGCGCCCCTGTGGCTCGCGATAAGGATGGAAATGTCATCGTCGATGAGGAAGGCAAGCCCATCCCCATGATGTTCGACTACGATGACATCAAGTATGAGTTCAAGGGTGGTGATGCCATCTACGAGGACGTCAACCACGATGGTAACATCAACGAGCTCGACATCGTCTATCTTGGCAATTGTAACCCTAAGGTGACGGGTGGTTTCGGCTTCCGCTTATACTACCGCCGCTGGTCGGCTAACGTACAGTTCAACTACCGCTATGGCAGCAAAATCCTCAACATGGCCCGCATGAATGCTGAGAATATGTACAGCAACAACAACCAGAGCTATGCCGTCAACTGGCGTTGGCGTACGGAAGGTGATGTTACCACAATCCCCCGTGCCCTTCATTACGCCGGTTACAACTTCCTGGGTAGCGACCGCTTCGTAGAGGACGGCTCCTTCTGTCGTCTCAACTACGCGCAGATCAGCTACTCCTTCCCACCTACTTGGATGAAACGTATCGGTGCCCAGAGCGCCTATGTCTCCATTTCGGGAAACAACCTCCTCAATTGGACGCGCTATAGTGGCGTTGATCCCGAAGTGGGTTACGGCAGCTACGGCCTCAGCAGCGATTATTCGCAGACACCTCGTGCCCGCTACTTCACCGGCAGTCTCAGCGTGACGTTCTGAAAAATGAAAGAATTATAAATTAGGAATTAGAAATTATGAAAGGTGCTGATTATAAAAAGGAAAAGGGTTGCAGGAAGAAAAAGTTTTCCTCATTCCTAATTCCTAACTTTTTAATTATCATTTTGCTCTCTTCTTGTTCAGATTTCCTGAACATCCTTCCGCTGAATGAGATCGTGCTGGAGAACTACTGGACGAGCGAGGACGACGTAAATGCTATGCTCAGCTCTTGCTACAGCCGCATGGCTTCAGATGACTTCGTGAAGCTCGCTTTCGTGTGGGGCGAGTTCCGCTCAGACAACATCGTACGTGGTCTTGGCACCAGCAACGAGGAAATAGAAATCCTTGAGGGCAACCTTCAGCCCACCCATAGCGTCACCCGCTGGAGCCCCTATTACGACGTCATCAATCTCTGTAACACCCTGTTGCATTATGCCCCAGATGTTCTTGACCGTGACCCCGATTTCAACGAGTCCGAATGGCTCGCCCTGCGCTCTGAGGCGCTTGCCATTCGCTCGCTCTGCTATTTCTACCTCGTCCGCACCTTCCGCGACATCCCCCTCGTGCTTACTCCCACCATCGACGATAACACCAGCTATCAGCAGGCGGCAGCATCGCCCGACGATGTGCTTCGCCAGATTGTTGCCGACTTGCAAGAGGCCGAACGCTATGCCGTCAAACGTTTCAGTAAGGAGGAGTACAATCACGGTCGCATCACCCAGACAGCTGTACAGGCTATTCTTGCAGATGTCTATCTTTGGATGCAGCAGTATGACGATTGCATTACCTATTGTGAGAAAGTTATTGCCTCCAAGGTAGACGAAGCCGAACGCCTCCGCCTCCGCTATGATGGTGATTATCCCCTCATCGGCAACCAAAAGGAGAATGCCACCGCCGAGATGCATGAAGCTTACAACCGTATTTTCGGACAAGGCAATTCGTTCGAGAGCATACTGGAACTCCAGTTCCGCGACTCCCAACAGTCCAACACCATTATTCCCGGTTATTTTGGCCGTGCTACGTCACCTATCGGAGCCGTCTCGGCAGCCTCGTTCATCTGCGATGGTGCCACCACAGGCAACCAGCTCTTCACCAAGAACGACTTGCGGGCTGTGGAGAATTTCAACGCCAAATCCACCAGTTTCTATCCTATTCAGAAATATGTGGTCAGTAACGTCGATAATCAGGACCGCGTTACCTACATCACGCTCGAGCTCACCCCTTGGATATTCTATCGCCTGACGGATGTGATGCTGATGGAGGCCGAGGCTCTTGTCCAATGCAATGACGGCGATGAACAGGATATGCGACGTGCCTTCCATCTTGTCACCTCTGTCTACAACCGCGCCAACATCGGCCAGGTTGCCCGCGACACGCTCACCTTCGATGCCTTCAACAGTCATGCCAAGATGGAGAGCCTCGTACTTGAGGAACGTCAGCGTGAACTGATGTTCGAGGGCAAGCGTTGGTTCGATCTGGTCCGTAAGGCTCGCCGTGATGGCACCAATGGCCCTATGCTCGATCTTGCAAAACGCAAATACACCTATCCCGATGCTGTTAAAAGCAAATGGATAAAGCCCGATATGCTCTACTTTCCCATCAACGAGGATGAACTTAAGGTTAACCTTGCGCTCCACCAGAATCCCGGCTACGACATGGGCGAAACGATAAAAAGAAATTAGAAAATAAGGAATTAGGAATTATGAAAAGAAGAACGTTTTATTTTTCATTTTTCATTTTCAATTTTTCATTGATTTTATTCTCTTCCTGTGTGGAGGAACTTAAGGAGGAGAACTTCTATACCTTCACAGGTGAGATGATTGCGGATTATCTCGACAATCGTTCGGAGACGTTCAGCTCGTTTACCTATGTCCTTCAGCGTGCTGGTGTAAAACAATTGTTGGCAGCCTACGGCGAATACACTTGTTTTGCTCCGACGAATGAAGCCTTTGACATCTATCTGCGTGAGAAGGGATATGTGGACATCAATCAGCTTACCGATGCTGACTGCGATACTATAGCTTTTGGTCATGTTATTAAGGTAGCTTATCTGACGACAGACCTTGACAATGGTGTGGTGGGCACCGCCAATATGAATGCCCGCTTCATCCAAGTCTATATCGACTCTATCACCAGCGACTACTATGTCAACCGCGACTCCCGAATCATTCTGAAGGATCAGGAGGTAGAGAATGGTGTCGTGCAAGTGGTAGACCGTGTGCTCCTTCCCTCTACAGAGCAACTCCCAGACCTTATCGATGCCGATGAAAAGTGTACGCTGTTCAGCGCTGCCCTCAAACTGACCCATCTGGACGATTCGCTCCAGAAGTATATGGATGAGAAATACGTCTATGACGAGGCTATCTACGATTATACTCGTCAGGGGGAGAAGTGCCCCAAGCCCAAGCACCGCCGTTTTGGCTACACGGCATTTGTGGAAACCGACGATGCCTTCCGTGCTGTCGGGATTACCACGCTTGACGAGCTGATAGCCTATGCTCGTGACATCTATGGAGCCTCTTTCCCTGATGAACGGGGGAAGTACGACGATGACTATACCCATCGCCGCAATCCGCTCAACCGCTTCGTTGCCTATCATCTACTGGCTCGTACCATCTACGCCAGCAAGATGACTACTACCACCAGCATCATGCCGCAATATGAGTCGGTGGATTATTATGAGACCATGTGCCCGGGAACGATTATCCGTGTGGAGAAAGGGCAGGGTACACGCTATAAAGGTCTGCGCATCAATCGCCGTTGGGATAAACAGTTTACCATCGAGGGCGTCCTTGTCCACGATGCAAGCGGCTTCGACGGTAATAACGGCGTCTATTATTACATTGACCGCCCCTTGGTGTTCGATACCGATGTGCGGGATAAGGTACTGAATGTCCGTATGCGTTTTGATGCGGCTTCTTTGATGCCCGAGCTCTCCACTAATGGCATCTATCGCAACGACGAGAAATTGTGCTATTGGATTCCCGAAGGGTACTCGGAGAATATGAAGTTCTATCAGGAGTCCATCGTTATCTACCAATATCCTCAACCCGATTATTGGTGCTGGTATGGCGACGAAATTATTGGATTCGGTCTCTACGACTTCGCCCTGAAGCTGCCACCCGTACCCGAGGGGACATACGAAATCCGCTACGGCTATGTACCTATGGCGCAGCGCGGTATCACACAGATCTATGTTGATGATATCCCGCAGGGTATCCCTATTGACTTGACGGTAAACACTTATGGAACGCCTTCAAGCCCGAAAATCGGCTGGATTGCCGATACCGGCGACGAGGAAGAAGATAACAAGAACGACAAGGCTATGCACAATCGTGGCTATTTGAAAGGCCCCGACAGCCAGTGCTTCACCTCGGCTCGCACGCTTGCCCGGAGCCAGCAGAACTTGTTAAGGAAGATTGTGGCGACGCAGTATCTGACGCCTGATGTACCGCATTACATCCGCTTTCGTTCAGTAACGCAAAACTCGCTGGAGTTTATGCTTGACTACATCGAGCTCTGCCCCAAGAGCGTATATGACAACCCCATTCAGCGTGAGGACAGACATTAAAGATTGAAAAATAATGAAAATGAAGAATAGAGTAACTCTTCTTATTACCCTTCTTTTGCCTCTCATCACCTTCCCGTCTTGCACGGATGTATGGGAAAACCATTACGATGAGAAAGGGAAAAGCCTGACTACTGAGAAGACACTATGGGAGGAGATTTCAACACGGCAGGAGTTGGCGGGTTTCCGCAGCGTGCTGGAAAGGACAGGCTACGACCAAGTGCTTAACGGTGATCAGATGTTTACGGTGTTTGCTCCCCAGGGGACCATTGATGGCACGGGGTTGACGGACGAAGCCTTGAAGGTTGAGATTGTCGAAAACCACGTGGCACGTTTTGCCTATTCGGCGAACAACTTGTTGAAGGAACCTCTGACCGTGAGGCTGCTGAACGGGAAGACGGGTGAATTTGCGGCTGACGGCGATGGCTTCAGTTGGTCGGGACGCAGGTTGACGGAGCAGAACATTCATGCCAAGAATGGCATTCTGCATGTGGTCAGCGGACAAATTCCGTTTTTCTGCAATGTGTGGGAATATATGGATAAGGACACCGTGTATAGTCAGGTGCGTGACTACCTCTATTCGTTTAATAAAATGATGCTTGACGAGGAAACGAGTGTGGCCGGGGCTGTGGTTGATGGAGAGATAACGTACGTTGATTCCGTAGTCGTTAACACGAACGAGATGTTCTATCGGATTGGTCAGCTGAACAACGAAGACAGTACGTATTGGATGGTGCTGCCCACAAATCGCGCTTGGCGAAAAGCATTTAATCGCGTCAGTAGCTTCTATTCCTATTCTGTTAAGAACAATGACCGTGATTCGCTTCAACGGCTCTACACGCAGATGGCATTGGTAAACGACCTTGTGTTTAGTCGTAGTCGGCAAGTGTCACCTGAGGATTCGTTGGTTTCTACTACGGGAGGCGTGTTCCGTCACCCTCTGCATACATTGTTGCCTGAATACGGGACTTTTGAAGAGGGACGGGAATGTAGCAATGGACGCGTGTTCCCTGTAGACTCCTTGCGTTACCAACCTTGGGAATCGTGGCAACGGCCCATTCAAGTGGAGGCGGAGAACACACGCGGCAGGGAATATACGCTGTGCGAGCTATACAAACGTAACCTGAGTGCATCGAGTGAATGGTATACAAAAGTATCGGACGCCAGTTACATCGAGATGGCTCCGTCGTCAACATCGGCGAATCCGACAGTAACGTTTTCGGTGCCTGATGTCCTGTCGGCAGCCTATGACATAAAAGCGGTGTTCCTGCCGCAAACGCTGAACACAGATAAATCCACATGGGGCCTGCCCAATAAAATTGTGGCTACCCTGACTACCGTGGATGCGAACGGAAAAGCGTTGACGGAAAAGACGGACATCCTCCTCGCCGACCCTGAGCGTGTGGATACGGTGACCTTGTTTGCAGGCTATCGGTTTGAGGCATGCAACTTCGAGGAGGAGACGGTGACGACAAAACTGAAAATCCAGAGCCAGGTGCTCAGCAAGGAACGCAGCGAGTATTCGCGAACGATGCTGATAGACTGTGTGCTGCTGGAACCCTTGAGAAATGAAGATTGATAATAGAAGATTGAAGTTTGAAGACGGAATGATGAAAAAAACTATATTAAAGGTCGTAGTTTTAGTGTCGTGTCTTAGTTCCCCATGGACGGCTGCGGCGCAGGATGCACGCATCATCAGCGGGAAAGTGGTAGATGCATTGTCGGGCAGCGCTGTAGCGGGTGCACGTGTGACGGCTCATGGAGATGCCACCATCGCTGCCATGACGGACGAGACGGGTACGTTCGAGCTGAACATTCCAGAGAAAGTGGCTCTGCTGGATGTGACGGCACCTGGCTATAACACCGTGCAGCAAGCCGTTCGTGCATCGGGCCAAGTCAGGTTGTGGCCCGAGCGATTTGCCGCAGATTATGCGGAGGACATTGCTGTTACCCATTTGCAGACGACTGCCGATTTTGGAACAAGTGGCGCGGTCAGCGTCGATGACGAGATAGCTGCACGACTGGGGGCAGAGGTGCACGCTGTTACCCGGAGTGGTATGAAGGGGAACGGCGTGATGATGTTGGTGAATGGCCTCGGCTCCCTTCATGCAGGTGCAATGCCTTTGGTTATAGTGGATGGCGTTTACCTCGACCAGCAGCAAGGAAGGGAAACGTTGCACGATGGTTTCTACAATAACTTGTTGGCTAATATTAACGTGGCTGATATCGAGCGTGTGACGGTGCTTAAGAATGGCACGGCACTATACGGTGTCAGAGGTTCGGGTGGAGTCATCGTCATAGAAACACGTCGTAGCACCAGTATGGCTACGCGCATTGAGGTGAACGGTATGGCGGGTGTGGAGATGGCTCCCTCGGGTCCGGCGATGATGGATGCGAGTGCTTTTCGCCTCTATGCCTCTGAGCTTATCGGGGGAACGGGTACGCGACAGACGACATTCAAGTTCCTGAAGGATGATCCTACCTACTATTTCTATAAAAAGTATCACAATGATACACGGTGGAACGACTACCTCTACCGTGAGGCACTGACGCAGCAGTACAACATCAGCGTGCAGGGTGGCGATGAGGTGGCGGACTACTACCTTTCGTTGGGCTATGTGGATGCACAGAGTACGCTGAAATGTAACGATTTCAGTCGTTTGGGATTGAGGTTCAATACGGATATCCGGC
This sequence comes from Bacteroidales bacterium UBA1189, assembly GCA_002309805.1. Classification (GTDB taxonomy): domain Bacteria; phylum Bacteroidota; class Bacteroidia; order Bacteroidales; family Bacteroidaceae; genus UBA1189. Next base: position 6,051 of record DBYJ01000014.1, on the reverse strand, counting down.
TGACGGATCGTCTGCGGACGCGCTTCGACGTGGCTTATAATCAGAACACCCGCAACCTGCGTGATGACGGCGTACCTGAGGACTTCACGGCAAGTACTGTATTGGCTCCAGGCTTCCTTGGACTCATCAAAAGCCCCTTCCTGCATCCTTACCGCTATGACGAGCATGGGCAGTTGACGACGTTCGTGGAAAGTGCCGATGACTTCGCTGAGGGGCTGGCGCTCAACAGCTCGTGGGCTAACCCCGTGGCCATTAACACCTACGGCGAGGGGAGGAACAAAAATCGTCAGGAGACAAGCTACTTTAACATCACCATCAGCCCACGCCTTGATCTCGGCAAGGGACTGACGGCACAGACGCTGTTCAGCTACGGCTTGACGGGAGTGACGGAGCGTTCGTTCGTGCCCATGACGGGTGTTCCCGTGTTCTACATCGATGGAGTGGGGGCGAGCAGCAACCGTGCAGCATCGCTCACCGCCAAGCAGGAGAGTCTGTTCAGCGACACAAAGTTGCTATGGGCTACCACCAGCGGCTCACATGGATGGGAGGTGACGGCTGGATTGCGCTATACGGTTGACAGCTACACGGCTTCGCGGCAGGAGGGGCACAATACGGGCAACGACAAGACACCCGACCTGGCAGCCTCGCTGAGCTACAAGGACGTGGGCGGCATCGACGACCGCTGGCGCTCGATGGCACTCTACACGCAGGCCGACTACAACTGGCGTTACACCTGGTTCGTCCAGGGAGCACTTGCTATGGAAACCTCGTCGCACTTCGGACGCGATGCCCGTGAGGGAGTGCGACTGGGAGACGTAAAATGGGGCGTATTCCCCTCGCTGCAGGGAGCGTGGATGCTATCGAACGAGCCCTTCATGGCCCCGCTGAAGGCGGTGAACCAGCTGAAGCTGCGTATGGGTTACGACGAAAGCGGCAACGACGACATCCCCACTGTGGCATCACGCACCACGTTTGCCTCGGGCAAGTATCTCGGTAATGCCATTGGACTGAGCCTCAATGCTATCGGAAACAACACGCTGCAATGGGAGACCACACGCCGGCTGAGCGCCGGTGTGGACATGATGGCCTGGAACAATCGTCTTGGCCTGTCGCTGAACGTCTTCAAGAGTTATACCTCGAATCTGCTTACGCTGAAGAGCCTGCCCGAGTTGTCGGGCGAGGATTACTACTGGAGCAACGAGGGCGCACTGGAGAATATAGGAGCCGACATTCGTCTGAACGTCAAATTGCTGGGAACCCGCGATTGGTCGTGGGAGGCAGGGCTGTCGGCAGCCACTTACCGCAACCGCATTACCTCGCTTCCCGATGGTGATTTCACCACGCAGCTTTATGGCGGCGAGGTGCTGACAGCCGTAGGACGTCCGGCTGGCGTCTTCTATGGCTACCGCACGGCTGGCGTCTATGCCACTACTGCCGAAGCCGAGGCCGCAGGGCTCTACAACGTGCTCTCCACCGGCAGCCGCAGCTACTTCGGCGCAGGCGACGTCATCTTCGTCAATCAGGACAACGACCCTGCCATCGACGACCGTGACAAGGTGGTCATCGGCAATCCCAATCCCGACCTCTACGGCAACCTCTTCACCACCGTGGGCTACCGGCGTCTGACCCTCGATGCCCAGCTGGGCTATTCGTGGGGCAACGACATCTACAACTACCTGCGCCGCCAGCTGGAGAGCGGCAGCAACTTCTTCAATCAGACGACGGCATTGAACCGGCGCTGGACCTGCGAAGGCCAGCAGACCGACATCCCCCGCGCCACCTTCGGCGACCCTATGGGCAATGCCCGCTTCTCCGACCGCTGGATCGAGGACGGCTCTTACCTGCGCCTCCGCAGGGTGACGCTCTCCTACCGTCTGCCCGTCAGTTCCATCTGGATGCAGGGGCTCACGGTGTGGGTGACGGGGAACAACCTCTTCACGCTGACGAATTATCTGGGCGCCGACCCCGAGTCGTCCGTCTCGAACAGTGTCCTCAGTCAGGGCATCGATGCAGGCCTCCTTGCCCAGGGCCGCAGCCTCCTCATCGGATTGAAACTGAACCTCTAAAAAATGAAAGAATTATAAATTAGGAATTAGAAATTATGAAAGGTGCTGATTATAAAAAGGAAAAAGGTCGCAGGAAGAAATTATATTCCTCATTCCTCATTCCTAATTTTCTAATTTTCATATTTTTTGCCTCCTGCTCCGGCCTTTTCGAGACGCAGTCGTCGTATTATTCGACGGAGGACAACCATACCCTCGACTCGGCTGCCGACACGGTCTATTCCGTCATCGGCATCCTCAGTAAAGTGCAGTCCATTGCCGACCGTACCGTGCTGATGGGCGAGCTTCGTGCCGACCTCGTTTGCGACAACGCCTACACCGCCAGCGACCTTCGCGAGATTGTGGCCAATGACGTCACGGCAGCCAATGCCTATGTCGACTACCGCGATTTCTACGCCGTCATCAACAACTGCAACTACTACCTCGCCAAGGCCGACACCACCGTCCGCGTCGCGGGAATGAAGGTCATTCTCAAGGAGTATGCCGTCGTGAAGGCCATCCGGGCGTGGACCTATATGCAGCTGGCGCTCATCTATGGCGAGGTGCCGTTCTACACCCAGCCTATCCTCAAGTTCACCGATGCCGACAAGGAGTATCCGAAGTACGACCTCGCCCGCATCTGCGACTATTTCATTGCCGATTTGCTGCCCTTAACCGAGATAGAGCAGCCCTCCTACGGCTCCATCAGCGGTGTCGACTCCCGCAAGTTCTTCTTCCCCGTCAAGCTGGTGCTTGCCGACCTCTACCTCTGGCAGCAGGACTATAGCCACGCTGCATTCTACTATGCCGACTTCCTGTCCGACAGGAAACTGACGACGGGCCTGGTAGCCTCGCGCGTCAGCGGCATCAACACCAGCGACGAGGTGACAGCCTACACGTCCAACTGGATAAACGCCTTCCAGTTGCCGGGCGTCGAGGAGATCATCACCCTCATCCCTATGGCCCAGACACGGCTTGAGGGCGTGAAGAGCCAGCTCGACAACGTCTTCAGCTCCACAGACGAGAACGACAACCGCTATCAGATTGCCCCCTCGCCCTACTACGAGGAGCTTGTCGGCGCCCAGGACTATGCCTATTCCGTCAACGAGCGGACGCTCAAGCACCTCAGCTGCGGCGACATGCGCTACTTTGCTACCTATCCCACGCGCTTCGTTCCGGCCGACAGGCAGCCGTCGTCCGACGATTGGAAGATTGATGACGAGGACATCCAGACGAACGCCAAGTTCACCTCAGGCCACGTCTATGTCTATCGTGCCGGCACCGTCTGGCTCCGTCTGGCCGAGGCGCTCAACGCCATGGGCAACTACGAAGATGCCTTTGCCATCCTGAAGCGCGGGGGCGAGGTGACCACGCGAGGCGACTCCCTCCTCTTCGAGTTCACGCAGACGTCCGTGGGCACCGAGCGCTATCGCGGCATCCATGCAAGGGGTGGGGGAGAGGTCTTCCGCAACAGCGTCTATGATTTCCCGGATATGTCGGGCGATACGCTCGATGTCCGCGTCTGGACGCGCGAGCGGCTCATGGAGTATGTCGAGGACCGCATCGTCGAGGAGCAGGCGCTCGAGAGCGCCTTCGAGGGGCAGCGCTTCTACACCCTCATGCGCATAGCCCTTCGTCGGAACGACCCCACCTACCTTGCCGATAAGGTGGCCCACCGTAGCGGCACGCTCCAACCTGCCGACAACGCACTCTACGACCGCCTCTCAAACCCCTCGAACTGGTACATCAAGCACGACTGAACGCACTAAAAAAACCCCATACACCTATGTTTACCGAATCAGACCTTCTCTATCTTGCCAAGCGGGGCACCTCAGTCGCTCAGGCCGAGGAGCAGCTCGCCAGTATCGAACACGGCTTTCCCTTCCTGAAGCTCGAGGGCGCCGCTGCCGTCGGCAAGGGCATCGTCAAAACCGACGAAACCCTCCGTGACACCTCCATCCGTGCCTGGAAGGACTATCTTGACGCCGGGCACCGCGTGGTGAAGTTCGTGCCCGCCTCGGGCGCTGCCAGCCGCATGTTCAAGAACCTCTATGCCTTCCTCGATGCCCCCTACGACGAGCCGCAGACCGACTTCGAGCAGATTTTCTTCCACCATATCACCTGCTTCGCCTTCTATGGCACGCTCGACGCCTGCTGCGTCAGCCTCTACGGCAAGGGCGTCGCCGACCTACTGGCCGAGCGTCGCTACAAGGCAGTGGTGGAGGCCCTGCTGGGAGCCGATGGCATGAACTACGGCAAGCTGCCCAAGGGGCTGCTGGAGTTCCACAGCAGCCTCGAAGGCACGCCCCGCACCCCGCTTGAGGAACATCTGGTGGAGGGCGCCCTCTATGCGTCCGATGCCGACAACCGCGTCCACATCCACTTCACCGTCTCGCCCGAGCACCGCCGTCTGTTCGAGGAGAAGGCTGCTGACGTCGTGCAGAAGTACGAGCAGAAGTTCAACGTCACCTACGACATCACCTTCTCCGAGCAGAAATCCTCCACCGACACCATTGCTGCCAACCCCGACGGCACCCCCTTCCACGACGCTGCCGGCAACCTCGTCTTCCGTCCCGGCGGACACGGCGCGCTGATAGAGAACCTGGGCGACCTGCGCTCCGACGTCGTCTTCATCAAGAACATCGACAACGTCGTCCCCGACCGCTTCAAGGACGATACCGTCGAGTACAAGCAGGTGCTTGCCGGCATCCTCGTCAGCCTCCAGCTGCAGGTGTTCGACTACATTCGTCTGCTCGACAGCGGGGCGTACACCGATGCCCAGCTGGCAGCGATGCTGACGTTCCTCGAGGAGCGCTTCTTCTGCACTAGCCCGTGGTTCCGCCCCGACGGTGTGGGCTCCGACAGCCGCGCGGCCCTCGTGGCCTACCTGCGCGACAAGCTCAACCGCCCCATCCGCGTCTGCGGCATGGTGCAGAACGTCGGCGAGCCCGGCGGAGGACCCTTCCTCGCCTACAATGCCGACGGCTCCGTCTCGCTGCAGATACTCGAGAGCTCGCAGATTGACATGACCAACCCCCGTAGCGCCGAGATGTTCAGCCGGGGCACCCACTTCAACCCCGTGGACCTCGTCTGCGGCATCAGCGACTATCAGGGCGAGCCCTTCGACCTGCCGCGCTACGTCGACAAGTCCACCGGCTTCATCTCCTCCAAGTCGAAGGACGGGCGCGAGCTGCGTGCCCTCGAGCTCCCCGGCCTCTGGAACGGCGCCATGAGCAACTGGCTGACGCTCTTTGTCGAGGTGCCCCTCTCCACGTTCAACCCCGTCAAGACCGTCAACGACCTCCTGCGCGAGCAGCACCAGCTGTGATTGTGCAAACTGCGCGTGAATGAAAAATGTGAAAATAAGCATGAAGAACAAATTGTTTTTCATATTTAATCTTACATTGTGCGAAGCATGGTTTTTTATTTCTTGTGCAAAGATACAACATCTCATGCAGCTTGAGGGACGATGGCAGCGAGAGGTGCCTCCTGCACCAATTCCGCCCAATCCTCCCTGTCCGGCATTGTGCCGAGGAAGTGCAGGATGGCTGCCACGTGACCGCCCAAATAACGCCGTGGAATAAAAAATTATCACCCTGCGCTACGGCGCCAGCCCACTGGGCTAATTTCCCAGCCCAGTGCGCTGTCGCGCTCCCCATTTTAACAGTCAGTGACGACAAGGCAACATCCCCCTATTCCGGCATGACGAGTACGTCTGACCGCACATCCATTTCTAACACTTTCACCGACAGCGAGTTATAATATTAACAAAATAAATCATCTGACTAACAACGCATTGAGAGGAAACTAACAAAATAACAATTTATATTTTCTATTTTCTATCTCAATACAGCCCACCCTTCGGGAGAAGGTTAAATATATATTATATATATATAATAATATATATTTATTTATATATATAATAAATTATAATCACCCCCCCCCCAGCAGAAGGAAAGATGAAAAACGAAAATATAAATTGTTATTTTGTTAGTTTGTTAGTTTCTCC
>DBYJ01000046.1 GCA_002309805.1 Bacteroidales bacterium UBA1189 | reverse complement strand
CCCACAACCTGGTGAAGGCCACCATCAAGGCCCTCGAGGAACTCCGCGATGCCAAGATGGTCGCCCATGACAGAGGTGTCAGCATGAGTCGTGTATTTAATGGATAAGGAGATTAACTATGGCAACTATTAAAGTAAAACAGATAAAGAGCCGTATCGGTGCTCCGAAAGACCAGAAACGTACCCTTGATGCACTTGGTCTGACCAAGATGAACAAAGTTGTTGAGCATGAGGCAACGCCTTCCATTATGGGCATGATCAACAAAGTGAAGCATCTGGTAGTTGTTGTTGAATAATAAATTATTAAAAGGTTTGATTATGAAATTAAATAGTTTGAAACCCGCAGAGGGATCAACCAAGACACGCAAGAGAGTGGGCCGTGGTGCCGGATCAGGTCTGGGTGGTACTTCAACTCGTGGTCATAAGGGTGCAAAGCAGCGTTCTGGTTATGCTAAGAAGATCGGTTTCGAAGGTGGTCAGATGCCTCTGCAGCGCCGCGTTCCGAAGTTCGGCTTCAAGAATATCAACCGCGTTGAATACAAAGCTATCAATCTGAACGTCGTTCAGGCTGTGGCTGATGCCAAGCAGCTTGAGAAGGTGACGGTTGCCGACCTCATTGCCGCCGGTTTCGTCTCCTCTCGCCAGCTTGTCAAGATTTTGGGTAACGGCGAACTGACCTCCAAGGTCGATGTGGAAGCTCATGCATTCTCCAAGAGTGCTCAGGCTGCCATCGAGGCCAAGGGCGGTAGCGCTATAAAACTTTAATCGCGTATGAATATCATAGCATTCGTAATCGTACTGGTACTTATCTTCCTGTTCTACCTCTGGAAGCGTAAGTTCTTTACGAACGTATTCAAGATTGAGGACCTGAGGACGAAGCTCCTCATCACCGTTGGTTTCGTGGCTATCTACCGTTTCGGTACGAACGTTATCCTGCCGGGTATCGATTCCACCGCCTTGGCCAGACTGCACGAGCAGACGGGTGGAGGCCTTCTCTCGTTGCTCGATATGTTCTCGGGTGGTGCATTCTCCAATGCTTCCATCTTTGCATTGGGTATCATGCCGTACATTTCGGCATCCATTGTTGTCCAGCTGCTTACCATGGTGGTGCCTTCTTTCCAGAAGATGCAGCGTGAAGGTGAGAGTGGTCGTCGCAAGATCAATCAGATAACCCGTTATCTGACCATCATCGTGCTGATCATTCAGGCTCCTGCCTATCTGACGAACCTCCGTTTCCAGGCTCCGGGTGCTATCAATCCCGGCATCTCGCCTATGGCGTTCTTCATCACCTCCACCATCATCCTTGCCGCTGGTAGTATGTTCATCCTCTGGCTGGGTGAGCGCATTACCGATAAGGGCATCGGCAACGGTATCTCCTTCATCATTCTTATCGGTATTATTGCCCGCTTCCCGACAGCCGTTACGCAGGAGTTCACGTCCCGCATGGCATCAGCTCACGGTGGTGGTATGGTCATGTTCCTGTTTGAGATTATTGCCCTGTTCTTCGTGTTCATGGCAGCCATTATGCTCACTCAGGGTGTCCGTAAGATCCCCGTCCAGTATGCCAAGCAGATTTCCGGTGGAAAGCAGTTCGGTGGTGCCCGTCAGTACATTCCCCTCAAGGTGAATGCTGCTAACGTGATGCCTATCATCTTTGCACAGGCCATCATGTTCATCCCCCTTTCGTTCATCCGTATGGACAAGGTGGAGACGGCCGGCAAGTTTGTCCGTCTGATGATTGACACAGACAGCTGGCTTTACAACTTGATTTTCGCCATCCTGATTATTCTGTTCACCTTGTTCTATACCGCCATCACGGTCAATCCTACTCAGATGGCTGAGGACATGAAGCGGAATAACGGATTCATCCCCGGCGTCAAGCCCGGCAAGGCAACAGCCGACTACATCGACACGGTCATGTCCCGCATTACATGGCCCGGAGCTCTGTTCCTCGTTGTTATTGCTATTCTGCCTCCCTTCGCCCGTCTGTTCGGCGTTTCGCGTGAATTTGCTCAGTTCTTCGGTGGCACGTCTCTGCTCATTATGGTAGGTGTTGTTCTCGACACCCTCCAGCAGATTGAGAGTCACCTGCTCATGCGTCACTATGATGGTTTGCTTAAGAGCGGCCGTATCAAAGGTCGTTCAGGTGCAGCGTATTAAGACCTAAGCAGAATGATATTTCTTAAGACAGACGAAGAAATCGAGCTCCTGCGTCAGGCGAACCTCCTCGTAGGCCGCACGCTGGCAGAAGTCGCCAAGCTGATTGAGCCTGGCGTCACTACCCGCCAGCTTGATACGGTTGCCGAGGAATTCATCCGCGACCATGGTGCCGTTCCCACCTTCAAGGGCTTCCCGAACTTCGAGCCGGGCCTTCCGGCTTTCCCGGGGTCGTTGTGTACGTCGGTGAACGAGATGATCGTTCACGGCATTCCCAACGACGAGCCCCTCAAGGAGGGCGACATCGTCAGCGTGGATTGCGGCACCTACCTGAACGGTTTCTGCGGCGACTCTGCCTACACCTTCTGTGTGGGCGAGGTCTCCAAGGAAGTCAGCGAGCTGCTTCGTGTCACGAAGGAAGCCCTCTATCTCGGCATCGCCCAGGCCGTGGTGGGAAAGCGTGTCGGCGACGTCGGTAATGCTGTTCAGCAGCATTGCGAGCGTCATGGCTACGGCGTTGTGCGCGAGTTCACCGGTCATGGCGTCGGTCGCGAGATGCACGAGGATCCTGCCGTCCCCAACTACGGTCGGCGTGGCAACGGTGCCAAGCTGAAGAAGGGTATGGTCATCGCCATCGAGCCCATGATCACCATGGGCCGCCGTGATATCGTCTGGGAAAACGACAGCTGGGGTGTCAGCACCATCGACCGCAAGCCCGCTGCTCATTTCGAGCATACCGTGGCCGTCGGTCTCACCAAGGCAGACATCCTCTCGTCATTCGATTTCGTAGAAGAAGTTTTAAGAAACAAACAGAAGTGATATGTCCAAACAGTCAGCAATAGAACAAGACGGAACCGTCGTCGAGGCATTATCCAATGCCAACTTCCGCGTCGAGTTGGAGAACGGCCATCAGATTACCGCCACCATCTCCGGCAAGATGCGCATGCATTACATCAAAATCCTCCCTGGTGACAAAGTGAAGGTGGAAATGTCCCCGTACGACCTGACCAAAGGAAGAATCAGTTTCAGATACAAATAAAAAAACAGATATAACAATGAAAGTAAGAGCATCCCTTAAGAAACGTTCCGCAGACTGCAAGATTGTCCGCCGTCACGGAACTCTGTACGTTATCAACAAGAAAAATCCCAAGGAGAAACAGCGCCAGGGATAAACGCAATGTAAACCCGTAAAAACAATCAAAACAAGTATATGGCTATAAGAATTGTCGGAGTAGACATTCCTCAGAACAAGCGAGGAGAAATTGCATTGACCTATATCTATGGTATCGGTCGTAGCAGCGCCGCTAAGATCCTTGAGAAAGCCGGCGTGGATAAAGACATTAAGGTTAAGGACTGGACAGACGACATGGCCGCCCGCGTGCGTGAGGTCATCGGTGCCGAGTACAAGGTCGAAGGTGACCTTCGTACCGAAGTCCAGCTGAACATCAAGCGACTGATGGACATTGGTTGCTATCGTGGTGTCCGCCATCGTATCGGCCTGCCCGTACGTGGCCAGAGCACGAAGAACAATGCCCGCACCCGCAAGGGCCGCAAGAAAACGGTTGCCAACAAGAAGAAGGCTACGAAGTAATGTTCACATGCACTTAAAAACACAGTAAGATATGGCAAAAAAATCAGTCGTAACAAAGAAAAGAAATGTGAAGGTCGGCGCAATGGGCCAACTCCATGTCCATTCCTCCTTCAATAACATCATCGTGGCCCTTGCCAACGAGGAAGGTCAGATTATCTCCTGGTCTTCAGCCGGTAAGATGGGTTTCCGCGGTTCGAAGAAAAACACCCCCTACGCTGCCCAGATGGCTGCCGAGGATTGCGCCAAGGTTGCCTATGACCTCGGTCTGCGTAAGGTGAAGGCCTATGTGAAGGGTCCCGGCAACGGACGCGAGTCCGCTATCCGCGCCACTCATGGAGCCGGCATTGAGGTTGTTGAGATTATCGACGTCACCCCGCTGCCCCACAACGGCTGCCGTCCTCCCAAGAGAAGAAGAGTTTAACCTTAAAAGCAGTAGAAAATGGCAAGATATACAGGCCCCAAATCCAAAATCGCCCGTAAGTTCGGCGAACCCATCTTCGGACCGGACAAGGTCCTCTCGAAGAAGAACTATGCCCCTGGTCAGCATGGCAACAACAAGCGTCGCAAGACGTCTGAGTACGGCATCATGCTTGCTGAGAAGCAGAAGGCCAAGTACACCTATGGTGTTCTCGAGCGTCAGTTCCGTAATCTCTTCAACAAAGCCGAGCGCAAGAATGGTGTTACTGGTGTAATCCTTCTCCAGCTTCTTGAAGGCCGTCTCGACAACGTTGTCTATCGCCTCGGTATCGCCCCCACGCGTGCCGCAGCCCGTCAGCTCGTCAGCCACCGTCACATTACCGTCAACGGTCATGTGGTCAACATCCCTTCCTACGCCGTGAAGGTAGGCGACATCGTAGCTGTTCGCGAACGTTCCAAGTCACTCGAGGTCATCGAGGCCAGCCTCGCCGGTTTCAACCACGCCAAGTATCCTTGGTTAGAGTGGGACGAAGCCCAGAAGGCCGGCAAGTTCATGAGCATTCCCGCCCGTGAGGATATCCCCGAGAACATCAAGGAACAACTGATTGTCGAATTGTACTCAAAGAATTAACCCCCAATGGCGATATTAGCATTTCAAAAACCAGACAAAGTAGTCATGTTGGAGGCGGACTCGAAGTTCGGCAAGTTCGAATTTCGTCCCCTCGAGCCGGGCTTTGGCATTACCATCGGTAACGCTCTTCGCCGCATCCTCCTCTCGTCGCTCGAAGGCTTCGCCATCAACACCATACGCATCGAAGGTGTTGAGCACGAATTTGCCACCGTTCCGGGCGTCAAGGAAGATGTCACCAACATCATCCTCAACCTCAAGCAGGTACGTTTCCGTCAGCTTGTTGAGGAAATGGAGACGGAGAAGGTCAGCATCACCGTCGAGAATACAGCCGAGTTCCGTGCTGGAGATATAGGCAAGAGCCTTAGCGGATTTGAAGTGTTAAATCCCGAGTTGGTTATTTGCCGTCTTGACCCGAAGGCAAAGATGCAGATTGAGATCAGCATCAACAAGGGCCGCGGCTATGTCGTTTCTGACGAAAACCGCATCTATTGCACCGAAGTCAATACAATTCCCATCGATTCCATCTACACACCGATACGTAACGTCAAGTACGCCGTCGAGCCCTTCCGCGTCGAGCAGAAGACCGACTACGACAAGCTCGTGCTCGAGATTACTACCGATGGTTCCATTCACCCGAAGGAAGCGTTGAAGGAAGCCGCCAAGATCCTCATCTACCACTTCATGCTCTTCTCCGACGAGAAGATCACGATTGAGGACACCTCGTTCGACACCAACGAGGAGTTCGACGAGGAGGTGCTTCACATGCGCCAGCTGCTCAAGACGAAGCTCACCGACCTGAACCTCTCCGTCCGCGCCCTCAACTGTCTGAAGTCAGCCGAGGTCGACACCCTGGGCGACCTGGTCCAGTTCAACAAGACCGACCTTCTGAAGTTCCGCAACTTCGGAAAGAAGTCGCTCACCGAGCTTGAAGACCTGCTCGACAGCCTGAACCTTTCGTTTGGAACAGACATTTCAAAGTATAAACTTGATAAAGATTAAGAAATCCAATGAGACATAATAAGAAACTCAATCACCTGAGTCGTACGGCTTCCCATCGCAAGTCCATGATGGCCAACATGGCCTGCTCCTTGTTCAAGCACAAGAGAATCACTACGACCGTCCCCAAGGCAAAGGCTCTCAGGAAGTACGTCGAGCCGCTCATCACCAAGGCCAAGAACGACACCACCAACAACCGCCGCGTGGTCTTCAGCTATCTGAAGGACAAGCACGCTGTGAGCGAGCTCTTCAACGAGGTCATCACGAAGGTCGGCGACCGTCCCGGTGGCTACACCCGCATCATCAAGCTCGGTCATCGTCAGGACGATGCTGCTCCCATCTGCTTCATCGAACTCGTTGACTTTGATGAGAACATGGCCAAGGCCCAGAAGAAGGCCACTCGCACCCGCCGCAGCCGCAAGTCTGCTCCGAAGGCCGAGGCCGCTCCTGCAGCCGAAGCTCCTGCTGCCGAGGCACCCGCCGAGGAGGCAAAAGCCGAGTAATTCGTTATAGCCCTATAACAGACAGTTCAGGCGTGCACCCTTGCGCGCCTGAACTGCTTTTTACCCCTCATTTTTTACGAAATACCCATGAAAAAAGGCTCCGTTTCGCTTGCAAAACTGCTTAATGTTTTGTAATTTTGCGCAGTAAATCAGTCGTCGCTATGAAACGAAGCGTTTGTCCCCTTTCCCCGTTGTTGCTTGTCCTGATTCTTTGGGCAATATCGGTCTTCTCGTGCCAGAGAGATGCGGCTCTTCGCCCTGCGTTAACCCGTGCCGAAGCCCTTCTGGAGTCCAATCCCCCCGCCGCCCGCACCCTATTGGACAGCATAGCCTCACCTAAATCCTCTCCTAAAGGAGAGGACTTTAAGTCACCCCTCCTTCAGGAGGGGAGGGGGGAGGCTGCCCTTTACGCTTGGCTGCGGACGCAGGCCGACTATAAGTGCAACATCCCCCTCACCAGCGACTCCCTCGCCCGCATCGCCACGGACTACTACGGCGTGCCGCGCCACAAAAACTACCATGCCGCCATGGCGTGGTACACCCTGGGCTGCGTCTATACCGACCTGCAGGACGACCCTAAGGCCATCAGCGCCTACCTGAAAGCCTGCGACTGCTTCCCCGATACCACCTCGCGCTACTACCCCCTGACGTTGCAGAACCTCGGGCGCCATTACCTGCGAAGGCGAATGTATGAGAAGGCGGCCGACACCTTCATCCGCTTCCGCGATGCTTCTGAGGCCATCGACGCCCCCGTCTCCCTTGCCTTTGCCCACTACTATCTGGGCTTCACCCGTCTTCAGCAGTTGGACTATGCCGCCGCCGACAGCCTGTTCGACGTCCTGCTCCAGTCAGATACCGTGCCGCCCTATTGCCGCAAGGGCACGCTCCTGCACAAGGCCAAGATAGCCTTCTACTCCCGCGACGACCATCCGCAGGCCCTTGCCTACCTGCGGGCTTGCCGGAATGACGTGGAGGATGACAGCCTGTTTGCCGCTGGCTTCTGCCTCATGGGCGACATCTTTGTGGCTGAGAATCATCTGGACTCCGCCTACTTCTACTACAGGAAAGCCCTCGAGTGCAAGGACGAGCTCTACTCCATGGCCACCACCTACCACCATCTGGGCGACGTCATCATGCTGCTTCATGGGGCCGATGAGGCCAAGGCGTGCATCGACAACTACGACCTGCTGCTTGACTCCATCTATCATCGTCAGAACAAGTACGACATCTCCGCCGTCTCCTTCGCCTTCGATACGGAGAAGCGCGAGGCCGCCTACCGCTACGACCTCCGCCTCCACTACGTCTATGGCATCGCCTCCGCCGCTGTGCTGGCGCTGGCGGCCATCCTTCTCGTGGTTGCCCGCAGGAACCGCCGCAAGGCCCAGTCGCTGAAGGTCCACGAGACCCTGCGCCGTAGCGAGCTGGCCCTGGCGCGTACCAGCTGGGTGCAATGGGCCGAGCTCAACGACGAGGAGAAGGCCCTCCGCCTTTCCGAGTATGCCAATACCTTGAGCGGGTGCCTCTCCATCTTCAGGCAGACGCCCTCGGAGCACATCCTGCAGTTGTTGCAGAAGAAGGAGACGCATCTGACGGCCAAAATGACGAAAACCATCGCCGACGACATCGGCAAAAGCTTCATCGATGTCATCCAGTTCCTGCGGATGGAGACCTACCCCGATGCCCCCAAATTCTCCGAAGCCGACTGGCTGCTCTGCATCCTCAGCTACCTGCACCTGCCGCTTTCGCGTATCGCCGAACTGTTTTCCATCGAAAAAGACAGCGTCCGCAAGAAACGTCATCGCCTCGAAGCCAAAATTCCGCCAGAAATTCTCTCACTTTTCTTCTCTTCGCACGATGCGGGGGAAGACTGATGTTTTTCAGCCCTTTAGGAGGGGGCGGGACAAAAAATGTCCCGCTTTTGTCCCGCCTTTTGTCCGCCTCCATGAAAAATGTCCCGCTTTTGGCCCATTTTTGTCCCGCTTTTTTTGATACAACCTGAAAATTTTTCGTATATCTTTGTGGCGGAAAAACCAAAAAAACGATACAGCTATGAAAACAAAAAGCATTTTCCTGTTGACGCTTTGCGCGTTCGTTTGTATGTTGGGCTATTCCCGTACGAATATCCCGCTGAGTACCGAGATTCCCATTGGAGGAGGTGGCGCCCGTACGCCCGTTCCCTCTCCTATGGCCTATTTGGACGATGACGAAGTACAGGTGCTTCTTTCCGTTGCCGCGCCCCTGACCATAACCGTCTGCGGGCAGGCCGGCAACTGCCTTTTCAGTAAGGAGTATGCCTCCACGCAGGAGGCCATCATCCCCCTGTCAGAAAACGGCATAACCCAAGGAGATTATGTCCTGCGCGTGTTCAGTCAGGGCCTTTGCTGGAAGGGCAATTTCACCATCGAAGCCAGCAAACAGGCTCCTGCCTCCATTGGTGCTTGGTGGTATAACTGGAATGGGCGAATGGACATTGAATTGGTGAACGATGATGGCCTGCGTAACGACAGCCTTCAATGCTTCTTGTCGGTTAGCGATATCATCTATATCGGCCATGTAAATCCACAGTATTATCGCTACCTTGCCAATCTCATGAGGCAAGATTCAACACTTACAATTGCTAAACTCGATACCACAACGGTTGTTGTCACGCGAGCGGAAACTAATGATACCGTTTTCATGAGGGGTTATAGAAAATGTGATGATCCCGAACTCCAGCTGAATTATCTCGGATTTACCAATGGGGATTACAAGTTGAACGTTCAGTGGCGCGACTGCTGGTGGAGGGGCGACTTCACGTTCAAATCGCATTGGCCCGACGGTGAGTACGTGTTCGTTGACAGCGCGTATTACCGGCTATATGATCGATACGCCGCTACCATAGACCCTGCCTATTTAGACAAACCCGGCACGCTCAGGAGGGGTTGGGATTGGTGTAAGCCTACTTATAGGGACTATCCGGATCATCTCGTCATTCCTGAAGAACTCATCTACGAGGGAAAGGCGTACGAGGTTGTCGCTATTGAAAGGCGCTCCTTCTGGTATTGCTATTACCTGTTGTCGGTAAAGCTCCCGAATACGATTACCCACATTGACGATGCCGCTTTCAAGGACTGCCCGAATCTCCGACGCATCAACATCCCCTCCAGTGTCACTTCTTTAGGAGACGGCGTATTCTCGGGTTGTGAAAGGCTGTCCGAAATAGTCCTTCCCGAGGGGATAACCGTGATAAAAGGTTCGACATTTAATGACTGTATGCAACTTTCTACCATCACACTTCCAAGCACCCTTGCAAGAATCGAGGACAGGGCTTTTGCCGGCTGCATCTCCCTACCCTATCTCTATATTCCCGACAACGTTTCATACATTGGGGAAGATGTTTTCTTCTGCTGTAAAAGCCTGATGGAAATACATCTGCCCGCGAAACTGGGTTCAATTATGCCATTGACCTTCAGAGGCTGCGAATCGTTGACATCCATCGTCATCCCCGAGCGCGTCAGAAGTATTGGAACGGAGGCTTTTGCGGGCTGTTCGAGTCTGACATCCGTCACCATTCCCGAGGGTATGACCTCCATCGCCGAACTGGCCTTCACCGACCTCCCCAACACGGCCCATATCTACTGCAAGGCTCAGAAGCCTTTCAGGATTGCTACCCGTGCCTTCAACTACAATTGCACGCTGCAT
>DBYJ01000053.1 GCA_002309805.1 Bacteroidales bacterium UBA1189 | reverse complement strand
GATTATGTCCTGCGCGTGTTCAGTCAGGGCCTTTGCTGGAAGGGCAATTTCACCATCGAAGCCAGCAAACAGGCTCCTGCCACCATTGGTGATTGGTGGTACGAGTGGGACGGAAAGACGTATCTCGATTTGTTCAACGATGACGGCGAGCACCTCGACAGCCTGAAGGTAAATTTATGTAGTGGTGATGCCATTTATCTGGGCCATGTAAGTCCCACCTATTCCACACGCCTTGCCCGGCTTGGGATACACAGGGATTCCATAAAGGTTGTCATCACGGGAGAATCGAATGATACCGTTTACCAAAAGGAAACCTGGTGGCCTTCGCTCTCCATCGATCTGAACGCTTACGATATACAAGACGGGGTTTATACGCTGAACCTTTTCTGGGCAGGCCTGAAGCTGGACGCCGACTCCACGAGCTTCGCCGAGAAGTGCGAAAACTGGAATGAATGCTGGTGGAGAGTCGAATTCGAATTCCTGTCGCATAAGCCCAAAGGCCTGTATGTATCTATTGACAGCACGTATTACCGGCTGCACGAGGGGTATGCGAACACCGTATGGCCTGATGATGTACACAGCTCCATCACTTACCGAATGCTTTATAATCTTTTTGAGCGTGACTATCCGATTCATGTGGTCATTCCCCAAGAACTGACCTACGAGGGCGAGACGTATACGGTCGTAGGTATCGGCCAGCGCTCTTTCAAGGGCTGTTATTATATGCAGTCGATTTCTCTCCCGAATACGATTACCTATATCGATGGCGGTGCTTTCATGGCATGCAGGAACCTCGACCATGTCAATATTCCCGAAAGCGTTACCCGTATAGAAGGTAGTGCATTCGCTGAGTGCGACAGACTGTCTTATATGGTCATTCCGGAAGGTATAGAGACGTTAGCGTATGGTATGTTTAAAGAGTGTACGAACCTTTCTGCCGTCACACTTCCAGGCAGCCTAACAAGCATTGAGGAGTGGGCATTCGCCCTTTGTACCTCTTTACCCTATATTGATATTCCCGATAATGTTACGCGCATTGGAGCATCTGCTTTCCAGGCTTGTTCGAACCTGATGGAGATGAAGCTGCCTAAGAAACTCAAAAAAATAGATATGGATGCTTTCCGTAGATGTCAGAGATTAACATCCATCGATTTCCCCGAGGCCATCACGTACATAGGGGTTGAGGCCTTCTTGGAATGCACAGGGTTGCAATCCATCACGCTGCCTGGAGGCATAAGCAGGATTGGCGATAGGGCCTTCAAGGATATGCCAAATTCAGCCCATATCTACTGCCATGCGATAAAGCCCTTTCCAATCGATGAAAATACATTCAACTACAACTGCACCCTGCATGTTCCCCAGGGCACGAAGGACTTGTACGAGAAGGCCGAGTATTGGAAGAACTTCAAGGTGATAGAGGAAGAGCCCGTAGGCGAGGCGGTACGTTATACCGAGACAGGCGTCACGTCTGCCACGCTGGATGCCGAATCAGCCGAACGCTTCTACGACCTGCAGGGCCGTCCCGTGGATGGAACGCAGAAGGGCATCCTCATCCGCAACGGAAAGAAGGTACTGGTGAAGTAACCTCTTCGCCCACGGCCGAGGAAAAACCGCTAAGCGGCTTCCGATAAGCTTACTTTTTCGACACGATGCATCACCATCTCCCCGTTGCCTGCGAAGGCAGCGGGGAGATTTTGCGCCGGCTGAACGGAAGGCCATTTTCCCATCTGAAGAAAGGCTTTTTCTGCCATGCGTAAAAGGCTCGTTGTCTGTGCAGAATCAAAGGATGGAAAATTTTCATCGCAATGGTTAAATGTTTTCATCGCAATGAAAGATTGTTTTCATTGCAATGATTAATTCTTTTCACTGCAATGAAAGATTCTTTTCACTGCGATGAAAAAACGGTATTCTTTGATTTTGTCATTCTGATGTCAGATAAAACTATGAAAGAAATTCGTTTCATTCGGAAAATTCGCCGACAAAAAGGTCTTTTAAGAACGGCGAATGGAACGAATTTGACGAATGGCGTTGCGGCATGGAGCTTCGCACGCCGAATGGGGGAGGGAGTTTTTTTGAAACACGAATGACCATGAATAACCATAAATATGTCATAAATAAATTCGTGGATAATTCGTGGGCATTCGTGTTTTAAAAAGAGAAAAAAGGATGACGTTTGATGTCGTGCTGCCAGAGTTTGATGTTATTTTGCCAGCGTTTAACGCCGAGAGGGGGGAGGAAAAAGACACGAATTACCATGAGGAGTCATGATAATTCGTGTGAAAAGTAGTAGTTTTTCCTTAGCGTACGACGACTTTGTGGCCGTGGATGAGGTAGATGCCCGAGGGGAGGAGGGTGCCGAGGGTGCGGCCGAGGGTCTCAGGACGGGCATCGGCAGGAATCTGGTCTGCGGGGAGCGTGAGGACGGGACGTCCGGCAAGGTCGAAGACGACGGTATTGGCGTCGGCGAAGGTGCTGACAGAGGTGTCCTTGATGCCGAGGTCGATGATGTCGAAGTCGTAGGGGGTGTAGTTGGCGGCCTGGAGGGTACGGTCGCGCTCGCGCTCATCGACAATCTGCCAGCAGTCGTCGTCGGGGTCGGTGGTGTAGGTCTCGCTGATGGAGAGGGTCCACGAGATGGGGTTGCGCTCGCTGTAGCTCTGGGTGTCGTTGGCGGTCCAGAGGCGGTAGCCGCTGACGATGACCTCCTGGCCGGCATCGAAGAGGAACCACGAACGGCCGTTGAAGTGCGAGCAGAACTTGGTGTGGGTGTTGTCGTCGGCCATGTTGGGCCAGTTCTCGTGGCTGATGGAGCTCTCGATGCCGCGATAGATGGTGATGCCGTCGACTTCCTCGCCCTGATCGTCGAGCAGGTCGAACTCAGAGAGCTGTATGATGTTGCTGCCCGTTATCTCGGAGATGTCGAGCTTGTAGTAGCGGTAGCCCTTGCGGTTGGGGTTGGAGTTGGTGAAGGTGCCGTCGTCGCGCCGGAAGACGAAGCCGTGGCGTCCTGTGGCGTATGGATACGGGTCGCGCGGGCGTCCGTTGTCGATGTTCTGCCGCCAGGGGGCTGTGAGGCTGCCGCGATTCATGGTGTAGCAGAGCTCGCCGCTGGCCATCTGTGCCTCGGTGAAGGGGTAGATGTGGAGGCCCGTGTAGTGGAGGTCGTAGCAGTTGGTGAGGGTGAGTTCTGAGGCTGAGGCAAGCTCGCTACCCTCAACGGCGCCGTTGACAAGGGCGGTGTTCCAGCAGTCCTCGATGACCAGGGGCTTGCCGGAGGCAGGACCGACGAGGGCGCCAGCCAGCGAGTCGGCGGTAATCGTGCCGAGGTTGGCCGAGGTGCTGATGGTGAGCGTGGCGCGGATGGCGCCGCCCATCATGCCGCCAGCCTGTGTCTGGGCGCTGACGGAGGCTTCGTTCAGGCAGGCACGAATGGAGGCTTCGCCCCGCTGGGCACGTCCGGCAATAGCGCCGACGTATTCCTTGCCGCTGAACGAGCACGAGGCATCGATGTGGAGGCCTGTGATGGAGGCACCATCGCCCAGCACGCCGAAGAAGCCGATGTTGCGTTCGCCCTCGATGCAGAGGTTGCTGATGCGGTGGCTCTGTCCGTCGAAGGTGCCGCAGAAGGGCTTGGAGATGGAGCCGATGGGCTTGAAGCGGGCGGCGAAGAGCTTCATGTCAAGGTCGGCATTAAGCTGCACATGGCACGTGTCGCTAAGCTGGCCGTTGTTGACCTGGTTGGCAAACGTCAGCACGTCGAGGGGCGTATTGATCTGGTAGATGCCTTCGTCGTCGGTACTCAGTTGCCCGTAGCCCAGCTTACGGTCCATCCAGGCTACGCGTCCGTACACATAGTCGCGCACCACGTCCACTTCGGCGTCCCAAGTGCCGCGGATGGCGGGCGTAAGGCTGATGTACTGGTTCAGGTAGGGCCAGCGGATGAAGTTCAGCCTTGCCGAGGCGCTGACCTGTCGGCGCAGGGAGTCGACGCATGCTGCCAGCTCGTCAGGGACGAAGCGACCCGCATCGCGGAGCTCGGCCCACATGGCCTGCAGACGCGTCATCACATTATTGTCGGACATCACCAAGTGGACGAAATAGGAGAAATTGCCCGTGCAACGGACGGGGTACGTCCACTCGGGGCGTTCGTTGGCAGGGAAGGTGGTGATGTCATCGTCGAGCGCCAGCTCGTGGTCCCACACGGGGCCGGTATAGAAATGGTCGTCGCCGCGCTCCTTGTAGAAGAACACCTGGCAGAGCATATCGGTATTGCCGTTATACTCGCTGGCAAGGAAGTAGCGGAGGAAGGACTCCAGGTCCAGAAAGCGGCCAAAGCCATCTTCCTCGCTCGAGGAGCCGTCGGTATAGACGTGGTTCTCCATGTCGTTCCAGGCATTCTTGATATAGCTGAACTGTGCCGGCTGGATGACGTCGTCGTCGGGGTCGTGGACGGTAATGGGGTTGCCGTGAGCGGAAGTAAACCAATAGGGCTCACGCGAGGCGTTGTTGTCGACTTCGACGTAGTAGCCGCCCGTAATGGTCTCTTCCGTAATGTCGTCAGCCGTCATTTCGGTAATGTCGATACGCCCCTTGTGAACCGACACGTGGTCGGCCATCGTGTAGGTGCCGCGGTATTCGCCGTTCACCAGCAGATCCACCACCTGATACCAGGGCGTCCATTTGAGGCCCGCCCTGCGCGATACCTCCCACGCCACGGGATTGCGTATCAACGTCTTGTCGCGGAGGCTGTTGATGAGTACCCACTTCTTGGCCTTGACGGGCGACTCGTTAATGCCGTCCTTCATCATGTGGTGGCTCTTGCCGTCGTTGAACTTTATACGGTAGGCTTTGTTTTCGGGCGAAGCCGAGTAATTGCCACGCACGCGGAACAGAATGGGGTAATCCTGCAATAGCTTGCCATCGTCATAGATGAGCAATGAACGCGACTCGAAATCCTCGCCTCTGTTCTTGGGCAGGATGTTGTCCTGCACATGAACGCTTAGGGTGGGGATGTTTGTTACCTGATAGAACTGGCTGTCGTCGCCCTCGCCCTCCGTGCCGTAGAATTCCAGCTCAGAGACGCTACAACGCGCGTTGGCAGGGCCCACGTAGCGGACGTAGCGGAATCCGCGGCTGACGTTGACGTCGGCATACGCCATGGTATTCGGCGCAGGCGACTCATCGATGAGGAAGAGAGGCACGGCATCCATGAAATCCTCGCTGTTGGCGCCCTCGAAGACGCCCAGCAGCATCTTGCCCGGGCCTGAAGTGCCCGTCTGCGGGCGGTAGCCGATACGGGTGATGATGTGGGGGGTACCCAGGTCGAGGCCCGCCCAGGCCATGCTCTGGTCCCAGGCCGAGAAGAATGTTTCGACCTTGCCGTCGAAGGCGTTGGCATAGGTGTAGGAGGTGGTGGTCTGACGACCTGACACGGGGTCGTAGCTATACTTCGAACCGATGGGGGTGCCCTTGATTAGCTCTCCGTCAGCCCACGCCGACGAAACCATGATAAAGGATATGAGGATAACGTGTAATAACCGATTGCTTTTCATTTCTGTTTATCTTTCGTTTGAGCGTGCAAAGATAGTGCAAGCCGAGTGAAAAGCAAAATTTATTTTGCGTTTTCCGAGGCGCAGCCTGTCTAAAAACAAGGAGAGCCCCGTATAAAGAGGCGGCGAGACGTGCGAAATAACAAAAATATTTGCATAGTTAAGAATTATCACTACCTTTGCGCCGAGTTTTGTACACTATTTATTCACTTCAAACAAATAATCATCATGAAAAATCTGAAAGGAACCAAGACAGAGAAAAACTTGCAGGAAGCGTTTGCCGGCGAATCAATGGCCCGCAACAAGTACACCTATTTTGCCTCGAAGGCGAAGAAGGACGGCTTTGTCCAGATTGCGGCCCTCTTTGAGGAGACGGCTGCCAACGAGAAGGAGCACGCCAAGATCTGGTACAAGTACCTGAACGGCGGAGCCGTGAGCGACACACCCACCAATCTGGCCGATGCCGCAGCTGGCGAGAACTTCGAGTGGACGGACATGTACGCTCGCATGGCTCGCGAAGCCCGCGAGGAGGGATTTGAAGAGATTGCCAAGAAGTTTGAAATGGTGGGCGCCATCGAAAAACACCACGAGGAGCGCTATCGCCGCCTGCTGAAGAACATCGAGGACAAGGTGGTCTTCTCGAAGGAGGGCGACGTCATCTGGCAATGTTCGAATTGCGGGCATATCGTCGTGGGCAAGGAGGCTCCCGAGGTGTGCCCCGTCTGCGATCATCCGCAGAGCTACTTCCAAGTGCTGGCAGAGAATTATTAAGGTCAACGGGTCAACAAGTCAACGGGTCAACGGGCCAACAGGTCAACAAGTTTCCGACCCTAATGACTTCCAAAGGAGTTAAGAAAGAATGAAAAAGAAAGCTTTTTTGTTCGTCATCCTGGCAATGAACCTATGCTGGGGTGGTATGTTTGCTGCTGATGTCTGCTGGACGCTTTCCGACAGCACGGGAGCCATCGTCCTAACCCCCTCGGCGGAGATGCTTCCCTATAGCGACCACATCGAGATGAGCGGCGAGCAGATGGCCGTCGTCCTTCGCTGGGGCGTGGACGAGCGTCGTCGCTTCACGGCGGAGCGCTCGCTGGTGTTCCCCATGCTGCGCACCATCCCCAACAACACCCACGCCAGCCTGATGCATCGTGTGGGTACTGACATCCCTTCGCTGCTTAGCGTGAACGGCCTTTCCATCGGCGACGAGCAGGTGGGCGAGGTGTGGATTGACGGCTACGTCGGCGTCCGCAGCACCTTCTCCGTCGGACGGCCCAACATCGGCGCAGCCCGCGGCAACTATCGCGCGCCGGCCCTCGAACTGACGCGCCGCATCTTCCCTTCGACGGACAAGCCGCTGATGGGCGAGCTCTACACCTACCGCAACATATCGGGGAACGCGCAGACCGTCTATATCCCTGAGTGTTCGCAAGTGTTCACCACACGGCCTGAACGGGGCGTGACGGGGGCGTACATCATCCGCGCCGAGCTTACGGGCTGCGGCACTTTCGTCGTCCAGCCGGGCGAAACGATTGACTTCGGAGCTGTCTTCCAAGCTTATCGAGAAGGGGAAAGGGCGCTGGTGCCCGACCTTGCTGCCGAGTTCACAGCCCGCGAGGCATTCGTCAGGGAGATGGACATGAATCTTGTCCTCGATACGCCCGACGACGTTATCGACCGCGAGTTCCGCTTTGCCAAGATACGCGCTTCGGAGAGCATTTTCAAGACCTCAGGTGGCTACATGCACGCCCCAGGCGGCGAGTCGTACTATGCCGCTATCTGGGCTAACGATCAGGCGGAGTACGTCAACCCCTTCTTCCCCTTTACGGGCTATGCTGTAGGTAATGCCTCGGCACTCAACGCCTACCTCCACTTCGCCCGTTTCATGAACGACGAGTATCGCCCCATCCCCAGTTCCATTATTGCCGAGGGCAAGGACATCTGGAACGGCGCGGGCGACCGTGGCGATGCCGCGATGATTGCCCATGGCGCTTCGCGCTATGTGATGGCGCGTGGCAGCCGCGACGAAGCCCAGCAGCTCTGGCCGCTCATCGAGTGGTGCCTGGAGTACTGCCGCCGTCACCTGAACGAGGCTGGTGTCGTCCTCTCCGATTGCGACGAGCTGGAGGGACGTTTCCCTGCCGGCGAGGCTAACCTCTGCACCTCCACCCTCTATTACGATGCCCTGCGTAGTGCCGCCTTGCTCAGCCGCGAGCTCGGCTTGGGCAGCAGCCGTGCCGCCGCCTATTCCCGTCAGGCTGATGCGCTGGCCAAGGCCATCGAGAGCTACTTCGGCGCCGACATGGCAGGCTTCCACACCTACCGCTACTACGAGGGCAACACCCAGCTCCGCTCGTGGGTCTGCATGCCCCTTATCGTCGGCCTTATGGATCGTGCTGAGGGCACTATTGCCGCCCTCACCTCGCCCCGCTTGATGACCGACGACGGCCTGCTGACGCAGGAGGGTAGCGAGACCTTCTGGGACCGTAGCACGCTCTACGCCCTGCGTGGCATCTACATCGCGGGCGATGTAGCTACGGCCAACCCCTTCATGCACCATTATTCCGAGTACCGTCTGCTGGGCACCCACGTACCCTATCCCATCGAGGCATGGCCCGAGGGTTCGCAGCGCCATCTCTCTGCCGAGAGCGGCCTCTATTGCCGCGCGGTGGTGGAGGGCATGTTCGGCTTGCGTCCTACGGGACTCCGCTCGTTCACCCTCTCGCCCCGTCTGGCCGAGGGCTGGAACAATATGGCGCTTCGTCACATCCGCGCCTTTGGGGCAGACTTCGATGTGGAGGTCGTCCGCCGCGGCACGAAGATGGAGGTAACCGTTACCAATCACGCTACGGGTAAGAAACAGACGCGTCGCCTCCCCGTCGGCTCTACCGCTAATGTCGCATTTAAGCTATAAGCATCCGTATAACGTCATCTAAAAAAAGTAGAGGGGCTGCAGAATTTCCGCAGCCCCTCGGCTTTATGCTGTCACCCTTTCGTTAGATGGCACGAAGGAAGAGGACGATGGCGTCGCGGTCGTCCTTCGGGAGATTATAGAACTGGAGGGCGCTCTCGTAGGCATCGGACTCCGTGCTATAGGCATGCCACATGATGGCCTCGATTTCGTTGCGGGCGCGGCAGTCGTGCAGACGGTCTTCGGCTCCGGTAAGGCGCAGGGAGAGGCCGCGGCCCCAGAGGGGAGTGGTGCGGCACCAGCCCGTGCGGATGTCGTTAATCATATAGAGGCGGTGTTGCACCATGTCGGTATAGGGCCAGATGGTCTGATCGGCAAAGCGGGGAAGCGCATTGGCGGGGTCGATGCCTGCTGACTTGGCGTAGGCCTTGGTACTGGCGTCCACCCAGTAGTCGTCTTTACCCGTCTTCCACGAAGGACGATGGCAGTTGGCACAGCCGATTTTGCTGAAAAGCTTCTTGCCACGTTGCACCTGCGGCTTGTCGAGGTCGCGGGCGGCAGGCACGGCCAAGCCACGATGCCAGACCATGAAGTCGTAGTAGTCCTCGTCGCTCATCTCGTCCTTGCCGTTGTAGGGAGCGCCGTTGAAGAAGTAGCGGTCGAAGACATCCTTCTTGGCGATGGAGCTGATGCTGAGCAATTCGTTCACACGTTCGGCGATGCCCTCGCGGCTGCCGTCGGCATAATAGGGATGGAGCAGGGAGGTGGGGTTGCTGCCGTTCTGACGGATATAGTCGATGACCTCAGGGTCTTCAGACTGCGCCTTTGCCCAAGCGGGGGTGGTGTAGAGCCAATGGCGGTCGGAGCGGCTGACGTTGGTGATGTTCCAGATGGCGTTGGCTCCTGCGCCGTCCTGCAAGGAACCACGCGTCATGGCGTAGGTGAAGCGCTTGACGGGGCCATGCGTACCACGATGGGTGCCGAGGTCGTTGTAAGGGGCGCTATAGTAGGCCGAAGGCTTGAAGTCGTCCGCTTCCTTATCCCATAGGGCAGGATTCAGTTCGACAAACTTTGCCTCCTGACGATGTTGTTCGCGCATGTCCTCGTCGGTAATGGCGTCGAGCAATCCTGTGCCATAGACGCCGATGGTGCTCTCCAAACGAACCTCGTAGTTATCGGGCAGGGGGTTGGTGTTGAAGGCGCTCTGAGGGATGGTGACCTCGGGATAGATGAGCGCATACTTCTCGCCGTCGGGGAACTCCATCTTCAGTCCGCTGGGCATGGAGGTGACGTTCTTCCATTGAATGTTGATCTGGGTCTCGTCAATAGGTGCCTTGAAGGGAGCCATTGCTGCGGTTTGGGGCATGCCGGTAACCTCGCTGATGTAGGCGTTGTTGTCGGGATGGTAGATGACGAGCAGGTAGCCGTTGCCGAAGTCGTTGGCGCGGTAGCGATCCATTCGCTTGCCATGTCCGTAGGAGGGATGGCAATGGATGCAGCTTGTACGTACCCAGGCGGGGCCGAGGCCACGACGGGGCTCGGTGTCGAGGGTATAGAGGTGCTCAAAGAAGTCCTCGCCGTGCTTAAAGCGGCGCTGGCCGTCAGCAATCTCATCCACGGCAGGGGCAGGTGCCGAGTAGCTCTTGGAGAGCGTGGTGCCCAAGCGGCCGCCGGGATACCATTCATCAGCAGAGAAGGCTTCGTTGGCCGTGCCGAAGACGTCGTCGGCGGGTGTCAGGTTGTTCACAGGCTCGTCCTCGCGACAAGCGACGAGGGAGAGCATGGCGGCCATGACCGAAAAGGCGGTTAGGGTCCTGAATAGCTTTTTCATGATGCAGTTCTTTAAGGTAGGGGTTTATTCAAGGTCAACGACTTTGTCGTCCTCAAACGATTTGTTCCAGATGGTGCTGACGTACTTCACGAACGGAGCGGGCATGGCGCCGATTTTGTTGATGGCGTCGGCGATGGCCTTCTCAACGGCGCTACCGGTAGCCGAGTCGTTATCCTTGAACCATTGGTGGAGGCTGTTCTTGGCGGGATGCTTGCTGCCGTCGGTACTGCCGTACCAGATGTTCTCGATGGAGCGGATGTTGTTCTGGAAATCGGTAATGGAGTTGTAGCTGTAGGGTGACTCGACGTAGAAGATGTAGCCGGAGACGAAGGGATTGCCGATTTTTCCCGAGCCGACCTCATCGGCGATGGCGGCACAGCTGCCCTCGTCGTCGTTAAGCAGTTGTTGGATGACGTCGGCAAGGTCGTCGAACGTGCTGCCGCTGGTACCGGCGTTCATCATGTTCCAGCCAAAGGACTTGCCGTTCTTCGTCAGGTATTCCAGCCCGGCTTTCCTGACGGCTTCCAGACGGCTGGCCGTGGGGGAGAGCTCCCACGAAACCTGCAGCTGGTAGCAACGGGTGACCAGTTGCTTGGCTACGGCCTGGGCGTACTTCAGTTCCTCAGCGGCGGGAACGGAGGTGAAGCCTTTGTACGTGTCGTTGGTCTGGAACTCGGCTACGGTACGGTTCTTCCCGTTGCGGAAGAGGACGAATTCCAGGGCGTGGAAGCCCAGAATGCTGGCATCCTCCAATGCCTCCTCGCTGTACTTCCCCGTCTGGAAATAGCTGAGGAGCAGGTCGCGGTTAAGGGGCCACGAGTCGATGGTGGGGTCGATGTCGAAGTCGCTGGCAGCTCCGCCAAGGAAGGCCTCGCTCTTCTCCCACCAGGCGCGGGCGTCCTTGAAGGCCGAGCAGGCGGCATCGATGTCAGCTTGTTTGATGTCTTTGGCCGACAAGTCGCCCAGAGCCTTCTGAAGGGCCACGGCGGCATCAGCCAGCTGCGTGTAGGTGGGGATGATGACGTTTTGGACGTCGTTCTCCACGGCGGCCTTCAGGGTTGAGGCCTGTTCATCGGTGAGCCGGCTGCCGACAATCTTTTTCGTGGCGGCATTCAGCTGGTTAATGAGCGCTTCGCACGAGGCTACGGCTTCGTTGCCATAGGTGCGGTCGGCATACTTCGATTCGTTCTCGGGGCCGTTTTCGGGTTCGCAGGAAACGAAGCCCAACGAGAGGATACTCAGCGCTGCAATCGTCAGCGCAAATTTGGTAGTCTTTTTCATTTTTGTTTATATTTAGTGGGTTAGCTTAATTTTTCTCTTAATTCCTAATTTCTAATTCCTAATTATTATATTATCTGAACCATCCTTCGTAAACTACGCCGATGGAGACAGAGGGCTCGTCGTTGTATTTGCTGCGGAGGAAGCGATGGGAGTACTCGGCCTTGACGCAGATTTCAGGCACGGGATAGTAGTTGATGCCAGTAGCCATGCGGCGCACAAACGTGTAGTCGTAGGCCGTGTTCAGCGTGTTTCGGGCATAGGGGTTGTATTGCTCGTAGCGTCCGAAGAGGTAAAGCCTCTTGTCGGCCTCGCGGGTTCTCTCTATCTGCGAGAAGATGTCGTAGCCTGCCTCGATGCCGGCTGCGTAGGCCATGCTGCTGACGATACGCGTGCCGTGGTGGAAGGGCGATTGTTTGTTGATGCGGTTATAGACGTAGTTCAACTGGTCGGCATCGCCCAGATGACCATAGTCAGCCTGCCCACGGGCTATCCAGTTGTGTCCTTTGTAGGTGAAGTCGATTGAGCCGACGAATACCTCGCCCTTGTAGCTGGCCGTGATGCCGGAGGCTTCGCGAGGGGCAGAGTTACCGATAGAGTGGCCATAGTAGCCGCTCAGGCCGAAGCGAAGGCCCGTGGCGGCAAAGTAGTCGAGGCGGGCGGCCGTGCCGAACTTATTGGCAACCTCGTATTCCAGAGGCGTGGCGGCACCTTTGTTGATCCAGCCTGTGTTGGTGAATTGGTCGGCATTCAGTCCTGCCAGCAGCTGGGCCTCGTAGCGTAGCTTACCGCTGCGCCCCCAGAAGGATATACCCGTCTGGTGCCAAGTACTGGGCAGAATGGTGTTCTCGCCTTCGGGACGATAGACGGTGAAGAAGTTGAGCGGCTCGTGGTAGGCGTTGTTGAGGCCAACGGGCGCTACGATATGGCCTACTTTGATATTGGCGGCACGCGAGAAACTCTTCTGAAGCCAGAACTGTTCCAGTTCCACTTCGCCGCCCTTCTCGGTTTCGTGTTCCCATTCGCCGAACTCGTCATACTCCAGTTCGTAGGCCGCGCCAGAACCCCCATGCTCAAATTCCACCTCCGTGCCCATCGTCCAGCCGTGGCCGAAATCGTAGCCCAAGTAGATGACGGCATGGGGAATGTCCAGTTTTCCGTGGCTGGGGTCGAGGGCATGTTCCTCGGCATTGACGTAGCGTTTGGTGTTGTCGCTGTAGAAGTTGCGCGTCATGGCTGTTTCGCCATAGCCGCCTACGCTTAGGCGGTTGCCCAGCACATGGCCCATCACGCTATCGACAGCTGCCGTCTGTGCCGGAGCGCTTAGGCCGACTGTTCCCGCCAGGGCGCAAGCAAGTAAAGTCCTTTGAAAGTTTTGCATCTTTTTATCTTTTTTCTTTTTACCTTTATCTATTTCAAATTCCGCTGCAAAGGTACGGCCTTTCAGTACACCCGGCAATACCCAAAAATGAGTAAAAAGTGTGCGAGACAATCGGGTAGAGCCTGTTTCTCTACGCAGATGTGAGTATCCGGAAGAAAAAAAGAGCCCGGACAGAATCAAATTCCTCAAAAATTCCATCAAATGGAAAAAAAGTTCCACAGGCTGGAATTTTATTTCCACAGGCTGGAATTTTTTTAGCGTTTGATGTTTCTGCTGTCTGGTTTGATTCCGTCGCCTTCAGGCATCGCGACCCGGCAAAACATGCAGGCTCTTTTGCTCATGCTGCCTTATCTGTTGTTTGCTGAACAGCCGTCAGGGAGTTGTCCCTGCGGATAGGAAAAAAATAATTCAAAAAATATTTTGTTTTTCGTTCGGCATGCACTATCTTCGCAGTCGAAAAAGTCTAATATATTGTTTAACCCTAATCAAAAAACAAGTATGAAAAAGTATTTAGCAGAAATGGTAGGAACCATGGTATTGGTTCTGATGGGCTGCGGAACGGCAGTCAGTCTGGCTTGCGGTACGGATACCGCATCGGTTGTGGGCACGGCTTGTGCATTTGGTTTGGCTGTCGTGGCGATGGCCTATACGATTGGCGGCATCTCGGGTTGCCACATCAACCCCGCCATCACGCTGGGCGTGCTGCTCGCAGGACGCATGAGCGGCAAGGATGCCTTCTGGTACATCGTTTTCCAATGCATCGGCGCTGTGATTGGAGCTGCCATCCTGTTGGGTCTTGCCCCTGACTCTGGTTTGGGAGCAAATACGCTGCAAAGTGGCATTGGAATGTGGCAGGGTATTATTGCCGAGGTGGTATTCACCTTTGTCTTTGTGCTCGTCGTGCTGGGTACAACCGATGCAGAGAAGGGCGCTGGCAACTTTGCCGGACTGGCCATCGGTCTCTCGTTGATTCTGGTTCACCTTGTCTGCATCCATTACACAGGAACGAGTGTCAATCCCGCCCGTTCGTTCGGCCCCGCTATTTTGGCTGGTGGCGATGCATTGAACCAGCTTTGGATCTTCATCGTGGCTCCTTTCTGCGGCGGTGCCCTCGCTGCTCTTGTCTGGAAGTGCCTCGCCGGTTGCAAGTGCAAGAAGGACTAAGCGCATTAAACAACGTGGAGGCGCGGTTGGCTGCGTCTCTGCAATTTGCCCTCGCCCATCGCGAGGACGATGTACAACGACTCCTGCTGGGACATGCCCCGGCAGGAGTTGACGTACGTGAGGCTGTGACACAGATTGAAGGCTGGCGCACGGCCCGGCATAAGCTGCCTACGTGGGCAGCGTACGACGATATCGTCTATCCCCAGCGGTTGGCGATGGAGCAATGTTCCAGCGAGGCTACGGCCCGATATAAGGCAAGTCTGGTCTCCCGTTCCTCTAATCTGACAGATCTGACGGGCGGTTTTGGCGTGGACTGCGCCTTTATGGCTCCGGCCTTTGACGAGGTGACGTATGTGGAGCGTAATGCAACGCTTTGCGCTATTGCCGCGTCGAACTTCGCGACGCTGAGGCTGCACCATATCCGAACGGTAAACGGGGAGGCTCACGCGGTATTGGAGCAGCTTCCTCTGCAGGACTGGATTTACCTTGACCCTGCACGGCGCGATACAGCAGGACGGAAGATGGTGTCGCTTGCCGACTGCGAACCCGATGTGGTGGCGTTGGAACCTCTGCTGCTGCGTCATGCCCGCCGTGTGATGGTGAAATGCTCGCCGATGCTCGACATCAGTCTGGCGCTTCGCCAGCTGGCATCAGTACAAGAGGTGCACGTGGTGAGCGTACAGAACGAATGTAAGGAGCTGCTGTTGATAATGTCAACGAGTCAACGAGTCAACAAGTCAACGGGTCAACAAGTCAACGGGTCAACGGACGGAGAACAAGGCTCAAAGAGCCGGCTGGTCATCCATGCCGTCAACTTGCAAAACGACGGAAGCGTGGAGAGCGACTTTGCCTTCGCTCCAACGGAAGAGCAGGAATGTCAGCCTACGTATGCCGATGGGGTAGGTCGTTGGCTTTATGAGCCCAACGCTTCGCTCCTCAAAGCGGGCTGCTTCAAGATGCCTGCTGTGCGCTATGGCCTGCAAAAACTGCATCGGGACACGCATCTCTATACCTCCAATACCCTTTGTGCTGATTTCCAGGGACGGATATTTGAGGTTGTGGGACTATCGGGCTTCGGCAAGCAGGAGCTGAAGGAATTGCTTGGCGATGTACGGAAAGCTAACCTTGCTGTCCGTAACTTCCCCGATAGTGTGGAGGGGCTCCGCCGCCGTCTCCATCTGTCCGAAGGCGGCGAGGACTATCTCTTCGCTACAACGACGGGAAGCCACAAGAAGTTGCTCGTCCGCTGCCGGAAAGTGCAAAAATGAGCGGTTTTATGCTAAAAAATTTGCTTTTTCGCTCGGTTCACTCTACCTTTGCAGGCACAAAATAGAACTGATTATGGCAGTAACCATCAGAACGATCTCAAATACCTCGAAGAAAGACCTCAGGAAGTTCATCGTCTTTAATTACAAACTTTACCGACATAGCAAATATGCCGTGCCTGAGATGTTTGACGACCTGATGAGCGTCTTCATGCCCAGTCGTAATGCCGCCTACGATTTCTGCGAGGCGCAGTTTTTCATGGCCTACAAGGGAAAGAAGCCTGTGGGACGCATCGTCGGCATCATCAACCATCGCGCTAACGAGACATGGAACAAGCAGTCGGTGCGCTTCGGGTGGATTGACTTTGTGGACGACGAGGAAGTGTCGCGTGCTCTCATAGACGCCGTCATCGAGTGGGGCAGGGAGCGTGGCATGAAGGAGATAGAGGGACCGCTGGGCTTCACGGATTTTGACCGCGAAGGTATGCTCATCGAGGGTTTCGACCAACTGGGCACAATGGCCGCCCACTATAATTACGACTACTATCCCCGCCACATGGAGAAACTGGGCTTCACGAAGGGAGCCGACTGGGTGGAGTACAAGATTTTCCCGCCCAAGGAGGTGCCGGAGAAGTTCCAGCGGGTTTGCGACATTGTACAGAGCCGTTATCATCTTCACGTGAGCAAATATACCTCTCGTAAGAAGTTGAAAGTGGAGCGTGGACAGGAAATCTTTCAGGTCATCAACGAGGCTTATACGCCGCTCTACGGTTTCTCGCGATTGAGCGAACGTCAGATAGACCAGTACATCAAGGCTTATCTGGGCATTGTCGACTTACGGCTTATTCCTCTGGTCTTTGATGAAAATGAGAACCTCGTTGGCGTGGGCATCATGATGCCTTCGCTCAGCCGTGCCCTCCGTCGGGGACGTGGTGCACGCCGCTTCTGGGGCTACCTGCCGTTGGCCTGGACGCTGTTTGTGCGTCGTCCGAAGAATACCGATCTGCTGCTGGTGGCCGTCAAGCCCGAGTATCAGGGAAAGGGAGTCAACGCGTTGATTATTGCTGACCTTATCCCGACCTACAAACGGCTGGGATACCGCTATGCCGAGAGTAATCCCGAGCTGGAGACGAACGCCAAGGTGCAGAGCCAATGGGATTACTTCGATCATGTTCAGCACAAGCGTCGCCGCTGCTGGGTGAAAGAAATCTAATAAATGAAGAAATAAAGAATAGGAATTGGCAGAGGAACAGATACAGAATAGCCCTGAGACGCAAGTGGAATACACGGAAAAGAACATCATCCACTTGAACGACATGGAGCACGTGCGTACCCGCCCAGGTATGTATATCGGTAAGCTGGGCGATGGCTCGCAGAGCGACGACGGCATCTACGTGCTGCTGAAGGAAATCATCGACAACAGTATCGATGAATTTAAGATGAATGCGGGAAAGCGCATCGAAGTGGACATCGTGGACGACAAGCGCGTCAGCGTGCGCGACTACGGACGAGGCATCCCACAGGGCAAGCTTATCGAGGCCGTCAGCAAGCTCAATACCGGCGGCAAGTACGACAGCAAGGCATTCAAGAAGAGCGTGGGTCTGAATGGCGTGGGTGCCAAGGCTGTCAACGCACTTAGCACTCGTTTCGAAGTCCGCAGCTACCGCGATGGCAAGGTGCGCACGGCTGTTTTCGAGCGCGGCAACCTGGTGAGCGACGTCACGGCTGATAGTTCCGACGAAAGCGGCACAGCCATCAGCTTCGAGCCCGACGACACCATCTTCACCAATTTCGCCTTCCAACCGGCTATTGTGGAGACCATGCTCCGCAACTATACTTATCTGAACACGGGTCTTATCATCATGTACAACGGGCGCCGCATCCTCTCCCGAAACGGCCTCGTTGACTTGCTGAGCGACCGCATGACCTCCGAAGCCCTCTATCCCATCGTCCACCTTAAGGGCGAGGATATAGAGATTGCCTTCACCCACACCAATCAATACGGCGAGGAATACTATTCGTTCGTCAATGGCCAGCACACCACGCAGGGCGGCACCCACCAAAGCGCCTTCAAGGAGCACATCGCCCGCACCATCAAGGAATTCTTCAATAAGCCCTTCGAGTCCTCTGACATCCGCAGCGGTATGGTGGCAGCCATAGCCATTAACGTCGAGGAGCCCGTCTTCGAGAGCCAGACGAAAGTGAAGCTCGGCTCCACCACCATGTCACCGAACGGAGGTATGAGTCTCAACAAGTTTGTGGGCGATTTCATCAAGACAGAGGCCGACAACTTTCTCCATCGCAATCCCGAGACGGCAGACATCATGCAGCAGAAGATTCTGGACTCGGAGAAGGAGCGTAAAGCCATCGCCGGCGTTACCAAGCTGGCACGTGAGCGGGCCAAGAAGGTAAACATGCACAACCGCAAGTTGCGCGACTGCCGCTTCCATCTTAATGACGTGAAGGGCGAACAGGGCGAGGAGAGCTGCATCTTCATCACCGAGGGTGATAGCGCCAGCGGCAGTATCACCAAAAGCCGCGACGTCAATACACAAGCAGTTTTCAGTCTGCGTGGAAAGCCGCTCAATTCCTTTGGACTCACGAAGAAGGTTGTCTATGAGAATGAGGAATTCAACCTGCTGCAAGCCGCGCTCAACATCGAGGACGGACTGGAAGGGCTGCGCTACAACAAAGTGATTGTGGCAACTGATGCCGATGTCGATGGCATGCACATCCGTCTGCTCATGATTACCTTCTTCCTGCAATTTTTCCCTGACCTCATCAAGAAGGGTCATGTCTATATTCTTCAGACGCCGCTCTTCCGAGTGCGCAACAAGAAGAAATCTATCAAAGGCTATAAGGCTGAAAACTTCCCCGATGCTGACCCACATAGCGATTTCATCACCACCTATTGCTATAGTGAGGAGGAGCGCTTGGATGCCATCCGCCGCCTTAGTCCTAATCCCGAAATCACCCGCTTCAAAGGTCTCGGCGAAATCTCACCCGACGAATTCCGCCATTTCATCGGCAAGGATATGCGCCTGGAGCACGTCTCCCTGCAGAAGAACGACGCTGTGATGGAGCTGCTGGAGTTCTACATGGGCAAGAACACTATGGAACGTCAGAACTTCATCATCGACAACCTTGTCATCGAAGAAGACAAACCCGAGGAAGAGGATGAATATTAATTCCTAATTTAATATTTTTTAGTAGTGAAAGCTGTTTTTCCTGGTACCTTTGACCCTTTTACGGTGGGGCATTATGATATTGTTAGGCGTGGGCTGACGTTTACCGACGAAATTGTCATCGCTGTAGGTGTAAACGAACAAAAGCATACGCTGACAGAGCTTGAGGAACGTCTGAACACTATCCGCCAGCTTTTCGAGGGCGAGAAGCGCGTTAGCGTAGCCGCTTACGACGGACTGACTACCGACTTCGCCCGCAAGGTTGGGGCTGAGTTCATCCTTCGTGGCGTGCGCAGCATTTCCGACTTTGAGTACGAGCGCAACATGGCCGACATTAACCGCCACCTCACAGGCATCGAGACGGTACTTCTCTTCAGCAGTCCTGAGCTGGCTTACGTAAGCAGCAGCATGGTGCGCGAGCTTATCCATCTTGGTAAACCTGTTGACGAATTCCTTCCTAATTCCTGATTTCCCATGAAGCGTCCCCTTCTTATCATATTATTTTTCATTTTTCATTTTTCATTTTTCATTCCTTGTGTGGCACAAAGCATCGAGGTCAACATGGGGCAGATGCGCAAGCTCATTATGGCCGAGGGTGCCATCACCAGCCTCTATGTCGATGACGTGGATGAAGACAAGTTGGTTGAGGCTGGCATTAGAGCCATGTTAAAGGAACTCGATCCCCACTCTACCTACGACGATGCTGAGGCCGTGAAGAAGCTCAACGAGCCCCTGCAGGGCAACTTCGAGGGCATCGGCGTGCAGTTCAATATTGCTGAGGACACGTTGCTGGTCATCCAAACCGTCTCTGGCGGTCCCTCGCAGCGGGTAGGCATTCTGGCGGGCGACCGTATCATTTCCGTCAACGATACCGCTATTGCCGGCGTAAAGATGGCTCGCGAGGATATGATGAAACGGCTGCGTGGGCCTAAGGGTACCGAGGCGCGGCTGGGCGTCGTGCGGCGTGGCGTGAAGGAGCCGATGACGTTTGTCGTTACGCGCGACAAGATTCCCGTTAATACCCTCGAGGCTGCCTATATGATAGCTCCGAAGATTGGCTACATCCGTCTGGGCAGTTTCGGCCAGACTTCGCACGACGAGGTGGTTGACGCTATGGACAAACTGCTGAAGAAGGGGATGCAAGACCTCATCCTCGACCTTCAGGACAACGGGGGCGGCTATCTGCAGGCTGCCGTCGATATCGCCAACGAGTTCTTGGAGGCAGGGCAGCTCATCGTTTATACCGAGGGACGCCGCGTGCCGCGCCAGGAGTTCGAAGCGCCAGGAGGAGGACGTTTCCGCAAGGGACGCCTTGTGGTGCTCGTTAACGAGTACTCCGCTTCCGCCTCCGAGATTGTCACGGGTGCCGTTCAGGATTGGGATCGCGGCTATGTCGTGGGACGACGTTCGTTCGGCAAGGGACTTGTGCAACGCCCCATTCCCTTCCCCGACGGCTCGATGATTCGCCTTACCGTCGCCCACTACTACACGCCCAGCGGACGCTGCGTGCAGAAACCCTATGGCGAGGGCACCGACTACCAGAAAGACCTCCTCAACCGCTTCAACAAAGGCGAGATGTCCAGCGCCGACAGCATCCACTTCCCCGATTCGCTGAAGTATGCCACAAAGGTATTGGGCCGTACCGTCTATGGGGGTGGCGGCATCATGCCCGACTGCTTCGTACCCATCGATACCGTCAGCTACACCAAATACCATCGCGAGCTTGTCGCCAAAGGCGTCATCAATCAGGCCAACCTCTACTTCATCGACAACTACCGCAAGCAATGGGAAAAAAAGTATCCCACGTTTGCCAAGTTCGAGAAGCAGTTCGAGGTGACGGACGAGATGCTCGACGTCGTTTTGAAAAAGGCCGAGGAAGCCAAGGTGAAGTTCGACGAAGAAGCCTATCAAGCCTCGCTCCCCTTACTGCGCACCCAATTGAAGGCTCTCATCGCCCGCGACCTCTGGGAGATGAGTAACTATTTCGAAATCATCAATACCACTAACGAGAGCGTCCGCGCCGCGTTGGACTACCTGAACAAGAATTAATCCCTATGAAAAAACTGCTTTTTCCATCTACCATCTTCCTTTTTGTCCTGCTGGCAGCCTTTACGCAAAACGTCAGCGCGCAGGAAAATGTTCCCGATGCTCCTGAGCTCGAGTTTGCCCTGCAATTGAAGGTGACGCTCGGCGAGGCGTATGGTATCGACAATACGCAGCATGGCCGTCGTACGGTAATACCCATTACGGGCGGCACTTTCGAAGGCCCGCAGTTGAAGGGAACCATCGTGAACGGGGGTGCCGACTATCAGCTGAATGCTGAGGGACGCACAGAGCTTGAAGCCATCTACTGCATCAAGACCGACGACGGCATTTACATTCACGTTCGTAATCGTGGCATTATTGCCAACGGCAAGGATGCCGACGGGAAGCCCACGTTCTATTTCCGTGCCGCGCCCCAGTTCGAGGCTCCTGCCGATAGCAAATACGGCTGGCTGAACAACTCCTTGTTCCTTTGTGCCCCCACATTCTCAACCGACTTTCAGGGCATAGTCCTCAACGTCTGGCGCGTCAAATAATTTAGGTGTACCAACGCGTTGGTACACGTGGCTCAACGCGTTGATACACGTTGCACAACGCGTTGGTACGATAACAACGCATTTGTTTTCTTTTCCGTTAGCCGAGGAAGAAGAGGCTCACGCCAATAACGGAGATGATGGCGCCGATGACGGCTCGCCATGTAATCTTTTGGTGAAAGAGCCAACGCGAGGGCAGAAGGATGATGATGGGCGTCATAGCCATCAGCGTGGAGGCGATACCTGCTGCCGTATATTGCACGGCCATCAGCGAGAAACCGACTCCTATGAAGGGGCCGAAGATGGTAGTGGCGAGGGCAGCGGTAAGGCCTTTGCGGTCGTGCATGGCCTTGCGTAACGGCGCGAATCCATCGCGTAACTTGTGCAGGAGCATGAAGCCGATGAGCCCCGTGATGCATCGAAAGAAGTTGGCGCTAAACGGCACAAGCCACTCCGGCGCGCCCTCTACCGCCTCAAAATGATTCATGCCGATTTTGCTCAGCACCAGCCCGATGCCTTGGCAAACGGCTGCTCCGATGGCGAAGAGAACGCCGTTCAACGGCAGACGCAACGATACCTTGTGATGCTCGCCTCGTCCCAATACGGAAATGCTGATTCCTGCAAGCGTCACCAACATGGCCACGATGCTTATTGGCTTCATCTGCTGCCCCAGCGTCACCCATGCCATCAGCGCCGCAGCTAACGGAGCCAACGTCATGAACAATTGCCCGTAGCGCGAGCCGATGATGATGTAGCATTGGAAAAGGCAGAAGTCGCCGATGACATAGCCCACGAGCCCCGACAGCAGCATCCATCCTGCCGCTTCGGGCGATGCTCCTGCGGGTAGCGGACGTCCCGTTACCACGGCAAAAAGCACCAGCGAGAACACAAGAGCCATCGCCATGCGCAGCACGTTTAGCGTCAGGTTGCCCAACCGTTTTGAGCCGAACTCGCTCAGCAATGCCGTTGCCGTCCACGAGAACGCCACGCCTATCGATATCAATTCGCCTAAATATGCCATCTCATGCGATTTTCCGCTGCAAAGGTAGGAAATATTTTCGAAACAATAGAACAGATAAATAAAATACGGATAGAAAAAGTTCCATCCTTATTCTAACTGTATATACTCCCAATCGTTATAGCTTGTCGCTAATGCGGCGGGCAATTTCAGCAAATTGGTCGGGGGTGAGCTGTTTCTTAGGGTTGGTGAAGAGGAGGTCGCTCTCCTTCTGCAGGGGTACGAGGTGGATGTGAGCGTGCGGAACTTCCATACCCAGCACGGCTACGCCTACGCGCTGGCAGGGAATGGCTGCTCCGATGGCCTTTGCCACGCGTTTGGCAAACAGCGTCAACGAAACATACTCCTCATCGCTGAGGTCGAAGAGGTAATCGACTTCGTGCTTGGGGATGCAAAGGGTGTGGCCCTCCTGAAGGGGGTTGATATCAAGGAAAGCGAAGTTATGTTCGTCCTCCGCAATTTTGTAGCAGGGAATCTCCCCTGCAATGATTCGTGAGAATATCGATGCCATAGTTGAGAAAATTAAATGGAGATTCCCAGCACTTCGAGTTCAAGCAAGCCGGCGGGGATTTTGATGGTCACCACGTCGCCCACCTTATGGCCGAGGAGACCCTGGGCAATGGGGGTGTTGACGGAGATCTTGCCAGCCTTCAGGTTAGCTTCGCTTTCGGGCACGATGGAGTAGGTCATCTTGGCCTTGTTCTTCACGTTCTTCAGCTCCACCTTTGTGAGCACCTGTACGGTATCCGTCTTGATTTTCGACGGGTCGATGATTTTTGCCTCGCTGATGGTGAGTTTCAGTTGGTTGATTTTCATTTCCAGCATGCCTTGTGCCTCCTTGGCGGCATCGTACTCGGCATTCTCGGAGAGGTCGCCCTTGTCGCGGGCTTCGGCAATCTGCCGGGCAATCTCAGGACGGCGGATGGTCTCCAGTTCTTTCAGTTCGGCAACCAATTGGTCGAACCCTTCTTGTGACATGTAAGCCATAGTCTTTTTTCTTCTTTTTTTATTCAGTTATACTTTTTTCTCTCTTTTTCCACACGAAAGAAAAGAATCCCGGCATTTTCATGCCGGAACCCTAGTTTCTCATGTTTCGGCGACAAAGGTACGAACAAGCGAGAGAAAAACCAAATATTTTTTGAGTTTTTCCGAGCGAAAGTACCTAAAACGGGCGAAAAGCCCGTTAAAGGTAGTGCAATAGGTAGTGCAAGTTGAAAAAACTACCCTTTAATCTTTAACCCTTAACCCTTAACCTTTAATCTTTTCCTCAGATATTTTCGGCGATGGCATCGGCAAGGGCTTTCTCATCCTCGATGCGGAGGATGACCTCGTTGTCCCTGTTAATCAGGAAATAGGTGGGGAGTGTCTTGACGCCGTAGGTAGAGGCGGGGATGGAGCGGAAAGCGAGGATGCCTTCGCGTGTGGCATACCATTGGCAGTCGGGGTCGTGGACACAAACCCAAGGTAGGTTATCGACGGCCATGCGCCAATAGTGCTCGTTGTCGTCGAGTCCCACTTGGTAGATTTCAAATCCCTTCGCGGAGTACTGATTATAGAGTTCGCGTAGCGCGAGGATACTCATGGCTGATGTCTCCTGGGCATAGGCGCAGAAGCTGAGAAGCACCACCTTGCCCTTGAGGTCGGTGAGGCTGCATTGGGCGCCGTCGGCATTGGGCATGTTGATGTCGATGATTGAGGCCTCGACGAATTTGTCAGCCAGAGCAGCTGCGATGCTGTCGTTGGCTGCGGAGCGTGCGGGACGCGTGGAGGCCATGCCCTTGATGGCGATATTATGGAGGTTCTTCGTGCGCACGGCATCAGGGTGGTAGAGGTCGAGGTTGGTGGCAACGGCAGCAAAGGCGCGGACGTCATCGCGTGTGCTGACGGGGTCGAAGATAAGGCCGCCGTTCAGTCGCTGGAAAAGGGCGAAGTAGGCGCAGGGCTTCGAGGGGTCGGCATAGATGTAGTGGAGACGGACGCTATCCTTATACTGCTGTACGAGATCGGAAATCTTGCGTCGAGTGACACCTACCTCGGGGCCGCTGTTGCGGACGAGGGCACGCACGGCGTTCTGCAGTTCTATCTGCTTCATCACCAGTTCGCGAAGCCTTACGTTGTTCTCCGACCCTTCTACTTGATAGGCGACGGACATCGTAGGAAGGGCGGCGGTGATGTGGATGGTTTCGGTAGAATCGACGCTGACGTTGATGAGCTCACGCTCGATGCGCAGGCGATAGAAGTCGTAGCACTCGGGACGGGGGACGCGGAAGGAGAAAGCGCCGCTTTCTTTGAGGCGGACGGAATCGACGACGGTGGTGCGATCCACGCCCAGCGCGTCGAGGTAAAGCGTCTTGCCGGTGGCTTCGGTAATGGCGCCTTCGATGGTGGCGCCAGAGGGTTTATGTTGACAGCCGGTGACGAGCAAAGCGGCTGAAATCAGGGCTAAAACAAAGGTTTTTCTCATTTTTCAATCAATTTCGGCGGCGAAATTACATAAAATTTCTGAAATTAGGCTGATTATTCGCAGTAATTATGTAATTTTGCGCGATTTTTTAGAGAGTATAAATAGTAACAAGTTTCAAAGATGAACATTATCACAAGAAAAATCGCTCTGCCCGACGGCAGGGAGATTACGTTGGAAACCGGGAAACTGGCCAAGCAGGCCGACGGAGCCGTGATGGTCACGCTGGGCAAGACGATGCTGCTTGCTACGGTCTGCGCCGCCAAAGATGCCGTTCCCGGAACAGATTTCATGCCTCTTCAGGTAGAGTACAGAGAGAAATATGCTGCATTCGGACGTTACCCGGGTGGCTTCACCAAGCGTGAAGGCAAGCCTTCGGACTACGAAATCCTCACTTGCCGCCTGGTGGACCGCGCCCTGCGTCCCCTGTTCCCCGATAACTATCATGCCGAGGTGTACGTGAACATCATCATGTTCAGCGCCGACGGCGTGGATATGCCTGATGCCCTTGCTGGTCTTGCTGCCAGCGCCGCATTGGCAGTCAGCGATATCCCCTTCAACGGCCCCATCAGCGAGGTGCGCGTTGCCCGCGTGGATGGCGAGTACGTCATCGACCCCACTTTCGAGCAGCTCGAGCGTGCCGACATGGACATCATGGTAGGCGCTACCTACGACAACATCATGATGGTCGAGGGCGAGATGAAGGAAGTGAGTGAAGCCGATCTGCTTGGCGCCATGAAGGCTGCCCATGAAGCCATCAAGCCCATGTGCCTTGTGCAGAACGAGATGGCTGAAGCCGCTGGTAAGACGGTAAAGCGCGAGTATTGCCACGAGGATAATGACGAAGACCTCCGTGCTGAAGTCAAGGCTGCCTGCTACGACAAGGCCTATGCCATTTCTCAGGAGGGCAATCGCGACAAGCATGCCCGCGAGGATGCCTTCACGCAGATTTGCGAGGACTTCAAGGCTGCCTACGCTGAGGCTCATACCGACCTTACCGAAGATGAGTTGGCCGAGAAGAATGCCCTCATCGACCGCTACTATCACGACGTGGAGCGCGACGCCATGCGTCGTTGCGTCCTCGACGAAGGCAAGCGCCTCGATGGTCGTAAGACCACCGATATCCGCCCCATCTGGTGCGAAGTCGGCTACCTGCCCGGCCCTCACGGCTCGGCTATCTTTACCCGTGGTGAGACGCAGTCTCTGACGAGCGTCACCCTTGGTACCAAGGACGACGAGAAAATCGTCGATGATGTCCTCGACCAGAGCAAGGCCCGCTTCCTGCTCCACTACAACTTCCCGCCTTTCAGCACGGGTGAAGCCAAGGCTCAGCGTAGCGTTGGCCGTCGCGAGATTGGTCACGGTCACCTCGCTTGGCGCGCCCTGAAGGAAATGATTCCTCACGACTACGCCTATTGCGTGCGCGTCGTTAGCGATATCCTCGAGAGCAATGGCTCCAGCTCTATGGCTACAGTCTGCGCAGGAACGTTAGCGCTGATGGATGCTGGTGTGCCCATCGCACGTCCCGTCAGCGGTATCGCTATGGGTCTCATCAAGAACCCGGGTGAAGAGAAGTACGCCGTACTGAGCGACATCCTCGGCGATGAAGACCACCTCGGCGACATGGACTTCAAGACCACGGGTACGGTCAAGGGTCTTACCGCTACACAGATGGATATTAAGTGCGACGGACTGAGCTACGAAATCCTTGAGAAGGCCCTCAATCAGGCTAAGGAAGGCCGCATGCATATTCTCAACTGCATGCTGGAGACTCTGCCCGAGCCGCGTCCCGAACTGAAACCGCATGCTCCGCGCATCGAAATCATTACCATCCCCAAGGAGTTTATCGGAGCCGTCATTGGCCCGGGTGGAAAGATTATTCAGGGTATGCAGGAAGAGACGGGTGCTACCATCAATATCGACGAAATCGACGGTATCGGCCGTGTGGAGATTGCTGCCACCAACAAGGCCAGCATCGACGCCGCTATGTCGAAGATTCGTGCTATCGTGGCCATCCCCGAGGTGGGCGAGGTCTATGAGAGCAAGGTGCGCAGCATCATGCCTTACGGCGCTTTCGTGGAATTCATGCCTGGTAAGGAAGGATTGCTCCACATCAGCGAGATTGATTGGAAGCGCTTCGAGACAATGGAGGAAACAGGCCTCTCCGAAGGCGACTCCATCACCGTGAAGTTGCTCGACATCGACCCCAAGACCGGCAAGTTCAAGCTCAGCCATCGTGCCCTCTTAGAGAAGCCCGAAGGCTACGAGGAACGTCTTCCCCGCCGTGAGCGCCCTGAGCGTGGTGAGCGTGGCGACCGTCCCGACCGCGGAGAGCGTCGTGAACGCCCTGATCGCAACGGCGACCGCCGCAATCGGTAATCGAAATCATTCAATAATTGAGCCCCAGAAGAATGTTGCTTCTGGGGTTCATTCTTTTCTACCATTAGGGCAGTTCAAAAATAAGAATAATAGATATTAAAACTGGAACTTGATTAAAGGGCAAATAGCGCAAGACAGCATAACGGCGTGCAAAATTGCAAACTTTTTTTCAGAATTCCTAAGATTCCTTTGTTGGGGTTTCAGGGATTCTTTTTTATCCCACTCCGATATGTCAAGATAATCTGGTTCTATTTCTTTTACTACGGATGGCAGACAGGACGGACGCTGCATCCTCGGTAACGCAAGGCGGCGTCACTATATAGTCCAGACATTACTTCTGGATCATCGCTTAATAAGACCTGCATGCATTCCGCCATGTCATTCAACTTGGCCCAACTTAAATAAAGTGTTGAGGACCAGTAGTAACCCACTTTACCGCAGTTAGCTAAAAAAGGATCATACCCATCGCCCTCATCGATCCATTCGCCTGTCGCAGGGAGGAAAATCCAGTTGCCATTGACCTTACTTTCCACCTTGAAGCCATTTTTTGTTTTCTTACAGATACATTCTTTTTGAAGTTCAGCCCACTCTTCCCCAGTGGGCATGCGCCAACTGCCGCCCCAATTGACATGGGCTGCATCATCTTCAAGGTCAAGAATTGTTTTGTTGTCTATGTAAAT
This sequence comes from Bacteroidales bacterium UBA1189, assembly GCA_002309805.1. Taxonomy (GTDB): domain Bacteria; phylum Bacteroidota; class Bacteroidia; order Bacteroidales; family Bacteroidaceae; genus UBA1189. The sequence goes on along the minus strand of DBYJ01000053.1, from coordinate 2,882 downwards.
CACGGTGTATCCGTCACGTTCTTTGGCCTTGTCCGTCCAATATTTGAAGAATCCCTTGAATGCTCCTTCACCTATTTCTTCTTCATCGCCTCCTTCACCAGACCAAAACCCAATCCACTTATAGTTTTTTTCGAGGTAACTCTGCTTTGTCTCCGTCTCACCCCATGCATAATAGTTACCATAATCCTCAGAAGAAATTGCTCCTACATTACACGTTGCCCAGAGCAATCCTGAAGGCAGACCGAGATCTACATATTCATGACCGTTTGCATCAATGATGGTTTGATTTTCTGAACCTTCTGCAAAGGTTGAGATTTGTGCCCAATCTGAACTTATCTCCGATGAGGTATCGGTTATTGTCAAAAAGACAGAGGCGTTTTTGAGGCCCGCATAAAAGTCATAGTCTAATGCTGAACAGGAAGCCGTGATAGTAAGAACGCCTTTTGTAGCATCTGCCACCACTTGGGTTATCGTTAGATTAACAAACGATACAGTGCGCGTGGCGGCATAGGAAGCTCTAAGGGAGAGCAACTTGTTCCAATCATTGCTGATTTCCGAAACAATGCCATGAGGAGAGACGAGATAATCCAGCGTAACTGTTCCGTCTTTCTGCCCAGGCGTATAGGAGACCTTTGCTATACCGTCAGTATATTGGGGGACGTAGGAAATCGAACGAATTCGTTCTACGACGGATTTGAATTTGGATTTAGGAACGGTAAATACTGTTATGCCGTCGGCAAGAGTGAAATAGACGTTGTTTTCGTCCTGTGTGACGCTTTTGAAAATGGAATCACCGTTCTTGCCATTTGTGCCGTCTGCACCTTTGGCGTAACCGAGTTTAGTCCATGTCGTTCCTTTATCATAAGAGATATACCAATAGTCCTCTTCTATTTTCAGCTGTGGAGTTATGCCGTCTTTGCCATCCTTGCCATTGTCTCCTGTGACGCGAACTTTTTGTCCATTGTCGTCAAGCATCCAGTTTCCGTTCAACGTCCAATAGTAGTAGCCATCGGTGTCCTGCTTGATAGTCACCACGTAGGAAGTGCCGTCCTTGCCATCCGTACCCTTGGCGTAGCCTAATATCGTCCATGTAATACCATTGTCATAGGAGACATACCAGCAATCATTTTCTATCTTCAATTTGGGGGTGATGCCATCTTTTCCGTTTTCGCCATCCTCCCCATCTTTGCCGTCGTTGCCTGTGACGCGGATTTTGTTCCCGTCGGCATCCAACAGCCATTCACCGTTCAATGTCCAGTAGTAATAGCCGTCCGTGTCCTTTTTGATTCGGATGATGGACGAGCTGCCGTCCTTGCCATCCGTGCCTGCAACCTTTATCTTATTACCCCTGTCGTCCAACAACCATTCGCCGTTCAGCGTCCAGTAGTAAACACCATCGGTATGCTGTTTGATGCCGATGACGGAGGAAGTGCCATCCTTTCCGTCCTTTCCGTCGTTGCCCGTCACACGTACCATGCTGCCTAAATTGTCCAATAGCCACTCGCCGTTGATGGTCCAGTAGTAATAATGGTCGGAATACAGGGCCATGCCGATGACGGATGAGGTGCCATCCTCGCCGTCCAGTCCATCCTTCCCCCTCTCGCCTGTGGCAGGAATCATCTTGCCCTCGGCATCCAGCAGGAATTCGCCGTTCAGGGTCCAGTAGTAGCGTCCGTCCTCATACATTTTCACCCCTACGATGGAGGAGATGCCATTCTGGCCATTTACGCCATCCTTACCATCTACGCCATCGCGTCCGTCAGCACCTTTGTCGCCTGTGACGTGAATGCGGTTGCCCTCGGCATCGAGCAGCCAATGACCATCGACCGTCCAGCAGTAGATGCCGTCCTCATCCAAGGCCGCGCCGATGACAGGGGTGTAGCCATCCTTGCCATCCAAGCCATCCTTACCTTTAGCTCCATTATTGATTTGAATAGTGCGTCCATTGCTGAAAAAGATGGTGTAGCCGTTGGCATTTTCCTGCACCTCGGTAATGGTGACGTTGTTTTGCAAAGCATTGACAATGGTTTGCAAGGCTGACATATCGCTGTTTAGCTTGGAACAAATGTCTTCGAGTTTTTTAACACGCTCTTCCAACTGGTCGAGGCGGTAGTTGACGATAGAATCATCGTTCGTACAAGCGGATAGGCAAAGGAGCATTAGCCATGCTGCGATACTAATAATCTGCTTTTTCATAGTGCAATTTCCCTTTCTTTTGCTCAGCGGACTCCCTGCGGCTGGCGATTCAACGACTCAAATTCTACGATATAAAAGAAGCGTGGGAATCTACTTATTGCTCGTCCCACGTACAGAAGCTCTGGCATCGCTTGTTTGTCGAAACGAGCAACGCCGAAGCCCACGCCGATATGCAAGCAGCGGCTTCTGGAGCCGGACTATACATACCAACCGGGCGTCTTTGTTGCCTTGTTTTTGACAAACGTTTTTCGTTTTTGGAACTGCCAGATTCCTGTACGTCAAACACAAAGCGTAAAGTACGCCTTTTTATATACACGTTTCCTTCCCTCAATCTCACCCGAAGGGGGCTTTGGCAAGAAAACGCTGCAAATGTAGGGGTTATTTCGCAGACTTCAAACAAAAAGGGGGGATTTTTTGTTCTACTTGCAAAAAACATTTTCAGTTTGTATGTTGGAGTGGTTGTCCTGCCCAATAGAGACAAGGGCAAAAGCCTTTCCGCATTTTTATAGTTTTTGCGAAAAAAAAGCCAACACTTACCTTTTTTCCGTCCAACGAATTATAACATAGTGCGTTAGATATGGTAAGTGTTTGTTGAACACTTACCAAACACTTACCAAACATTTACCTGACTCCTAACATTCTTTTCTTGTCTTCTGCCTGTCTGTGGTTCGCTGATTTAGGTTGTC
>DBYJ01000054.1:14218-38283 GCA_002309805.1 Bacteroidales bacterium UBA1189 | reverse complement strand
TATTTTGTTAGTTTGTTAGTTTCTCCACAAACCGGCAAGCACCCCATTCTCCCCTCACTTATCCGACATTTTCCCGCAAATCGTTTCGCGATTCCCGAAAAACCCCACACCTTTTGCTGGAAAAATGGGGGTTTTGTTAGCAAAAAAACGTCAGAAAAAAGAAGGTGCGCTACCGCGTGCTGTCGGGGTTGTCGCAGTTGAAAAGCACATTATAATCTCAGAGTTTTTTCACCACTTCTTTGTCAGCAGGCAACCAATCCAGACTATCCAACTCATCTTTCGCAAGCCACTTTGCCGCCTCATGCTCATTCAAGTGTAGTGCCTCTGTCAGTAGCGAACAAAGATAACAATGCATCGTCAAATGGAACTTCGGATAATCATACTCCACCGTACAGAGAAACTCTTTTACACTTATCTCCGTTGAAAGCTCCTCGCGAATCTCGCGCTTCAGCGCCTCCTCCGGCGTTTCCCCAGCCTCCATCTTCCCGCCAGGAAACTCCCACCAGTCCTTGAAATCGCCATACCCTCTCTGAGTGGCGAATATCTTATCTCCCTTGCGAATGATTGCTGCGACGACTTCTATCTGTTTCATATTTATGCTGTCCACTTAAAATCTTCCATTAAATCATCTGGTAAAGGATTATCCATATGAATATCATAAAGAATTGAACCATTCGTTGTTGCATCTTTTCGGGGATTATGCAGTTGGCCTGTACCTACAAACGTAAAAGGCAATGTTATACCATTTTCTGATTCTACTTTTCGGACAAAGACATAAGCCATCTTGCATTCCTTTTGCAAGTTTTCTTCTTTTTCTGAGATTCTTGCAATACTCTCCCACTGGAAAGTCTCGCTGTCCAAGAACTTGTCCTTGTAGTTAAGATGCTCTTGCACGGAATCGTCTTTCTTTAGTCCGGCAAAGATATACATCTTTCCATCTTTATAGTAGGTTCCCAACTGATTGTGCTTCGGATTCTCCAGAATCTTTAGCAGAGCCTGATCTTGACGATAATCCTGATAGAGCAAGAAGTCTTCCTCATTTTTGTATCTCACATTGTATTGTGACAGACCATATTCAAGCAAATCTGAAACATATTCCTCAAACTCAGGCTCAACAACACAAGCAAACTTTATTTGTCCATCTTTTTGTACTACAGCTCCGCCTTCTTTCATAAACCTGAAGGCATGGTCAAACTGCTCTTCTGTATAACCTGCTATCTCACCAGCAAGTAACTGTCGTAATAGATATTCTGAAGTTATACCTTCAAGCAAGTGCTTAACAATAAGATATTCATGTCTGCGCACAAGAGGTAACAGACTAGAGACGTAGCTGATAACCACTACTTGTTCATCTGAAAAAAGTGGAACGTCCTCACCAATACCCTTCAAGAATCCATAGTATGAATTAGTTTTCTTATTATCAATCTTAATCTTCATGAACTTAAGCAAATTAGGAGCATAGTCACTATTTACATAATCCATGTGCCTTGGGAAGGTGGGAGTTTTCAGATAGCTCTTAAAATTCTGGTAATCTTTCTTTAGATATTGAACCCGATTGAAGTTCTCATCGTCGATATGATGGAGTATTTCTTCTTTGGACAAGTCGTCAATATTGATTCTAACGCCATATTCTTCCAAACCGAGTGCACGGAAATCATTCCGTAACATCGCTTTTAACAACTTCTTTTCAAGGATGTACCCTTTTGACAAGCTACCAAGTGCGAGTGCTATGTGCACACTTCGTTTATAACTATTCCCAATGAAATCGAGAATGGTCACATAACTCTTGTTGGGGAACTTACGTAATCCGCGGCCCAATTGTTGGATAAAGATTGTACTTGATTCTGTAGGACGCAAGAAAAGTACCATATTAACTCCAGGTATGTCAACGCCCTCATTCAGGATATCAACAGCAAAGAGTATCTCCAGTTCTTTGTTATCGCTTTGTAAATCATTGAATGCACGAATACGCTCTCCTGTCTTATTCTTGCCACTCAAAAAGGCTGTATGGTAATACTCACCCAGATTCTCTGCCATCATTCGAGCATGCTGAATATTCCGACAGAAAGCCAGAGCCTTTAGCTTCTGCCCTTCAGGACGATGGTTTTCTATTTGCTGATAAATGAAATTACAATTATCTTCGTTGGATATTTGGGCTATAAGGCGTCTTTCTTCTGAATCTGTTAATCCATAGTTAACCAGTTCATCCCGAATGCCATAATAATGGAATGGAACAATAAGGTCGTTGATGATAGCATCTCGCAGACGCAATTCGTATGGAATATTATTGCCAAAAAGTTCTACTACATCCTTATTATCCATTCGATTCTCTGTAGCCGTCAAGCCTAACAAGAATTCCGGCTCGAAATAGTCTATGATTTGGCGATAGGTATTTGCTACTGCATGATGACACTCATCTATGATAATGTAATCGAATTCCTTTTTGTCAAATAGTTCCAACGAACGACACATAGAAACATTGGTCGTAAAGATGAAATCGGCTTCAAGTTCCTTTGCTTCTCCCGTATAAATACCACAGTACTTCAAGCTGCCGAAAACTTCTTGGAAAGTTTCAAGGGATTTACGCAGAATAGAACCTTCATGAACGACATAAAGTAGTTTATTAGGTGCAAAGTTAAGAGCATCAAAAGCAGCCAAGTAAGTTTTACCCGAACCTGTGGCAGAAACAATGAGAGCCCGATTTACGCCAATAGCTCGATTCCTGTTCAGCTCTTTCAGAGCCTTGCGTTGCATATAGTTCGGCATAATCTTTTGCTCTGCAAGGTCATAATCCATATCCCAGCGTTCAATAGCAAAGTTTATCTTCTGGGCGTATAGATTAATGCGTTCTTGGGTGAGTTCTAGTGTTTTCTCCCATAGTTCACCAAACTCAATACAGGCACTCTGATAAGCCTCATCCGTTTTATGACAATCGATGACCAAATCCCACTCAATATTCTTAAGCAAAGCATAGCGGGTAATATTTGAAGAACCAACCACCAATTCACATCTGTCGTCAAATTCAAACAAATAACCTTTGGTGTGGAAACCGTTTGTTGAATAATTCTTCTCGTCATAGAAGCACTCATCATCGAGGTGACAATCAAAATTCTCAAAAGTTAGAGATAATTTGAAAAAGAAGTTCAGGGATTCAACATCCGTAAAGTTCTGATAGGTAGAAGTAATCAGTTTTCCTTTTACCCCACGCTCCAAAGCTGATTTAATATCGTTAGCAAGTAATACTAATCCCGCCTTTTTTATGAAACTGACAGAAAAGGCAAAAGACCTGCAAGACCTCAGATTTGCCTGAATCGTAGCAAGAAATGTCGTATCAGTATAATTAGTTAAAAATCTTGACTTCATATCAATTCTTTACGATCTATTTATTTGTCACCCTTTGAATAACAATCTCTATTGAGTTTTTTGTGGGTAGCCACATTTTTGTCTGCAAATATACGGAACAATTTGAGTATCGTGGGGACAGGAACTATGATTCAACGTGTCATTTGTCCTGCTCGATGTCGGCCTTGCGCTCCTCTGGAGCGCGGATGTCCTGTATGCTGCTCATCGGGATTTTCGGTTTATCTGCGCAAAGGTAGTGAAAAGCCCCGGGAGATGCAAAAAAATCTTGTCGATTTTTTAAAACAGGTCAACGAGTCAACGAGTCCACGAGTCAACGAGTCCACGGGTCTACAGGTCTACAAGTCAACCGATGGAGCAGCGTTTCTGTCCCCCGATAACGGGGGAACCGAAGGGGGTGCAAAGACCATTGAAGCAAAAGAGCGTGCTCATTTTGCCGAGTCGCGACAGGTGTCGAACGAAGTTCAACGAGTCAACAGGACATTTGTGGCGGTTTTGTTCGGCGCATCATTTGCCCGGTGATTCTGTCTCATATAACGCCAGTCCTTTTACAGTCAATAGGTATCGCTGGCGAGGATGGCGAGGCTTGTCGGGGTAAAGCAGACGGACAAATTTTTCTTTTATGGCAGGATTAAGATAGGCTTTCATAAAACTTTCTCTATCCTTTAGACCCGCATCTCCCATCATCTCTCTTATTGACATTTCCTTATTGCCTATAATGCATATCAATTTCTTGATATACATATTGCTCGTGCCGAACTTGTCGGGTGACTTGTCGGGTAACTTGTCGGGTGCTATCGCTCTCTCCTGCATCTTCCATTCTTCCGGCGGATTTATCACCATATAACGGTTCTTCAAGTCGTTGTTCTCACCAAGGAGCAGATTGCGGAAGAAACGTATCAAGAATAGCGGTTCATATTCTATGCCTTTGGCTACGTTGCGGTAGTTTGCCCGCACCAGCGCGTTGCGGAAATACCAGGAGTGGTTGGCAAAGAGGTCATTGTTCACAACGAATCCCAGCATACGCAGATATTTGATGGTAAAGAGTGCCGTTGTACGGGTGTTGCCTTCCCTGAAGGGGTGAATCTGCCATATCCCAGAAACAAAACGTGCAATATGTTCCACCATCATGTCCTTATCCAAGCTCGCGTAGGAAAACTGACGTTCCTGCTCCAGGTCATACTCCAAAGTCATCCGTAAGTCTTGCCAGCGACCATAAAGCACAGAGTCGCCTTGTAGCACCCATTCTCTTTTCGAGATGTCGTAGTCGCGGAAGCGTCCTGCATGTTTGAATACGCCTTCAAAAATGGCTCTGTGTATAGCCGCCAATCCGGCAACACTATAGGTAAAGGCATCCGTCTGCAACAACTTGGCTATGTTGCCGGAAACCCTGTCGGCCTCCTCTTTGTCAGCATCATCTTCCTCACGCGTGGTTTTACTGACATAGTATTGTTTCACCAACTCACGGGCTTCATCGATAGTGATCTCTCCCTCGATGTTTCTGCGGGCCGTATCCTGTAGATACTCCGACGTCTTCAATCCATCTACAGCCTGCAAGCCTATGGCTACGCTCCAAGACTCCGCTCTTTCACGTTGTGCCGGTTCCCCTTGACGTATATACTCGTCAAAGTCCAGATATGATTGCTTTGTTTTATCGTTTTTCATCCGATTTTCTTACGTCTGCAAAGATACAAAATCTATTCCATATAACCAACACTTTTCATGAAAAATGCTGTTTCGTCGAATTCCTTATCTGTCGGGTCAGCCTCACGCAAATGCCAAAGGACGGAGATAAAGGAAGGATTGAGCGAGGCTCAATCCTTCTAATTGATAATTAATAATGGAAAAGTGAAAATGGGTCTACAAGTCAACCGATGGAGCAGCGAGCGGAGAACCGACGAACGAAGCAAGAGCATAGCCTAAGCGCGCTTGGGCTATGCCTTGCAAGGAGGAGGAAAACGAAATTAATGGAGTTTGCTCCAATTATCCCGAGTCGCGACAGAGGTCGAGCGTAGCTCAACGGGGCATTTTGGGGGAGGGATAGTTCCCTCCTATTTATCTTTCGCGTTATTCTTTTGGCTTCAGCTTCTCGCGCAGGTGGCGGAACATGTCCTCGGACATGCTGTGGAGGTCGTAGGTGGGGCGCCAGTCCCACTCGGCGCGGGCGCAGCTGTCGTCCATGTTGTCGGGCCAGCTGTCGGCAATGGCCTTGCGCACGGGGTCGTTGACGTAGTGCATCTTGAAGTCGGGCTCGAAGCGCAGGATCTCGGCGCGCAGCTCTTCGGGCTCGAAGCTCATGCTGGCGATGTTGAACGCGTTGCGGTGGATGAGGCGCGAGGGGTCGGCCTGCATGATCTGCACGGCGGCGTGGAGCGCGTCGGGCATATACATCATGTCCATATACGTGCCGGCGGGGATGGGGCAGGCAAAGTCCTCGCCACGGACGGCGGCGTAGTAGATCTCGACGGCGTAGTCGGTGGTGCCTCCGCCAGGCAGGGTGACGTAGCTGATGAGGCCGGGGAAGCGAACGGAGCGGGTGTCGACGCCGTACTTGTGGAAGTAGTAGTCGGAGAGCAGCTCGGTGCTCACCTTCGTGACGCCGTACATGGTGCGGGGGCGCTGGATGGTGTCCTGCGGGGTGTTCTTGTGGGGGGTGTTCAGGCCGAACGAGCCGATGCTGCTGGGGGTGAAGACGGCACAATGCTTCTCGCGGGCAATCTCCAGCAGGTTGATGAGGCCGTCCATCTGGATGTGCCATGCGAGCAGGGGCTTGGCCTCGGCAACGGCCGAGAGCAGGGCGGCAAGGTTGTAGATGGTGTCGATGTGGTACTTATCGACGATGGCAGCCAGTTGGGGGGCGTTGGTGACGTCGGCCAGCTCGGCAGGGCCGCTCTCCAAAAGGATGCCCTTCGGCTCGGCGCCTTTGATATATCCGGCTACAACTGTGGAGTTTGGGATTTCCCGACGGAGTTTCATGGTAAGCTCTGAGCCAATCTGACCCGTGGAGCCAACGACAAGGATATTTTTCATTGCAAAAGGTAAAGTTCTATTTCGCGCTGCGAAATTACTAAAAGAAATGCAAACGAAAAACAAAAATTGTGAAATAATTTGCTTTTTCTTCAACACCCCGATATCTTTGTATCGACCTTAAAATTATAAAAACTATGAAAACGACTTTTTCCTTCCGTCTGATTGTTATGACAATTGCCTGTGCAACGGCTTTTATCGTCCATGCCCAGAGTGACACCATTACGGTTGTCTATGGTGAAGAAGAACGTGACAGCCTCCTTGTCACAAGTATTGACCAAATGCCTGAATTTCCCGGGGGAATCGATGCCCTAAAGGATTTCCTCCATGACAATCTCCGCTATCCTGAGGAGGCGAAAAAGAAAGGTATCGAGGGCCGCGTCGTCGTGCAGTTTTGGATAGAGAGCGACAGCACGATAGCCGATGTTGTTGTAATCAGCAAGCCTAATCCATTGTTAGATGCCGAGGCTGTCCGCCTGGTGCGCTCCATGCCGAAGTGGAAACCTGCCACGCAAAGGGGGAAGCCCGTGAGGTGTCGATATACCGTGCCTGTACACTTCAAGTCGGACGAAGAAAACAAGGTGTCTGCGGATCCGGAGGATGATTTTGCCTGCCATTTTGGAGAAGAGATGCCTGAATTTCCAGGCGGAGTGGGTGCGCTGATGAACTATCTGAAAACGAACTTCCGCTATCCGAAAGCGGCGCAGGAAATGGGTGTAGGAGGCCGCGTCATCGTGCAGTTTTGGGTGGATGTGGATGGAACGGTAACAAACCCTGTAGTCACTAAGTCTGCGCATAAACTTCTCGATGACGAAGCGCTCAGGTTAGTGCGCAATATGCCGAAATGGAAGCCTGGCCGAAATAGTAAGGGCGAGGTCGAGGCTATGCTTTTCAACCTCCCTATACAGTTCCAGCTATCTACCCAAGAATCAAAAAAGAGGTGGTAACGGTCCTTCAGGTCGTTAGGGGTTTTCCCAGCGGATAATCTTTTTTTCGAGTTTTTTCTGTTTTTATTATCTCCTTTCCCTTTTTTGCTGTATCTTCGCAGCAGGAAAAACTATGGACCATTAAAACGTTTGCATTATGTTTGGAAAAATGAAAGAGTATCTGCAGACTGAGCTGCAGGGCATCAAGGATGCAGGATTGTACAAGAACGAGCGACTGATTGCCTCGCCGCAGCGTGCTGCCATCCAGCTGGCCGACGGCAGCGAAGTGCTGAACTTCTGCGCCAACAACTACCTCGGCCTGAGCGACAACCCGCGCCTCATCGAGGCTGCGAAGAAGGCGATGGACGAGCGCGGCTACGGCATGAGCTCCGTGCGCTTCATCTGCGGCACGCAGGACATGCACAAGGAACTGGAGGCTGCCATCAGCGAGTATTTCCACACCGAGGACACCATCCTCTACGCCAGCTGCTTCGACGCCAACGGCGGTCTCTTCGAGCCCCTGCTGGGCGAGGACGACGCCATCATCAGCGACGCCCTGAACCACGCCAGCATCATCGACGGCGTGCGCCTCTGCAAGGCCAAGCGCTACCGCTACGCCAATGCCGACATGGCCGACCTGGAGCGCTGTCTGCAGGAGGCCCAGGCACAGCGCTTCCGCATCATCTGCACCGACGGCGTCTTCTCGATGGACGGCAACGTCGCCCCGATGGACAAGATTTGCGACCTGGCCGAGAAGTACGATGCCCTGGTGATGGTGGACGAGTGCCACAGCGCGGGCGTTGTGGGCAAGCACGGCTACGGCGTGGCCGAGCAGTTCAACTGCTACGGACGCATCGACGTCCACACGGGCACGCTGGGCAAGGCCTTCGGCGGCGCCATAGGCGGCTTCACCACAGGCCGTAAGGAGATTATCGACATGCTGCGCCAGCGCAGCCGTCCCTACCTCTTCTCCAACTCGCTGCCGCCCGAAGTGGTGGGTGCCTCGCTGGAGGTGTTCCGCATGATGAAGGAGAGCGACGCCCTGCACACCAAACAGCAGGAGAACGTGGTCTATTTCCGCGAGAAGATGCTGGCAGCAGGCTTCGACATCAAGCCCACGCAGAGCGCCATCTGCGCCGTGATGCTCTACGACGCCAAGCTGAGCCAGGTGTTTGCCGCCCGCATGGCCGACGAGGGCATCTACGTCACCGGCTTCTACTATCCCGTGGTGCCGAAGGGCCAGGCGCGCATCCGCGTCCAGCTGAGTGCCGCTCACGAGCGTGCCCACCTGGACCGCTGCGTAGCGGCCTTCATCAAGGTAGGGAAAGAGTTGGGAGTGATTTAACAACGGGTCAACGGGTCAACAGGTCAACGAGTCAACGAGTCAACGAGTCAACGGGGCATTTAAGGTCAATGAGTCAACAAGTTTATGGGACGGTCGATAGAGAATCTGGTTGTCTGGAAGGAATCCCGTTTGTTTGTCAATGATATATATCGCATGATGGCAAACTGTAAGGATTATGGATTCAAGGACCAGATTCAGCGGGCGGCTGTTTCCATTATGAACAATATTGCTGAAGGCTCAGAATCGGGTTCTGATGCAAAGTTCTTGAATTTCTTAAACATTGCCCGTGGCAGCTGTTCGGAGGTACGGAGCATGCTTTATCTTTGTGAAGATTTTGGCATATGCTCGGCTGATGAACGGATAGAACTTCAGAATCAACTGAAAAAGATATCAACGGGAATCGTCCATCTCTTCGACTCCATCTCCGCCCAACCCCATTAACTCATTAACCCGTAGACTTGTTGACTCGTTGACCTGTTGACTTGTTGACCTGTTGACTTGTTGACCCTTCAGATTGGCAGATAGTGCGAATTCTTCACTTCGCCTAAGACGAAAGAGGAGTTCAGGTTGCCGATGGCAGGGATGTCGCCCAGGATGCGCAGGACGAACTGCTGGTACTGCTTCATGTTCTTGACGTAGATCTTCAGCAGGAAATCGTAGTCGCCTGAGATGTTGTAGCACTCCACAATCTCGGGTATCTGCTGCACGGCAGTCATCAGTTGAACAGCATTCTCGTGGGAATGCTGTTTCATTTTTATATAGCAGAAGGCGATGAAGCCGCAGTCGAGCTTCTCGGCATCGAGCACGGCCACGTAGCCCTGTATGTACCCCTCGCGCTCCAGCTTACGCACGCGCTCAAACACGGGCGACACGCTCAGGTGTACCCTCTGCGAAAGTTCCTTGATGGTGAGGTGGCCGTCGTGCTGCAACTCCTGGAGCAGCTGAAGGTCGTAGGCGTCTAAATCTTGTTTCATATCGGGTGAAATGGTTTTTTTCTGCAAATGTCTTTTGGTGCGGCAAAGGTAAATAGATTTATTCGGAAAACCGCAATGTCTGCAGAATAATTTTCTGAAAATAGCAAAAAGTTTGGAAAAGGCGTTTCTGTCATCGTAATTTTGCAGCGAAAAAAGTCTGCAAAGCAATGATAGCTGAACGAAACATCCCGACCCCATCGCCGCTGCCCTCGTCCGAGGCGCTCAGGCAAGTGATGACGCTTATCCGCCAGACGGTCTTCCCCGAAATCTACGGCAACGACGACGTGACGGGGGAGATAGCCCGTCTGCTTGCTGATGCAACAGGCACTGATGACATCGCCCGGGCCTTCGTCCTCGCGCTGCCCGACATCCGTCGCCTGCTGCAGACGGACACGCAGGCCATTATCCAAAGCGACCCTGCTGCGCACTCTTTCGAGGAAGTGGTGCTGAGCTATCCTTCTGTCACCGTCATGCTCCACTACCGCACGGCTCACTTCCTGCACAAGGCGGGTGTGCCGCTCGTCCCGCGTATGCTGACGGAACAGGCCCACAGCGCAACGGGCATCGACATCCACCCTGCGGCACAGATTGGCGAGTACTTCGCCATCGACCACGGCACGGGCATCGTGGTGGGCGAAACCACCGTCATCGGGCGCCACGTGCTGCTCTATCAGGGTGTGACGCTCGGCGCAAGGAAAATCCGTTTCGATGCCTCGGGACAGCCCGTCAACCAGCCCCGTCATCCGATCATCGAGGACAATGTCACCATCTACTCCAACGCCACCATCCTGGGTCGCGTGCGGATAGGGCACGACTCCGTCATCGGAGGTAACGTCTGGCTGACGCACGACGTCCCGCCCCATTCGAAGGTGCTGCAGGGAGAGCTTGTCACCGAGCAATTCTTCACTAACGGGGGAGGGATATAACCCCATTTCTCAAGACATTCATTTAGTAATAATCTTATAAAACAGAAAACTATGAGCGAAAAGAAACTTCACGTTGAAACGCTGGCCCTGCATGTGGGTCAGGAGAGTGCCGACCCTGCTACCGACGCCCGCGCCGTGCCCATCTACCAGACAACATCGTACGTCTTCCACAACTCGCAGCACGCTGCCGACCGCTTCGGCCTCCGCGATGCTGGTAACATCTACGGACGTCTCACCAACTCCACACAGGCTGTGCTGGAGGATCGTATTGCGGCTCTTGAGGGCGGTGTAGCCGGATTGGCTGTTGCCTCGGGTGCCGCTGCCATCACCTACGCATTGGAGAACGTCCTCCAGCATGGCGACCATCTGGTTGCTGCCGACAACCTCTACGGAGGCACCTTCAACCTTGTCACCCATACGCTGGCAGCAAGCGGCATCAGCAACACCATCGTCAATGTGAACGACCTCAGGGCCCTCGAGGCATCCATCCGCCCCAACACCAAGGTCATCCTCGCAGAGACGCTGGGCAACCCCAATTCCGACGTTGCCGACCTTGCCGGCATAGCCGAGGTGGCACACAGGCATAACGTCCTTTTCATCGTGGACAACACCTTTGCCCCCATCCTCATCCAGCCCATCAAGTACGGCGCCGACGTCGTCATCCATTCGGCTACGAAGTTCATCGGTGGACACGGGTCGTCGCTGGGCGGCGTCATCGTCGATGCGGGGAAGTTTGACTTCAAGGCTGTGCCTGACAAGTTCCCCACGCTGGCGAAGCCCGACCCCTCGTATCACGGAGCTGTGTTTGCCGACGTGGCAGGGGCTGCCGCCTTCGTCACCCGCATCCGTGCGGTGTTGCTGCGCGACACCGGTGCTGCCATCTCGCCCTTCAATGCGTGGATACTGCTGCAGGGCGTGGAGTCGCTGCCGCTGCGCATCGAGCGCCATGTGGCCAATGCCCTGAAGGTGGTGGACTACCTGTCGCATCATCCGAAGGTGGCAAGCGTCTCGCACCCCTCGCTGCCCTCGCACCGCAGCCACGCGCTCTACAACCGCTACTTCCCCGAGGGCGGAGGCTCCATCTTCACGTTCGAAATCAAAGGCACGCAGGACGATGCCTGGAAGTTTATCGATGCGCTGAAAATCTTCTCCCTGCTGGCTAACGTGGCCGACGTGAAGTCGCTCGTCATCCATCCCTATTCGACGACCCACTCGCAGCTGTCGCCCGAGGAACTTGCCGAGCAGCACATCACCCCCTCGACTGTGCGTCTCAGCATCGGCGTGGAACACATCGACGACATCATTGACGACCTTGATCAGGCTTTTGCACAAATCTAAAAAGACTCAATCACTATGGCTATATTTAATAAGGTAACAGAACTGATAGGCCGCACGCCCGTCGTGCGCCTGGACACTTTCGCTGCAAACCGCAGCCTGACGGCAAGCCTGTTTGCCAAAGTCGAATACTTCAATCCGGGCGGCTCGGTGAAAGACCGTATCGCCTTGGCTATGATTGAGGACGCCGAACGTAAGGGTGTCCTTCGGCCTGGGGGCACCATCATCGAGCCGACGTCGGGCAACACGGGCGTGGGGCTGTCGCTGGTGGGAGCCGTGAAGGGTTATAAGGTCATCCTTACGATGCCTGAAACCATGTCGGTGGAGCGGCGCAAACTGGCAGCCGCCTATGGCACGCAGATTGTGCTCACCCCGGGCGCCGAGGGCATGAAGGGCGCTATCCGCAAGGCTGAGGAGCTGCGCGACGCCACTCCCGGCGCCGTCATCCTTCAGCAGTTTGAGAACCCCAGCAATCCTGCCATCCACGCCGTCACGACGGGTGAGGAGCTGGTGCAGGACGCCCTGAAGGCGGGTATCACCATCGATGCCTTTGTGGCGGGTGTGGGCACGGGAGGCACCATTAGTGGCACGGGGAAAACCATCCGGGAAACATTTCCCCATGCTCGCCTGATTGCCGTTGAGCCAGCCAGTTCGGCTGTGCTGAGCGGACAACCCAGCGGAGCGCACAAAATCCAGGGCATTGGCGCTGGCTTTGTGCCGTTGAACTACAACGGCGACATCATTGACGAGGTTCTTCCCGTCAGTAACGAGGATGCCTTTGCCACAGCCCGTGCAATGGCGCGCGAAGAAGGGCTGCTGGTGGGTATCTCCAGCGGAGCCGCTGCCTTTGCTGCTGCCGAAGTGGCTGCGAGGGACGAATACAAGGGTAAGAACATCTTTGTCCTCCTTCCCGATACGGGAGAACGCTATCTGTCGATGGATATCTTCGGCTAAGGCTTTTTGCAACCCAGTTGCAAAAACGGACATTTTTTCAGGAAAAAGGGGATGAAGCGTTCCCCTTTTTTCTTATTTTTGCAAACAGAAACGAAAAGCCTTGTACGCGATGGAACACTTCCGATTCTCCAAGACGCAGAGTTGCGACCGCCGTACGGCCCTCCGCGAGTGGGGCGCTGCGTTGGGCGGTATCCTGTTGATAACGGCTGTGCTAGTCGGCCTGTTCGCCACGTTCCTCTATCTGGGGCGCGACATGGCCTCCGTCATTCCGCCTCACATGGACGATGGCGAGGAAGTTGACCCGTCGCCCATGCGCTTGGCATACATGCTGTTGGGCTTTGTCTGCTCGTTCGTCGCTGCCTGGTGGGCCACCCGGGCAGCAGGGCGGGGGAGGACGCTAGGGGCGTTCCTCATCGGCTATGCGGGCGGCACGCTGCTGTGGCAGGCGATGGGCGAGAGTGCCTGGCATTTCAGCATCGTGCAGGAGGATTTCCTCACCTGCTTCCCCCATATCGAGGGCTCGTCGGCGCTGTTCCTCTTCATCGTGTGCGCAATACTTCTTATTTATTGTTACCACAGGCACGCGTTCTCGTGGGGTGTATGGGCGTTCGTGCTTGCCTTTGTCGGCAACTGGTGGGGCCACTTCTTCCTGATAGGTTCCTATCCTCTCGTGAGCGGTATGATGGAGGAGGGCGTCTGGTTCCGTCTGTTCGGCGCCGTAGCGGGAGGACTGACAACGGTGCTTTCGCTGCTGCTCTGGCGCTATGGGGCACGGACGCAGAAGGCGCGGCTTTGCTGCATCCTGATGTTCTATTTCGGCCTCGGCATGATTGTGACGGGGGTGGGAGGCATATGAAAAAAGGTCAACGAATTGACCTATAATACAACACAGAACAATTTTTATTTGTGAGGACACTGCGGGCAACGCGCTGTACGTCAGCGGCTGTGACGGCGCGGTAGCGGCGGATTTCTTCGGCAGGGGTGGTGCCGTAGAGAGCGTGCTGCGCAAGGCTGACGGCCACGTTAACAGGGTTGATGGAACTCCAGAGACGGTCGGATTCGAAACGGTTGCGTACTTTTTCCAGCTCGTAGTCGCTGACAGGCTCGTGCTTGAGCTGTTCGACCTCGCTGCGGATGGCGGCCTCGGCTTGAGGGAGAGTGACATCAGGGTTAAGACGGCCTTCGACAATGAGGAGGCCTGCGTCGATACTGCCGGTGATATAGGCATCAATCTGGTTGAAGAGGCCTTGCTCGCTGATGAGGTGCTGTGCTAGGCGTCCGCTTTGTCCCGCAGCAAGCAAATCGGTGATGACGTCGCAGACGTAGAAGTCGGGCGAGAAATGGTCGGCCATGTGCCACGAGAGCGCTATCATATCCATCGGGACATCCCTGCGTACCGTCTTCCGCCGCATCCGCATTTGGAGAGGCTCAGGAGGCAAAGGGACAGAGTGATTAGAGAATAGGGAACAGTGATCAGTGAACAGTGAGCAGTAATCAGTGAAATACTTCTCTGCCAGCGCTTGGGCTTCTTTCCATGAGATGGCGCCTGCGACGGCGAGGATGGCATTGTCAGGGCGGTAGAAACGGTGATAGAAGGCACGAAGGGCGTCAGGGGTAGCCAGCTCGATGTGCGACGGATGGACACCGATGGTCGGCCAGCGATAGGGATGGACGCGGTAGGCGAGCGCACGGATGAGGTGCTGCACATCGCCATAGGGCTGACTGAGGAAGCGCTGCTTGAACTCCTCTATCACCACCTGCTTCTGCACTTGTACGCTCCGCTCGTCGAAAGTAAGACCCTGCATGCGGTCGGCCTCGAGGTAGAACGCCGTTTCGGCATGCTCGCGGGGGACGGTGATGTAGAACGATGTGAAGTCGTTGTTGGTGAAGGCGTTGTTCTCTCCGCCAATGTACTGCACGCGGCTGTCGTAGTCGGGCACTCGCGGCGTGCCCTCGAACATCAGGTGCTCCAGCAAGTGCGCCCACCCCGTGTGGTCGGGGTCTTCGTTGCGGGCGCCCACGCGGTAGAGGACACAGAGCGCCACCATCTGCGTATCGGGCACCTCGGCATGCACCAATCGCATGCCGCAGGGGAGAGTGGTTGTGTCAACCGTCATTTGTCTAACACGACAATCTGCTTGATGCGGACGTCTTCGAAGGGGCGTTTGTCGGAATTAACGGCGCGCTTCTCAATCTTCGTCAGCACTTCGTCGCCCTCGATGACTTCGCCGAAGACAGTGTAGAATCCGTCCAGGCTGGCTTCGCCACCAATGGTCTTATAGACCTGCCGTTGTTCCTTAGAGTAGGCGAAGGGCTTGCGTGTGGCCATCACGGAGTCAGTCTTGGCTGAGATTTCCTCCTTCACGTTCCAGATGCCGCGCTTGTTGTCCTTCTGCTTCATCACCTTCAGCTGCTCCTGATAGACGGGCTGCTTGGTGATGCTGTCGAAGACCACCTCGCGGCGTTTCTTGTTGACGCGGATTTCGTCGTTGTTCAACCGGACGTCCTGATGCTTGTAGCCGGTGACAATGTAGAATTGACCTCCACTCGACTCTAGCATGGGCTTGTAGCTCGCCATAGCAATAGCTCCGCGACGGTGGTAGTACTTCTCGGGCATGAGTTCGGGTTCGAGCGTGTAATCCACGTCGCCCGAGCCGAGCTTCGTCTCCCTCGTGGCTGTCTTGGAGGCAGGGTCGCCAGCCTGGATGAGCGAGCCGGAGATGATGCGATAGAACGTCTGGTTGTTGTAGTAGCCCTTCTTAGCCAGCTTCACAAAGTTGTGCCGATGGCGGGGGGTGTCGCGGAAGAGGCGGAGCGTGATGTCGCCCTCCGTCGTCTCAATGCGCACATACTGGTCGGCATCCACAGGGATGGTGTCGGCGTCTACAACCGTCTCAGGTGCCTTCTCGGCCTTGCTCTTCTTGTCGTTTCCGCACGATGCCAGCGCGAGAGGGAGGCACAACAGCAAAGCTGCAACGGGAATCAAAAAGGGGTTTCTTTTCATAATTTCTGTTTTTTTTTGCAAAGAAACAACTTTTTTCTTTATCTTTGCACACAGATTCAAAGAAAATGTCAATTTTAATTCATTTTGTATCATGAAACCTACATTGTTTGTGTTGGCTGCAGGCATGGGAAGCCGTTATGGTGGCCTGAAGCAGTTGGACGGTCTTGGCCCCAGCGGCGAGACGATTATGGATTATTCGATTTACGACGCCATCCGCGCCGGCTTTGGGAAGATTGTCTTTGTCATCCGTAAGGATTTCGAGCAGGACTTCCGCGACAAGGTGCTGAGCAAGTATGAGGGGCACATCCCCACGGAGCTGGTGTTCCAAGCAATTACCGACCTTCCTGCCGGATTCACCTGTCCCGAGGAACGCGTCAAGCCGTGGGGTACGAACCACGCTGTGCTGATGGGCAAGGACGTCATCAACGAGCCGTTCTGCGTCATCAATGCCGACGACTTCTATGGGCGTGATGCCTTTGCCGTGATGGGCAAGTACCTTGCAGCCCTGCCCGAGGGAAGCAAGAACGACTATTCGATGGTGGGCTTCCGCGTGGCTAACACGCTGAGCGAGAACGGTACTGTGGCTCGCGGCATCTGCAGCAAGGATGCCGACGAGAACCTGACCACCGTCGTGGAGCGCACGGAGATTATGCGCGTCGATGGCCCCGTCTGCTACAAGGACGAGGAAGGCAAGTGGGTGGCTGTCCCCGACAACACCCCCGTTTCGATGAACATGTGGGGCTTCACACCCGACTACTTCAAGTATAGCGAGGAGATGTTCGTCGATTTCCTGAAGGAGAACATCGGCAAGCCCAAGGCAGAGTTCTTCATCCCGCTGGTGGTGAACAACCTCATCACAACAGGCCGTGCCAACGTGAAGGTGCTCGACACTACTGCCGTGTGGTTTGGCGTCACCTACGCTGCCGACCGTCAGGGTACTGTCGATAGAATCAAGGCGCTTGTCGATGCAGGCGAATATCCTGCCAAGCTGTTCTGATGCAGGTACTTGACCTTGTTGTAAGAGATTCCGTCGCAGTAAGCGCCACTGCCACCCGGCTGGTGCTTGCTGCGTCGGATGCTTCTGTGCTTCCCGCTGTCCTCCCTGGGCAGTTCGTGGAAGTGCGTATTGACGAAACGCCCGGTGTGCTGCTTCGCCGTCCTATCTCCATCCACGATTGCGATGCGGCAAACGGCACTCTTGTGCTGTTGGTGCAACGTGTCGGCAAGGGCACGGCCTGGCTCTGCAACCGCAGGGCGGGCGATGTGGTGAACGTGGTGCTGCCCCTCGGCAACGGCTTCAGTCTTCCTTCAATGGCTTCCGGCTTCCGTCCGCTTCTCGTTGGAGGCGGCGTGGGCGTAGCGCCCTTGCTGTTGTTGGGCAAGGAGTTGACACGGAGAGGTGCCGAACCGACGTTCCTCTTGGGGGCACGGACGGAGAAGGACTTGCTCTGCCTGGAGCGTTTCGAACAAGCCGCCCGCACGCTGGTCTCTACGGAGAACGGCGGGGCGGGGGAGAAGGGCCTCGTCACGCAGCACAGCGTGCTGGAGAAGGAACGCTTCGACCATATCTACACCTGCGGCCCGCTGCCTATGATGAAAGCTGTGGCGCGATTGGCACGAGAGAAGGACATCACGTGCGAGGCCTCGTTGGAGAACCGCATGGCGTGCGGCCTCGGAGCCTGCCTGTGCTGTGTGGAGGACACGGTGGACGGCAACGTCTGTGTCTGCAAGGAAGGCCCCGTGTTTTCAATTGACAGACTGAAATGGTAATCCCTAACCCCTTAACCCTCCCATGAAGCCGATTAGAATTGGAAACCTTGAATTTCGTAACCCCGTGCTGACGGCATCGGGCACGTTCGGCTATGGCACGGAGTATGCCGACTTTGTTGACTTCAACCGTCTCGGCGGCATCATCGTCAAGGGCACTACGCTCCATGCCCGCGAAGGCAATCCCTATCCCCGCATGGCGGAGACCCCCTCGGGGATGCTCAACGCCGTAGGCTTGCAGAACAAGGGCGTGGCCCACTTTGCCGACGTCATCTATCCCTCCATCTGCGACCTCCCCACGAATGTCATTGTCAATGTCTCGGGCTCGACCATCGACGACTATGTGGCTGTGGCCGAGCGCATCGACACGCTGGAGCGGATACCCGCCATCGAGCTCAATATCTCCTGCCCCAACGTGAAGCAGGGGGGTATGGCGTTCGGTGTGACCCCCGACGGTGCGGCCTCCGTTGTTCGTGCGGTACGTGCCGCCTACCACAAGACACTTATCGTCAAACTCTCGCCCAACGTGACGGACATCGTGCAGATTGCCCGTGCCGTTGAGGAAGCTGGCGCCGATAGTGTATCGCTCATCAACACGTTGCTGGGCATGGCCATCGATGCCGAGAAGCGTCGCCCCATCCTCTCCACCGTCACGGGCGGATTGAGCGGTCCTGCCGTCAAACCTGTCGCCCTGCGCATGGTGTGGCAGGTGGCGCATGCTGTCCATATCCCCGTCATCGGCTTGGGAGGTATCATGAGTGGAACGGATGCCATTGAGTTCCTGTTGGCTGGAGCAAAGGCCGTGCAGGTGGGAACAGCCAATTTCGTCGATCCTGCCGTGACCATGCACATCGTGGACGAGATGGAGGATTACCTCCGCCGTCAGGGGATGAACGAATGGGACGAGGTGACGATGAAAGATTGAAGGCTGCGATTAAGCGAGAGCAGAATGGAGCTGGCTCCGATTCTGCCGAGCGTGAGCAGGCCCGACCGAAGGTCAAAATTGATAATTGAAGATTGAGGAAGGAAAAGAGGTTCGGGAGTTGAGGAAAGAAAAAGGCAGTCTGTCAAGACTGCCATTGAGTTGCGGAGGAAGGATTCGAACCATCGACCTTTGGGTTATGAGCCCAACGAGCTACCACTGCTCCACTCCGCGATGTTTGCGGGTGCAAAGGTAGAGCCTTTCTGCCATTAAAACAAGCCTTGGAGCTATCTTTTAAGTTAATTTAATAAATATATATGAAGGATCAGACACGCCAGGCACTCATAGAAGCCGCCCGAACGCTTTTCATAACAAAAGGTTATGACGACACGACCATGATTGACGTGGCCGTTCAGGCTGGCAAGGGGCGGCGCACGCTCTACTACTATTATTCAAGCAAGAAAGCCCTGTTGCGCGCCGTTGCCGAGACGGAGTTGGAGCGCATCCTCGTTGTTCTTGAGGCTGTGGTGGAGAAGGACATTCCTGCTAGCGAAAAGATAGTGGAGTTCGTTATGAGCCGTCTCAACAATGTCCGCCACTCCATCTTCCGCAATGGCTCGCTCCGCGCCGACTTCGTCCGTTACATGCGCACCATCGACAGCATCCGTTCCAAGTGCGAGAAACGCGAGATTGCTCTCATCGAGCGCATTCTCCTTCAGGGCATTCACGAAGGGACGTTTCACGTGGAGAACATTCACATCATGGCCCAGTTGATTCACTACACCACCAAAGGTTTGGAGAATCCCTACATCCGAGGCGAGATTGCCGGCGCTAACGATACGCAGATGCTCCACCGCACCGCCCGCAAGGTTATCCTCGGTGCCCTCCGCTAAAGATTGAGAAAAATCCTAATTCCTCATTCCTAATTCTTTAACTCTAACAATGCAGATACTCTACGAAGACAACCATATCATCATCGTCAACAAGGCCGTGGGCGAGATTGTCCAGGGTGACAAGACGGGCGACAAGCCCCTTTCGGACATTGTGGCCGACTACCTGAAGGAGAAGTACAACAAGCCTGGTGCTGCCTTCGTGGGCGTTCCGCACCGGCTCGACCGTCCCACCAGCGGTGTTGTGGTGCTGGCCAAGACCAGCAAAGCGCTGGAACGCCTCAACGACATGTTCCGTCGGGGTGATGTGGAGAAAACCTACTGGGCTATCGTCGGCAACCGCCCGGCAGAAGAGGCAGCCGAGCTTACCCATTGGCTGGTGCGCAACGAACAGCAGAACAAGTCGTACGCCTACGACCGCGAGCGCCCCGGCGCCAAGCAGGCTATCCTCGATTACCGTCTCCTTGTCAGCCTCACGAACTACCATCTGCTGGAGGTGGAGCTCAAGACAGGGCGTCACCATCAGATACGCTGCCAGCTGGCCAAGATTGGCTGCCCCATCAAAGGCGACCTCAAGTACGGCGCCCCCCGTTCGAATACCGACGGCAGCATCAGCCTCCACGCCCGCCGTGTGCGGTTCGTTCATCCCGTCTCGCACATCGACATTGATGTTACAGCCCCCGTACCCGACAATTCCCTCTGGCTTGCTGCCGAAGCTGCTGCAACCGCTAACCCCTAACCCCTAACCGCTAACCGTTATGGAAACCCTCTCCGTCCGTCGTGCCACGCGAGCCGATGTCCCGCTCATCTTCCAGCTCATCAAAGGGCTGGCTGCCTACGAACGTCGTCCTCAAGATGTGACGGGTAGTGAGGACGCCCTTGCGTATTGGCTTTTCGAACGTTGTGTGGCTACGGTACTGATTGGCGAGCTGGAGGGGCGTGCTGTAGCATACGCCCTCTATTACCCCGTGTTCGGCTCCTTTGCAGCCGAGGGCAGGGTTCATCTTGAAGATCTGTTTGTTCTGCCTGAACTTCGCGGCAGGGGCCTTGGATTGCAGATGCTCTCCCGCGTCGCTTCGGAAATCCTCTCCGAAGGCTATACGGGCATGGAGTGGAGCGCCCTCTCCTGGAACACCTCCGCCATCCAGTTCTACTCCCGTCAGGGCGCCACTCTCGACACTGGCCGCACCTACATGTCCTTCACCCATGCCCAGCTACAGGCCCTTTGTCTGTTAGGAACGTGACTATGTTTCTGTGAGGAAAAGATGCGCCTGCTTTGTCCAGATTGAGACAACAATATAACTTACAAAAAAGAATATGAAGAAGATTTTGATTTCATGGATGCTTGTCGTCGCAGCGGTGACGACATCTGCACAGACACAAGTGCAGCTGTTCGACTTCGGTTGGCAGTTTACTCGCAATGGAACGACGCAGACCGTCGACCTGCCCCACGACTGGGACATCTACGAGGGCCCGCGCCCTGGCCAGGGCGCCACGGGCACCGGCGGCGGATGGTTCGAGGGTGGCCGGGGTGAATATCGAAAGACATTCAAGACCCCCGTCGGCGAGGTAGTCAAGCTCCACTTCGAGGGCGTCTATCAGAAGGCCGAGGTCTATGTCAATGGGCAGAAAGCAGGTCAGCATCACTATGGATATACGCCGTTCACCGTCGACGTGACGAAGATGCTTTATAAAGACAAGCGCGAGAACGAGGTGACGGTTAAGGTCGATAACAGCGACCAGCCAAACTGTCGGTGGTATTCCGGCTCTGGCATCTACCGTCATGTGTGGCTCGAAACCATGCCTGCCTTGCACATTGCCGAGAACGGCGTCCACCTTCTGACACCTGAGGTCAGTGACGACAGGGCAAGGGTCGACGTGTGTGTATGGGTGGCCAATGAAGGACAACAAGCACGTCACATTGACGACGTAGAGGTAACCTTCAATGGCGGTACTTTCACAAAGCAGATTGATGGTCAGGAGAGTGCGTCCACAGCAGAGCCTGGTGGGGTAACCACTCTTATTCGCACCTTCACGATTGACCAGCCGCATTTATGGACGCCTGATGACCCTTATCTCTATGAGGCTGACGTCAGGCTAATGTCCGGGGGAAGTGTCATTGACAAGCAAAAGGTTAAGTTTGGCATCCGCTCGTTCACCTTCGATGCCGAGCGCGGCTTCGTGCTCAACGGCCAGCCGATGCTCATCAACGGCGCCTGCGTCCACCACGACGACGGCGTGCTGGGTGCCATGGCCTTCGATGATGCCGAGGTCCGCAAGGTGCGCCAGATGAAGGACGCCGGCTTCAACCTCATCCGCACCAGCCACAACCCAACCACACGCGCCTTCCTCGATGCCTGCGACTCACTCGGCATGCTCGTCATCGACGAAGCCTTCGACGGCTGGCGCACACAGAAGAACCCTTACGACTACTCGACCGTTATCGACTCGTGCTTCCGCGACGACCTGCACGCCATGGTGCTGCGCGACTGGAACCACCCCTGCGTCATCTCGTGGAGCATCGGTAACGAGGTCATCGAACGCAAGGACATCCGCGTCGTCTATACTGCCCGTCAGATGAAGCAGGCCATCCACGACTACGATACAACGCGCCCTGTGACTGAGGCCCTGTGCGCCTGGGATCGCGACTGGGAAATCTACGACCCCCATGCCGAGGTGCTCGATGTGGTGGGCTACAACTATATGATTTTCAAACACGCCAGCGACCATCAGCGCGACCCCAAGCGCATTATCTGGCAGACCGAGAGCTATCCGCGCGATGCCTTCCGCAATTGGGCCACCGTCCACGACTTCCCCTATGTCGTCGGCGACATCGTCTGGACGGGCCTCGACTATTTGGGCGAATCGGCCATCGGCCGTTATTATTATAAAGGTGAACAGGAGGGCGAGCACTGGGAGGGCGGCGGCTTCCCCGACTGGCACGGCGCCTACTGCGGCGACGTCGACATCACTGGCTGGCGCAAGCCTGTCAGCCACTACCGCCAGATGCTGTGGAACGACGATACGCCGCTCTATATGGCCGTGAAGGAGCCTGAGGGCTATCACGGAGCAGTCAAGACAACGATGTGGAGCGTTTGGCCCACTTGGGAATCATGGACATGGCCCGGATGGGAGGGCAAGCCCGTCGAGGTTGAGGTCTATACCCGTCAGCCTGAGGTGAGTCTTTATCTCGACGGCCAGCTCATCGGCACGAAGCCCGTAAGCCGTGAAACCGAATTCAAGGCCGTGTTCACCGTGCCCTATAAGCCAGGCACGCTTCGCGCTGAAGCCGGTGCCAAGAGCGTGACGTTGAGGAGCGCCGGCGAGCCTGCCCGTCTGCGTCTCACCCCCGACCATACTGTGATGGCTGCCGACGGCCAGTCGCTCACCTTCGTCACCATCGAGGTGGTTGACAAGCAGGGCACGCCAGTCCCCGAAGCCGCCATTCCGTGCGAGGCTGTTGTGAGGGGCGCCGGCACACTTCTGGCCTTCGCCTCTGCCGACCTGAAAGACCCTGAACCCTACACCTCGCCGCGCGTTAAGACGTGGAAGGGTCGCGCCATGCTCGTCGTCCGCAGCACGCATAGGAAAGGCTCCGTCAGCGTGACCATCAAGAGTTCGCTGCCAGCCGCCACGCTGTCGCTGAAAACCAAATAAGCCTGAGGAAAATGTTCCGGAGGGGATGGCTCGCCCGAGCGCATGTTATCTCCCCTTCGCCGTACCTACAGCTGCAGGCCCCTTGCTGACTTGTAAGGAGAGAACGACATCTTTTACATAGTTTACGGGAAATGAACTTTTTTCCTATCATTTTCCTAAAAAAGTCTTCAATTCCTTTGCCTCTACGGTTTTTCTTCCTATCTTTGCCACTGGAAGTTTAGCCAAAAGATTTCGATATTCAAACCATAGTGTCTCACCAAACCCCATTGCCCATGAAGTAGAAAACTATTAGTATATAGAAAGAAGCGTCCACTTAGATTCTTGTTCTTTCCTAATTCGCCATTTATATAAGAACACACAAGAGTAAAAGCAGGGATGCTCACGCGTTGCGTGGGCTTTTGCTCGTTAAAGTGTGTTGGGTGTTTGGCGATACCTGGAAAGAACGTAGACGAAGTAATAAGTCCACGTTCTCTTTTGTATGTTTTCAATCCCATCGCCAAATTCACAAAGTATTAATCAATAAATCATTATTAATCCATTAAAACCCAAATCACATGAAAAGATTTTTTACAAGGAGGCTTCTTCTCCTCGCGCTTTTAGCGCCCCTCTTCACCCTCACCGCCCTTGCCGACGACCCCGTCGAAGTCAATGGCATTTATTACACTCTTGTGCCCAAAGGCAAAATTGCTACGGTAACTCAGAATCCCAATGGTTATTCTGGCTCCATTGACATTCCTTCATCTATTACCGTTACCAGCAGCGGCATAACGTATTCTGTGGTCGGCATCGAGGATAATGCCTTTCATAGTTGCTTCTATTTAACCTCTGTCTCCATCCCCAATTCGGTCACCAGCATTGGCAATTATGCCTTTAGTTATTGCCGAGAACTGACCTCCGTCACCATCCCCAATTCGGTCACCAGCATTGGCGAGTGGGCCTTTATTAATTGCCACAGCCTGACCTCCGTCACAATTCCCG
>DBYJ01000054.1:14024-14145 GCA_002309805.1 Bacteroidales bacterium UBA1189 | reverse complement strand
TTAGCGGGTCTGCCTTTTCTGGCTGCTGCAGCCTGACCTCCATCACCATCCCCAATTCGGTCACCAGCATTGGCGGGTCTGCCTTTTCTGGCTGCAGCAGCCTGACCTCCGTCACAATTCC
>DBYJ01000054.1:614-13950 GCA_002309805.1 Bacteroidales bacterium UBA1189 | reverse complement strand
GCGGGTCTGCCTTTTCTGGCTGCAGCAGCCTGACCTCCATTGTTCTTCCGAAAGTATCATACGTTGGCGGGCAGGCCTTTTATGGCTGTACGCAACTTCGATCGGTGACGATGGGGAGTGAAGGCTATGCTGATATTCGATCAAAGGCTTTTGCCAACTGCTCTAATTTGGAGGAATTTAATATTAATTCCTATGTGAGACACGAGTGGACAGAAACAGAATGGAATCCATGGTCTGAAGAGTATGAGGAAGTGACAAAATATGGTGAAGAAATAGCCTATGTCGAATCCGATGCTTTTGAGAACTCTTTCGTTGAATATGCTACACTTCATGTACCTGAGGCAGCCATCGGTTTGTATAAGGCAAACGCCACATGGAACCAGTTTGGCACAATCACTTCGTTAGGTAGCGCATCAACGTATTACAAGTTTTTTGTGGATGTGAATGCAAAGGGCCAGGTGGTGTATGGCGAAGGTGAGTTCGCCAAAACCATCACGGGAGCCAGCCAGACCTTT
Source organism: Bacteroidales bacterium UBA1189 (assembly GCA_002309805.1). Classification (GTDB taxonomy): domain Bacteria; phylum Bacteroidota; class Bacteroidia; order Bacteroidales; family Bacteroidaceae; genus UBA1189. The sequence goes on along the minus strand of DBYJ01000054.1, from coordinate 13,435 downwards.
GACGTGAAGGAGCAGGAGGATATTGTGCTGACGCTGACGGCATACGAAGGGTATAAGTTAGGTGCCGTTACCGTGAATGGCGTGGATAAGACGGCTGCTGTCACTTCCGACGGCGTGCTGACGATAACCGACGTGAACGGCAATCAGACAGTGAACGTGGAGTTCGTGTTGGACAGTAACTCGGTATCCGTCACCATCGGCGAATTAGGCGCAGCTACCTTCTGCTGCGAGGAGGCGCTAGACTTCTCAGGCACGGAGGAGGTGAAGGCGTACATTGTTTCAGCATTCCATCCTGCTACGGGCAAGGTGACGCTGACGCGCATCACGGATGTTCCTGCGGGTACGGGTATCGTGCTGCTTGGCAACGCGGGAACGTATGACATCCCCCTCGGCACGGGCGAGACCTACGTCGTCAATATGCTTGTAGGCGTTACTGCCGATAAAGTGCTGAACAAGACCGAGGGCGCGAACAGCAACTTCATCCTTGCCAATGGCGAGAATGGCGTGGGCTTCTATGCCGTTAAGGATGGCTCTACGTTGGCTGCGGGTAAGGCTTATCTCTCCCTGCCTACCGCCGTCCTGCCAAGTAGTGCCCAGAGTATCGGCTTCCGCTTTGATGATGCCACAAACATAGCCTCACCCCAGCCCTCCCCTGAAGGGAAGGGAGACTGGTACGACATGAGCGGACGGCGCGTCAACGGAGCACCTACTGCTCCCGGACTGTATATTAAGGACGGAAGGAAAGTAATCGTAAAATAAAGGCTTAATCTGTCGGCGAATTTTTCGAATTATACGAATTACATTGCGGCGGTGAGCTTTGCACGCCGATAGGCGGAAAAGAAATTCGAAAAATTCGTATCATTTGCCGACAAAGAAAGATGGAATTCAACGTTAAAAACAAGAGAACGATGAAAAAGAGAAAATATACGGCTCCTCGAATGGAGGAGATGCAACTGAGCGCTGTAAATATGCTGGCTATGTCGGGTGCTGAGCAGACGGATATGGGCGTGTTCCCCAGCAAGGAGGAGGACGCCAGCAACGCCCTTGCCAATCCCTTCCGCAGAAGGGGCTTCTAAGCCGACTCATAGAGCGTGCAATATGTCAATAGTAAGCGAGGGACGCGACGAATTGCGCCCCTCACTTTTATTCTCTGCCGAGGAGGTAGATGCGATGGGTGGAGGGTCCGGAGGAGATGAGGAAGCCGGAGGCAGCGAAGGCTTTCAGTTCCGCCGCTGCTTGTGTGGAGGGGAGATGGGTTAAGGCGGCGTAGCGGCGGATATTGATGGTGGCGTTTTGAGTGAAGTAGTTGCGCAGCAGGGCGCGGCGCTCGTCGGGCGAGGGGATGACGTGGTCGCGGTTGGAGGGGAACTTCTGCAAGGCGGGTTCGAAGGTGGTCTGAAGGCGGGCGAGAAACTCGGGCTTGGCGTCGAAGTTGACGCGGCTAACGTGGAGGTCGGATGGGTCGACTTGCTCAGGAGAGGTGATGACGGGGGTATGGCCGTCGGCATCCTTGTCGCAGGTAATACCCAGAGAGAGGGTGCCGAGGCCGCGCAACTCAACGTGATGGCTTCGGGTGAGGTAGCGCGCGGCGATGGTTACAATAGCTTCCATGATGCCTTTGACATCGGCGGCAGTAGGACCGGACGAGGCTTCAATATCCTTCGCTATTGTATCGAAGGAGATGGTCTCGACGTTGACAGCCTTGGGGTAGAGGGGACGGACTTCTTCGCCATCGATAGTAACGGTGCGGGGCGAGGGGCGGAAATCAAACTGAACGGACATAATAATAGAATTAGCAATGAGAAAATAGGAATTAGAAATTGGGGATTAGTTGCTCGGATTGGAGGGCGGGATGCTCTGGCGGTAAATGACGGCGTCATTTATATAAATGACAGGGTCGTTTAAATAAATGACGCCGTCATTTACAAAAAGCAGCAGTATTTATTCTTTGAGTATTGACGACATGACTACACGTGTGATGGTATTTCCTTGGAATGGAGTCAAAAGAGATTGCTTTTTCATGATTTATGTGGCATATTGAGCTTTTTAGTGCTTCAAAGGTAGCGTTTTCTTTTGAAACAGACAAGTTTAAGAAGGCTTTTTTCGCCTTATTCTGAAAAAGATGATGTGATTGTGAGGCGAATCCAATTCTTTTCTACAAAAAAAAATCAGCCCCAAGTCAGATGGCCTGGGGTTGAAAGGGTGTGTGATGGGATTGTCAAATAAATCCCTTTAGAAAATCGGTTACTCGGCAGGGGAGAACTCGTCCTTGCCTACGCCGCAAAGAGGGCAAACCCAGTCGGCGGGGAGGTCTTCGAAGGCGGTGCCGGGGGCGATGCCGTTGTCGGGGTCGCCTGCTGCGGGATCATACTCGTAGCCGCAGACTTCGCAAACGTACTTTTTCATAACTTGTTGACCTGTTGACTCGTTGACTTGTTGACTATAATTACTTCTCGCGGCGGATGAAGTTGTAGCCGTACTTGGCCTGCTCGCCGAGCTCTTCCTCGATGCGGATGAGCTGGTTGTACTTGGCCATACGGTCGGTGCGGCTGAGGGAGCCGGTCTTGATCTGTCCGCTGTTGGTGGCAACGGCAATGTCGGCAATGGTGGTGTCCTCAGTCTCGCCCGAACGGTGGCTGGTGACGGTGGTGTAGCCGGCACGGTGAGCCATCTCGATGGCGTCGAGCGTCTCGGAGAGTGAGCCAATCTGGTTGACCTTGATGAGGATGCTGTTGGCAGCGCCCATGCGGATGCCCTTCTCGAGGAACTTGACGTTGGTGACGAAGAGGTCGTCGCCGACAAGCTGGCAGCGGCTGCCAATGCGGTCGGTGAGCTTGACCCAGTTCTCCCAGTCGTTCTCGTCGAGACCGTCCTCGATGCTGTCGATGGGGAACTTGGTGATGAGTTCTTCCAGATAGTCGATCTGCTGCTCGGCAGTCAGCTTCTTGCCGTTAGGATCCTTCTTCTTGCCGTCCTTCAGCTGGCGATAGTCGTAGAACCACTTGCCGTCTTCGCAGGTTGCGAACTCGCTGGCAGCGCAGTCCATGGCAATCTTCACGTCCTTGCCGGGAACATAGCCGGCAGCGGTGATGGCGTCGCAGATAATCTGCAGAGCGTCCTCGATGCCGTCGAGAGCGGGAGCAAAGCCGCCTTCGTCGCCGACAGCGGTGGAGAGGCCGCGCTTCTTGAGCAGCTTGGCGAGATTGTGGAAGACCTCAGCACCCATGCGGATGCCTTCGCGCTCGGAGGTGGCGCCGACGGGACGAATCATGAACTCCTGGAAAGCGATGGGGGCGTCGGAGTGGGCGCCGCCGTTGATGATGTTCATCATGGGAACAGGCAGGGTGTAGGTGTTCGTGCCACCGATGTAGCGGTAGAGGGGAACCTGCAGGAAGTTGGCAGCCGTGTGGGCAACAGCCAGCGAAACGCCGAGGATGGCGTTGGCACCGAGGTTGCTCTTCGTGGGAGTGCCGTCGAGCTTCAGCATGGTGCAGTCGATGAGGCGCTGGTCGAGCACGTTCATGCCCACGAGGGCGGGGGCAATCTTCTCATTGACGTTGGCAACGGCCTTCAATGTGCCCTTGCCGAGGTAGCGGCTCTTGTCGCCGTCGCGAAGCTCGAGGGCTTCGTTCTCGCCCGTGCTGGCACCGCTGGGGACTGATGCACGACCGCAAACGCCGTTTTCCAATGTTACTTCGACCTCAACAGTCGGGTTACCTCTCGAATCAAGAATTTCTCTTGCATGTACTTTGCAAATCTTCATTTTTTGTGAATAAAAATTGGGTTAATAAATAATACTATATGTCTCTTTCTTTCTCGTTGACTTGTTGACTTTCTTTAAAGTGCCTCTATGATGCGGCGTCCAAACGCCTTGCAGTTGGCAAGCGCATCGGCATCGGGTACCCATAGTGTGGTGACGCCATCGTCGATGAGTTGTAAACCTGCTTCGGTAAGACGTTCGTTAATGAGCTTTACGGCATCGCCGCTCCAGCCATAGGAGCCAAAAGCAGCAGCTTTCTTCTTCTTGAATTTCAGACCGCGCATCATCTCCAGTAATCCGGCAATGGCAAAGGAATAGCCGTAGTTGATGGTGGGTGAGCCGACCAGGACAACCTTCGAACGGAAGATCTCCGTGAGGACGTCGTTCTTATCCTCGTGGGCCACGTTGAAAAGCTTTACGGTAAGCGTCGGGTCAGCCTCGAGGAGTCCTTCGGCAATGGCTTCAGCCATCTTACGGGTAGATTGCCACATGGTGTCGTAGGCTATCGTTACCTGATTCTCCTGATAGGCATCGGCCCATCGGAGATACTTTTCAACAATCTGCGTGGGGTTTTCCTTCCAAATAACGCCGTGGCTGGGACAAATCATGTCGATGGGCAGATTCATGGCCAGGATTTGCTGAATCTTCTTCGTCACCATCGTGCTGTAGGGATTGAGGATGTTGACGTAGTACTTCTCTGCCTCGTACATCATGGCAGCCTTATCAACGGCATCGTTGAACAATGATTCGGAAGCAAAGTGCTGCCCAAAGCCGTCGTTCGAGAAAAGGATGTTCTCGCCACTCATGTAGGTGAACATGGTGTCGGGCCAATGGAGCATGGGTGCCTCGATGAAGGTGAGGGTGGATTCGCCTATCGGCAGGGTGTCGCCCGTCTTGACGTTGACGAAGTTCCAGTCCTGGTGATAGTGCCCGCGGATAATGGCTTCGCCTTTCTTGGTGCAGTAGATGGGCGTACCAGGGATTTCACGCATCAGTTCGGGCAGGGCACCGCTGTGATCCACCTCGTTGTGATTCATGACGATGTAGTCAATCTGCTGAAGGTCTATCTCCTGCTTCAGACGGCTGACAAATTCGCAGTCGTAGGGTTGCCAAACGGTGTCGATCAGCACGACTTTTTCGTCGCGAATAAGATAGGAATTATAACTTGAACCACGGAAGGTGGATAGCTCGTCGCCGTGAAAATGCGTCAGTTCCCAGTCGATTTTTCCGACGTGGCTGACCTTCTTCGTAATCTGTTTTGCCATGGATAATATTTGAACGCACAAAGTACGGCATTTTTTTTCAGTTGTGCAAGAATTTCCAAGGATGTTTGCCTATCCGTTCGTTAAATTTACCAAAAAAACACTTTTGGCTTTGCAATTGAATAAACAATGCTTATCTTTGCAAAGAATTTCATCCTTAACACCTGCAGAAAAATGATGCGCGAAAAAACCATAGAGAAAATAATCCGGGATTTCATTGCCAAGGAACTGACTTTAAGCCCCGAAAAGATTGGATTGGAAGATAATCTTATTAACGACCTCCATGCCGATTCGATGGACATTGTCAATGTGGTCACGGCCATTGAATCGCGTTTCAAGATTAAATTCCCCGACGACACGGAGATTCCCTACGAGGGCTACACGCTGAAGTTCCTCGTGGAGGGCGTGCAGAAAGCGTTGAAAGAGAAGAGTCCCGTCCGCCGTGCTGCCCGTGCGGCCAAGAGCGCCGAGAAGGCTGCCGAGGAAAAGGCACGTCAGGTGCGCAACCAGCTGAAGGAAAAGCATGGTGAGCAGCAGTAAGTAAGGCGCAGGAGAAGAAATCAGATTTTTCCGAGTATGCGGTCCATGACCCAGTTTGTGGGCGTGGCGCTGATGCCTGTGCAGGTGCAGATGTCCTTGCCCTGCAAATGACGTATGACACTTTCGATGAGCGGCAGTTGGACATGCGGCGGATTGGGGATGTCAAAGACCTCCCTGCCGCGCTCGGTGTGCAGGGCAAGCGGCTCGAAGGTAAAGACGGAGAAACAAATCATTCCTTTGTCGCCAATGATTTCGATGCGGTCCTCGGAGGCCGATTCGTCGGCAACGAAACACCATGAGCCGGAGCCTACCAGTCCGCTCTCAAAGCGGAAGCAGGCGCTGATGGTGTCTTCGGCATCGTAGAGCCCACCGCGATTGCCGCAGAATCCTTCGGCTTCGGTGATGATTCCGAAATACTCCTGAATGATGTCAATCTGGTGAGGGGCAAGGTCGTAGAAATAGCCTCCGCCAGAGATGGGGGGCTGAAGGCGCCAAGGGAGCTCGGCCTTGCTGTTCCAGTCCATATCGCGTGGAGGGCGGGCGAAGCGGACTTGCAGATTGATGATGTTCCCAATCTGGGGGATGAGTTCTTTTACCTTCAGGAAATAGGGGAGGTAGCGTCGGTAGTAGGCTACGAAGCAGGGTACACCCATTTCCTCGCTGGTGCGGTTGATGCGCAGGCAGTCCTCGTAGCTCACGGCCATGGGCTTTTCAATATAGACAGGCTTGCCAGCTTTCATGGCCATGATGGCGTATGTGGCGTGGCTGGAGGGAGGGGTGGCGATATAGATGGCGTTGACGTTCGGGTCGTCGATGATGTGCGTCGGGTCGGTGTACCATTTCTTTACCCCATTCCGTTCGGCATACGAACGGGCTTTCTCTGCATTACGGCTCATGACGGCCTCGATGCACGATCCTTCAACCTTCGCAAAAGCTGGGCCACTTTTCTTTTCCGTGACTTCGCCACAACCGATGAATCCCCAGTGAATCATATTTTTAATTAAGATTTAAGTATTAAGCGTTAAGAAAGACAGCTTTGCCTGCCGTCTTTTTAGTCCCAGAAGTTCCATGAAAGACCGAGTTTGAACCAACGGGGGTTGATGGGGTAGTGAGGGACGAGGAAGGAACGGGAATTGCCAAACAAACCTTCGTTGACGTGACTGTACATCACGTAGAAACGGCATTGCTTGAGGTGGAAGTTGGCATAGACGTTGACGATAGGGTAGTCGCCTATGGAGACGCGGGCGTCAGGGTCGGCGTTCTGAAGGTGATACATGCCGAAGCCTGGGCAATAGGTGGGTGCATAGTAGGCTGTGAAATAGCGGACATCGCCGCCCAGCTGGATGCGCAGCACTTTGGCATAGGTGAACTTCAGGTAGAGATTGCTGTAGACATTGACGAGCGGCAGGGGGAGGATGTCGTCGCGACTGCTGTATTGCGCTGTCACCTCGTTGTCCCAATGCAGGATGCCGAGGGCAAAGTCCTGATTGAGTGTAGCGCTCAGTACTTGGATGTTGCCGCTATACTGGCGTGGAGCGATGTCGTTGTAGAATCGCGTGGAGCCAGACGTCATTTGCTCGCCGTAGCCGCTGAAGGCAAGGTAGGTGTAGTTCTTGATGTTCTCCATGCCGACAGAGAGGCGGGTGTGGAGGCGGTCGAAGGAGAGGCTGCCGCCAACGTGGGTGCGGAATTCCTTGCTGAAGTCGTTGTCCCACCAGAAGTGTTGCGAATGATAGTGGTTGTAATAGAACGAAGGCTCAAGGTTTGTCATAAAGCCGTTGAAGGCCAGACGAACCGTATCGCCCAGCAGCCTGAAGTTCAGGTCGCCGTTGCCCTCGAGCCTGAATTCGCCGATGTCGTCGCCCAATACGGCTAATTCGCCTGTGACGTTGAAGTGAAGTACATCGCCCAGTGTGCGGCGCAGATTGGCACCGAGGGTCAGCGTCTGTTCATTCCAGCGCCGGACGGTCTCCTTGCCGCTACCGTCGCCCAGCGTATCGGGCAGGGTGAACGAGCGGAATTCATGCGTCGCATACGCCGAGCCGCCAAAGGGAATCCATTTGTTGAAGCCCTCTATCAGCGAGAGTCCAGCGGAATTCTTGATGGAGAGGTAGCCTGTGGCGTCGATGGAGTCGTAGGGCAGGTAGTTGTTGGCATAGTAGCCCGTGGGGGTGCGATAGTCAATGAAACGTCGCCTGTGCCCCTTTGCATTTGCGGTGTGGAACGCCTTCATAACAGGGACGAATTCCTGACGGACAATGACTGTATCGGGCAGGCTGTCGGTAACGGACTTGTAGTAGCCCATGTCGTAGTGCTGCTCGAAGAAAGCTGTGCGCATGCGGTTCTCGTTCCAGTTGCGTTCCATGTTGACGGGCATGTCGGCAGGGCGATAGGTTTGTTTGCCTGACGACATATCCTCGGGACGGGTGATGAAGCGGTCGTCGGTAAGGCCGCCGTTCTCAGCCCACTTCAGTTTGTCGTAGTTGAGCAACAGGTGCATGCCGTAGCGGTCCCCACGATAATAGCCGTAGAGGGCAGCATCGAAAAGCGATGTCGACTGGCTGCTGTAGAGCCCTCGTCCATAGACGTAGTCGAGGTTGAAGCCGATGCCGATTCGTCGTCCTGCATTGACGGCAAACGTTCCCTTGATGCGCTCCTCGCCGTTGATTTTGTTTCCGGCACGGTAGTAGCTGACGTTTGTGTAGGGCGACTTCGTGTCCATGAACCGGAAGTGATCCGGCTGGGTGATGAAGTAGTCCATCGGGTAGGCGAAGATGTAGTCGTCGCCCGAAGGGCGGTGGAAGAAGATGCGTGACTCGCGAGGCGAACCCATATTGCCGAGGTAGTTGTATTCGCCGTTCAGACCATCGGTAAAGTGGACGTTCTGGAAGCGGTGGATGGCGGTGTCGGGTTCTGAGGGAGTGATTTCGCCCAGTGTCTGGGATACCGTCCAAGCGCGGACGTCCTTGGGCGTCTTGCGGTCCGTTACGGTGCTGTCGCGGCGCGATTCGCTGCTGCCGTTGCCGATGCCTGTAGGGTCGAGGCCGTTTCCTGTGTCCATGAGCCGCCTGTTGTCCTGCCCCCATGTGACGACGGCGGCGTACAGCAGCGTACAGACAAGCAGAACGGCTCTTTTCATCAGCTTCTGATAATCTTCAATCTTCGAACGGCTTTGTTCCCCTATCTTTCACGAAAAACCGAATGATGTAGTCGGCCGTCTTGACAGCGATGCTGACAGCGGCAATGATAAGGAACAGCGTGCGGTCGTTCGGCAGAGCGAAATAGACAATGAAGGCTGCAATGAAACCCAGCAGGAACAGCGCGTTGAGCAGCGAGCGGACTTGTTGTTTGTTCTTCATTATTCTTCAGTTCTCAGTCTTCAGTTTCTGTCAAAGGCTTTTCTTCAAATCCTCAGTAAGCTGGTTGAAAAGGTCGATGGTCTTGATGCGGAACTTGCCTGTGGCGCGGAGCAGCCTGGTCTTCGAGGCGTTCAGGCACTGCTCGTCCGTAATCCATTCCTCAGCTGTGAAGCGTTGTCCGCCGTCCCGCTCCTCTTCGTACCAGTACTTGATGCGCGTCATGCGAACCTTCATTCCGCCTTCGGCGGGAAAAATCTCCAGTAGGTAATTGATGCGCGTGCGGTCCAGGACAATCCAGTTCCTCTTGAATGTCAGGTATTCCTCAGCTTGAATGACGAGGTGATAGTTCGTCTCGTCCTGCTCGACGATCTTGCTGCTGAGGACTGTAGGCACGACGAATCGGTTTTCCACCCATTTCAGAGCCTTCGCGTAGGCCCACTTCTCGTTCAGCCCATCGGGGATGGACAGGGTCTTCTCGAACGTCACGCGGTTGTTGACGACGGGCACGGCACCCACGCCGTAGCGAGCATCTATCTGGGCAAAGCCCGCCATCGTTGTCGCGAGCGCCAGCACGAAAAGTTGCAGTCTCTTCTTCATAGATATCCTATTTTAATATTATTGAATGCAAAAGTACAACGTCTGGGGCGAAAAAGCAAGAAATTTCTGTTTTTTCCGAAGGGCTTAACGTAAAAAAACATATTATTCCTCCATCTTCAATCTTTCATCTTCATTTTCTTTGTATCTTTGTCCCGATAATTGTGTGTGTAGTCTGATGATGGAGAAAAACGAGGCGTTGGAGCTGGCGTGGCAGCTTGTGGAGGGGACGGGCATCAACGTGTTCCTCACGGGGCGGGCGGGGACGGGAAAGACAACGTTCCTGCGCGAGCTCCGCACGCGGCTCCCCAAGCGCATGGTGGTGGTAGCGCCGACGGGCGTGGCTGCCATCAATGCCGAGGGGGTGACGATTCACTCGTTCTTCCAGCTGCCGCTGTCGCCCTTCGTGCCTGGAGGCAAGGTGCGGAGCGACGGTGGAAGGAAGTACCAGTTCTCCAAGCAGAAGAAAAACATCATCCGCACCCTCGACCTGCTGGTGATTGACGAGATTTCGATGGTAAGGGCCGACTTGCTCGATGCCGTCGATGACGTGCTGCGCCGTTACCGCGATAGCAGCCGGCCTTTCGGCGGGGTGCAACTGCTGATGATAGGCGACCTCCAGCAGCTGGCGCCTGTGGTGAAGGACGACGAGTGGCAACTCTTGCGCGAGTACTACGACACGCCGTTCTTTTTCGGCAGCCGAGCCCTGCAGCAGACGCGCCACGTGACCATCGAGCTGCAGCACGTCTATAGGCAGACCGACCAGTCGTTTATCGACTTGTTGAATAAGGTGCGCACAGGAACTCTGACGCCTGAGGACTTGGAGCGCCTCAATGCCCGTGTGACGAAGGACGACAATACGCCTGAGGGCGTCATCCGCCTGACGACGCACAACCGCACAGCAGACGGTTACAACGAGCGTCGCCTGCAGGCAATCCCCCGTGTAGCGCGTCTCTATCGTGCTACCGTCGAGGGTACGTTCCCCGAGACGTCCTATCCCGCTGACGAGACGCTGACGCTGAAGGTGGGCTGCCAGGTGATGTTCCTGAAGAACGACGTCTCCTTCGAACACCGTTTCTACAACGGCAAGCTGGCGCGTGTGACGGAGTTGAAGGATGACGAGGTCACCGTCGTGGGGCTGGATGACGGACGTTCCATCACCGTCGGCCCGATGGAGTGGACAAACGCGCGCTACGTCATCGACAAGGAGTCGCGCGAGATTCGCGAAGAGGTGGAGGGCGTGTTCCGTCAGTTCCCCCTGCGGCTGGCGTGGGCCATCACCATCCACAAGAGCCAGGGGCTGACGTTCGACCGCGCCGTAGTGGATGTGAATGCAGCTTTTGCCGCAGGGCAGGTGTATGTGGCGCTCAGCCGCTGCCGCACGCTGGAGGGGCTGATGCTGACGGAGCCGCTGCGTCCTGGATCCGTCATCACGGACAGCGTCGTGACCCGCTATATGGACGTCGAACTCAGCGAGGCGCAGACGGTGAGCGGGAGGCTGGGCGATTTGAAGCGCGAGTATTTCCTGTATCTTGTGAATGAGTTCTTCGACCTCCAGCCCTTGCGCTGGGCGTGGCAGAAGTTGCTGCGCCTTGTCGATGAGCATCTCTATCGCGACTATCCGCGCCTGCTCGCCCGCTATAAGGAGATGGCTCCGCAACTGGAGTCGGAGGTCTTCGATGTGGCGCCTCGTTTCTGCCGGCAGTGTGCCGACATCGTTGCTGCCAGTGCCGACTACGAGCACGATGCCCTCCTGCACGGGCGCATCCACAAGGCATGCATCTACTTCGAGGGGAAACTCTCGAGCCAGTTGGGAACCTTGCTGGCCGATGCCAGGACGCTGGAGAGCGACAATAAGAAGGTGGCTGAACAGCTTGAGGAAACGCTTGACAACCTGCGTCAACTCTATGGCCTGAAGGTGAGCCTGCTGCGCTTCGTGGCACAGAGCGGCTTCACCGTTTCCTCTTATCTGAAGCAGAAGGCCCGCTTCACGCTGGATGGGGAGAAAGGCTCATCCGCTGCCCCTCCTGCGAAGGGAGAGGGGAAGCTGGCGCGCAGCTCACGGGCGAAAGCGAAGTCGTCCCCCTCCGCGAAGGAGCGTAGAGGGGGGCTGAAGCCCTCCCCCCTACGGGAGAGCGAGGCGAGGGGGGAATCCGACATTGCCTATCCCGAGCTGTTTGAGACGCTGCGCCGCTGGCGAGGCACGGAGGCTTTCCGCGAGCACAAGAGCGCCTACTACATCCTCTCCAACGCTGCGCTCATCGCCATCGCCAACGCCCTCCCCACCAACGCTGCACAGTTGAAGCGCCTTAAGGGCATGGGACCTGCCAAGGTAGCCAAGTATGGCGAGGAAATACTTGAGCTCGTCCGCGACTACATCGCTGAGCTGCCAGAGTAACCTTTGATATTCTCCAGGAACTCTATTTCCACGATGCGCAGTTCATTTTTTGTTTCGGCCCCGTTGGCGGCTTTGAAGAGATCCAGTTCACCTGCGGTGGGTTCTGCCACCTCCACGATGCCTCCGAAGGCATCCTCGTCCTTGCCGGCTCCGCGGAGGCAGATGGTGATTTCGTCGGTTTGCACGCGCTGGGTGGGTGTCAGGTGCACATAGCCGAGACTGCGCTCCGTCTCGCCGCTCCAGATGAGCTGCTCGCCAGCATAGATGTTCAGGGGATAGCTGCGCAGGCGCCACCCAGTGAGCTTGAGGCAGATGTCATCTACGACGGCTCTTTCCGCCAGTTTATAGGTGATCCAGGCGGTGGAGAGGCGTCCGTCGTTCTTCCATTCTGAGAGTTCGTTGTCGTCGTAGCTACGTGAGGCATGCCCGCTGTCGTACCCCGCAGTAGCAGCTACAATCTCTATTCCCCGGGCGTGTTCCGTATGGGAGGGTGAAAGCGGTGTCTCGCCACGGTCGAGGCGGCCCTTCAATGTGAGCTGCGGCATGAGTTTTTCGCTATTCACCTTTTCACTTTTAACTCCTGCCGAAGCAGACTTCACGCCCTCGGCGCTGGCCCTGAGCCGAATTTTTCCGGCTCGGGTGGTAGTGCGGACCAGGACACGGTTCACGCCACATTCTACGGGCAGGGCTGTGGCGCCGACATAGTTGTCCGCGATGTTCTTTGTGGCATCAGCGCCGGGGGGCTGCGTCGCCTGGTTGTCGCGGGTGGCAATGCCGCCAATCCAGGTGGCTTCGCCCTCGAGCTGGAAGTTTATCATGCGGTCGTCCAACGGACAGCGGCGCCCCTGCCTGTCAACAACCTCCACTTGGAAGAGCACCATATCGGCACCGTCGGCCTTCGTCCCCTC
>DBYJ01000054.1:167-589 GCA_002309805.1 Bacteroidales bacterium UBA1189 | reverse complement strand
TCCAGCTTGTAACGGCTGCCGTCAGAGCCTACCGCTTCCAGCGTGCCCGGCTCGAAAGGGACATCCTCGAATGTAAAGAGGTAACGATAGCTTTGCCTGCCTTTACCCAGGGACCGTCCGTTGAGGAACAACTCGACAGAGTCGGCAGTCGAAACCACATAGACAGGCTTGGACACGGGTGAATCATGGGTTGAGATTCGGGAGCTGCCGTAGTTCCAATGCCCCACGATATAGGTCCTTTCCTCTTCAGGCTCCACCCATCCGTCCCACATTACCTGGTGTACGTAGAACGCATCTTTAGGTATGCGCATGGCATCCACCACGCCGCTGGTGCGGTAGTTGCTCTCGCCCCGGTGGTGGGTGTTGGTGTCAGAAAAGACAATCTTCACCCCGCCTGACGAGACGCGGGTGCCGGTGCCGGG
>DBYJ01000054.1:0-139 GCA_002309805.1 Bacteroidales bacterium UBA1189 | reverse complement strand
ACGGCAAACTGATCCATGTTATGGTTATACTCCAGGGCAGGCTTCCCGCGATAGAGCGGACCGTCTCCCTCGCGGTGGAAGGGGTGGCTCCATTCGTCCCAATATCTGCGCAGGCCCTCGTCGCGACAGTATTCCATCG
>DBYJ01000047.1 GCA_002309805.1 Bacteroidales bacterium UBA1189 | reverse complement strand
GACAACCTAAATCAGCGAACCACAGAGTTAGGAATCAGGTAAGTGTAGAGGTAAGTGTCAGGTAAGTGTTTGGTAAGTGTTTGAACAACACTTACCACTGCTAATACACTTTATCATAGCGAGTTAAACCGAAAAAGGTAAGTGTTGGCGTTTTTTTGCGATTGTCTTATTTTGGAAAAAGTCAACTCGTCGCAAAATCCTTATGCCAAACAGAGCAGGCAAATAAATTCACAGAATAGGCAAATAAAACCGTAGCGCAGGCAAATAAATTCACAGAATAGGCGAATAAATCCACAGAGTAGGCGAATAAATCCGCAGAGCAGGCGAATAAGTCCGTAGAGCAGCTATCCGTTCAGGCGAACAAATCCTACCGGCACACAGGCCGAACAGATAGACCGAGGTCGCGGAAGTGGTAATAGTAGTCCATGCTGTGATGGTCCGAACTGAAATCGAGGCACCTTGCGTAGTACGGGCTGGACGTGTTGAGCGAACTCGACCCGTAGTAGCCGTCAGACCCTACGTTACGGAGAAAAATAACGAAGCCTTCACCAGCAGCAGGAAGGAAGATGGAGTTGCCATTTACCTTGCTGGTTACCTTATAGCCAAACACGCTGCTCTGGGTTGTCCATGTCCACGTGCAGTTGCTGAGGAGTTCCTGGAATTCCTCGTGAGTCGGCATGCGCCAGCTGCCACCCCAGTACACGTATGCGGCATCGTCCTCAAGGTCGAGGATTGTCTTGTTGTCAACCGTACCATAGGAACTATCGGTGTTATATTTGGTCAAGGTGTTCTCGCTACCTTTGCACCATTTGTACGTGTTCCATCCGTAGTTGCTCTTCGTGGTTGTTTCGCCCCAAGCGAAGTAGTCGCCATACTCCTCGGGACTATTAGCGCCAACGTTACACGTCGCCCAAAGTAGGCCAGAAGGAAGCCCGAGGTCAACATAGGCATGAGTGCCCGAATCGGATCTCCCTTCCTGGGAGATGCTGACGGTATAGGTTGTGCCTCCTACGACGAATGTCACCTCTCCTGAACGATTTCCAGCAGATGAATTAGATTCTGCCGTTAAAGTCAATGTACCATCGCCTGTGCCCGAAGTCTTCGATAGAGAAAGCCAAGTCACATCGGAAGAAACCGTCCAAGACTGATTGGAGGTTATCGTCAACGTCTTATTGCCACCAGAGGAACTGAAGGATGCTGATGTCGGAGTGACGCTGAATGTGGGAGTAGCACCTGCCTGCGAGGTACTGACGGTATAAGATGTATTACCTGCCTTAAAAGTTATCGTACCAGAGCGGCTATTAATGGAGGTATTTGCTGTCGCCGAGATAGTCAATGTGGCATCGCCTGAACCTGAGGTGTCAGAAAGCGAAAGCCACGTCACATCGGAGGAAACCGTCCATGACTGGTTAGAGGTTACAGTCAGGGTCTTGTTGCCTCCAGAGGAAGTGAAGGAGATTTCATTTGCAGAAAGCGCGAATGTGGGCATAGGAGTGCTTTCACTATAAACGGGCCGAACAGAATGACCGCTGAGACGGCTACTGCCGTACATAGCGCGACTATTCGAGAGGATGAACAATAGACGCCACGCGCGATACGGGAAGGAAGTGTGAAGTGAACTCGACCAATAGTAACCATTGGTTTCTACGTTGTTGGAACCAATACCATCGCGGTATCCAGCGGCGGGAAGAAAGATGGAGTTGCCGTTCGCAGTACTCGCCACCTTGTATCCGTCGTGACCGCCATGAATAGTCCATGTCCATGTACAATTGTCAATGAGTTCCTGGAACTCGTCGAATGTAGGCATTCGCCAACTGCCGCCCCAGTTTACATGGGCAGCATCGTCCTCGAGGTCAAGGACGGTTTTGTTGTCAACGATGCCATAGGAACTATCGGTGCAGTACTTGGTCATAGTGGAATTGCTGCCGTTGCAGTATTTATAGCTACTCCATTCGTAGCTACCATTGGGTTTTGTTTCCCCCCAAGCGAAGTAGTCTCCATAGTCCTCAGGATTATTAGCTCCCACGTTGCACGTTGCCCACAACAAGCCCGAAGGAAGGCCTAGTTCAACAAAGGCATGGCCATCAATTATTTCTTCCACCCCATTCTGAGAAATATCGATAATATAGTTTGCTTCTCCTGCACTGAACGTTACCAAGCCAAAACGACCGCTTGTTGAATTGTTGGCTTCTGCTGTTAAAGATAATGTAGCATCTCCCGTGCCTGAATTGTCTGAAAGCGTCAGCCAAGAGACGTCCGTAGATGCTATCCAAGAATGATTAGATGATATTATTAATGTCTCGCTCCCTCCTGAGGATGTGAAGAAAGCAGATGTCGGAGAAATACTAAAAGTAGGAATAGCACCAGCCTGAATGACGGAAACGGTATAGAAGTTTCCACCCGCTTCAAATGTGACCTCTCCTGTACGTTCTTCTATTGATGTATTTGCTGAAGCCGTTACCGTCAAAGTTGCATTGCCATTACCTGCATTTTTCGAGAGCAATATCCAAGATGCACTGGCAGAGGCTGTCCACATCTGGTTGGAAGTTATCGTAAGCGACTTGCTGCCACCATCTGCCGTAAACTCTGCAGATGTCGGGGTGACGCTAAAAGTGGGTGCTGCGCCTTCCTGCGAGATACTGACGGTGTAGGATGTGTCGCCAGCCTTGAAGGTAATTTTGTCAGAACGGCTTTTCATGGAAGTATTTGCCATCGCTTCTACAGTTAACGTAGCATCGCTTTTACCTGAAGTCCTCGATAGCGACAACCAAGTTGCGCTGGTAGAAGCCGTCCATGACTGGTTAGAGGTTACCGTCAATGATATACTTCCGCCTGAGGAAGTGAAAGAGGCCGAAGTAGGTGTGACGCTGAATGTGGGTGCAGCTCCTTCTTGCGAAATATTGACGGTATAAGACGTGCCGCCAGCCTTGAAAGTTACTGTACCTGAACGGCTGCTTGTAGAATTATTGGTTTCAGCGGTTATAGATAATGTGGCATTGCCTGTGCCTGATGTTTCTGAAAGCGTCAGCCAAGAGACATCGGAAGAAACCGTCCAAGTTTGATTTGAAGTAATCGTCAATGTCTTGCTACCACCATCTGCCGTAAACTCTGCGGAAGTCGGCGTGACGCTGAACGTGGGGGCAGCGCCTTCTTGCGTGACGGAAACTCTGTATGAAGTACCTCCTGCGGTAAAAGTAATTGCTTCCGTGCGATTGCTGGTAGAAGTGTTTGCTTCTGCCGTTACCGTCAACGTGGCATCACCTGAGCCAGAATCATTGGAAAGCGTCAGCCAAGTTGCGCTGGTAGATGCCGTCCAAGACTGGTTGGAGGTTATCGTCAATGATATACTTCCGCCAGATGAAGTGAAAGAGGCCGAAGTAGGTGTAACGTTGAATGTATGTGCTGCGCCTTCTTGCGAAATGTTGACGGTATAAGACATGCCACCCGCCTTGAAGGTTGCCGTTCCAGAACGGCTGCTTATGGAATTATTGGTTTCAGCAGTTATAGATAAGGTGGCATTGCCTGAACCTGAGGTTTCTGAAAGCGTCAGCCAAGCCGCATCGGAGGAAACTGTCCACGCTTGGTTGGAAGATATCGTCAACGTCTTGCTGCCTCCTGAAGAATTGAAAGAGGCAGATGTGGGAGTGACGCTGAATGTGGGTGCTGCGCCTTCCTGCGAAATGCTGACGGTATAGGAAGTGCTGCCTGCCTTGAAGGTTACTATGCCTGAACGGCTGCTTGTAGCATTATTGGTTTCAGCGGATATAGATAATGTGGCATTGCCTGTGCCTGAGGTTTCTGAAAGCGTCAGCCAAGCCGCATCGGAGGAAGCCGTCCACGTTTGGTTGGAGGTTACCGTCAACGTCTTGCTGCCTCCTGAAGAAGTGAAAGAGGCAGATGTTGGGGTGACGCTAAAAGTAGGAGCGGCAGCCTCTTGTGTGACGGAGATGGTTTGCGATATTGTTCCTTCGCTGAGGCCTGAAGCGGAAACGATAATAAGGGCTTCGCGTTCTGTAATGGAGGTGTTGGCAGCTGCCTTAACGACAACGGAAGTCCCACGTATATCGAGAGTAAGCCAATTGGCATCCGACGTGACATCGAACGGACTGTCACCTTCTACAGTAATGGTCTGACTGCCTCCTGCAGAAGTGAAGGTGAGACTTTCCGTATCCACAGAAAGGGTACGGGCAGTTTGCGTGACAGGGACAACATATGTTGAGTCGCCTGCCGTGAACGTAACGGCACCCTCACGCGACGTGGAGGTGGTGTTTTCCGTCGCCTGTACGCTGACTATGGGGCCATACATATCGCCTGTGGAAGAGAGGCTGAGCCACGAGTCGTCGGTGGAAACCTTCCACGACTGATTCGAAGTAACCGTAAGAACGGCACTTGTGCTTTTGTAGGTAAAGGACAGGGTATCAGGGCCGACTTCGAAAACAGGCTCTACCCCTTCCTGCACAACGGTAAGCGTGCTAAATCCAGCCAAGCTTTTGAATGTAATCGTTCCTTCGCGCTTTTCGATAGAGGTATTTTCCGTAGCTTCCACTACCAAAGTGCCGTCACCTTCACCCGACGTTTTCGAGAGGGTAAACCAATAAAAGCGCGTGGAGGCCTCCCAACTCAGGTTGGAGGTAATCGAAACAGACTTCCCGTCGGATTGGGGTGTGAAGAAAAGAGTGTCCGCAGAAAGGGAGAACTCCAGCGTGGGCGATTGCTTAATGGTAACGATGCCCAGCATGTCGTTAACCTCATCGGACGAGCTGTTTTTATCGAGCCATAACCGATTGCCGAAAACGATTTCTCCAGCGCGTAATTCTGGGAGTTCGTTTTTTTCCGACGTTACCGTCACAATGGCAGAACCTACGCCCGAAGAGGGGCTGACCGTCATCCACGTCTCATTGGGGACGGCCTTCCAAGGGAGGTTGGTTTTGATACGAATAGTGTCTCTCCCACCCTCGCCGTCGAAGACCTCAGGCATTTGGAGGATTTCGAAAAAGCTTTCAGGGGAAAGGGAGTAGTGGTTATCGTATGTGCCTTCCTCTGAACACGACAGCATAAGGACAATGAACGTGAAAAGCAGCGGCAGTATGGCGAGGCGTGAGTTTTTCATCTTTCAAACGGGAAAAAGAGGTATCAGAAGTTGAAGCAAAAACCAATGAGAGGCGCGAAGGAGTTGTTCCAATATCCGTTAATCATCCGGCTTCTGTAAAGGATATCAGCCGTAGCCCCCCGCTGGACGGGAAGGCGATACACGGGGGTAATGGTAAGGGCAATCCGACGCGAGACGGCAAACTCGGCACGAAGCGAAGCGGTGGCAGAGAGGATATAGGTGCTCTGTTCGAGGCTGAGGGCATCGGAGACTTCGGCACCGATGGTGAGGAGGTCGACACCCACACGAGGTGTCAGACGGACACGTAGCCCAAGAGGAATGCAATAACCGATGCTGCCGCTATAGAACATTTTCGAACGGTAAGTCTGATTGAAGGCGGCCGTGATGTTTCTATCATCATCGAGGTAGTACCAAGTCACCTCGTCAGAGCCTCCATAGCCAGAGCCCAACAGACCGTTGGCAAATGCAACATATCCCTCGGCATGGAAGCCCGACAAGTAGCCTCCGAGAGAGAAACCTGTGGCAAAGGGCACACATACCTGAAAATGGGCACCCACATAGAAACCTGTCTTCTTTAGGAGCGAGGGACGGGCCTCCTTCTTCCCCTCCTGATGGCGGGGCGACTTTTCTTTCCCTTTAGAAGAGGTTTTAGGAGTGGCTTCGAAGGTGGGGCTGCCATCCTTTTCCAACTTTGCGGAGGCGGTGGCTATCTTGCCCTCCTCGATGGTGACGTCGACCGTCTTGCTTTGGTAGCCATCCTTTATAAATAGGAATGAATGACTGCCTACAGGGACATTGCTGAAGACGCCTGGCGTGGAGCCGAGCTTCTTGTCGCCCAACCAGACCTCTGCCTCCAAAGGATTGCTATCGGCACGCAGGCGTCCGAAGATGGGCTCAGGAGCCTGCAGGGCGAGAGTACGTTCCTCTTCCTCTGCAAGAGTGACGGTAGTGCGCTGGGGACGGCAGCCCTCCTTGCGCGTCTCGATAACGTAGGCTCCAGGAGCGAGCGAGCCCGTCCATTGTCCCACGCCCTTCCGCACGTTGTTGACCCAAATCTCGGCATCGCTCATCGGAACCGACAGAACCACATGAGCCATCTGAGAGCTGAGATTAACGATGATGGTCTGCGTCTCCTCGGACTTGATGTTCACCGTGCCCGACTCAGGCTTACAGCCTGGGGCCTCGACACGATAGGTGTGCTCGCCATAGAGGAGGAACATAGAGATGGAGCCGTCGGCATTGAGCGCCTGGGGCTTGTCGTCCACAAAGACCATAGCCGACGGAGGTGTCACCTTCAGCGCCAGATAGCCGCCTCCGGCATCCTCTTCCACAATGGTCTTGACACGACTGGCAGTAAGCACCAGCTCGTAGGTGCGTGCCTGCTGAACAGGAATGGGGAAATAATAGGGTTCCTCGAGGCGTCCCAAACGCTGATGATTGATGCTGATGCGCTGGACACCATGCGGCACATAGAGCCATATCTCGCCTGGATTCTGCACCTGACGGACAATACCCAGCATGCCCACATCGAACATAAATCCCGTCTCGGTAGTGATGACCTTAATGAGAGCAGCCACTTCGCCGTTCTGGTCAATCTCCATAGTTCCTTCGAGATTTGCCGTAAGATCGGTTTCCAGAAGCTGGAAACTCTTTACGGAGATATTCTGAGCACTTCCCACCAGAATTGCGAGGAAGAGCATAAGCTCCAAAATACACAGTCGTTTCATTCGCGTCCTTCTGTTAAAGAAATCGTTTGCGTCAAAGGGACAGTTCCCTTGAGTCTGCAAACTTTGGCGCAAAGATAGGAAAAAGAATTATGACTGGAAAGGAAAAAGAAAAAAACATGCTTTCATCCTCCCTCAACATACCAAATGGGAATTCCCCCCACCTAGTCTAATGGAGAAATTGATAAATAATAAAAAAGTAGGATGAGGGAGGGAACTATAACGTCACTTGAACTCTGCGAGGGCTTTTTCGAAGTGGGCGACGGCTTCGTCGAGGGTGCCATGGAAGCGGCCTCCGGAGGCGTTGAGATGGCCTCCGCCCTCCCAATAGGTGGAGGCAAAGCGGTTGCAGGGGAAGGTGCCCACGCTGCGGAACGAGGCGTGAATCTCGTCCTTCTCGGTATCTTCGCGCAGGAAGGCTGAAAAGCGGACGTTACGTATCTGAAGAGGCAGATTGACAAAGCCCTCCGTGTCGCCCTTGTGGAAGCGGAAGCGCTTCATCTCGGCTTTCGTGAGGGTGATGAGGGATGCCTTCTGCTCAGGGAAGAGGCGCATTTTCTGATAGAGGGTATAGCCCATCATGCGCAGGCGTCCCTCGGAATAGTTGAAGAAGACGCGGCGATAGATGTCGTCCTTGTCGATGCCGTGCTCGAGCAGGCGGCTGATGATGTAGAAGATGTCGGGACGGTTAGAGTTGAAGGTGAAGGCGCCCGTGTCGGTCATCATGCCGCAGTAAAGGCACTGGGCGCCCGACTTCGTGAGATACTCCTCGCCGTGCATGGCCTCGATGAGCGTATAGACGAGCTCGCAGGTTGATGAAGCTTCGGGCTGGCTGAAAGAGACGGCGAAGATGCCGGCTTCAGGGTCGAGGTGATGATCGATGAGCACGCGATGCCCCTTCGCCTCGCGGATGGATTGCTCCAAGCCGTTGGTGCGACTGGGGGTGTTGAAGTCCATGCAGAAGACGACGTCGGCAGCAGCAACCGTGAGGGCTGCCTTGTCGGGATACTTATCGGCACGGATGGATTCCTGAGCACCAGGGAGCCAGTTGAGGAAGTCGGGGTACATGTCGGGCACGACCACCACAGCCGTCTTGCCCTGCCCGCGCAGCCAGTCGGCAAAGCCGAGGGTGGAACCCATGGCATCGCCGTCAGGATTGGTGTGGCAGATAAGGACAAAGAACTCGTTGTCGGCTATCAACGCAGCCAGCTTCCGTACATCAGACTCAGGAAAGGAAAACATTTAGAAAGATTGAAGATTGAAAATTGAAGATTGAAGAATATATTTAGTGGAATGAAAAAGAAATTAGGAATTAGGATTGCAGCGGCCCGCAGTTGAAACAGGATGCGCTGCCAGTCCCTAATTCCTAATTTCTAATTCGTTTATTCGGTATTATTCCTTCAGCGTACCAGCCTCGGCAGCAGCGCGCATCTCGTCGCTGGCATAGAGGAACACCTCCACGCGGCGGTTCTGGGCACGGCCTTCCTTGGTGTCGTTGCTGGCAACAGGCTGCTGGAAGTCAAAGCCCTCGACCTCCTTGATCTGCGACTCGGCAACGCCCTTCGACTTCAGGAAGTCGGAGACGGCCTCAGCACGATTCTTGGAGAGCTTCTGGTTGACAGCCAGAGAACCTGTGTTGTCGGTGTGGCCATAGATGGCGACATCGGCATCGTTGTAGGTCTTCAACACTTCGGCAAACTGAGCCAGATTCTTCTGAGCATCAGCGCTGAGGTTAGCCTTGTTGGTAGCGAAGAGGATACCGCTGTCGAAGGTAACCTTCACGGCGCGGGTGTTGCCATCCTCGTCAGTCAGCTTCTCAAGCTCTGCACCTTCCACCTTGGCAGCAGCCTCGGCAGCCTTGTCCATGTGATTGCCGATGAGGGCACCAGCAGTAGCACCGACAGTAGCGCCCACAGCCGTACCGACGGCCGTGTTGCCCGTGTAATAACCAACAGCAGCACCCAGCAGGGCACCAGCACCCGTACCGATGAGGGCACCGCCAGCTGTCTTAGACATACCGCAGCCCGAAAGAATCAGGGTTGCACACAAACACAAACTAATTGCACTTTTTGCTTTCATAGAAACGATTTATTAAATGGTTAACAATACTGATACATGAAAAACTGCGCAAAAATACGGCTTCTTTTCCAAAAAACGAAACACTTTGGCCGATTTTTTTCATGGATTACGAAAAATATATTACTTTTGCGCCTTGGAAATACAATAACCCCAAAAATTATATGGCAGAATTAAAGCAACTCACCAAACGTAGTGACAATTATTCGCAGTGGTACAACGACTTGGTCGTGAAAGCCGACCTTGCCGAGCAGTCAGCCGTGCGCGGCTGCATGGTCATCAAGCCTTACGGCTATGCCATCTGGGAAAAGATACAACGTCAGCTTGACGACATGTTCAAGGCTACCGGCCACGTCAACGCCTACTTTCCCCTCCTGATCCCGAAATCATTCCTCAGCCGCGAGGCCGAACACGTGGAGGGCTTTGCCAAGGAGTGCGCCGTCGTCACCCACTACCGTCTGAAGACAAACGATACGGGCGACGGCGTCGTCGTTGACCCTGCAGCCAAGCTGGAGGAAGAACTCATCATCCGTCCCACCAGCGAGACCATCATCTGGAGCACCTATAAGAACTGGATACACAGCTACCGCGACCTGCCCATCCTCTGCAACCAATGGGCTAACGTCATGCGCTGGGAGATGCGCACCCGTCCCTTCCTCCGCACCAGCGAATTCCTATGGCAGGAGGGACACACCGCCCACGCCACCCGCGAAGAGGCTGAAAAGGAAGCCCAGACCATGCTGAAGGTCTATGCCGACTTTGCCGAGCAGTTCATGGCCGTGCCCGTCATCAAGGGCGTGAAGAGCGAGACCGAGCGTTTCGCCGGAGCCCTCGACACCTACACCATCGAGGCCATGATGCAGGATGGCAAGGCGCTGCAGAGCGGCACCAGCCACTTCCTCGGGCAGAACTTCGCCAAGGCTTTCGACGTGCAGTTTACCGACAAGGAGGGCAAGACCGACTACGTCTGGGCCACCAGCTGGGGCGTCAGCACCCGCCTGATGGGCGCCCTCATCATGGTGCACAGCGACGACAACGGCCTCGTGCTGCCGCCGAAGCTCGCCCCCATCCAGGTGGTCATCGTGCCTATTTACAAGAACGAAGAGCAGCTGGCTGCCATCAGCGAGAAGGTCAGCGGCATCGCCGAGAAGCTGCGCCGTATGGGTATCAGCGTGAAATACGACGACTCTGACAACAAGCGCCCAGGTTTCAAGTTTGCCGACTATGAGCTGCGCGGCGTACCCGTCCGTCTCGTCATGGGAGCACGCGATCTGGAGAACGGCACTCTCGAAGTCATGCGCCGCGACACGCTGGAGAAGGAGACCCTGCCCATCGAAGGCATCGAGGAATACGTCCAGAAGCTGTTGGACGACATGCAGCAGAACATCTTCCAGAAAGCCCTTGCCTACCGCAACAGCTGGATTAAGAGTGTCGACACCTACGACGAGTTCAAGGAAGAGATTGAGAAGGGCGGCTTCATCCTTGCCCACTGGGACGGCACCGCCGAGACGGAGGCCCGCATCAAGGAGGAGACCAAGGCCACCATACGCTGCGTGCCCTTCGACGACCCCAACTACCCCGCTATCTGCATGGACACCACGCCCGGCGTGGATATGGTGACAGGCAAGCCCAGCGCCCGCCGCGTCATCTTCGCACGTGCCTACTAAGTTTAATCCATAATACACATCCAAAATGAAACGCATCGCATCCCTATTCCTCGTTTCGATGTTCGTTGTGGCTGGATTCTGCGCAGCCACCAGTGTAACCCTCTCCTCCCCCGACGGCAAGATTGTCACTACCGTATCCGTCGGCGACCAACTCACCTACACGGTAACCTGTGACGGTGTCGTCCTGATGAAGGACAATCCCCTTGCCCTCACGCTTTCAAGCGGCGAAGTGCTGGGTGCGAAGCCCTCGCTCACGGGCAAGAAGACGACCTCGGTTGACGAGGATATCCATCCCGTCGTTCCCATGAAGTTCAGCGTTGTCCGCAACCACTACAACCAGCTTCGCCTCAACTTCAAGGGTGGTTGGTCTGTGGAAATCCGTGCTTATGACGACGGTGTGGCCACACGCTTCATCCTTAACCGCAAGGGCACCGTCGACGTACTGGGCGAGACGTTTGGCATCAACCTCGATGCTCCGGCAAAGCTCACCATGCAGGAGCCCCGCAGCTTCCATTGCAACTACGAGGAGCGCTACACCTTCGCCAACAGCGACGAATGGGGCGCTGAGAAGAAGATTGCCGAGCTGCCCTTCTTTATCGACACCCAGAAGAACGGCATCAAGCTGCTTGTTTCCGAATCGGACTTGAACGACTACCCCTGCCTCTTCATCCGCGGCAATGGTGCCAACAGCTTCACCTCCGACTTCCCCCGTCAGCCGATTGAGTTCAGCGACAACGGCGACCGTAGCGTCAAGATTGACAAGGAAGCTGAATATATGGCCCGCATCAGCGGAAAGCGCTCATTGCCCTGGCGCTACATCCTGATTGCCAAGAACGACGGAAAGCTCGTCACCAACACCTTCACCTGCCGTCTGGCTTCTCCCTGCGAGCTGCAGGGCGACCTCTCGTGGATTAAGCCCGGACAAGTGAGCTGGGAGTGGTGGAACGGCGCAACGCCCTATGGCCCCGACGTCAACTTCGTCTCGGGCTTCAACATGAACACCTACAAGTACTTCATCGATTTCGCTGCCAAGTACGGCATCGAATACATCCTCATGGACGAAGGCTGGGCCAAGGACACCCGTGACCCCTACACCCCCAATCCCACCATCGACCTGAAAGAGCTCATCAGCTACGGACAACAGAAGGGCGTCGGCATCTTCCTGTGGCTCACGTGGCTCACCGTCGAGAAGAATCCCGACCTCTTTGCCACCTTCGAGCAATGGGGCATCAAGGGCGTGAAGATTGACTTCATGGACCGCAACGACCAGTGGATGGTGAACTTCTACGAGCGCAACGTCCGTCTTGCTGCCGAGCACCATCTGATGGTGGACTATCACGGAGCCTTCAAGCCTGCCGGCCTCGAATACCGCTACCCGAACCTCGTCTCCTACGAAGGTGTGCGCGGTCTGGAACAGGGCGGTGGCTGCCAGCCTGAGAACAACATCTGGCTGCCCTTTATGCGTGGAGCCGTGGGTCCCATGGACTTCACACCGGGCGCTATGCTCAACTATCAGCCTGAGAACTACGCTGCCCGCCGTCCCAACAATGCCTCCGTCGGCACCCGTGCTCACCAACTGGCCATGTACGTCCTCTACGAGAGCGGTGTGCAGATGTTGGCTGACAACCCCACGCTCTACTATCGCAACGACGACTGCACACGCTTCATCACTTCCGTCCCCGTCACCTGGGACCAAACGTACGTGATTGAGGCCGAAGCCGGCAAGTATCTTGTGGAAGCCAAGTGCAAGGACGATGTCTGGTACCTGGGCGGCATGATGGGCAAGGAGCCCACCGAGGGCATCGACATCACCATCCGCATCAACTTCCTGGGCTCAGGTGCAGCACGCCACCTCACCCTCTTCGAGGATGGCATCAACGCCCACCATCAGGGCATGGACTATCGCGTCCGCGAGATGACCGTCCGCAACGGCGATGTCATCACCGTCCACATGGCCCGCAACGGCGGTTTCGCCGCACAAATCAAATAAATGATAATTAAGAGTTAAGAATTAAGAGTTAAGAAAAATAGTTTTGCTAACGGAAAACCGCATACACGACATTTTTTCTTAACTCTTAACTCTTAATTCTTAACTAAAAAAATCACATTTTTCCTGTGGATACCGTTTTTCAGATTCTTAAGATGCTGGGATGCCTCGGCATGTTCCTCTTTGGCATGTCGCTGATGAGCGGCGGCTTGCAGAAGTTTGCCGGAAGCTCCCTCCGTACATTCATTGCCCGCATGACGTCCAACACGGGGCGCTGCCTACTCACCGGCTTTGTGGTGACGGCGCTGGTGCAGTCGTCAACGGCTACTACGCTGATGCTCGTCAGCTTCGTTAACGCCGGACTGATGACGCTCACCCACGCCATCGGTGTCATCATGGGTGCCAACATCGGCACCACGTTCACCGCCTGGCTGTTTGCCCTTTCGTTCGACGGCTCGTTCAGCCTCGGTGCCATTGCCATTCCCGTGATGTTCTTCGCCTTCCTCTTCTATTCCATGAAGAGTGCCCGTCTGAAGAGCTTCGGTGAGTTCCTGATGGGCTTTGCGTTCCTCTTCCTCGGTCTTGCCACGCTGAAGGACACCTCCTATCCGCTGCTCTCCAGCCCGGCCATGCACCAGCTGCTGGCTCCGCTCACGGGCTACGGCTTCGGCAGCGTGATGCTGTTCATTATCATCGGTGCTGTGATGACGCTCATGCTCCAGTCATCGGCTGCCACGACGAGTATCACCATGCTGCTGCTTGCTGCCGGCGTGGTGCCCTTCGACCTTGCTGTGGCCATGGTACTGGGCGAGAACATCGGCACCACCATCACCTCCAACCTGGCAGCCTCGGTGGCCAACGTGTCGGCAAAGCGTACGGCGCGTGCCCACCTCGTGTTCAACCTTTTCGGCAGCCTGCTGGTGATTGCGCTCTTCAACCCCTACCTGAAGCTTAACGGCATCATCATCGAGGCGCTGGGATTTCCCAATCCCTGCACGGCGGACTTCACGGTGCTGAGCCTCAGCGATGCCGAGGGTGGCGTAATGAAAGCCCAGTTGGCGCAGAGCCTGCCCTACAGCGTCGCCATCGTCCACTCGCTCTTCAACATCATCACCACGCTCATCCTCGTCGGCTTCATCCCGCAGATTGAGAAGGTGGTGATGAAGATGGTACCTTCGCGCGAAGGTGAGAGCGAGAACCACAGCCTCGTCTACCTGACGGGTGGTCTGCTCAGCACTGCCGAGCTCTCCCTCGACGAGGTGCGCCGCGAAATCCACCACTTCGGCGAAATCTGTATGAAGGACTACAACTACGTCTGCCAGGCCATTGCCGCCACGGACAAGGATGCCTTCGAGCCGCTGCGCCTAAAGCTGGTAAAGTACGAGGAGATTACCGACCGCATCGAGTTCGAGATTGCCTCGTACCTCAACAAGGTGAGCGAGAGCGAAATCTCCGATGCCACGCGCATCCGCATCAAAGCGATGTACAAGATTATCGGCGAGATGGAGAGCCTGGGCGACTCGGGCGAGGCCATCAGCCGTCTGCTTACCCGCAAGTTCGACCACGGCAAGACGCTCGACGACGACATGATGGCCAAGGTCAGCGGCATGCTCTCCCTCGTCCGCAATGCCTACGACATCATGCTCGAAAACCTCAGCAAGCCCGCCCTGAAGGACATTTCGAATGCCTATGCTGACGAGGATGCCATCAACCACTGCCGCGACCGCCTGCGCGAGGAGCACATTGCGAGCATCGAGAACCGTGCCTACGACTACACCTCCGGCGTCTACTACATCGACCTCATCTCGGAGCTGGAGAAGATTGGTGACTTCATCATCAACATCTCCGAAGCTGCCGTGCAGATGAAATAGCCGTACCCCACCTCCGGCCGCCGGAAGTGTTCTTTTGTAATTCTACTGTAAAGACAGATTATTCTTCTCCCATCGGCTGGCTGCCTGTCGCATCGCGATGCGGCAGACTGACCTCGACAGGCTCAAGGCCCTCGGCAGTGAAGGTAACCACCGCTTCTCCATCAAGAGCGATGTATGCCACCAGTCGGCCCTGACCAAGCATCTTCACGGGCGACTGAGGAGCCGACATATCGAAATTCAGGGCATTCTCCATACCCAGCAGCCGCGCACCTTCGGCCACAGTACAGGTGACGGGAGCCATGCTCATCCGTGCCCGCTCGCCGTTGGCATCGACAGCCTCCACCAACACCTGCGCCAGTGCCGACGACTGGGCGACGACGGTGGCCCTCAGGCGCACAGGCTCTCCCACGGTGCGGATGGCATACTGGCACAGGGCCTTCCCTGCGGCATCGCAGCCCTCGCAGATGAGCTCGCCGGCGGCGTAAGGGATGACCCACGTGATGATGCCCGTCTCACGGTCGTAAGGCTGCAGCTCGCCCACCACCTCTACGGAATCGGGCGTAGCGGCGCGCTTCAGCAGCAGACGTGCCTGCGCCGTGTTCGTGTAGCAGACCACTCGGACGTTCTGCCCCTCCTCGTAGTTCCACATATCCTGTGCATCCATCGAGAGGCGCGGACGGCGGACGCGCATACTGTCACCTCCCTCGCCCTCACGGCGGCGCGGCTGGCGCTCAGGATAGGTGCCGATGTAGGCCACGGGCTCTGTAGCCCATAGCGCCTGGCGGAACCGCCCGCGGGGTTTCATGAAGCCGGCAAAGTCAATGAGGCCCGTGTTCAGTCCGCGCGACGGCCAGGCACCTGATTCGCCCAGGTAGTCGAGCCCCGTCCATACGAACTGTCCGAAGATGTGGCGGTTGTCCCTCACGGCCAGCCACTGCTCGTAGCCCACACTGGTCTCGCTACCGTAGATGATGCGCTGGGGGTACTTCTCGTGGTCGGTGGAATAACGGTTCTCGGTATAATTATAGCCCACCACGCCGACAGCCTCAGGGTAAGCCGTTTCGTTGCTCATCACCACGCCAGCCAAGGCACCGGTGACGGGACGGGTGTAGTCGATGCTGCGGACAATGCCCGACAGCCTCTTGGCAATCTCGCCGATGCGCTCGGCACGCGGGGCATCGGGCTTATAGCCGCCGTACATGGGCTGGCTGATGCTGGTGCCGTCAAGCACGGGGTGTGAGTAGGGGTCGTTGGGATAGTCCACCTCGTTGCCGATGCTCCAGAGGAAGACGCTGGGGTGGTTCCTATCGCGGCGCACCATGTCGGCCACGTCACGGTCAATCCATTCGGCAAAGAAGTCGGCCGTGCCCTCGAAGCCGGGCTCGCCCTTATTCCAACCCTTCAGCCATTTGCGCTTGGGAAATTCCCACTCGTCAGAAGCCTCGTCGATGACCAGCAGCCCCAGTTCGTCGCAGAGGTCGTAGAGGTCGGGGTTCTGCGGATTGTGACTGCAGCGGATGGCGTTAGCCCCCATTTCCTGCAAGGCGGTCAGACGGCGCTGCCACACCTCGCGCGGCACAGCAGCACCCAGCACACCGCCGTCGTGGTGTACGCACACGCCCTTCACCTTGATGTTCTTGCCGTTGAGGAAGAAGCCCTCGTCAGCCGTGAAGCGCAGCGTACGCAGTCCGGCACGATAGGTTGTGGAGTCGATGGGGCTGCCGTTGCGGCGCAACTCGGCACGGTAGGTGTAGAGGAACGGGCTGTCAAGTTCCCACTTCCGCGGTTGGGGCACGCGGAGCATCGTCATGGCCACACCGGAGGAGACTGCCACCGACGTTTCGGCCACCAACGAGTCGCCCATCAGGAACGAGAACGCGACGCTGTAGCTGCCGTCGTCCTCAGCCCCCTCAACCTTCGATTCCACTTGCACCATCGCATCCTTGTCCGACAGCGACAGCAGGCGGTACGTCGTTCCCCACTGGGCGAGATGCACCGTAGGAGCCTCCACCAGCCACACGTCGCGCCAGATGCCTGAGCCCGTGTACCAGCGTGAATCAGCCTGCCGGCTATGGTCCACTCTCACCAGCAGCGTATCCCCCGCAAAATTCTCCTGTTGACTCGTCGAATCGTTGACTTGTTGACCTCCCAGATAAGGTGTCAGCTCATAGCAGAACGACACGTAGCCGTTGGGCCTGTAGCCCAGCTCGTGGCCGTTAATCCAGACGGTGCTGCGGTTATAGACGCCGTCGAAGCAGACATACTTCCGCGGCGCTGACGCTGCGTCAAATCCCTTTATGGCTTTCCTGTACCACCCCACTCCGCCAGGCAGATAGCCCGTGCAACTGGCCAAGGTGTCGGAGGGCGTGGCCTCGATGCTCCAGTCGTGCGGCAGCGTCACAGGGCGCCACTCCACGCTGTCCATCGAAAACTCCCAACCGTCGTTCCACCGCTCCACATGACCGAAGCCGACGGGATTGTTCACCTGTGCCTGCATGCTCATACTGAGGCACACTGCTGCCACGACTGGGAAGTAGGAAAAAAGTTTCATAGTCAAAGAATTAAAGAGTTATGAAAAATGAGATTTTTGGTATTATTCGAAATAGAAGTTGAAGACAATCATGCGGCTCCGTGCGGCATCGATTGCCTGGGTGTATTTCAGCAGATTCTTGTCGATGAGGTCGCTGCGGTCGCGCACCAGGACGCTGGGCAAACCGAAGCAGAACTTTACCTCGGGGATGAGCTTGAAGAACGGCAGATAGAAGTCGCAGCCCATTCCCACCTCGAAGCAGAGGTCGAGGCGACGCACGAGCAACTCCTTCTGTTTCTTCACCGTAAGGTCGAGCATCGGCACCACGCCCGCCACCATGTAGGGGCGGTAGTTGTTGAATCGCGGCGCGCTCCATTTCATGTCCACCGGCACGGTAAAGTACGTCGATTTGATAGTCTGCTGCGTGCCGGCTCCCGTCAGCTGCTCGCGGAACTCCACCGTCTTGTCGCCGAAGTACATCGTGGGGATGATGCGCAGCGAGAGCTCGTTGGTGAACCTCGCCTCGCCCAGCACACCCACGTTGAAGCCCGGGCTGTACGAGGGGACGTCGGCAAACCACGCCTCCTCGGTGCCGTCCTCCAGTATGTTCACATGGCCGTTGTGCACCATCTCCAAATCCTGAAAGTGTAGGCCGAAGAGGAATCCGTAGTGCCAGGCACGGAGGTCGATGTACGGACGGTTCTGCACCTTCCGCGTCTGTGCCGATGCCGGAAGGACTCCACCGAGCATCCCCGCCATCAGCACCACCATCGTCGCTATACGTAAACAGCGTTTGATCATACGTCTTTTAAACGTAGAATCTCCAACAATTAGTATAAAAAATGCAGGATTTGTCAGAATTAATTTGCTTTTCCTCTCGGCTTGCACTATTTTTAACCTGCGGTTTTAAATAGGCTGCGCCTCGGGCAAATCAAAAAAACGCCGTTTTTTTTGCTTTTCCTCTCGGCTTGCACTATTTTTAACCTGAGGTTTTAAATAGGCTGCGCCTCGGGCAAATCAAAAAATCATCGTTTTTTTTGCTTTTCCTCTCGGCTTGCACTATTTTTGCAACTAAATTACTCCAGTCATGACGGATGACCACGTTTTTAGCGACCGTAAGGCGGCCTACTACACCCTGGGCTGCAAGCTGAACTTCTCCGAAGCCTCGTCCATCGGGCGCAGCCTTCAGGAAGCCGGCTACCGCACCGCCCGCTCAGGAGAGGTGGCTGACATCGTCGTCGTCAGCACCTGCTCCGTCACCGAGGTTGCCGACCGCAAGGGGCGTCAGGCCATCCACCGTCTCGCCCGTCAGCATCCAGGCGCACAGATTATCGTCACGGGCTGCTATGCCCAGCTCAAGCCCGCCGAGGTAGCCTCCATCCCCGGCGTCAGCCTCGTGCTCGGCCAAAACGAGAAGGGAAGACTGAAGGAATTTTTAAAATTGAAAAATGAGAAACCGATGAAGCAGCGAGAGCAAAGTCAAACTAGTTTGAACTATGCCGAGTCGCGACAGAGGAAGAGCGAAGCTCAATTAGGAATTAGGAATTCTTCCGAAAATGATGACCACGCGCAGCCAATTCCTAATTCCTCATTCCTAATTCCTAATTCTTCAATTCCTAATTCTTCAAAAGTTCACGTCTCTCCCCTCTGGGGTAAGGAGGCGGGGGAAGCCGTCTTCATGCCGTCGTGTTCGCAGGGCGACCGCACCCGCTGGTGGCTGAAGGTGCAGGACGGCTGCGACTACTTCTG
>DBYJ01000059.1 GCA_002309805.1 Bacteroidales bacterium UBA1189 | reverse complement strand
CTTGGATTTAAACATAGAATGCGTTACGAAAGGAATTATAAAAGTCAACTCAGAAGAGTCTGCGGGTCAAGCGAAGGCTGATAACAGGAAAGACTTTGAACTGACGGGCGATGTCACAATAGTTTCCTATTCTTCCGTCCAGATTCGTCACATCGTGCATGATGTCAGTACCATCGTGCATGATGATTTTGGGCGAACCACCCCAGAATAAAGCGCCGCAATCAAAGGAAGCCTGATATTTGTCACTATACTTAAGTAGCGAGCCACCATAGCCAAAGCCCACATAAGGCTTGAAGCGATTCGACTTTACCTCCATCCTAATCATACCGTGTTCATCGGGCGAGAGAAAATATGGTGAGCCATCCGCGACACGATTTCCAAGCTGTACGGTATACTTCCCATACTTGTGAAGAAGCTCCGTTTGTTCCTCAAAAGAACGCTCGTCAAAATCATTCACATAGCCTTTCGTACGATCAATAGCTAATTTGTAGAGTTTATCCTCCATGCTGGGATCAAGAGCAAGGCTGAAATCGCCCCACTCAATAAAGGTTCCACCACCTTCTCCGTCCTCGCCAATAGCGCAGTCAATCATACGATTGAAGATATTCAGCGCAAGCATCGTCGGAACGGATTCAGCCGTGCTGCTTATCTTGGCTACCGTCGAATTACCCACATAGAAGCCAGCCGAAAAATGCCAATGTTTATTAGTAAAAGGCAGCACATCCAACATCAACTTGTAATTAGCGAACTTCGGACGAGCCACCATATCAACATGATCAACCAACTGACAGCCTGTCACCTGCTGGAAAACGTCATTAAACTGGTTATAGCGCTCTTGCGAAATCATGCCGCCCTCCCCTATTCCAACGGAATACGTCAACGATTTCTCAAAGTAAGGCATTATAGCAAAACCCGTGCGAAACTGCAAATAGTCACCCAACGGCGTAGCCAAGTCCAAGCCGAGCCCATCCGAACCGCCTGTCAAGGACACGTCCAGATGAGAGAACATATTGTAATCGTCTTGTAATGTGTCAAAAAAAGACGTCTGCGCATTCGACAAAAAGACAAAAAGCCCCAAAGCAAAGGATAGTATTATCCGTTTCATACCTATAGAATTTAAAATCGGCTACAAAGCTATAACAAAAATATGGCGTAGCAAAATCTATGCCATTCTTTTATGATTTTATAGGAAATCAGTAGAGTACTCTGACTTCGCTCTCCGGCAGATGCGTTGTGCGAATACGCCATTCCGAAGGATAGAGATTATTAGCCCGATTGCCTACATTCTTCACGAAACCAAGTGGAACGCCCCTGAAGGTAAGAAGCACATAGCCACGTGGAGCATCCGACGAAAGCGTCAAGGCCTCCTTACGCAAATATGCCAGCGCTTCAGAATAGGAAACCTCAACAATCGGAAACGCCTCACGGCAAAGCACATTCGACAAAGCCAACGACGTCGTCGGAACGACATCACGTCCTTTCCATTCCGACACAGCAACACCAGCATATAGTATCTTTACTTGCTGTGCCAACGCAGGAAAAGCTGCAACGCATCGCTCAGAGAGAGCAACTATCGTATTTTTCTCTGATTTCCATTCGTAGGAAGCAGCATCGCAGAGCCAATTCTTGCACTCCTGAGGAATAGGTTGAGCTTTGGAATTGGAACGGTTTTTCTGCTTTTTGGGCATCGAAGCCTTCGGAACCGACAACTTACGCAGCACAGCAAGGAAGAAGCCCTCCCCTCTCGTCCGCCCAGGCAGGAAGCGATAGACGGGGAAGAAATCCGTTTGTCCCAGCAAATTTCCCGTTATTCCCCATTCAGGTAACGACTCCAGCGGCAACGCCTCAGCGCCAAGCTCCTCGCAAATCCAACGCACGTTTTCCTCATCCTCTTTTAGATTAAAGGTACACGTGCTATAAACCAACAATCCTCCCTCTTTTAGTGCCTCCCAACAATCGGCAATAATTCCCCTACTGCGACGCCAGCAGGTTTCCACGTTCTCCTCGCTCCATTCCGCTACAGCCACAGGGTCTTTACGGAACATCCCTTCCCCGCTACAAGGCACATCGGCAACGATTACGTCAAAGAACGAAGGCAAGGCTCCGAAATCAGCAGGAGTACCGCTCGTAACGATGCCATCGGGATGCCCCCACTTCACCATATTCTCCATCAACACTTGCGCCCGCGCAGGAATCACCTCGTTCGAAACGAGCAAACTACCCTCCGGCAAGACAGAACGGAGCAACGTTGACTTTCCACCAGGAGCAGCACAAAGGTCAAGCGCCGTCACAGGCTCGGCAATATACTGCCGCACAACTTGTTCCAAAAACATCGACGACGCCTCCTGCACGTAGTAACACCCCGCGTGGAACAAAGGATCAAACGTAAACGCCCTTCGCCCATCCAGATAAAATCCGTCCGTAGCCCAAGGGACACTATCGCCAGCGCAGCCAAAAGTACACTTCGCAGGATTCAGCCTCACGCTCACGACAGGCTCCTCCGCCAACGCCTTCAGCACGCCTTCAGCCTCGTCAGCCAACAAATCATGCATCCTCTTTACGAACAAATCCGGCAGCTCCATCGCTTTTTCAAAGTTTCAGGCTGCAAACATACAAAAAAAAATTGTACTTTTGCAACTTTCAAAGGAAACCATACGTCTAACTCACAGAAAAAACAATAAAAGCAATATGAATATGAAACACGTAATCTATTATCTAACGCTGCTCGTGGGTCTTACCGCCCCGACAAACTTCATCCTTGCGCAGAACAACTTGGACAGCGCACTTGTAGTAAACACCATCGAAGGCGAAGACGAAGACACCGCCTCTACTGGTACCTGGACGTTCAACCAGAACGGCCCGACGATGTCTGTCAACGACTCTATTACTGTCGAGTACGACGATATGGAAGAATTCCTCGACGATGTCTTCGGCGGCCATCCGAAAGGCCTCAGCAAGCTTTTCAACGGCTTTGCGAAGTGGGGCTGGGTGTATGCCCTCATCCCCATCCTGCTGCTCTTCGTCTTCCCGTTGCTGGTGCTTTTCCTGATCTTCTTCTTTGTCTATAAAGGACAGAAAGCCAAGTATCGCAGCTACGAGAAGATGGCAGCCTCCGGCCGACCCATCTCGCAGGAGATGCTCAACCACATAGCGGAGGACGAGTATAAGATGCGCAACGAAGGCATCCGCGACATCTGCGTCGGCGCAGGCCTGGCCATCTTCCTTGGCCTCATCATAGACGAACTCGGCATCGGCATCGGCGCTCTGGTGGCCTTCATCGGCCTTGGCAAACTCATCGCCTGGTACGCCAGCCGCAAGGACTCGAGAAAATAACCCCAAATGGCAGAGCTCAGCGACCAGGCGCTCATTGCACGGGTAACCGTGTTCGGCAACCGGCGTGCCTTCGACACGCTGGTCTGCCGTTACCAGTCGCCCCTGCGTCGCTTCCTCCAGAACCTGACGGGAGGCGACTGCGCGTTGAGCGACGACCTCGCGCAGGAGACCTTCATCAAGGCTTGGATGCAGCTCGCTACCTTTAAAAATAAGTCTTCTTTCGAAACTTGGCTCTTCAGAATTGCATATAATGTTTTTTATGACTATATTCGCAGCCTGAAAGAGTCGCAGTCGATAGACGACGTTGAACGAGAGGTAGAAAGCCTTTATCACCAGCACGCTAACGATGGCAGCATCAAGGCCGACGTGACGCAGGCGCTGGGGCAGCTTAATCCGAAGGAGCGGGAATGTATCATCCTGTTCTTTATGGAAGAGCGCCAGATAAAGGAAATCGCCGACATCACGGGCATGCCCGAGGGAACGGTGAAGTCACACCTCTCACGTGGAAAAGATAAAATGACTGCTTTCTTAAAACAAAACGGTTATGGATGACGAACAACTTATCAGACAATTCATGCTGTCCGCCCGCGAGGAAGTGAGCGACAGCGGTTTCAGCGCACGCGTCATGCGGCATATCCCCAATACACGACCCTTCTGGGTCTTCCCCACCGCCATGCTGTTCATTGTGGCAGCTGTCGCAGCGCTGTTCATTTGGTTCGACGGATGGAGCGTGCTCTGCAGCATCTTCGTGCGCGTTTATACCATCTTCACCTACGCCAAGCACTTCCACTTCACATTCAATCCCCTCTACCTTCTCGTGTTCCTCGCGTTAGGATGCTGGTATCTCACCGAGAAAGTCAAGAAGCTGGTTTATTGAGATTTTCAATAAAGAATGAAGAATGAAACAATACCTTGACCTCCTGAACCGCATCCTCACCGAAGGCGTGGAGAAAGGCGACCGTACCGGCACGGGCACCATAAGCGTCTTTGGCCATCAGATGCGCTTCAACCTCGAAGAGGGTTTTCCTCTCCTGACTACTAAGAAACTCCACCTCAAGTCCATCATCTACGAACTGCTGTGGTTCCTAGCTGGCGACACCAACGTCCGCTACCTGCAGGAGCACGGCGTCCGCATCTGGAACGAATGGGCTGATGCCGATGGCGACCTCGGGCATATCTACGGCTACCAATGGCGCTCGTGGCCCGACTACAACGGCGGACATATCGACCAGATTAGCAACGTCATCCGCGATATCCGTCAAACGCCCGACTCGCGCCGCATGATTGTCAGCGCGTGGAACGTGGCCGACCTGCCTAATATGAATCTGCCCCCCTGCCACGCGTTCTTCCAGTTCTACGTGGCTGACGGACGCCTCAGCCTCCAACTCTATCAGCGTAGCGCCGACACTTTTCTTGGCGTGCCTTTCAACATCGCCTCCTACGCCCTTCTGCTCATGATGGTGGCGCAGGTCTGCGGCCTCCGCCCAGGCGACTTCATCCATACCACAGGCGACACCCATCTCTACCTCGACCATTTGGAACAGGCCCGTCTGCAACTCACCCGCACGCCTCGCCCGCTGCCGCGCATGGTCATCAATCCCGACGTCAAGGACATCTTCAACTTCCGCTACGAGGACTTCCAGCTTGAAGGCTACGACCCTTGGCCCCATATCCCCGCCAAAGTTTCCGTCTAAACAAATTTACGATTTAACAATCTAATATTTACAATTGATTTAACGATTTAATGATTTCATTATTTAGGCTGCGCAATGTGAAAATTACCAAATAATCCAATTGAAAAATAAATAGTAAATTGTAAATCGTAAAATCGTAAATCATATTATGCTTTCCATCATTGTTGCCATAGCGCAGAACAACGCCATCGGGCGGGCAGGACAATTGCTCTACCATCTGCCGAATGACCTGAAGCGCTTCAAGGCGCTCACTACGGGCCATACCATCATTATGGGGCGCAAGACCTTCGAGTCCTTCCCCAACGGCGCCCTGCCCAATCGCCGCAACCTTGTCCTGAGCCACGACACCACCCTTTCCCTCCCTGGTGCCGAGGTCTTCCCCACCCTCAACGCCGCCCTTGCCGCCTGCGAGATGGAAGAG
Organism: Bacteroidales bacterium UBA1189; assembly: GCA_002309805.1. Taxonomy (GTDB): domain Bacteria; phylum Bacteroidota; class Bacteroidia; order Bacteroidales; family Bacteroidaceae; genus UBA1189. The sequence goes on along the minus strand of DBYJ01000059.1, from coordinate 47,716 downwards.
GAAGAGGTGTTCATCATCGGCGGTGCAAGCGTCTATCGTCAAGCCCTGCCGCTGGCGCAGAAGCTCTATATTACCCTCATCGACGACCTACCGCAGGATGCCGATACCTTCTTCCCCCTTACTGACAGCCGCGACTGGCTGCCCGTCCTCTGTGAGCCCCATCCTGCCGACGAGCGTCACGCCCACCCCTACACCTTTATCGACTATATCCGCCGCGACTAAGTTCCTGAATTAGCCACGAGGAACCGCTTATTTCATCATCATTTTTCGCCCCTTCGCCATGCTGGAGGGGCTTCTTCTTTTTGCAAAAGCAGGGAATAGGAAACTTTCATCGCAATGGTTAAATGTTTTCATCGCAATGAAAGAAAGTTTTCACTGCAATGATTAAATGTTTTCATCGCAGTGAAAGATTCTTTTCATTGCGATGAAAACATAGCAGAGTAAGGGAATGAACGTTTAGTTGCTTTGTTTCGTCCTGCGGTAAGAATTGAGAAACAACGTAGAAGAAGAAAAAAACATCGTACGTTCGTTTTTCTGCATTTTTCGCATTATCTTTGTCGTGTTTTACAAAGAATGGTGGTAATAACATCTGTAGAGCAAAAGACCATGAAGGTTCGTCAATACATATTCCTTGTAATGGACATCGCAGCTATGTTGTGTGCTTGTTCATGTATTACAAGGCGTAATGCGATATTATCTTCCGAAAATCAGTCCCTAAATGGACACCCACAGATGGTTTTTGTGGAAGGATTGGTAAAACACGACACTATTGCGAATAAGTATTCGATGCAACTTCTCAGCATGGAGAAAGTTGACGGACAGACAAAACAACTGCCCCCTGGACATGATTTAGACCCGGAAAAGGGTTTTAATTACGTGCTGTTTGGCCATGGGCCATCCCCAATTGCACAATATGGCATGGATAATCCGTTGCACAAACGGCTGGAATATGCGGATGAAAATGGTAAACTGAAAACCATAGAAGTAAAGTCGGCTGAAGCAGATTTCTATCTTCGAATACCTATGACAAGTTTGGTGGAGAAAATAGAATTCCGATATAAAAAACGTGTTTTGCTTACTCTTCAGTTGTAACAGGCTGAAGTAATAGTCTTGAAATAGCTCCCTTGTTCTATGAAAAAAGGCGTCTTTTTCTCCGTAGCACTTCTTATTTCCCTTCTGGCATCCGCACAGGAATATCCTATTGATACCATTCAGTACATGGGCCGTTCCGACAATCGTGTGAATCTTGTTTTCTTGGGAGATGGTTATGTCGAATCAGAAATGGATACTTTTGTTGAAGACGCGAAAAAAGCAACTAAAGCGTTTTTCGCAGAAACTCCGTGGAATAATTATAAAGATTACTTTAATGTTTTTCTTATTAAGACGCCATCCGAAGTCAGCGGAGCGGGTATGTCGCCCAAAGAGAAAATCCAGAATTTCTACGGGACCACTTTTGGATTCAATGGTACCGATCGTCTACTCTATCCGAATAACATTTCAACAGTCAGAAGGGTATTGAAAAATCATATTCCCAATTATAATATTCCTGTGATAATAGTTAATTCAACAAAATATGGTGGTGCCGGCGGTGAAGTTATGACTTTCTCGAAAGCTCCAGAGGCATTTGAGATTTTTCTCCATGAAGTGGGACATGGATTTGCAGACTTAGCAGATGAATATTGGGCAGGTGATGTTTATGCAAGAGAGAGGCCTAATATGACAAGAATGAATCACTTTAAATTGGTTAAATGGAAGAATTGGTATGGTTTAGAAGGCATTGGCGTTTACCCATATAGGGAGAAGCCAACATGGTTTAAGCCAAGCATGATTTGCAAGATGGAATACCTCGGACTTGATTATTGTGCCGTGTGCCGTCAGGCTATCATCGAATCAATCCATGAAATCGTAAATCCAATCAACGGCTACCAACCCGACAACAGCACTCCCTTACCCATCGACAGCCTAAGGCGTTTTGATTTGGATTTGACAAAACCAAATCCAACACTTGAAATAACAATCCCCAATATGTGTTTTAAAATGGATTTGATAAAACCAGATCCAAACACACTTGAAGTAACATGGACATTAAACGGCAAGGTCATCGGCACGAATCAAGACAGCGTAATTATTCATTCCAAATCGCTGAAGAAAGAAGAATACGAATTAATTGCTACCGTTGAAGACAAGACCAACTACTTGCGAGTAGATAATCATTCGACTATTCATGCGCACTCTGTTCGTTGGCTGTTAGGTATAGCTTCTGGAATAGACGTACAAAGCGTACGTGAAGACTATTTGATAACCCTAATGCCCTTCTCTATAAAAGTAGAAGTCAATTGTGCAAATGCAAAGAATCGGCAAATGAATGTCATTCTTTCCGACTTGTCAGGCAAAGTAGTTGCAAAAGAAAAGACGAATAAAGAAGGTTATTGTTTTCTTTCAACGTCTACGCTCACCAATGGCATTTACATCCTGAGCGTCTACGATAAAGGAAAGCTGGTGTATAGTCGGAAGTTTACAAAAGAATAAAATAAAATTCACCCCGAACCATTGCCACTTAAAAAGAACTGGGCGCGACGTAGGTCGCGCCCAGTTTTCGTTGGTGTGGACGAGAGTATCAGTCTTCCTCAATCTCAGGGATGGGGATCTGACGGCGGAAGACTTCCTCGTAGGAGATGATGGACGTGGAACGTACGCCAAGGGGGTGAATCTTTTCCTGAATGATGCGGCTCAGGGCAAAGTTGTTCTTGGCATACATTTTGATGAACATGTCATACTCTCCTGTCGTGAAGTGGCACTCCACGACTTCGGGGATTTTCTTCAGTCCTTCAAGTACCGATTCGGCATTGGAAGAGGGGCCTTTGAGGAAGAGCCCTACATAGGCGCAGGTCTCCCATCCCACCTTCTGCGGGTCGAGGATGAACTCCGAGCCCTTCAGCACGCCCAGATTGGTTAGCTTCTGGATGCGCTGATGAATAGCGGCACCTGATACGTCGCAAGCGCGTGCGACCTCCAAGAAGGGGACGCGCGCATTTGCGGCTATCATGGACAGGATCTTCTGATCCAATGCGTCAAGCTGATGGTGTCCCATAGTGCGATGCGTTTACTGGCGCTTGGTAGCCGAATAGACGATATTCAAAGCCCACGCCTCGCGTAGTGCCATTTTCACATCGGTGACGATACCCATCTGCGTATTCTGATCCATCTTCAAGCTGACCTTCATGAAGGGTTTGTCGCGCTCCTGCATGCTTTCGCGCTCCTGAATGATGTATTCATGAATAGCATCGACTTCGGCGAAGTCCTCGTTCAGCTGAATGCGGCTTTCGGTACCCAGCTTTGCGCGATACTCGCGTGTGGGAGGGCCGATGTAGATGTAGGACACCAATGACTTCTTTTCCAACTTCTGAATCTCCGTTCCGGAGGGAACATCGAACTCGACCTTCAGCGTGACCTCACGCATGGAGGTAACAATCATGAAGAAGAAGAGGATGGAGAAAATCAAGTCGGGGAGTGAAGAGGTATTCAACTCCGGCATTTCACGTTTTCCGTTCTTATTAAATTTTCCCATAATCAGTTTCCTCCATATTGTTTAGGTTCGGCCTCAGATATCTTCATCGGATAGACGCCACGGACGGCGAGATCCTCATCACTCTCAGACACGATATCGGAGTAGTGCTTGCCAAAGCGAGCCAAGGCAAACTCGTCGCGGACATCGTTGTAGGCACGTACCAGTTCGTTCTGAATCTGGAAATAGACGTCATACTTCGTGGTACGGTCGGTCTGGATTGAGATGATGTGGTTCTTGGTGACAGGATAGGCTCCCAGCAGGGGAAGGGGAGGATCGGCGGGGTGGAACTCAGGCATGTTGGCCTTGTTGTTCGGGTTGGCGATGAACTCCTTCGCGATGGTGTAGAGGTCTGACGGCTGCACGTTTGCTTGGAATACGCGCGATGCCTGGTCACCATAGTAGTAGCTGATTTCGTTGTTCATGTTGACCTGAACGACCAGCACATTCCTACCTTTCACCTTGACGTCCTCTTCCTCTTGGTTGGGATCTGGCGGATTGGGCAGACGACGCGCCAAACCGGTATCCGTATCCATGGAGGTGACGACAAGGAAGAAGATAAGCAGGATGAACGAGATGTCAGCCGTGGAGCTGGCGTTCAGTCCGGGAACTTTTCTTTTTGATCTTGCCATAATTAAATCTCCTTATACCTTTTTTTAATTATGACTTATTTCTTGAAAATGCCCGTCAGATTGAGGATAAGACCGAGAAGGGTTACACCAACAAGGGCATAAATAGTATAAAGCAACGCGTCAGTAGCCTGGCACCAGAAGGGGTTGTCATAGATGCCCTGACCTGTACGGACGGCGGCGCTGCTGCCCAACACGAAGCCCACGATGAGCAGGGGAACGAAGAGGAAACTGCCGATAGCGCGAAACACACCGGCTGCCTTGGGCATCTGTGAGTCAATCTTGGCACCCTTGGCAATAAGGATACCGATGATGGTGACCACGAGGCAAAGTGCCACAAGGAAATACATCCAGAACATGAGCAGGTCGGTAAACTTAGGCCATTTGACGATGCCGCTGGCGACCGAGCCCGTCTCATTAAATCCCACCGTGAAGAACACCACGAGCACCGCGGCCGAGAGGACGAAGAGCACGGCCATCACGATGGTAGCTATTTTCGAACACTTGTCTTTCATTGTCTCTTTTTTTAAGTATTAACGTTGAATTTCATTCTTCGTTTTCTCGCCATGGCAGAATTGAAGCAAGCTTCACTCTGCTTATCTGGCTTAACGAAAACGTTGGATTACTTACCGTACTTCAGGTTGTACTTCATAATCATATCAAGCAGGGTGATGGAGCTGTCCTCCATGTCGCTGTTGATAGCCTCAATCTTGGTAAGGATGAAGTTGTAGAACACCTGAAGCACAAGAGCAACGATAATACCGAAGATGGTGGTGATAAGAGCGACTTTCATACCAGCGGCAACGATGGTCGGGCTGATGTCGCCAGCTTTCTGGATATTATCAAATGCCTGGACCATACCGATGACGGTGCCCAAGAATCCGAGTGACGGAGCCATAGCGATGAACAGGGTAACCCATGAGCAGTTCTTCTCAAGAGCAGCAGCCTGCACGCCACCGTAGCTGACGACGGAACGCTCAACGACATCAAGACCATCGTTGACGCGCATCAGCCCCTGATAGCAGATAGAAGCAACGGGACCACGGGTGTTGCGGCAGATGTCCTTAGCACCTTCCAGGTCGCCCTTGTCCAAAGCAGCTTCAACCTTCTTGAGCATCTTGTTGGTGTTCACCTCGGCAAGGCTCAGATAGATAATACGTTCGATGCAGAAAGCAAGACCGATGATCAGAGCAATGGCAACGAGTGACATAAAGCCGGCGTTACCTTCGATGAACTTAACCTTAAGGGCTTTGTGGAAGCTCTGCGTCTCCTCCTCAACGGGAGCGGCGGGTTCTTCAACAGCCTGAACAGGAGCGGCATCGACAGCGGCATCACTGGCAACAGCCTCTACGTTTTCCTGACCTGCGGAAGCAGCATCCTGAGCTTTCACGGTCTGAGTCATTCCTAATGAAAGGAGTCCAAACATTGCAATAACTGCAAAAATCTTTTTCATGTGTGTTACGTTTTTTAATTAATACTTTTATAAATTTCTATTCTCTTTTTTCTCTAATTTGGATAGTTTTTCGCCTATCCTCTTTTGCGGAAAGACGGGGATTCGAACCCCGGAAACCCTTTTGNNGCCTCTTCAGCCACTCGAGCATCTTTCCTTCGTCTGAAAACAGCTCTTTTTCGGAGCATGTTTTCGATAAATCGGGAGCAAAGTTCGCACTTTTTTTTGGAAGCTCCGAATTTTTCAGCCACAAATGTATTCATTTTTTTCTTTGCAACCATATTTTTCGTAAATATTCTATAAAAAAACACCGATTTTTTCCATTTTTTGGGTGAAAAGGGCTTTTTTCGGACCCATTTTCTTTAAAAAAGTGAATTAGGTTGGTCACATCGCGAATTTGTGATTACCTTTGTTACCGCTTTCGAAAACGAACAACCGTTAATAAAAAAAAGGAATAGAGAAAATGAAAGATTTTTTGAAGTACACCCTTGCCACTATCGTTGGCATTTTGGTGTTGAGTGTTGTCATTACAGTCATCGGCATCGGCTCTTTGGCTGGCGTTGTTGCATCGAGCGAAACAGAAACGAAAGTCCGCGAGAACTCCGTCTTCCATCTTAAGCTTCAAGGCACCGTCCACGAACGTTGCACCGACAATCCCATTTTGCAGCTCCTCTCCCAGGATGAGCAGGCTGAAGTGGGACTCGAGGACATCCTCGCATCGCTCACCAAGGCAGCTGAGAACAACCGCATCAAGGGCCTCTTCCTTGAAGCCAAGGGCCTCAGCGCCAGCCCTGCCACCATCATCGCCATCCGCGATGCCGTCAAGAAGTTCAAGGAAAGCGGCAAGTTCGTCTATGCTTATGGCGACTCATACACACAGGGCGACTACATCATCTGCAGCACAGCCGACAAGGTTGTCCTCAACCCGCAGGGAGCTCTGGACTGGCACGGCCTTGCATCACAGTCCATCTTCTTCAAGGATGCCATGGAGCAGTTTGGCGTGAAGATGCAGATTTTCAAGGTAGGAACCTATAAGAGCGCCGTCGAGCCGTTTACCGACACGAAGATGAGCGATGCTAACCGCGAGCAGGTCACGGCCTATCTTTCTTCCATCTGGAACAACATGGTGAAGGCTGTTTCCGAGGCACGCGGCATCGACGAGGTTACGCTCAATGCCTACGCCGACGAATACCTGCTTTTCAATACTGCCGAAGACGTTGTTACTAAGGGCATGGCCGATACCTTATTATATATGGATGGCACAAAAGCCCTGCTTCAGCAGGCCATGGGCCTCGGCGAAAAGGCATCCGTTCCTCTGATCACCCTTAACGAGGTGAAGAACATCCGCCGCAACAAGCCCCTCGACAAGAGTGGCAACGTCATCGCTGTCTATTATGCCGAAGGCAACATCGTCCAGCAGCCTTCACAAACCAACTTCACCGGTGAGCCTGAGATTGCCAGCGACAAGGTCATCATCGATCTGCAAAAACTGCGTGACGACGAGAGCGTAAAAGCCGTCGTCTTCCGCGTCAACTCCGGCGGCGGCAGCGCCTATGCCAGCGAACAGATATGGAACGAGGTCGTCCGCCTCAAGGAGAAGAAGCCCGTTATCGTCAGCATGGGTGACGTGGCAGCCTCCGGCGGCTACTACATCTCCTGTGCGGCCGATGCTATCGTAGCCGAGCCTACCACGCTTACCGGTTCCATCGGTATCTTCGGCATGATTCCCTGCGCCGAGGAACTCGTCCAGAAAAAAGTGAAGCTCCACTTCGACGGCGTCAAGACCAACACGCTCAGCGACATGGGCTCCCTCTATCGCACCATGAATACCGAAGAGTCTGCCAAGATGCAGAAGATGATTGAATATGGTTACCAAACTTTCATCACACGCTGCGCCAACGGCCGTGGGAAGACTACTGAGCAGATTGATGCCATCGGTCAGGGCCGTGTCTGGACGGGCGAAGCTGCCCTCGGGCTCGGGCTTGTGGATGTACTTGGTGACATCAAGATTGCCGAAGAACTGGCTGCCGAAAAAGCTGGTATCAGCAACTACAGCCTTGTTTCCTATCCCGATATGGAGGCACCCTTCAGCACCCTGCTCAAGAAGACGAAGGAGAACTACTTTACCGTCCGCTTCAACAAAACGCTGGGTGAATTTTCCGAGCCGTTCCACTACTTCGAGAACCTCGGCACAATGGATATGATTCAAGCCCGTCTCCCCTACTTCTTCCGCGTGGAGATGTAATTAATAAGGTTAAGGGTTAAAGATTAAGGGTTAAAGATTAAAGATGAAGGGTTAAAGGTTAAAGATGAAGAAACGTCGTTATCTTGTCCCGCTCAGTTGGTTGTACGGCTGTGTCGTCGGCCTGCGCAATAAGCTGTTCGACTGGAGGATTCTCCCGTCCGAATCGTTTGCGCTGCCCATCATTGCCGTGGGCAACCTTACCGTGGGCGGGACGGGAAAGACGCCTTTCACCGAACACCTTATCCGTCTGCTGAAGGATGAGTATCGCGTCGCCTTCCTCAGCCGCGGCTATAAGCGGAAGACCAGTGGTTACCTTCTTGCCGATGCACAAAGCAACGCCCAAGCCATCGGTGATGAGCCCTATCAGGTTTGGCAAAAGTATCCCGGCGTTCACGTTGCTGTAGATGCCAACCGCAGGCGCGGTATTCGCCGCCTTTGTAGCGACGCCGGAACGGCAGACACCGATGTCGTACTGCTCGACGATGCCTTCCAGCACCGCTACGTCACCCCCGGGCTCAACATCCTCCTTATGGATTATCACCGTATGCCCTACGACGACGCGCTGCTCCCCTATGGCCGTTTGCGCGAGCCCTTCGGCAGCAAGGAGCGTGCCGATGCCGTTGTCGTCACCAAATGTCCGACGTCCATGCGCCCCATCGACTTCCGCATTATCCAAAGCAGCCTTGCGCTTAGGCCCTATCAGCGGTTGTTCTTCACTACCGTCCGCTACGGAGCCCTCCAGCCTTCAGGACGCAAGCTCAGCACCTTCACGGCCGACACCTCTGTGTTGCTTGTCACCGGCATCGCCAATCCCGCGCCGCTTATCGCCGAACTCAACCGGCGTACGCCGCACGTCCACGCGCTTACCTTCCCCGACCATCACGACTTTACACCCGCTGATATCCAGCACATCAAAGATACTTGGGCTGCCCTTACCGCCGAAGACCGTCTGCTCATCACTACCGAGAAAGATGCCGCACGGCTGGAAGCTGCCCTGCCCGACATGCAGGTGCTGCCTATAGAGGTTGCCTTTCTGAAAGACCAGGAAAAACCATTCAACCATTACATTAAGAACTATGTTAGAAAAAATCCAAGAAACCGCAGCGTTCATCCGTGAGCGGATGCATTGCAAGCCCGAGACCGCCATCATCCTTGGCACCGGTCTGGGCAGTCTCGTGAATGAGATTGAAATTGTTGACGCCATCCCCTACGGCGAAATCATCAACTTCCCCGTATCCACCGTCGAGGGCCATAAGGGACGCCTCATCTTTGGCCGTTTGGGCGGCAAGGACGTGATGGCCATGCAGGGTCGCTTCCACTACTACGAAGGGTACGACATGAAAGAGGTCACTTTCCCCATCCGCGTCATGCGCGAGCTGGGCATCAAGACGCTCTTTGTCAGCAACGCCTCGGGCGGCATGAACCCCGACTTCCGCATCGGCGACCTCATGATTATCCGCGACCATATCAACCTGTTCCCCGAGCATCCCCTCCATGGGAAGAATCTCCCCTACGGGAGTCGCTTCCCCGACATGCACGAAGCCTATGACCACACGCTCATTGCCGAGGCAAAGAAGATTGCCGCCGAGAAGGGCATCCGCGTTGTCGAGGGCGTCTATGTCGGCGTGCAAGGTCCCACCTTCGAAACACCTTCGGAATACCGCTGCTATCATATCCTTGGCGGCGATGCAGTAGGTATGAGCACCGTGCCTGAGGTCATCGTGGCCCGTCATTGCGGCATCCGCGTCTTCGGTCTTTCCGTCATTACGGACCTCGGCATCGAAGGGCGTCCCGTCGAAGTCAGCCACGAAGAGGTGCAGCAGGCTGCCGATGCCGCCCAACCGTTGATGACTACCATTATGCGCGAACTCGTCAGCCGCACCGCATGAGCCGTACCGACATTGCCACACTCGGTGAGTTCGGGCTCATCGAACGGCTGACCAAGGACATTCAGCTCCAGAACAGCAGCACGCTACGCGGCGTTGGCGACGACTGCGCCGTGCTCCACTACCCCGACCGTGAGATACTTGTCACCACCGACCTCCTGCTTGAGGGCATCCACTTCGACCTCACCTACGTGCCCCTGCGCCACCTCGGCTACAAAGCCGTCATGGTCAACCTCTCCGACATCTGCGCCATGAACGGCACGCCTCGTCAGATTACTGTCTCGCTTGGGCTCTCGCGGAAATTCAGCGTCGAAGCTGTGGAAGAGCTCTACAACGGCATGCGTCTGGCGTGCAAACGCTGCGGCGTCGATATCGTGGGTGGCGATACCGTCAGCTCGCTCACCGGCCTCACCATCAGCATCACCGCCATCGGCGAAGCACGACGCGAGGACATCGTCTATCGGAGTGGCGCCCACCCTACCGACCTCATCTGCGTCAGCGGCAATTTCGGCGCCGCCTACATGGGGCTCCAGCTGCTCGAACGCGAGAAAACCGTACTTCATTCTACCGATGGCGTGCAGCCTGACTTCGCAGGCAAGGAGTACATCCTTGAGCGCCAGCTGAAGCCCGAGGCCCGCCTCGATATCGTCCGCACGCTGGCTGAAGCGGGCATTCGCCCCACAGCCATGATGGACATCTCCGACGGACTTTCGTCCGAACTGCTCCACATCTGCAAGCAGTCGGGCTGCGGCTGCCGCATCTATGAAGACCGCATCCCCATCGACTACGAGACTGCCATAATGGCTGAGGAGCTCGACATGAACGTCATCACCTGTGCCCTCAACGGAGGCGAGGACTACGAGCTGCTCTTCACCATCCCCCTCGGTGACTACGACAAGGTGAAAGCCCTTGATGCTGACATCCACCTCATAGGCCATGTCACAGCGCCCGAGCTCGGCACGCTCCTTGTCACCCGCGACGGCACCGAAATTGCTCTCCGCGCCCAAGGATTCACGGCTTTTAGTGAAAAGTAAAGCTGTCCTACACGAAAAACAGAACCTCTGATTACCCAAGAATATGAAACGACTGAACACCATTGCTGCCCTTTCCCTGATGGTCATGGGTATAATGACAGGGCTGACAGCCTGTAACGGCAACGACCCTGATGACAACACGCCCCAGTTAACCATCACCGTACGTTCGTGCAGCATCACCGAGGGTGCGGAATATGCAGCTTCGGAACTGAAGGAAGTGACTATCTCGTATAGCAACGTCGTGGTTATCAGCTCCTCAGCAAACATCACGCTGAACGACGTCCCATGCACGGCAAAGTCCGGTGCTACGACGATGACGAAAGTCGTCATCACGCTTCCAGCATTGGAAGAGGGAAAGACCTACACGCTGAAGGTGCCCGAGGGAGCCATCGTCAGCAAGGACAATCCGTCCATCTCCGCTCCAGCCTACTCCGTAACCTTCACCACCGCCAAGCCCATCAAGAACGATGCCACAGCCCTCACCCGACGACTCGGATGGGGATGGAACCTCGGCAACCACTTCGACACCAACAGCGGCGAGGACGGCAGTCCAAGCCAATGGGGGTATTGGGATAATGCCAAGCCCACGCAGGCACTCTATACCAACCTGAAGAGCGCCGGCGTAAGCACGGTGCGCATCTGCGTCACCTGGGGAAACTATCAGAAGTCCGCCCCCTGGACTATCGATGCCAAATACATCGCTGAAGTTCGCCAGAACGTCGAGTGGGCCGAGGCAGCAGGACTTAACGTCATTCTGAACATGCACCACGACGAATACTGGCTCAAAATCAAGGAAGCTGCGGCAGACGCAACGGTCAACGACGCCATAAAGGAACGCATCTCTGCGACTTGGACACAGATTGCCGAAGCCTTTAAGGACAAGGGTGACTTCCTGCTGTTCGAGTCGTTCAACGAGGTGCAGGACGGCGGCTGGGGATGGGGCGACAACCTCCACGACGGCGGCAAGCAGTACCAGACGCTCAACGAGTGGAACCAGCTCGCGGTGGACGCCATCCGTGCCACAGGCGATAATAACGCCACGCGTTGGATTGGTATCCCCGGCTATGCCACGAACCCGAAGTTCGTGCTTGAAAATGGCTTCGTGCTACCCACCGATGCCGCAGGCCGCTTGATGGTAAGCGTCCATTACTACGACCCGAGCACCTTCACCCTTACCCCCGAGAACAGCGATGGAAAGTCGGAATGGGGACATACGGCTGCTGCCGGCAAGTATCAGGAGGGAAGCAACGAAGAGCATGTCGTCGAGACGTTCCAGAAGCTGCAGGAGAAATACATCGCCAACAACATCCCCGTCTATATTGGCGAGTATGGCTGCGTCATGCACACCACCGACCGTGCCAACCTCTTCAGGAACTATTATCTGGAATATGTCTGCCGTGCGGCTCACACCTATCAGATACCCGCCATCATCTGGGACAACAACGTTTCAGGCAGCGGCAACGAGCATCACGCCTACTTCAACCACAGCAACGGCGCCTACCTCAACAAGGCGGAATCACTTGTCCAGACCATGATTCGCGCCACGACCAGCGACGATGCCGCCTACACCCTCGAATCGGTTTACAACAGGGCACCCAAATAACCTAACGCCCCCACAGATAGCTGCGGGGAGGAACGCCGTAGAGTACGCGGATGGCACGCCCATCGGGAGGAAGTGTAGGCACGACATCGAGGTCGGGGATTTTCTCCTCCACAGGTTTCGATGGATCGTCAGGAGCAGGCTTCTCGCGCTTGCCGAAGAGTGATTTGCTGCACGATGTGAAGCCCATCAAGGCTATTAGCGCAGCCATCCCGAGTCGGACCATCCCCTTGGGACTTAGTGAGAATATGTGGGACAATCTATTCTTCATCTTTTCATTCTTTATTGTTCATTTTTTAGGAACCGGTTGTAATGGCAGAACATCTGGTGTCCTTCCGCATCGCGGAGGTGCATACCTCCCCCGCGGCAGTAGCGGAAGAACTTGCACTTGGCACACTCGCCCGTCCGCATCCACTTGCGGTCTCGGTAGGGGGCGAAGCGTTGTTCCCAGACATCCATGAAGTTGTCGCGGTAGATGTTGCCCTGATGGTAGTCGGCGCGGATGCTAGCACAGGCGGAGATGCTGCCGTCGACAAGCACGGAGCCCACGGTAACGCCCGCCTGACAGGTGAAGAAGTGGTCTCGCACGTCGCCCTCGTAGTTGCCCAGGAAGCCCTCGCAGCCGTAGCTGACGTCAATAATCTTCTCCCGGCGGGTGGTGCGGATGAGGTCCATCACCGTGCGGAACTCCTCGGGGCTGAGCTGGAGGGCGGGGTTGCAAGCGGCACGTCCTGCGGGAAAGACGGTGAACAGGCGCCAATGCTTCAGCCCGATGCCCACGAGATAGTCGCGCAACTCGGCGAGGCGGCTGATATTGCGTTTGTTGACGCAGGTGACGACATCGAAAAGGAAGTCCGGCTCGGCAATCATCATGCGGATGGCGTTGACGGCATGCTCGAAGCTGTGCTCGTTGCCACGCATCCAGTTATGGTCGTCCTCGAAGCCGTCAAAGCTGACTGTAGCACTATGGAGCCCGCTCTTCATGAGGCGCTGGAAACGCTCTGGCGTCAGGGCCAGACCATTGGTAACCATTCCCCAGGGGAAGCCCTTGTCGTAGATGGCACGCCCGCACTCCTCCAAGTCGTTGCGCATCAGCGGCTCGCCTCCTGTGACGATGACAAACACCTTGTGAGGATCGGTACGCTCGGCAACCTGATCCAGTACCCGCAGGAAATCCTCCTTCGGCATGTCGGGCTGCAACGCCTGTACCCTGCAGTCGCTACCGCAATGCTGGCAACGAAGGTTACAGCGCAACGTGCACTCCCAGAAGAGTTGACGGAGAGGATGCCTGGCTATCAGGTCGTTCTCCAGCTTATGGGCAGCCTCCAGGGCTATGCGACGACGAAGGGAAAGCATGAAAAATTAAATAATTAGAAATTAGGAATTAGGAATAAAAAAATAGGAATTAGGAATTAACGGCCAGGGATGTAGTTACGAGGGGCGACTCCGTACATCAGACGGATATCGCCTATGGAGTCGTTGCGCTCCGGCTTGCCCTCATCGGTAAGCTCCTCAGGCTTCGTGCACGAGGAAAAGCCCAGCAGGGCAATCAGCGCCAGCAACAGCATGGCTATTAGGGATTTCTTCTTCATTCGCTCCATGCTACTTTTTCTTCAGCTTGACGTCGACGGTATACTCATAGCCTCCGTCGTACCAGTTTCCGTCGCTGTCCTTGAACTTTTTCTGGGGAGCCGTCCGGACGAGCACGGAATCCGACTTAAATGCCCCATTTGCATTGCCATCCACATCGTCGAAATAGACCTTCTGTTCCGCGACGGCGAAGGCGTCCATAACGGACGACTCATACTTGCCCTTGACGTCGGTATAAAGCGTGTCGTCGCCGCCATAGAGATGGTACCTGCCGTAATCATCCACATAGCTTTGGTTCGAGCGGGGTTGGTTGTTGGCCTCCCTGCGGACGATCACGCGGATGCCCTCGAGGGGGTTCTCGTCCTCGTCAGTAACGGTGCCCTTCACCTTGAAGTCGACGGATGGGGTGCCATACTCTTCACGCAAATCCCAACCATTAAGGGCTTTCTCGCACGAGGCGAAGCCCAGCAGCACCAGCACGGCTGCGCAGAGGCGGGCGAGGAGGGTTTTCTTTTCGGGTTTCATATCTTATCTTATCGTTCTTTTAACAGGGACTTTTTCTTTCTCTCAATCTTCAACTTTTTTCTTCAACTTGACATCGACGGTATATTCATAACCACCTGAGTACCAATTGCCACTTCCTTCTTTGTAGTGCTCTTTCGGAGCATCCTTCACCAGCATGGAATCAGATTGGAACACGCCACCATGAGCCTCACCATCCACGTCGTCAAAGTAGGCTTTTTGCTCCCAAACAAAATCAACTCTCATGAATTCCTTGCTTTGGTACTTACCCTTTGCGTCGGTATAGATTGTGTCTTCCTCGTCGTACGGACTGGGACGGTTTTGCTCATTCTTGCGAACGATTACGCGGATGCCCTCAAGAGGGTTCTCGTTCTCGTCGGTAATGGTACCCTTCACCTTGAAGTCGACGGATGGCGAGCCGTATTCTACAGGCACAAAAATACCATTAAAGGCTTTCTCGCACGAGGCGAAGCCCAGCAGCACCAGCACGGCTGCACAGAGGCGGGCGAGGAGGGTTTTCTTTTCCGGTTTCATATCTTTTCTTCTGTTTGAGGTTGCAAATGTACGTTTTTCTGCGATTGCTCTACTCTTAAAACGCGGAAAAGGGCGAAATACTGCATGGGAAACGCCACTTTTTTCATTCTTTTAACAAAATTTTCGGCTGGGGGCGTGCGTCGGGGTCGTAGCGCAGGCCGTCGAGGGCGCCCAGCCCCTCGGTATCGGTGATGACGAAGGTGAACATCCACTTGGGCTTGCGTATGCCAGCCGGATGGTTGTAGGGCAGGAGGATGCAAACCTTGTTCCAGCCGCTGCGGAGGCGGATGGGATAAGGAGGGCGGGCGGTGAAGTTCTCGTTCCCCATGTCGGTTTCGTTCGTGACGGGCTTGCCGGCGCCCGTCCAGACGGGTGGCGGCAGCTCCGTGTCGTTCAGCCAGATGCGGCTGCCCATGCGGTCCCAGTGCCCGCTGTCGGGGGCGAGGTCGCGCTCCGAGCGCCCGTAGTTGTGGAACTCGATGAGGGCCCCCGCCTCTTGTGCGCGGGGGCTATGGACGTAGGTCCAGGCGAAGGCTGTGTCGGCGTTGCCCTGCCAGCCCGTGGGGACGATGGGGTTCCACGTGTGGCTCAGGTAGATGCCGGCGCCCGTCCAGCGATAGGCGGTGTCGGCAGCAGGGTCGGCAATGCGCCAGCGCACGTTCGTCTGACGGACGTAGGGGATGGGCTCGCCGCGCAGGCTGTGTGCCTTGTGAAAGAGGAAGCGCCGCTCCCAGTCGGCAAACGCCTCGTACTCGGCGCCCTCGTCGGGCAGCCGTATGCCGCCCTGCTCGATGTACTGCTCGCCGCCTCCGCACCAGGCCCGTTCGGCGCTGGCAAGGACGTTGGCATAGAGGTTGTTCTGCCGGATAATGTCGGCTTCCGTGGGCAGCTTGCGGTCGTTCCAGACGGCGGTGATGGTGCCGGCGAGGTCGGCCGAGCCTTCTTTCCTATAGTAGATGCTGCTCTTCCAGATGCCGACGAGGTCGGCAAAGACGTCGAAGTGGTTCACGTAGTTGTAGCGGCAGTCTATGGCGGGTATGCCGGGCAGGGCACGTCCGGCAGTGCTCCACAGCTGCGTCATATCGCTGAACGTGGGGCTGATGGCTGTGCGGATGGGGTTCCAGGTGACGACGCGCTTGCCGCCAGCGTGGACCACGTCAGCCATCTCCTGCAGGAACTCGGCCGTCACAGCCGTCTCGTCGCCCCCGATGTGGATGTAGGGTGCCAGCGGAAAGGTCTCCATCACCTCACGGAGGATGACCTTCAGCTCTTCCCGTCCCTCGGGCGACGTCATCGGGTGTCCCATGGCCCGCTCGAAGGCGGCGCTGTGGCCCGGCATGTCCACCTCGGGGATGAGGGTGATGCCCCGTTCGGCAGCGAAGGCCTCCAGCTCGCGGCACTGCTGCTGCGTGTAGTACTGTCCGGCGAAGCGAGTCATCGACGTGTCGGCCGTCAGCTGCGGGAAGGCGCGCACCTGCAGGCGCCATGCCTGGTTCTCCGTCAGGTGCCAGTGGAACGTGTTGACCTTGAAGCGCGCCATGAGCGCAATCTCGCGCCGCAGCTCGTCGATGGAGATGAACGAGCGCCCCACGTCGTGCATCCATCCGCGCAGCTTGAAGGCCGGCCAGTCCGTAATCTCGCAGCACGGTATGCGCCGCCCTCCTGCGCCTTCGCGCAGCTGCACCAGCGTCTGCATCGCCCTGAGGCGGCCCACCGCCGTGACGTACTCCACGACGATGCTGTCACTCGTCACCCTCAGCCGGTACGCCTCGCTGGGATAGCCATGGAGCGTATAGTCCTCCGCCCCCGCGATGCTGTCAACCTCGTGGAAACGAAAGACGGACGACGGAATATCTGTTTGGCCAATTCCCGACTGCTCATTCCTGCTCCCCAATTCCGTATTTCTTACTTTTTCATTCTTAATGCTGAGATTTCCTCCCGTCAGTCGCATCATCTGCGGGCGCGGCAGCAGCACATCCTCATAGCCCCCCCTGCCCGTGCAGCCCACGCACAGCATCAGCAGGCACGCCAGCAGCAGCATTCCGCCTGCCCGCCCACGACGGTTGGAACTCCGCACTTCCGCTGTCGCGACTCTGCATAGATTGTGCACGCACATCCCTGCCCTCGCTGCTCCGTCCATTTTCGCCATAGTCCGATTTTTCTGCAAAAATAGGGGTAATCTTGTTCCCATCCAATCTTTCCTCGCGTTTTTTTGGGCAATTCGCGGCATTTTTACCTGGCATTTTGGGGATTTTCAGATGCCATACTTGGTTTTTTACGCTGCATTATTACCATTCCGTTTACAAAAAAGGTTACAACGGATACAGGTCACAGGTTACACCGAAAACCGCGGCAGAAGGCCGGGCGTACGCGATAAAAAGGCCTTCGCACACGTCAGAAGGGCCTTCGCACACGATAGCGGGGCGGGCGCAGCGGGTGTGTGTCGGGGAAATTTTAAAGCGTATCCTTGTATCCTTGTATCCTCTTCCTTTTGCGCGCGCGGGATTGGAAAGAGTAAAGTATTATTTATATATATAATATATATAATATAATTCTATATATATAAACGAGCGGTGTATCCAAATGGCGAAAAAGGATACAAAGGATACAGGATACAAGGATACGCATTAACTATTGTGAAAATTATTAAAAAATCCGCAGTACTTTAACAACGAAGATTCTCCGCTACCACGGCTTCGGGCAAGGCTACCAGAGGGATAGCGCATAGTTCATAGTGCGCCATGCACTATGAACTATCAATTGTTAACTATCGTTAAGGCGTATCCTTGTATCCTGTATCCTTTGTATCCTTTTTCGGTTTTTTGGATACGCCACCCCGTTCAGAAGCACGTGTCGGTGCCGATGCCGGGAAAAAGTGTGACCTTTTACGCTGCGGCGGCACACACCCCCCCCACGGGAAGCGGCGTCACTTGCCGTCAATCTCCTTCAGCAGCTGCTCGACGGCGGTGCGGAGCTGGGCGTCCTCGCCGCGGACCACGGTGGCGGGGTCGTTGAGGACGTAGAAGTCGGGCTCGAGCTGAGTGTCCTCGAGATAGTAGCCCTCGGCGGTGCGGTAGCCGATGACGGGGATGCCGAAGACGAGCGTGGGGTCCTGCATGGTGACCCAGTTGACGCTGGTCATGGTGCCGGGCACGGGGGCGCCGACGAGGCGGCCAATCTGCTTGTGGCTGTACACCCAGGGTGTGCCGTGGGCGTTGCTGTAGTTGCTCTCGCACTGTATCATGATGCTGGGCTTGTTCCAGCGGCGCGAGGGCATGTCGCACGACTCGGCGCCGCGCACCACCTGCGTGAGGTATTTCTCGCCGCTGAAGAGCACCTCGATGTCCTCGTGCAGACGTCCGCCGCCGTTGAAGCGGGTGTCGATGACGATGCCCTCGCAGCGGTTGTACTTACCGAGGATGTCGTTGTAGATGGTGCGGAAGCTGCCGTCGTCCATGCTCTGGATGTGGACGTAGCCGAGGCGTCCGCCGGAGAGGCGCTGGACCTCGGCGGCGCGGCCCTGCACCCAGCGCTTGTAGAGCAGGTCGCTCATGGTGCCGGACGTGACGGGCAGCACCGTCATGTCGCCCTTGCCGCGGACGCTGACGAGCGTCTTCTTACGGGCGCTGCCCATGAGGAGGAGGCTGAGGTCCTGCTCGGGGGTGATGGGCTGGCCGTCGATGTGGGTGATGATGTCGCCCGCCGCCAGGCGGAGGTTGGCATGGTCGAAGGGGCCGTCCTTCACCACCTCGGCCACGCGCAGGCCCTCGCCGGTGTAGGTGAGGTCGTAGAGCAGGCCGAGCGAGGCTGTACCTTCGGTGGCAAGGCCCGGGCGGTAGCGGCCGCCGGTGTGGGAGACGTTGAGCTCGCCCAGCCACTCGCTGAGCATCTCGGCAAAGTCGTAGTTGTTCGCGATGTGGGGCAGGAAGCGGCGGTAGGCAGCGGTGTAGCCGTCCCAGTCGACGCCGTGCATGTCGGCGGTGTAGAAGCGCTGCTGCTCCTCGCGATAGACGTAGTTGAACATATACTCGCGCTCGGCAGCGTGGTCGAGCTTCATCTCGGCGCTGTAGGTGATGGGCTTGAACGAGTCGCCCTCCATCTTCTTCATGCTGCTGCCGAGGAGGAAGATGGTCTTGCCCTCGCCGTCGGTCTGGAAGGAGCCGCTGCCGGCACCCTTGGAGACGAGCTTGGTCTCGCGCTTGCGGACGTCCATCTTCCAGAGGTCCATGCCGCCCTCGAAGGAGGCGAGGTAGTAGAGCGTCTCGCCGTCCTTGGTGAGGATGGCGTCGCCCATGCGGCTGCTGTTGATGGTGAGGCGCACGATGCGGTCCTGGATGCCCTCGGGCTCAACGGTGATGGTCTTGGCGGACGGTTTCTCGTCTTTCTTCTCATCATCCTTGGCGGTTTTCTTGGCGTTTTTGGCGTTCTTGGTGCTCTTGCTGTTCTTCTTGTCTTTGGCGTCGTCCTTGGCAGGGGTTTCCTTGGCCTTCTTCTCCACCTCCTTCAGCAGCTCGTAGTCCTCCTTCGAGAGGCGGTAGCGGTCGTAGGCGTCCTGGTTGAGGAAGCAGAGGAAGGCGTCGTCCTGCGAGCCCCACGAGGCGTGGGAGCGCATGCCGAAGCGGTCGCTCTGGAAGAGGATGGCGTTGCCGTCGAGCACGAAGCGGGGGCTGCCGCACATATAGCCGCTGCCGGTGAGGTCGACGATGTCGCCACCCTGCGCCGAAACGAGGCCTATGCTGTAGTAGGGGTCGTGGCCGTTGGGGGTGTAGGTGAGGGTGAACCACTTGCCGTCGGGGCTCCACTCATAGTCAAAGCCTCCGCTGCGCGAGTACCACGTCGTGCCGTCGGTGACCTGACGGACGGCCTTCGTCGCCATGTCGGCTACCATCAGGCGGGTGCGGTCCTCGATGAACGCCAGCTCCTTGCCGTCGGGCGAGAACTGGGGATGGGAGCGGTCCACGCTGAGGTCGGGCAGCAGGGGTTCCTCGTCGATGAGGGTGGCGTTGGGAAAGTTGGGGTCGTCGCTGCGGGCAATCTTGGCGCGATAGAGCTGCGAGACGCCGTCGCGCTCGCTGGCATAGACGATGGAGCGGTTGTCCTTGCCGAAATCGACGCCGCGCTCGGCAGCTGCCGTGGAGGTGATGCGCTTGGTAGTGGCATATTCAACCGAGGTGACAAACACCTCGCCACGGACGACGAAGGCCACCTGCTTGCCGTCGGGGCTGACAGCGGCCGACGTGGCACCCGAGGAGAGCGTCATGCGCTCGGGCTTGTTCTCTTCGTCGAGGGTGATGTCGATGGACACCTTGGCGGGCGTGCCGCCCGATGTGGGCAGGGTGTAGATTTCGCCGTTCCACGTAAAGCAGAGCCGGTCGGCACCACGGCTGAGGAAGCGCACAGGATGGGTGGTGAACGAGGTGACGGCTTTCATCGCCTTGGGATTGTCGAGGGGGAAGGACCAGACGTTGAGCGACGTCTTCCACCCCTCAGGCACGGGATGTCCGTCGGTGGTAGCAGGGGGCTCAGAGAGGCAGAAGACCGTGCGTCCGTCGGCGCTGAGGATGGGGTTGCGATCCTCGCCGGCACGGGCTGTGAGGTTGGTATGGGCACCTGTAGCCACGTCGTAGCGCCAAACGTCGCGGGTGATGGACGAAATGTGGTGCTTGCGCCATTCGTCCTCCACGCCCTTGCGGTCCTGATAGAGGAAAAAGTCGCCCTTGGGGCTGTAGCAGACCATCTCGGCAGGGGTGCCGAGTACCTGTACCGTCTTGCCGCCTTGGACGGGAACGGCATAGAGCTCGCTGAGCGCCGAGGTGGGGAACAGGGCACTCTCGGCAGGGTCCTGGATGCAGGCGCTGAAGAGTACCTGCTTTCCGTCAGGGGTGAAGGCCGAGGGGGTCTCGCCCGCGGAATTGAAGGTGAGCCGCGTGGCGCTGCCGCCTGTCGAGGGCATCACATAGACGTCGAAGTTGCCATAACGGTCGCTGGAGAAGGCAATCTGGCTGCCGTCAGGGCTCCAGATGGGCGTAGCCTCGTAGCTGTCCTGCGTGGTGAGGCGTTCTGCTGTGCCGCCTGTGGCAGGGACGGTGAAGATGTCGCCCTTGTAGCAGAAGGCAATCCGGCTGCCGTCAGGGGAGATTTGGACATCGCGCAGCCACAGCGGGGTAACGGCCTGCGCACACAAAGCGGCAAGAGTGAGCGCCGCAAGGGTAAGGAGTTGCTTTTTCATATACTATTTTTTTAGGGAGTTCAGGAGTTACAGGAGTACAGGAGTCTTTTTAGGAGTTCAGACGAATGTTTTGTTTGCTACATACGGAACTATTTTTCTTAATTCTTAACTAAAAGAATCCTGAACTACTACACTTCGGTTTATCTCGCCGTCGTCAAGCAGGTCGGCAATCTTGCCGATGTTCAGGCTGCGGGCGCTGGCATCGATGATATCCTTGTAGATGCCTCCGCTCCGATAGACTTCCTCGGTATTGCCGCTCTGCTCCACACGTCCGCTACGCAGGGCGTAGGTCATCTCGCTGTCGATAATCTGGCTGATGTTGTGCGAGATGATGATGACGGTACGATCGCGCTTGATGGCGTCGATGCTGCTCTTAATCTGCTCGGTGGCAATGGCATCGAGGGAGGCTGTGGGCTCGTCGAGGAAAATGATGGGCGGATTCTTGATGAACATGCGGGCAATGGCGACGCGCTGCTGCTGCCCTCCGCTGAGCATGGTAGCCTTCGTGTTGAAGCCGTTCGGCAGAGCCATGACCTGGTCGTAGAGGAAGGCTTTCTTGGCAGCCTCAATCACCTCTTCCTGAGTGGCGTCGGGCTTGCCGTAGCGGATATTCTCCTCGATGGAGCCGTCGAAGATATGGTTTTTCTGAAGCACCAGTCCGATGTGCTCGCGCAGGTATTGCGTGTCCCAGTCGCGAAGGTCAACCCCGTCGAGGGTAATGGTGCCGCTATCGGGCGTATAGAATTTGTCGAGCAGATTGACGATGGTGCTCTTGCCCGCGCCGGAGAGACCCACGAGAGCCGTTATCTTGCCTGGCGCGATGCGCATATTGATGTCGTACAACGCCTTGGTGCCGTTGGGATAGGTGAAATCGACGTTCTTCAATTCAAACTCGCCCCTCACCTCTGCCGGACGATAACTGCCCGAGGCCTCCACCTCGCTGTCGCCGGAGAGGATATCGAAATAGCCTTCGGCATAGATGAGGGCATCGTTCATGTCGTCGTAGATGCGATGGAGCTGACGTATGGGGGCTGAGACGTTGCTGAACAGCATGACGTGGTACATAATCTTACCGATGCTCATGCCTGGGAAGCCCGAGAGCACCAGATAGGCCGTGAGGATGATGATAAGCACGGTGCCCACCTGCTCGACAAACGACTTCAGGCCGTCGAAGAGGTAGGAGAGCCGGCGCGTAGCCATCTGATTCTGAGTGAGACGGTTCTGCAGGTCCAGCTGCTTATCGCCCTCGATGCGCTCACGATTGAACGACTTGATGACGGTGATGCTCTCTATGATATTCATGATGCCGTGGCTCTTCGCCTCACGGTAATTGCGCATGCCGACACGCCAGCCCTTCAGCTTCTTCGCCTGACGCCACGTAATCCAGAAATAGATGGGGACGATGCAGGTGGCTACCAAGCCGACATAGACGTTGGCGGCGTACATCAGGATAAGAGCCAGAATGGCGCTGGTGAACTGCGGCAGGATGTCGATGAAGAAGTTCTTCACCGTGTTGGAGAGGCTCTCCACTCCGCGGTCTATACGTGTCTGCAGGCGTCCGGGCTCGTTGTTATCCGCAGCGAAGAAGGCCACGCGGAAGGTGAGCATCTTCTCTATCACGGCCTGCGCCATGTCGCGCGAGACGAGGATGCGCATGCGCTCGCCATAGTAGCGCTGGGCAAAAGTGATGACAGCTGCCAGAATCTCCTTGCCCAACAGGATGCCGGAGATAAGGGTGAGAATCTTGATGGCCTCGCCCCATTGCCCTTCGCCCAAGGGGATAAGGGCGTTGATTTTATCGACTGTCCAGTCGAGGACAACCGCATTCACCTGCGCTGCCAACGACCCGATGAAGGTCATTACCAACGTGCCTACAACCAGCCATTTGTAAGGTTTCACAAACGGCGTGATGCTCTTGAACATCTTTCCTATTGTCATCGCTTTATCCTGTGTATTATCTGTTCACTATTATCTGTTCACTGTTCACTGATCACTGCTCACTATTATCAATTTGAACTTAGTGCAAGCGAAGGATGCCTTGTTCTTTTTCTCTTGCTAACTGCTCATGCATCATCCCCTGTGTCTGAACCTCGCTGGGGATGAGTTTGACAGAGCTGTTGAGCCCCGAGGGAACGGGAGCCCAATCGCCATAGCGGGTATTGCGGTAGTTGAGGTCGGCAATGTTGATATCCTTGAACTTGCGCCAGGGAACGCCCTCGCGGTCCATCTGGGCAATGCGGTTGGCAGGGAGGTCCGTCACCTCCACGCGAAGCGTGTTCTCGCCTTGCTTCAGGAACTTGCCCACCCTCAGCTGGAACGGCACGCACCATGCCGTGCCGGCATACTCCTCATTGATATATACGCGCGCGCTCTCACGGACATCGCCGAGGTCGAGCAACCATTCGTCGGCCTTCATGTCAGGGAGCGTGAAGTTGACGGTATAGATGCCCGTGCCCATGTTTGTCAGCAAGTCGGGGCATCCCTTTACCTCCGTCCACGAGCAGGGCTCGTCGATGCGGAAGGTGCGCTTGATTTCGGGCGTGCTCTCGTCGAACGACAAGGTCCAGCCATGGTCAAGCGAGAGGCTTACAGCCTGTGGCTGCAGATACTGCCAATCGGGCATATCTGCCGTCAGCGGCTCGTCGAACGTCTGCAGGATGATGCTCTCGCCCGACTTCAGTTGAATGAACACCTTGCTGCCGTTCATCATCGGACGACCTATGCACCCTGTCAGCGGGTCGAAGAAAAGGGCATCAGCAAAATTCACGCCGAGTGTGACGACGGCCTCCACGTCGTGGTCCTGAAGATTGCTGATGAAATAGTGATATCCCGTGTCGTTGGCACGACGAATAGCGCGGAAGCCACACCAGGAGAGGCGCATACTCTCGCGGCGTGCGCCACATAGCTCTAACGTCTTGTCATAGTCGGTACCGATGAGGATGGGGGCTTGCTGTATCTTTGCCAAAGTCTTCTGGAAGGCTGCATGACGCTTTTCGTAGCGTCCAAAGCCTGGCACATCCTCGGGCAATCCGCCCATGAACACCACCGTCGCCCCCTGCCGCGCCAGCTTCTCCAGCTGCGCCAACGTCTCCACAGGCATCAGTCGGGCAGCAGGCACGATGACAGCCTTATAAGCAGCCTTGCCGGGAGTGACAAGCTGCCCGTTCCTGACGACCGTCTGCTGGAGGAAGGCATCGCTGATGTAATCGACATCGTAGCCCGACTCGCAGATGGTGTTGACAGCCTCGATGAAGCGGGGCGCCTTTTCGCGCATCTTGTGGATGTCAAACATCAGGTAGCGTCCGGGCTGCTCGTGCCAGATGTCGTAGATGGGGAGATAGACAAGGAAATCGTTGTCGGGCTTCCCCATCTGCAGGAAGCTCTGGCAGCGGGCGATGTAGGTGAGGAACTCCGGGGCATCGCGCCAGATGGTGTTGGTGGGCGACATGTCCATCGAGGCATAGAACTTCCATCCGGGCCACGGGTCGTCCTTGGGGCTATAGCAGGTGCCGTGGAAGAACATGTGGTTGACGCCCGTGATGAACATCAGGTCCATGTCGGGTTTGCATTGCGAGAGGCTGGTGCGGAAATGCTCGGTAAGCCAGGTGAATGTCTCGCTGCTCACCAACGGCTTGCCGCTGATGTGGGCTGCGCTGGAGGCATATTTCAAGACGGTAAAGTCGGCATCGTTTTTCTTGCGGATGGAATCGACCCGAAGCCCTTTGATGCCGAAGGGGCTGAGTCCGAAGCCCTCGCACTCAGGGATGTCGTAGGCGGCGTAGGTGTCGATGAGGTTCGACGGGCTGCCGTGAGCCTGCCCTCGGGTTATCGTGCCCAGCTTGTGTGCCCATGCCGTCCATTGGTGGGCAAAGTTCTCGTTCAGCAGCTCGCCCAGCGTCTCCCGATAGTCGCTGACGATACGGCGCGTGGCCTCGTTGGCATAGTCCATACTGAGAAAATCTTCCCAATGCTCTTCCAGCTTATATCCACGGCGGCGTACGAATTCTTTCAGGAAGGTGGGGGTCCAGTCAGCGCCGTACACCTCATACGAGTCGTTGAAGAAATTGTTGGGAAAGGGAGTACCCGTCGCCTTGAATGGCTTGCTGATGTAGTCGAGATAGCGGCGGACGGCATCCTTGTCGTAATGGTCCACAACCCAGCCTTCTCCACCCGGAGCAGCACGCTTCACCTTCTGCTTCGTCTTGCCAACCTCAAAGGTGATGTTGCCTGCCGCATCCTTACCAAATATGGCCCTGCATGCGGCATCGCTGTCGCTCACAGACGGACCGCCGAAGGGCCATCCCGTACCCGTGCTCATATCGATGCGGATGCCGACGTCCTGCCCTATCTCCTGACAGTAGCGCAGCATTTCCATCCACTTCTCGGAGAGGAATGGGATGTCGTTTGCCTCGTTTCCCTGCACGCCGTAGATGGGCGTTATCTCCAACTCTCCCAAGCCTGCCTCGGCATACGAGCGGATGTTCCACTCCAGATTCTCCTTATCTACAGCACTACCCAGCCACCACCAACGGGCTGCAGGCTTGGCGGTCTGAGTAATGTCTGGCCATGTCTGGGCAGACATTAATGAAAAATGAAAAATGAAAAATAAAAAATAAATAGTTCTGCAAACCATACGGCTTACAGGAAAGAAAAACGGTTTGGGGTATTTCTTGTTCATTTCATATTTTTTTCTGATGGGGGGGATGGGGCGAATGGGGTTAATGGGTTGAATGGCTGAGTTTTTTTTCTTAACTCTTAATTCTTAATTCTTAACTAACTCTCAGTTTCCGTCTGGCTTGTCGATTTCAAAGAAAGTGCTTTCGTCCCAATGGAACGTGGCAGGGTCGTCTGGATGGGCAGGGTCGTAGTCCGTATAATCCGAACGCAGGTGTTCTACCAAAGGCAGACGAAGCTGCTTCATTCCCTCTATCACCATCTTGGCTACTTCGTAGGCACCATAGGGATTGAAATGGGTATTGTCCGCCAATGCCTGCGGTTGGTTGGGATAGCTGTTGGCAGGATAATGCACCAACGCCTTCTTGGAGCCTTCCACGCCCAGCGTCTCGAAGAACGTGCGGGTCATGTCATGCAGTTCGATGACGGGGACGCCCTCGCGTCCTGCCACCCAGCGCATGGCGTCGGGGTAGTCGGCATGGGTTTCCTGAATCTTGCCCGCCGCATCGAAACTGCGCCGCTGGGTAGGAGTAAGGAAGACGATGTATGCATCACGCGCACGCACCTCATCGACAAACGTCTTGAGCTCGGTAGCGAAATTGTAGTAAGCACCTTTGCCCGGGCCGCGCTGCTTCTGGTCGTTATGGCCAAACTCCACGAAAACATAGTCTCCTGCCCGCAAATGGGCAAGAATCTTCTTCAGTCGCCCAGCAGCAATGAAGGAGGAGGCGCTCTCGCCACTCTCGGCATAGTTGGCTACGCTGACCGTCTCGTCGAACCAGCGGGGAATCATCTGCCCCCACGAAGCCCAAGGCTCATAGTCCTGATCAACGACGGTGCTGTTTCCACAGAGATATAGCGTTGTGACGGTCTCGTCGGAAGGCTCTATCTTCAGCATCGCCAACTGAGGCGCAGAGCCGTTTACCTCTATTGTCAGACGATCGTCCCAGTTGAGCTTGTTCTTTTCGCGTGGCTTGATACGGACATAGTCGTTCCCGCTGATGAAGGGGGTGCGTTTGTTGACGGTGAAGGTGAACGTCTTCTGCTCGCCCTTCTTCGTCGGGACGCTTTCCAATAGCAGTCTTCGCGATTCGGCACGCACGGTTGTCACCCCAGCCCGACGCTTTGAGCCGAGGGTCAATGTCACTTTGTAGTTGCCGTCAGGCAGGGCGACGGAGAAGAAAAGACCCACCCCCGACCCCTCCCGTGAAGGGAGGGGAGAGGCTATGAAGTCATAGCCGTAGCCCACGTCCGACGAATAGCGCATATCAGGCGTCACACGAATCACGCCTTCTGCAACTTTCTTGCTTCCGCTAAAGTCAAACGTCTGGGCGGACAGAAATGAAAAATGAAGAATGAAAAATGAAAAATAAATAGTTCTGCAAAGAAAGACACGAGCAGACGACAAAAACTTCATACAAGGCATTTTATTTTTCATTCCTAATTAATCTTCGGCTTCAGTTCGTCAGGCGATTGTTTCGTGAACATGTTCACCGACGGGGTTGGCTTGGTAAAGAGCTGCTGCACCGTAGCCGCAGACACCGCAAAAACAGGGCGGAAATAAGGCGAATTCATGTAGTCGAGTATGGCCTTGCGCATCTGGCGCGCCACAATACGACGATCGAGGTTCGTGTCGATGTCCATCGTCGTCATTATCAGACGGCCCTTCCCTACACGGGCTTCGAAGAGCATACCTATCTTGCGGGAGAGGAACCACGTGTCGATGCTCTGCACCAGCGGCTGGAAGCCCTGCGGGAAGTCGGAGAACAGCATCACCTGAGCATTATTCACCAGCTCCCACCATTGCACGTCGCTATGATAGTCCGTGGGGAATTCACGGAACAACGGATGGGCGTCGTTGATGAAGAGGCCCGTCGTGTGGGGCGGACGCATCTTAAACCAACTGGTATTCCAGAAGACGGGCAGGAACTGCTGGCTTATGCCCGCTCCGTAGGTCACCTTTCCTGCGGCGCAAACGAGCACATCGCCGCCCTTATCAAGAATTTCCAGCGCTTTGTCATCCAAAATCGAGGTTACATAAACCTCACCTTCGTCCATCTCCGGCTCAGCGGGATAGAACCATACATCCCATTCGTTCACGAAGTTCGTGCCGCTAACCAACACCTCCAGCCGATACTTCGTGGCCTCCTTGACGTCGGTTACGGGCAGGCTGATGTCGCCTATCGGCGTGGGGCTGCCGATGGGAATGTCCTTGATGAAGTGTCCCACCTTCATTTTCACGCCATATTCGGGACAGAGATAAACGATGATATTCGCCCGCTCGATAGGATTCTCGCCGAAGTGAGCCATCTCGATCTGGGCCTTCAGCGTGTCGCCCGCCGTATAGACGAACTTGGGCAGACGGGCAAGGGGTACGGTTTCGCAGCAGAAGTGATGCCATTCGTCGGCATGGATATACTCTTTTTCGCCGAAGAAGACATCCGTGACGCCTACCAACGCCGTACCCTGTCCGCTATAGTCGTTGAGCGCCAGCAGCTGGAAGCCTGCATAGCCCGGCGTGCGGAGCGTCTTCTCAATCTCGTTTTTGTAGCAGAGTGCCTGCAGCTTGCCGCTGGCCATCATGAAGTCGTGCCCCAGCTCAGCCATGTCGTTTTCAGCCAGGATGTCGCTGAAGATGTCGAAGTTCTTGGCTTTGTTGACGCCTGTGTATTTGCGCCGCTCGTTGAAATTGGGGAAGACGCACCATTGCCCCGTCTCGTGGCTGACGTAGGGAGTAGTGCCGGCTTGCAGGATGAAGCGGTTATCGCTGAAGTCATCCATGCTGTTCGGCTGCTGACGTGCCCACTCCAGTCCGCGGGCGCCGGCCTTGACGTGATACTGGCTCTTGGGCTGCCATTGCCAGCCTCCGCCTACCGAGGCGCCCGTATAGACGCGGCGTGTATCGTGTTCCTTCCAATAATCAACAAACTTGCTCACCCACTCCACCCAGTTGCCGCGAGGCTCGTTGCCGATAGCCATCATGCAGAACGAGGGATGGTTGCCGTAAGCCTTGACCATACGCTCAGCCTCAGCCCAGAGGTAGTCGTCGATGGGTTCGCCATTACCCAGGCTGCTGCCGTGATTGGGCCAGCTGGGGCCTTCGGGTTGCAGGTAGAAGCCCACACGGTCGGCCGCAGCAAAGGCCGCCTCGGGCGGACAGAACGAATGGAAGCGCATGTGGTTCAGGCCGTAGCTCTTGCAGATGCGGAACACCCGTTCCCACGACTCCTCGTCCATGGGTGCATAGCCCGTGAGGGGGAAGTCGCAGTTCTCCACCGTGCCGCGCAGCAGCGTCTTTCGGCCGTTGACGTAGAAGTAGTTCTCGCCCACCTTGAACTCCCTCATGCCGAACGAGGTGATGTTCTTGTCCATCTTCACCAGGCTGCCGAGGTACGATTCGCAAACGTGCGTCTGCAGGAAATAGACGTCGGGGTGGAACTCGTCCCACAGGATGGCGCGCTCGCTGATGAGCAGCGTGTCGATGATGGTATGCGTGCCGGCTGCGAAGGTGTGGTACTTCGTCTCGTTGATATGATGTGTGCCGCGGGCGGTGCTCTCGCACTTCGCCACATAGTCGATGGCGCCCTTCACGGCCTTGCCTGTGCCGTTCACCACTACCGTCCGAACCACAGCCGTATAATCGTGGATGTTGGGATAGACTTGCAGGTCGTCAATATAGACACTCCCCGTCCGCCGCAGCTCCAACGCGCCGACGATGCCGTTCCAGTTACCCTGCGTCTGGTCGGTGATGCTATGACTGTCGGGGCCTGGGTTGATGTCCTTCACGCGGTTGTCGATGCGGATGGCTATGAGGTTCTTTCCTTTCTTAATATAAGGCGAGACGTCAAACTCATGCGCCACACACAGGCTATTCTGCATGCCCACTTGTTTGCCGTTCACCCAGACGGAACTCTCCCAATGAGGCCGCTCGAGGTAGAGCGTCACGTGCTGCCCCGCCCACTCCTTCGACAGGTTCACCTCACGGACATACCACGCCGCACCCACATAGTGCTTATCGGGGGTGAGGAAGAAGGGGAGCTTGACGTTTCCCTCCACACGGTACTTCTCCATAGCGGGGTTGTAGTAGTAAGAGCTGTCGTAGAGCGAGCCTGTCCACACGGTATTTACCGTGATGTCGTCGCCCTTCAGCATCTCGGGCATGGAGCCCGGCAGGGGCATGGTGTCGTCCAGCGTCGTCCGGCGGTACCATTGCTGCGCCTCGCCCACGTCCTCGCGGTCCATCTGGAACTGCCACGTGCCGCTAAGGTCAATCACCGCCTGCGCCTGCCCCGTTAAAATGCCGCAGGCTGCCATCAAAACGAAACAAATAGTTTTTTTCATAAGGAGTTCTGTAAAATTTGCACAAAGTTAATTCTTTTTTTTGTAACTTTGCACGAAAATGAAGAAAAAAGAACTTATGGATGATATTATCCACTTCCTTCGTGCGCTTCGCGACAACAACAACCGCCCCTGGTTCATGGCTCATAAAGACGAGTACCTACGCTGCCAGCAGCAGTTCGATGCCCTCACAGCCAGCCTCATCGAGGGCGTAGCGTCGTTCGACGATACCGTGCGCGGCCTTCAGCCCAAGGACTGCACCTACCGCATCTATCGCGACGTCCGCTTCAGCGCCGACAAAAGCCCCTACAAGACCCACATGGGCTGCTACATCTGCCCAGGCGGCAAGAAGTCCGGCTACGTGGGCTACTATTTCCACATCGGAACAGGCGGCGCCGACAGCGATGGCTACCCTACCGCCCACATGCTTGCCGTGGGTGACTACTGCTACGAGCCGCGCGTGCTGCAAATCCTGCGCGAGGACATCGCCGCAGGCGAGGGAGACTTCGACGATATCGTCCGGCACCAATGCTCGCCCCTCTTCTGGCTTGACCAGACAGGTGCCCTGAAGCGCAATCCCAAGGGCTTTTCTCCCGATGCGCCCTACCCCGAGTACTTGCGCCTCAAGACCTTCTGCCTCTGCTACGAGCCTGATGACAGTTTCATCACCTCCCCCCACCTTGCCGAACGCGTCGTAGAGCTTTTCCGTACCACCCTCCCCTTCACCCGCTACATCAATCGCGCCATCGACTTTGCGCACCACGAATTATAGAATAGTGCGCTGCCCAATTAGAATAGGGGACTGGCAAATTAGAATAGTGCGCTGACGAATTAGAATCAAACTCCATCAGCACAACATCAAATGCCACCGATGGAACATCAAATATCCATTTTTTCTTTTTTTTCTTAACACGAATGCCCACAAATACCCATGAATTACCCATAAATTAATTCATGAAAAATTCGTGTTAATTCATGGTCATTCGTGTTTCAAAAAACTCCCTCCTCTCATTCGGCGTGCGAAGCTCCACGCCGCAACGCCATTCGTCAAATTCGTTCCATTCGCCGTTTTTATTTTACTCGTCGGCGAATTATCCGAATTAAACGAATTATATGGCGATTCTTATGTATTGTTCTCTTTACACGAATTACCCACGAATTATCCACGAATTAATTTATGACATATTTATGGTCATTCATGGTCATTCGTGTTTCAAAAAACTCCCTCCCCCCATTCGGCGTGCGAAGCTCCACGCCGCAATATAATTCGCATAATTCGCTCCATTCGCCGTTCTTAAAAAACCTTTTTGTCGGCAAATTATCCGAATGAAACGAATTTCTTTCATCGTTTTTTCTGACATCAGAATGACAAAATCAAAGAATACCGTTTTTTCATCGCAGTGAAAAGAATCTTTCATCGCAGTGAAAAGAATCTTTCATTGCAGTGAAAACTTTCTTTCATTGCAGTGAAAACATTTAACCATTGCGATGAAAATTTTCTGTCCTTTGATTCCGCACAGACAACGAGCCTTTTACGTACGACAGAAAAAGCCTTTCTTCAGATGGGAAAATGGCCTTCAAATTTAACGCGTCAATCCTCGGCCGGAGGACGATGGAAACGAAAAAAGAGACGCGGCTGTGCCGCGCCTCAAAGAATGATAGTAAGCTTATGATAAGGTCCCTTTTAGGGGATTTCCTTTCGTAAAGCCCAGCCTTTCGCTTACTTCACCAGCACCTTCTTTCCGTTACGGATGAGGATACCCTTCTGTGTGCCATCCACGGGACGGCCCTGGAGGTCGTAGAAGCGTTCGGCTGATTCGGCATCCAGCGTGGCAGACGTGACGCCTGTCTCACCGCCATGTACCGCTTCGCCCGTGGGTTCTTCTTCTATCACCTTAAAGTTCTTCCAATACTCGGCCTTCTCGTACAAGTCCTTAGTGCCCTGAGGGACGTGCAGGGTGCAGTTGTAGTTGAATGTACTTGCATGGATGGTAAAGGGCTTTCTCGCATGGCAGTAGATATGGGCCGTACCGGGCATGTCCTTGAAGGCCTCATCCCCTATGTTCGTGACGGTCTCGGGGACATCGATGGATGTCAGCCTCTCACATCCACGGAAAGCATAATTGTCTATTTGTTTGAGATTCTTCGGCAGCTTCATCTCCATCAGGCTCGTACAACTTTGGAAAGCATATTTCCCTATGTACATGACATTATCAGGTATTTCAATATAGGGTAAGGAAAAACAGTGAGTGAAAGCCATTTCCTCAATGCGTGTAAGACTGCTTGGCAGCGTGACGGCAGAAATGCTTGTACAATGATTGAACATTCCACCCTCTAACGTCTTTATACCCTCTGGAATTACAATGTCAGATAGATTGTAACAATGATCGAATGCCCCACCTTCAATACGGGTAACGCTTTCGGGGATATTGATTCGTCGCAGATTCTCGCATTCAGCAAAAGCCGCACCTTCAATATAGGTAATTGTATTCGGGAGAGAGACCGACAGCAGATAATGACAATACTTGAAGGAACGTTGCTCAATGCCAACGACCTTATACACCTCTCCTTCGTAGGTCAGTTCTGAAGGAATGACCACATGGAGCGGGTAGTCCCTGTCAAAAATAGTCCAAGACATGCGGTGGCTGACAGTCCTGTCATTCCCGAGATAATAATCGGGCCATACGGTAGTGGCGTATCCCTTGTTCAGCCGGTAATACGTGCTGTCAACATACACATACTGACCTTCGGGCCAGTGCGATTTAAAATCGAAGTGTCCTCTCCACCAGCAGTCGTTCCAGAAAATGTTCAACGCATATTTCCCGCTGGGAATTCCAAGATAATTCAGCATGAGGCAAATATCACTCGAATTGCATTCCTTCTTGAAAACGACATTGTCATTCTCTCCCATAATCACAACCGTTGTGGCATCGGATTTTAGGGTTCCTGGTTGTGCTCTCAAGCGATCCATGTAATAATTGGGATTTTCGTGACGGATTGAAAGATCATCATCAGTAACATAAGAATTCAAGGTTGCCTTAAGGCCTTCTGTGCCTGGGGGCAGGGTAACATCACACACCAATTCGATTTTTGTACTGGTCTGCGCATGAACAACTCCGGCAGAACAAATCAGAACGAGAAACAAATAGAAAATCTTTTTCATAATAATTTTAAGTTTATTCTTTTTGGTTTACTTCACCAGTACCTTCTTTCCGTTACGGATGAGGATGCCCTTCTGCGTGCCATCCACGGGACGGCCCTGCAGGTCGTAGTAACGAGCGGCTTCCTCGCTCAGCACAATGGAAGAAACACCCGTCTCATCAGAAGATGACCCATTGTCTGTTCCATGATCCATTTCCACTATATTGGCGAATTTGCTCCAGATAGCGGCCTGCTGATACGTCTCTTTACAACCATAAGGGACATGAATGGTGCAGTTGTAGTTGTTGAAGGCATCTTTATCAAGGGCTGGGGGCTCTTTCGCCTCGCAATAGATATGGGCAGAATCAGGTATATTCTGGAAAGCATACGTCTTAATTGAAGTGATGCTCTCAGGAAGTACAACAGAGGACAGGCTGGTACAATTTCTGAATAAACCAGAATAGATTACTTCCACACCTTCAGGAACCACGATGGTTTCCAGTGCAGAGCAGCCCGTGAAACATCCGGATTCCATCAATGTGATGCTCTTAGGCAGTTCAATGGTCTTTAAGCTTGTGCATACACTAAAAGCACCACTCTCAAGAATAGTGACACCTTCAGGAATGACGATAGATGTTAAAGAGGTACATTGGGAGAATGCAGTTTTTCCAATGTGTGTAATGCTACTCGGAAGGACGATAGAGTCAAGACTCGTACACTCCTCAAAGAAGCTTGGCGGTATCGCCCTAATCCCTTCAGGAATTTCTACAGAACGTAATGAATAACATCCGGCAAAAACACTTGTTCCCAATGTAAACTGACCAAGTCCTATATTCCCTATTCCGACAAGACTCTCAGGCAGCACGAAATGCTCCAGGTTCTCGCAGAGGCAAAAAGCCAGATAGTCGATGTATTCAATCGTATTGGGCAGGATGATTGAAGTAGAAGTCCAACCACGGAACGCTTCAGGGTCAATACCTGTTACATCATACCATACGCCCTCGTATGAAATCTGTGAAGGAATAACCAATGTGTCTGGATAGTCAAGAATATTTCTTTTTGCAATGTAAGCCGGTACGATGATAGCGTTTTTACCTTGCAACTGATAAAACACGCTGTCCTGTTCCACTATCGTACCGTTAGCCGCTGGAGCAGGTAGTGTCTCTTCGACGGTAAATTCTCCGTTCCACCATGCCCCAAATACATTGAGACGGATTAAATAGTTGATGCCAGCGGAGCATACTTCCGACAGGTCTATGGAAAGCTGGGCGGAAGACTCGAAAGAATGGGAATAGACCGTTTGGGCAGACGACTGATTGATGATGATGACCTCCGAAGTGGTAGCAGAAGCAAAGGTAAAGGTCAGCGTCATACCATCAAGAGTGGCTGTCGGATTAGACCAAGGAGAACGGGGGCCGGATTGTCTGATGGACTCGTTTTCCAGCACCAAGGGAATATTCTTCTGTCCCCATACGGCAAGAGGAACAAAGAATAACAGAACCAATAAGGCGATAGTTTTTCTACTTTCTCTTTTCATGATTAGTTTCTTTTAATTTGACATTTTAATTAGGTTTTCGTCTTTCTGGGAACAAAGGTAGGCATAAAAGGCAAATGCCTGCAAACATTTCCCCTCATAATTTCCTCACAATATCCTCACAATTTTGAGAATTGAAGGCAGATGATTAGATAACAGACGATTGTGTGTTGGGGTTAAAGGGAAGAATCGTTGCTAAAAAGGATTTCCTTCCACGCTGGCGACACTTTATTCTTTATCCGGCTTTTCCGGCTTTCGAGGGCGTGTTCACTATAGGTGGTGCATTCAGCCATTGTTTTAATGGAGAATCCTGACAGCATGTACTCACAATATTCCAAATCTTCCCTTGTCAGGAGAGGGCAGTCAAGCATGAGCTCCGAACGGATATCGGATGTGGCGTCGGCAACGGCTTTTCGGATTTCCGCTCGTCGGGCCTGGTTCATCTTTGCAGACAGGTCTCCCTGTCGCAGATCCTCAACGAGTGTGGCGAACAACGCACTTTGCTGGAAGCGCTCGCGACAACGGGCCGCCCTTTCCTGATGGGTCATGCTGTCCTCGTCCCCATCCGATGGAGCTGCGCCGTGCGGCAGGGATGAAGGGACGGAGGGAAGGCTATGCCGTCTTTTCCTGAGCGCCCAGAGCAGAAGAGCCGCAACCATGAGGGCGACTATCCCGAAAGAGAGCAAGCGGACGGTTTTTGACGTCTTTTCCAGCCGAAGGGTCTCGAGGCGGTGCGTGTTCCGGATGGAGTCGATTTCTTCTCGTCCGAAACTATTGTAGATGGAGTCTAACGATGACTGATAGGCCTCGGAATAGTATTCGGCAGAATCGTTCTTTTGTGTCAGCTGCGAAATATGAGCCAGCAGCTTATTGGCCTGATTCCTCGCATAGATGTCTGTGTGGCAGGCCAAGGCATTTTGGTAGCACGCATAGGCGGAGTCGTACTGCTGGCTATGGGCCATGATGTTTCCCTTCAGGACCCATGCTGACGCTATCCCTTTCGGGTTTTCGGCCTGAGCGATGAAACGGTTGACGTAGGAAAGCGACGTGGCGCAATCCTTGCTCTCATAGAAATTCAGCTTGGCCAGTTGGTAATCAATATCCTTCCGAAAAAGCGGAGGGGTGTAGGGGTTATGCAGGACGGCATAGAAATCTTCTTCCGCATGGCGGAAACGAGACTGGTACATGTGGGAGAGACCCAAGTTGAAGTCGGTGTAAGCCATCTGCAGGGAGTCTCTCAGGCAATAAGGGTTGCTTTTAGCGGCAAGGAAGCGCGACTCCGCCTCGGAATACATGTGGCGGTTCAGATAGTGCTTTCCCGTATTGAACAGGGCAATGACATAATAGCGGTTGACGGTATCGGGGAACAACTCCTGTGCAGTAAGGTAGGCGTCAACGGCCTTGGGGTCATTCTGCATTTCGGTATAGACGCAGCCCAGAGTGTACCAGGCCATGGCGGCGTGATAGTCCTTGTGTCGCGGCTTGCCGTAATAGTCCGTAGCGATGCGCGCCAGCGAGTCGGATGTCAGCGGCACGTAGCATTTGTAGTCCACCTGCGTGCGAAGCCAAGCGTAAAGGGCGGCCTCCCCTTTCCCCTCCTGAAGGAGGGGTGACCAAGCCCCCTTCCCTTTAGGGGTTTCTGCCCCCCGATAACGGGGGGATTGAGGGGGGTAAAGAGACGATTGAGGCTGGGGTGAGGCTATGCTGTCCAGCAGAGCGCGCGCAGCGTCGGGGTCTGTCTCCATGAGGGCCTCGGCACGGGCGAGGGCGTCGTGGACGCCGGCATCCCTGCGGCAGGAGGAAAGGGTTGCCAGCAACAACAGACAAAGGCATTGGAAAGCTATCCGTTTCATTTCTCTATGTACAAATTCGGATTGTTTTCTTTTGTCTGCAAAGATACTGCTCTTTTCCCAAAAAACAAAGGATTTTTGTCTGTTTTTTCAGAGATAGCTCAGAACGCTGCGGAGCGGGTGCGTGGCCAGGCGGCGGTAAGCCAGAGAACGCGGACGACGAGGTGGACGAAATAGGCGACATAGATAGCCTGGATACCCCAGAACGGCTGGAGGGCGATGGCAGCAGCCACAAAACCTACGGCAGCACCAATCATGGAGTTCCGCAGCGGACGGGCAGCTGTGGCTCCGATGAATATGCCGTCCCAAAGGAAGGCGAGGCAGCTGACGAGCGGCATAGCCACCAGCCACGGCAGGAAGGGATGGGAGCCGGAAATGACGCTGGCGTCGGAGGTCATCAGCCGCACCATACCCTCGCCCGTCAGCGCATAGAGGAGGGTGAAGACAGCGCCTATGGCGAGCGTCCAGATGAAGAGGATGCGGTTGGAACGGCGGAGGTTAAGGGAGTCACGCGCGCCGACGAAACGCCCCGTCAGCGCCTCGGCAGCATAGGCAAAACCGTCGATGAAGTAGCTGAAAAGCATAAACAGCTTCATCATGATGGAGCCGACGGCAAGGGGGCCGTCGCCATACCGCGACGTGAGTGAAGTGAAGCCCACATAGACCACCATGAAGCAGAGCGCACGAATGAACAGATTGCCGTTAAGCACGAATAGTCGGCGTAACTTTGACCAGCGAAGAGCAGACGGAAGAAGAGGGAGTTCCTGAACTCCAAATATCCCCTTTTTTAATTTCCTCTGAAGAAGGATAGCAGCCACGAGGAGTCCTGTGTATTGCCCGATGAGGGTACCCCACGCAACGCCAAGGGCGCCAAGAGGTGTCCAGACGGCAAGGGCAAAACTGGCTGCCATGTTGACGACGTTGACCGTAATGTCGCATGCCATGGGCGACACGGTATCCTGCATCCCGATGAACCATCCCTTCAGCGCCATCAGCGAGAGGGTGGCAGGGGCTGCCCAGATGCGGATGAAAAAATAGCGCCGCGCAAACATGGCCACCTCCGCCGAACAGGGAATGAGCGCCATAGCCACACGAAGGAACAGCCATTGGAGTGCCCAGATGAGCAACGTCGCACCGATGGCAATAGTGAGGCTCTGAACCAGAATCTCACGTGCGCCACGAAAATCCCCCCTGCCAAAGGCCTGTGCCGTCATACCCCCCGTGCCCACTCGCAGGAAACCGAAGTTCCAGTAGAGCAGATCGAAGAGCATGGCGCCGATGGCAATGCCGCCAATTGCCGAGGCATCGGAGATATGGCCTGCTATGGCAATGTCCACCATGCCCACGAGGGGCACGGTGATATTTGCCAGAATGCTGGGCACAGCCAGCCGCAGGACTTCCTTATGAAGGGACTTCATGCTAATTAAGAGTTAAGAATTAAGAGTTAAGAAAAAAAGCCTTGCATTTGGTCTCCCTCGACATGAAAACTATCTTTCTTAACTCTTAACTCTTAATTCTTAACTCAAAAGATAACCATCTTAATACTGCTTCACCTTGTAGCCAGCGGCCTTGGCAATCTTCTTGGGGATGTCGGTGTTGTCAATCTGGCCGGTGAACTGCTCGGCTCCTGCGCCGATGGCGAAAACGGGGACGTAGATGCCCGAGTGGCTGCCGACGGGCCAAATAATCTTGGCGCAGCGAGCCATCACCTTCACGGCAAGGTCGGAGAGCGGCTCGTCGCGGTAGTAGAGGCTCTCGGCCATCTTCACCTTCTCGTTGGTCTGGAACGAGTGGTACCACTCGTCGTAGAGCGCCATCTCGTCGTCGTGCGAAATCTTAACCTCGCGCCAGAAGCCGAAGTTCTCGGTGAGGGCAGCCTTCACGTCGGCCCACTCCACCTTGTCCTTCTTGTCGTGGCGCAGCTGGTTGAGCACCTCCGAGAAGCCGTGCTTGCTGACCTTCTGGTACTGGAGGACGCCGGTGTTGATGCTGTAGCTGCCGCCGGTGAGGGCGAGGCCGCCGGTCTCGTGGTCGGCGGTAATGACGATGAGCGTCTCCTTTGGGTGCTTCTTGTAGAACTCGTAGGCTACCTTGACGGCATCGTCCATAGCGATAACGTCGCCGAAGCAGGCAGCGGCGTCGTTAGCATGCCCGCCGTAGTCGATCTTACCGCCTTCGCACATCAGGAAGAAGCCCTTCTTGTTCTTCGAGAGCTGCTCGATGGCTGCGGTGACAATCTGGTCGAGACGGAGGTCGTCGTCCTTGGCATCGATGGCGTAGGGGATGTTGTCGCCGCGTCCCTCCTTCTGCAGCAGGATGATGGGCTTGCCGCAGTTCTTCTGGGCCTGGTATTCGTCGTAGCCGCGGACAATCTGGTAGCCGGCTTTCTCGGCCAGCTCGTAGTGCGAGGGCTCGTCGTCGCGGGTGGGCTTGATGAAGTCGCCGCCGGCGAAGAAGTCAAAGCCGCTCTCGGTGAGCTGCACGCCCAGCTCGTAGTAGTCGTTGCGCGAGGGGCGGTAGCCATAGAACGAGGCAGGCGTGGCGTGATTGACGCCTACGCTGGTGGTGATGCCTACGCTCTTGCCTGCAGCCTTGGCCCAGTTTGCAACCGTATAAAGGCGCGTTTCCCCGTCGGGCAGCAGACCCACTACACCATTATTAATCTTGCAGCCTGATGCCAAAGCGGTACCGGCTGCGCTGGAGTCGGTCACATCGGAACTGGCAGAATAGGACGTGGCGTAGGCTGTAAAGGGGAACGTGGCGAAGCAGAGCGGCGTGATGCCGAGCTCGCCCTTCTTCTGACTGAGATAATACTGGGTGCCGAGGACCTCAGCAGGGCCCATGCCGTCACCAATGAAATAGAACACGTACTTTGCCTGTCCGGCAAACATCACAACGGAGAGCATCAAGCTCACCAACACAACGGAAAGTCGTTTCATTGTTGCCTATATCTTTTTATAATTAGTAAATTAGAAATCAGGAATTAGGAATTATTTATATTCAATTTTCAATCTTCAATCTATTCTTAGTAGGCCGTTGATTTCAGATTCAGTCCGACGGTCTCTTCGAGGTTGAAGAGCAGATTCATGTTGTGTACCGCCTGCCCGCTGGCACCCTTCAGCAGATTGTCGATGCAGGTGGTGATGAGCAGGTTGTCGTCCTGCTTATCCAAGTGGATGAAGCAACGGTTGGTGTGCACCACCTGCTTCAGATCAATGGGCTTGCGCGAGAGGTAGGTGAACGAGTCCTCCTCGTAGTAGGTCTCGTAGAGGTCTTCCAGCGTGCCAAGCGAGACGCTGTTCTTCAGCATGATGGTGGTGAAGATGCCGCGTGTGAAGTTGCCATGACAAGGCACGAAGTGTATGGAGGCGTTGAAGCTGGTCTGCTGCTGACGCAGGGCTGCCTCAATCTCGGGCAGGTGCTGGTGGACGAAGGGTTTATAGACGCTGACGTTGTCGCTACGCCAGTTGAAGCTGGTGAGCGTGGTTGACTGTTCGCCCGTGCCCGTGCTGCCGATAATCGACATAACAGCTATGTCGCCGCTCAGCATCAGGTTGCGTCCCAAGGGGAGCAGGCCCAGCAGGATGCCTGTGGCAAAGTTGCCCGGATTGGCTACGAAGCGCGCCTGGCAGATGGCTCGACGGTTCAGTTCCGGCAGGCCATAGACGAAAGGAGGCTCGTCGATGCGGTAAGCCCGGCTCATGTCGACGACTTTCAGTCCCTCGGGCAACGTGTGGGTGCGGAAGAACTCGCGGCTCCCCTCCCAATCGGTGCAAAGGAACAGCATGTCAAGCCGGTCCAGCGGATCGTCGAACGTGAAGCAGAGGTCCGTCTCGTCGTAGAGCCCGCGGTGTACCTCGTCGATGCGATGTCCCACGAACTCGCGCGATGTAACGAACTGAAGGTCCACGTCGGGATGGTTGAGCAACAGGCGTATCAGTTCACCTCCTGTGAACCCCGCCCCTTCAATAATACCGGTTTTTATCATTTTGATGAATGTTACTATTTGACTTGCAGGAATGTGCCGAGTTCACGACGGACTTCGTCGCGACTGACGCCCTCGGCAAGGATAATCAGCACGGTATCGTCGCCTCCGATAGTGGCAATGACGGAGCGCAGGTGGCGTTCGTCAATCTCGTAGGCAATGCCGCTGGCATAGCCCGGACGCGTCTTGATGACGGCCATGTTGCCCGAGAACTGCAGGCTGACGTAGCCGCTGTGCATCTGTTTCTCGTAGGCGGCCTTGGCTTGGTAGATGCGCTCGTAGAGCGAGTCGGTGGGCAGCACGTAGGCATGGCCGCCGTCATTCGTGGGAGCCTTCGCCACGTTCATCTGCTTCAGGTCGCGCGACAACGTAGCCTGCGTCACGTCGAAGCCCGACTCCCTCAATTTCACCAACAGCTCCTCCTGATTGGAGATGATGTTGTTCTGTACAATCATGCGAATGGCATGCAGACGATTGGTTTTATTCTTCATAATCGGACTTTTTTTACATTCTGGCGGCGAAGATAGCGAAAATCTGAATATATACAAAATTTTTTCACAAAAAAGGGAAAAAAAGGAAGGGGAAAACTTCACATACAGAGTCGCGACGACGAAAACACAGTTAAATATCCAAATAAATTTGGTATTCCGCTCGCCTTGTACTATCTTTACCGCCGTTTTTGTAAAAGCCACCAACCCTCAGCACCATGAAAAAGATTGAGAAGTGTCACTTCTTTGCCGTTGACCTCGGAGCTACAAGCGGACGAACCATCGTCGGAACACTCTCCGACGACGGCCTGACGTTGCGCGAGATAACCCGTTTCCAGAACCCCATCATCACCCTGCGCGGACATTGCTACTGGGACATCTATGCCCTCTACCGCGAAATCATCGAAGGGCTGACGGCCGTTGCCCATGAGGGCATCGCCATCCGCAGCATCGGCATCGACACCTGGGGCGTCGACTTCGCCCTCATCGGTGCCGACGGCGACCTGCTACGCAATCCCTACAGCTACCGCGACCCCCACACCGAGGGGGTGATGGACGACTACTTCAGGGCCGTTCCTCGCGAGCGAGTGTATGACCTGACGGGTATCCAATTCATGAACTTCAACTCGCTGTTCCAGCTCTACCAACTGCACCGGACGAACAACAGCGCCCTCGGCGCAGCGGATAAAATCCTCTTCATGCCCGATGCCCTGAGCTACCTGCTGACGGGATGCTGCGTGACCGAGCGCACTATTGCCTCCACCTCGCAGATGCTTAATCCCCGCACAGGCCGCCTGGAGAAGGAGCTGCTCGATGTCTGCGGCATCAGCGAAAAACAGTTCGGCCCATTAACTGAGCCGGGCACCGTCGTCGGCACGCTCACCCCCGAAGTTCAGCGGCTGACAGGACTGGGCGCCGTGCCCGTGGTGGCTGTGGCGGGACATGATACCGCCAGCGCCGTAGCTGCCGTACCGGCACGCAGCGAACGTTTCGCCTACCTCAGCTCCGGCACTTGGAGCCTGATGGGCATCGAGACTCCCTGGCCTATAATTAATAAGGAAAGTTACGAACGCAACTTCACCAACGAAGGCGGCGTGGAGGGCACCACGCGTTTCCTGAAGAACATCTGCGGCATGTGGCTGCTGGAGCGCAGCCGTGCCGAATGGAAGGCCGAAGGAAAGCCATATAGCTACGACTACATCTATGCCCACATCCCCCAAGTTCCCGCCTTCCGCAGCCTCATCCATCCCGATGCGCCCTGCTTCGCCAACCCTGCGAGCATGGTCAAGGCGATACAAGACTACTGCCGCCGCACCGCCCAGCCCGTGCCCGAGACGACGGAGGAAGTCTGCCGCTGCATCTTCGACAGCCTCGCCCTGCGCTACAAGCAGGTGTTCGGCTATCTGATGGAGATGGCGCCCTTCCCGCTTGAGACGCTCCATATCATTGGCGGAGGCACGC
Source organism: Bacteroidales bacterium UBA1189 (assembly GCA_002309805.1). Lineage (GTDB taxonomy): Bacteria > Bacteroidota > Bacteroidia > Bacteroidales > Bacteroidaceae > UBA1189. Next base: position 4,961 of record DBYJ01000059.1, on the reverse strand, counting down.
AAAACGTCCTGCTCAATCAGCTGACGGCCAACGCCACGGGTGTCACCGTCGTGACAGGCCCCATCGAGTGTACCGCCATCGGCAACATCATGCTGCAGGCCAAGGCAGCTGGCTTGGTGAGCGACATCCGCTCCATGCGCGCCCTCATCGCTGCCAGCATCGAGACCAAGACTTATACGCCACAGGATGCCGACCTTTGGGAAGAAGCCTTCAAACAGTATCTCAGCGTATGCAAGGAGAAAGAATAGTCGGGCGAGTCAACACGTCAAAGTATAAACTATAATATAGAAACCATCATGAAAGAACAACTTGTACGTAAAGCCTACGAAGTAGCCCGCGAGCGATATGCCGAAATGGGCATCGACACCGAAGCCGTCCTCCGCCAGATGCAGGACTTCCACCTCAGTATGCATTGCTGGCAAGCCGACGACGTGGCCGGATTCGAAGTGCAGGCCGGCGCCCTCAGCGGTGGCATACAGTCCACAGGCAACTACCCCGGCAAGGCACGCAACATCGACGAACTCCGTGCCGACATCCTCAAGGCCAAGAGTCTCATCCCCGGCACACACCGTCTGAACCTCCACGAAATCTACGGCGACTTCCGCGGCAAGGTCGTCGACCGCGACGAAGTGACACCCGAATACTTCCAGAGCTGGATGGAATGGGGCAAGGAACACGACACGAAACTCGATTTCAATAGTACCTCCTTCTCGCACCCCAAGAGTGGCAACCTCAGTCTCGCCAACCCCGACAAGGGTATCCGCGACTTCTGGATTGAGCACACCCGCCGCTGCCGCGACATCGCCGACGAGATGGGACGTGCCCAGGGTGACCCCTGCATCATGAACCTCTGGGTACACGACGGCTGCAAGGACGTCAGCGTCAACCACTACCTCTACCGCGAGCTCCTCAAGGACTCGCTCGACCAGATTTTCGCCGAGAAGAAGGCCTGCATGAAGGACTGCATCGAAGGCAAGGTATTCGGCATCGGGCTCGAGAGCTTCACCGTGGGCAGCCACGACTTCTACACCGCCTATGCCGCCCGCAACGGTAAGATTCCCACCATCGACACCGGCCACTACCACCCCACGGAGTCTCCTGCCGACAAAGTCAGCGCCCTGCTGCAGTTCGTGCCCGAACTGATGCTTCACGTCAGCCGTCCCATCCGCTGGGACAGCGACCACGTGACCCTCATGGACGACCCCACCCTCGATCTCTTCAGCGAGATTGTCCGCGCCGGAGCCCTCGACCGCGTCCACTACGGCCTCGACTACTTCGACGGCGCTATCAACCGCATCGGTGCCTACGTCATCGGCAGCCGCGCTGCCCAGAAGTGCATGGTGCGCGCCATGCTTGAGCCCACAAGCCGCATCAGCCAGCTGGAGATTGCCGGCAAGGGATACCAGGTGCTCGCCCTGCTGGAGGAGTGCAAGGCGCTGCCGTGGAACGCCGTCTACGACGAGTTCTGCGTCCGCAACAACGTCCCCGTCGGTGAGGACTTCATCCCCGAGATAGAGAAATACGAAGCAGAAGTAACCTCCAAACGATAACACCCCATGGCAAAAAGCAAAAGTCTGAAGAGCACGATAGCGGTTTCACTCACCAACTATCTCGATGCCGGTGCCATCGTGGCCGGCGCAAGCGGCCTGACGCTATGGCAGAAATACTTGGGGCTGAGCGAGGTTCACCTCGGCTGGCTCAACTTCATCAGCGCCAACTGCCTGGGTGCCGCCCTCGGCGCCATCATCGGCGGCTTCCTCGCCGACAAGTACGGACGCAAGTTCATCTACACCTACAACCTCATCGTCTATATGGTGGGCGTGCTGCTCATCATGTGCTCCGTCAACTTCCCCATGCTGCTGGGCGGCTTCCTCGTCACGGGCATCTCCGTCGGCATCGGCGTGCCCGCCTCGTGGACGTATATCTCCGAGAGCTCCGAAATCAACAACCGTGGCCGGAATATCTGCATCTCGCAGATGTCGTGGGGCTGCGGACCGATGATTATCCTGCTCCTCGGCATGCTCTTCGCCCCCGGCGGCTATCTCTTCAGCTGGGTCGAGGGCATAGGCCATGCCATCGGAGGTACTGCGCTGAGCGGCGACGCCCTTAACGTCTTCAGCTCGCGAGTCGTCTTCTTCTCACTCTTCGTAGTGGCGTTCATCGCATGGACCATGCAGCGCCGGCTCGAGGAGAGCAGGGAATGGACAGCAAGCCGCGAGGCTGCCAAGGCGAAGGGCGAGGACACGGGGCTCCTGCACGCCTTCAAGGTGTTGTTCTCCAATAAGAAAGCCATCAGGACCGTCTGTTTCCTCGTGGCCATCTACCTCACGTGGAACCTCGTAGCCAGCGTGATGGGATTCTTCCAGCCGCACATTTACGAGACGGCGGGCGGCCTGACAAACGAGTATGCCAACATGCTCTCGTGCGTAGGCTGGGTCATTGTCGTCGCCGTCACCTTCTGCATATCCTTCATCATCGACAAGGTATCGCACAAGTTGCTGTATGTGCTGGGTCTGCTGGCTGCGCTTGCCACATGGGTAGTCGTCATCGCAGGCATCAACGGTATGGGCAGCCTCTGGGCGTTCTCCATCCTCTGGGGCATCAACGGCGGTATCTCGGTACAGATTTTCTATGCCCTGTGGGGCTCGGAGCTGTTCCCCGCCAAGTTCCGCGCCGGAGCTCAGGGACTGATGTTCTTCATCGTCCGCGGCCTCTCGGCCGTATGGGGGCTCATGTTCACCCTCATTTATGGCGAACAGGGCGAAGGGTTCACCGTGGCTGCATGGTGTATGATTGCCCTGCTGCTGATATCCCTCGTCGTCGGCGTCATCGGCTGTCCCAACACCCGCGGCAAGTCCCTCAACCAAATCACCCGCGAACGCTACGGCGAGGACTACTAACGCCCCATGCGCTACCTTCGCAACGCGTGCACGAATGCGCACTATAACATGGCGTTCGACCAGTTCTGTCTGGAGGAGCTGGGAGTGGATGAGCCTGTGTTTTACCTATGGCAGAATGCCCCTGCAGTCATCATCGGGCTTAATCAGAATGCTTATGCCGAGGTGAATCTGCCCTATTTGCAAGAACACGGCATTCTCTTGGCACGAAGGGTGACGGGGGGCGGAGCCGTCTATCACGACTTGGGTAATCTGAACTACACCATCGTGGGGCGCTCGTCCGACTTGGAGCGCGACTATCCGGGCTATCTCACCTACGTCATCGAGGCCCTGCGTAGCCTCGGCGTACCGGCGGAACTGAGTGGACGCAACGATATCCTCGTCGAGGGGCGCAAGGTGTCGGGCTATGCCAAGCGGGTGTGGAAAGACCGTCTGATGGTGCACGGCACGCTGATGTACGATGTGGACCTCACGATGCTTGCCTCCGTTCTTGCCGTCAGCGACAGCAAACTGGAGGCGCACGGCATAGCCTCCGTCCGCAGTCGCGTGGCGAACCTGAAGGACTATCTGCCCGATATAGCTTCCGTCCGCGTTTTGCAGGATGCCCTTGAGGATATTCTTTCGCGGCATCATGAGGATAAGGAGTTCGTGCTGTCGGAAGTGCAGCTTGCCCGCGTGGAGGAGATTGCACGAGACCGTTTTGCTACATGGGAGTGGAACATGGGCCGCAGCCCGCTGGCTACGTTCGTCCGCAAGCGGAAGTTCCGCTGTGGCACCATCGAAGCCCATTTCTCGGTGGAGAAGGGGATGCTTACCGCCCTCACCTTCGGCGGGGATTTCTTGGGCAATCGCCCTGCAGACATCCTTGCCGCCGCCCTCGTCGGCTGCCGCTACGAAAGTAATGCTATTCTTACACTCCTCAGCACGCTTAACATCGCCGATTACTTCGACCAACTGACGCCCGCCGAGCTGTTAAATCTTTTTAGCTGTTGATTGACATTTATTATTTGTTTAGTGCTTGCTGATTAGGGGATTTCGGACTATCTTTGCGGCCAATTTCTTAGAACTAACAGAAAAACAAGCGTAATGAAAAAAATAACCTACCTGCTACTGGCAGCATGTCTGCTGGCGGCCTGCCAAGAGGAGCCTGTCACCGACGAGAACAAATCGGACACCACCACCACCACCGATACCACCGATACAGGCATCACGGACGAAGCCCCCTCAAGCATCTCTGATGCAAGTGGTTACGTCAACGCTGAAGACAGCATCGCCAACACGCCGTTCGACCGCACCATCTACATCGCTTATGCCTCCGACGGCGTCACCATTACGGGCGACTCGGCTGGCATCGTCTCTGCCGACGGCAGCGACGTCACCGTCGTCAACACCACCTCCGAAAAGATCATCTACGAGCTGAGCGGCACCTGCGCCGACGGCTATTTCAAGACCTACAGTAACTATAAACAGGCCTTCGTGCTGAACGGCCTGAACCTCACCAACAAGCGCGGCGCGGCCATCAACAACCAGGGCAAGAAACGTTGCTTTGTCGTGGTGAAGGGTACGAACACGCTGGCCGACGGCTCGTCCTACACGCTCACGCCCTCCGGCGAGGACGAGAAGGCAGCCCTCTTCAGCGAGGGTCAGNNCAGCTCATCTTCAGCGGCGACGGCACCCTCGACGTCACGGCGACGGGCAAGGCGGGCATCACGTCCGACGACTACCTCCATTTCATGTCCTCGCCCACCATCAACGTCACCTCGTCTGCCGGTCATGCCCTGCGCGGCAAGGAGGCGGTTATCATCTCCGACGGCACCCTCTCGGCTACGGCTACCGCNNGGCTACGGCTTCCGCCGACATGAAGAAGGGCATCACCTCCGACTCGCTCGTCTCCATCAGCGGCGGCGTCACCACCATCAAGGTGACGGGTTCTGCCGCCTACGACGACGATGATGCTGAATATACCGGTACGGCAGGCATCAAGGCCGACCAGCGGTTCGAGATGTACGGCGGCAGCCTCACCCTCACCAATACGGGTACCGGCGGCAAGGGCATCAGCGGCGA
>DBYJ01000004.1:72046-92938 GCA_002309805.1 Bacteroidales bacterium UBA1189 | reverse complement strand
TTTTTCATGAGGGAGCTTCAGACGAAGGTCTGAGGCTCCTTTTTTGTTTATCTGCCATTTTATTTGCCTGCTCTGGAAAATTATTTGCCTGCGTTGAATTTTTATTTGCCTGCGTTAAGAATTTATTTGCCTGCGTTGTGGAAAGGATTGTTCTTAAACAATTGGCAGAAAAAGGGGATAGGGGGCAATTATATCCAAAAATGCTTCGAGAGGTGCATCTTGATGCAATCGTAGAAAATGGCAAACGTAATGTTGTATATTTGTAGCGGAAGTCCCCAAACGGAATGAAAAATGAAAAAAGAAATAAGGAAAGATAGCTTTTTCGAATAATGTGTGTACTTTTGCAAAAACAATACCTGGATTGTTATGGATAAGCTCTCTCCCCAGCAGCGGTACAAGAATATGGCGGCGATACGGTCGAAGAACACGAAGCCGGAATGGATTGTGCGTCGCGGGCTGTGGAAGAGAGGGTTCCGCTATCGGTTAAATGCGCCGAGGTTGCCGGGACATCCGGATCTGGTGCTGCGGAAATACAGAACGTGCATCTTCGTGAACGGGTGTTTCTGGCATGGACACAACGTGACTTTTCCTGAGATGAAAAATGATGAAATCAAGACCTTGATTGACGGGATTGAAAATTCAGCATGCTGCAAGATTCCGAGAACGAACAGGGAGTTCTGGGTCAGGAAGATACAACGGAATCAGGAACGGGACATAGAGCAGCAGCATCGGCTGGCACGGCTGGGATGGCATTGCATCACGATATGGGAGTGCTCGTTGAAACCCAGCATCAGGGAGCAGACGCTAACCTCGTTGGCATATACATTGAATCATATCTGGCTGGAAGATCATGGCGCGAAGGTAATCTCCTATCCTTCGTCGGACGACGAGGAGATGAGGATGCCGAGGGCTGCCGAAGAAGAGACGGAATACGGTGGAATCTAAATGCTCAGTCGATTCTTAGTTTCAAAGGGTTAAAAATAAAAAGATTGTTTCTAAGGATGACATATCATAATATGGATAATCAAAAAGAAAAATTCCCGATTGTAGACGAAGAGGGTCGAGTGATAGGCTCCGCCACGCGACGCGAGTGCCACAGCGGCACAGGGTTGCTGCACCCTGTGGTTCATCTGCATGTCCTCAACCCATCGGGTGATGTATATCTGCAAAAGCGTCCGGAATGGAAAGATGTCCAACCAGGAAGATGGGATACGGCTGTGGGAGGACATATCGACTATGGTGAAAAGCCAAAAGAGGCCTTGCTTCGTGAGGTGCGTGAGGAACTGGGCATTACGGAGTTCAAACCTGAGTTTGTAGAAAAATATGTGTTTGAAAGTCATATCGAACGCGAGTTGGTGTACGTATACCGCTGCATATACAACGGCCTGATTCGTCCTTCTGCAGAGGAATTGGACGGCGGACGCTTCTGGACAAGGAAAGAAATTCGCGAGGCTATGGGGAGAAATGTGCTGACGCCGAATTTTGAGAGTGAGTTTATGAGGTTTTTTGAGAACGGATAAATTGGAACAAAAATATCATCAAAAATTTGGTGGTTTAAAAAACATTATTGTATCTTTGCACCCAGATCGAACATTTAAAAACTGATAACGCATGAAACATTTTGTACTTGTAATGGTGGCGACTATGGCCTTAAGTACCACGGCCTTCGCACAAAACAGAGTGACGAACATCTATGCTAGTTCCGATAAACTGGCTATAGAGAAGTTGCAGAACAGCCAGCAGACCGTTCAGCTGAACCGCTATTTCCTGGAGGGTTACAATACGCTCTGCCTGCCTTTCTCCTTGACGGCTGAACAAGTAGCCGTTGCTGTCAAAGACCTGAAGGTGGAGCGCTTGGTTGGCATCCAGCAGGAGGGCGCAACGCTGAACCTCTATTTCGTGGATTGTACAGCCGACGGCATCCAGGCTGGTGTACCCTATCTGGTTTATTCACCTACATCTCAGTATATGAGGGTGAAGAACACAGAAGTCCTTGGTTTCGATGCTGAGCTCAAGGCTGTCCGCATGGAAGACGGCAAGGGCAATGCCGTAACCTTCGGCAGCAGCTGGGAGAGCATTCAGAAGGAAGGGCGCTATGGCATTCCCGCAAAGCAGGATGTGACGCCCCTGGAAAGTGTTCTTCTGAAGACCGATGTTGAGAAGATTTTCCTGCCCACACGCTGTGGTGTCAATTGGGACAAGCAAGCCGCATCAGCCAGCGAGCTGAAAATCCGGCATATTGGCAGCATGGGTGAGGCGACGGCCATCTTAGGCATTAACCCGGATGACGCTACTGAAGGTGACTACTACAATCTTCAGGGCCAGAAGATTTCCAAGGATGCCAAAGGCATTCGCGTTCAGGAGGGCAAAAAGACTATTGTTAAGTAAAAGAGCCTAATGCTTGCAAAGGGGGCGCAGAGCCCCCTTTGTTGCATAATATATAACCCTTTATGCTGATTGATACGATGTGTAAAAAGCATGTTCTATTAGTTGCGTTTGTCGTGCTCTTCTCGCTGATAACGGATGCCCAGACGGCATTGCCGAAGGTCTATGACGAGGATATCAATCCCATGGAGCAGATTGACCGTGCTGTTGCAACAGCTCGCAAAGAGGGAAAGTTTGTCATCTGTCAGGTGGGGGGCAACTGGTGCCCGTGGTGCCTGCGCTTTGCTGATTTTATTTCAAGTGATACAACCATTAGTAAGGTGATTGCGGACAACTATGTTTACATTCATGTGAACTACGACCCGCGCAAGTCGGACGGGGAGGGAAAGGCCCGCTCGGCCAAGGCCATGCTGAAGCGGCTGAACAATCCCGCTCGCTTCGGATTTCCCGTGTTCGTGGTGCTTGATGGGCGAGGCAAAGTCCTCCATATTCAGGACTCAAGCTTCCTGGAGGAGGGCAACGGTTATAATCACGAGAAAGTGCTGCGTTTCTTCAAGAGCTGGACACCCGAGGCCGTGAAACAATAAGCGTCATGTCCATCCAGGTCACCTACCGAAGAACCAGCCGACTTTCGATGCGCGTCGTGAAGAGTGGCGATGTGCACGTGTCGGCTCCTTTCGGTACACCGAGGGCGGAGGTGGAGGCATTTATTGAGAAGAATAGGGGATGGATTGAAAAGTCCAGAAAGAAAACCAGCGAGAGACAGCAACAGCGGGCAGCCTTTTTCAGTCAGCTGCCGTTGACAACGCAGGCTCAGGCTGACGAGGCGCTGGCGCGATTGAAGGCGTTGGTGGAGCCGATGGTGGAACGGCACGCGAGGGAGATGGGCGTCAAGCCTTCTGCCGTTTATTACAAGCCGACAATCTCCCGATGGGGGCAATGCAACGTGAGGAAACGTTCTATCTGCATCTCAGCATACGTGCTTTTGTTGCCTGAGTGGTGCGTGGAGCATGTGGTGGTGCATGAGCTATGCCATCTGCTGGAGCCCAGCCACAACGCCCGTTTCCATTCGCTGATGGACCGGTACTTCCCCCGTTGGCGCGAAGCCCGCAAGGAAACGCGCAGGATTTGTCGGATGGCAGGTGATAATACGAAGGAATTATAATGATATAGCCTTATGGAAAAGAAAATTACATGGAGCTTTTGGGTAATGGTGCTGGCGGGAATGCTGATGACTTCCTGCAGCATAGGTGACAAGAAGAGTGCAGGGCAAAAGCCCTTCGACGGAGTGGGCATTGTGGCTCATCGCGGGTATTGGAACTGCGAGGAAGGCGGCTTTGCGCGGAACTCTGTCGCGGCGCTGAAGGCTGCGCAGAAGGCAGGCTTCTGGGGCAGCGAGTTCGACGTGAACATGACGGCTGACAGCGTGCTGATTGTGTTTCACGACAGTTCGATAAACGGCAAGCGCATAGAGAGCAATCCCTTCTCAGCCTTTGAGGATTTCCGTCTGGAGAACGGTGAGCCTATCCCCTTGCTGGAGCAGTTTCTGGCACATGCACAGAGTAGCGACAAGACAAAGCTGGTTTTTGAAATGAAGCAGCACTCGACGCCGGCATTTGAAGACGAGGCTGTGCGGCGGTCTGTCGCCCTGCTGAAGACGTACGGATTGCTGGACCCTGAGCGGGTGATGTTCATTTCGTTCAGCCTGCATGTGTGCCGTGAGTTTGCGCGGCTCTGCCCGGGCATCACGGTACAATATCTGGGAGCAAACCTATGGCCTGCGGAGGTGTTCGACAATGGTTTGAACGGCATCGACCTGAACATCGGCTCCTACATGGGGACAAAGCGGTTCCACGACGAGGCCCGCGAGCGGGGCATGAGCATCAATGTCTGGACGGTGAACAACGTCGAGGATATGCTGAAGGTCGTGGAAACAGGCATCGACCAGCTGACGACGGACGAGCCGATGAAGGCACGCGAAATGCTGGGAAATAAGGAGGTCCGGAAGTAGAAAAGGGAACAAGAAAAAATGAAGAAAAAATTTATTTTTCTTTCCACTTTTTTTCGCTTGTCTCATATAAAATTTGTACCTTCGCGGCGTGAAAAGATGCTTTATACGAAGAGAGTTTATTTTTTTTTTATTAATCAAATCATTATGTTCAAAAACCTGCGTTTCTTTTTGGCAGCTGCATTGATGTTCATCTCCGCAGCCGCAAGTGCTCAGATTACCACATCGGCTTTGGCCGGTAAGGTTGTCGACAGTAACGATGAAGCCGTCATCGGTGCCTCGGTGTTGGTGGTTCATACCCCTTCAGGTACCCAGTATGGCGCCATCACTAACCTCGACGGTCGCTATGCCATCCAAGGTATGCGTGCCGGTGGCCCTTACAAGGTGACCATCTCCTACGTTGGCTATCAGACGGCCAGCTATCAGGATGTTACCCTTGTCCTCGGCGAAACCTATGTGCTCAATCACAAGATGAAAGATTCAGCCGAGCTGCTCGACGAGGTTGTCATCTCGGCAACCGCCACTAAGTTCAACACCGCCAAGACGGGTGCTGTGACGAACATCAACAATCAGCAGATTGCTGCTCTGCCTACGGTCAGCCGTAACATCACCGATGTGACGCGCCTCTCACCTTACGGCGGTAATGGCATGACCTTTGCCGGTAGCGATGGTCGTACAGCTAACTTCACCGTTGATGGTGCTAACTTCAACAACAACTTCGGTCTTAGCGACAAGCTTCCTGGTGGCGGCAGTCCTATCTCCATCGATGCTATCGAGGAGTTACAGGTGGTCATCAGCCCGTTCGATGTCCGTCAGACCAACTTCATCGGTGGTGGTGTGAACGCTATCACCAAGTCCGGTACGAACACCGTGAAGGGAACGGCCTACGTCTATCATCGCAACGAGAACATGCGCGGCGATGCCGTAGACGGTGAGCAGATCAGCGGCGCCCGCGCTGTGGACCGCAGCACTACCTACGGTATGACCCTCGGTGCTCCTATTGTCAAGAACAAGTTGTTCTTCTTCGGTAACTTCGAATATTCAGAGATTCCGACTGTTGTTAACCGTTGGAGAGGCTCTGAGAATGGTGTGGCTGTGCCCAACGACTACATCTCCCGTACGACGAACAAGGACTTGGAGGATGTTTCCAAGTACATGGCCAGCAAATATGGCTACAACACCGGTTCTTGGACCGACTTCCCTGCTAACGAGAGCAACATGAAGGCTCTGGCTCGTTTGGATTGGAATATCACTTCGAAGCATCATCTGGCCCTCCGCTACAACTATACGCTCAACAAGGCATGGAACTCGCCCAACGCCACTTCGATGGACGGCGGTGTCCGTATGTCCGGCGCCCGTATGTCGCAGTACTCCATGTCGTATGCCAACGCCATGTACTCGATGAACAACCTCGTTCATACGGTTTCTCTCGACCTCAACAGCCGTATCAACGAGAAGCTGTCAAACCAGTTCCTGGCCACTTTTTCGAAACTGGACGATGTCCGCGGCTCAACCTCTGACGAGTTTCCCTTCATCGACATCACGAAGAATGATAACAACTACATTGCCCTCGGTTATGAGCTCTTCACCTGGAACAACGCTGTACACAACACCATCGGTACTGTCCGTGATGATATCACCTACCACCTCGGCAACCACAAGATCATGGCTGGTTTAAGCTATGAGTACCAGATGGCCGACAACCAGTACATGCGTAACGGTACGGGTTACTATCGCTACAACTGGGAAGACGGCATGACGGTTGATCAGCTCTTTGCCCAGGCTCCTGAGATTGTCTGTCTTACCTACGGTTACGACGGCGAGAAGTATCCTGCTGCCCGTGTGCAGTTCCACAAGGCCGGCCTCTATGTTCAGGACGACTGGAATGTGACAAGCCTTTTCAAACTGACCGCTGGCTTGCGTCTTGACGGCCTCTTCTTCGACAATGGCGACCTGATGACCAATCAGGCAGTCTATGACATCAATACCGACTATAAACTTGCCGATGGTACTATTGTGGGAAACAAAAAGGACATTCCCGAAGGTGCAAGCTATGAAGAAGTTGTTATCGAAAACATCTATGGTGGCCGTCGCATTGACACTGGCCGCTGGCCCAATTCGAACATCACCGTTTCTCCGCGTATCGGCTTCACATGGGATGTCGTAGGCGATAAGAGCTTCGTGGTCCGTGGTGGTACCGGTCTCTTCTCGGGTCGTCTGCCGCTCGTGTTTTTTACCAACATGCCCACCAATGGAGGTCTGGTACAGTATCAGGCAAAGCTCAATGCTACAGGAAAGAACAGTGCTACGAAGAGCGATATGAACCAGTTCGCAGGTGGTCTTGTCACCGATGCCAACGGCAAAGCTACAGTGGCAGCTCTTTACGACAAGCTCGTAAGCATGGGTTTCCCGGAAACAGTTTCTCCTAAGGATGGTAAGGCGGCCAACGGAATTTGTGCCGTCGATCCGAACTTCAAGATGCCGCAGGTGTGGAAAAGTTCTCTCGCTTTCGACTACTCGTTCCCGACGGACTTCCCCCTCAGTATCACGGCTGAAGGAATCTTTAACAAGACCATCAACGGTGTTTGCATGTCCGATTGGAGTGTCAGCCCTGTCGGTGGGTTTGCTCGTTTGAACGGCGTTGATAACCGTCCCCTCTATCCCGCCAATTACCGCACTGCATACAGTGCTTTCGTTTTGGAGAACACCAACAAGGGTTACGGCTGGAGTGCTAACGTACAGGTTAATGCCCGTCCTATCGAGAGCCTGAGCCTGATGGCCGCTTACACCCACACCGTTTCCAAGGAGATTACCGGTATGCCCGGTTCGAATGCCGAGAGTGCCTTCACCTATGTCCCCACTTGGGAAGGCCCCAACAACATCCGTTTGCACAACTCGCAGTATGTCACTCCTGACCGTGTCGTAGCCAGCGCTACCCACCACGACAAGAGCGGCAACCACTATAGCCTTATCTACGAGGCTTGGCGTGGTGGCTACAACTACTCCTACATGACCACCAACGACATGAACGGCGACGGCTACGCCTACGATGCCATCTATGTTCCCACTCAGGAGCAGGTTGACAACAAGGAGTTCCGCTTCGTTTCTGCCGACGATGCCAAGCGCTTTATGGACTTCGTGGCTGGCGACAGCTACCTGAGCAAGCATCAGGGCCAGTATGCCGAAGGCTACGCCGTCTATAGCCCGTGGGTGCATCGCTTCGATGTCAGCTACAAGCACGACTTCAAAGCTCGCATCGGAAAGAGCACCAACATCCTCCAGTTTAGCGCCGATATCAAGAACGTAATGAACCTCTTTAACTCCAGCTGGGGTGTGAGTAAGTATCTGAATCCTGCCATCGGCAGCGAAGCCCGCATCCTCAAGTACGAAGGTGTTGACAAGGACGGCTATGCCACCTTCTCCACTCCTGCTGCTATCAGCGGCGCCACCGAGACTTTCGTGCCCTATCATTCCCTTGGCCAGTGCTGGTATGCTTCCGTCGGTCTTAAGTACATTTTTAATTAATTCATAAACCACAGAAAAGACTATGAAACTCAGATATTCAATTATCACAGTTCTCGCCGCTTTGATGGCTGTCTTCACCACCAGCTGCGAAGAAGAGAATCCCGTCACTCTGCTCGACGAGGTGCAGGTCAGTTCCTCCTATGTGGCTCTTGCTACAGCTGGCAACACGGTAGAAGTCAAAGTCACCGCAACCGATGCATGGACCATCAGCGAGGTTCCTGAGTGGCTTACCGTTAGTCCTACGTTTGGTGCAGCAGGTGAAAGTGTTGTTAAGTTCACCGCTGGAGCAGCAGCTGCAACCCGCCAGGCAGAAGTACTTCTGAACTGTGCTGGAAAGACGCAGCGAATCAATGTTTACCAGTATGCCGAAGAGGCTGAGCCCGAAATCCTGACCATCGCCGAGGCCGTGGCTCTTATCAAATCTGGCAAGCAGCCTGAGAGCCCCGTCTATTTCAAGGGCATTGTGTGCCGCATTCAGGAGATTAGCGTCCAGTACGGCAACGCCACCTATTTCCTCTCCGACGACGGCACGTTCGGTTCAGACAACTGGCTCGAGGTCTATCGTGGCTATTGGATCAACGGCGAAAAGTTTACCAAGGGTAACGAGTTTGCCGTAGGTGACGAATTGGTCGTCAAGGGCGTCCTTATTGATTATAATGGTACACCTGAGACCAACCAGGGCACCGCAGAGGTTATTTCCATCAAGAAGTCCCTTATCGGCATCGATGGCGTCGAACTGCTCGGTGTTGAGGAAGGTGCAGGCGTCACCGAGTTCCCCCTCGAAGGCGGTCTCATCAAGGTAAACGTCTCCAGCAAGGGCAACGGCTTCCATGTGGCTATTCCTGCTGAGGCCAAGAGCTGGCTCCATATTGCCGACTTTGGCGCAGATTATGTGACCCTTGAGGCTGATAGGAACGATGGCGGCGACCGCAACACCACCATTGTCTTCTCCACCACGTCAGGTGGCACGACCTATTCCTGCGAGCAGGCCTTCACCCAGAAGGGTGCCATCCTCGAGGTTTCTGTGGCTGACTTCCTTGCTGCCGAGGTAGGCGAAACCCAGTACCGCATCACCGGTATCATCTCCAGCGTGGCTAAGGCAGAGTATGGCAACGTCTATATCAAGGACTTCTCCGGCGAAGCCTATGTCTATGGTATCGGTGCGAAGGGCGACTTCGAGAAGCTCGGCCTCAAGGCTGGCGACATCGTCACCCTCATCGGCAAGCGCGGTGAGTATAAGGGCGCTGCCCAGATGACAGGTGCTGTCTGCGAGAGCTCCATCTCCGTCACTCCCATCTCTGTGGCTGACTTCCGCAACCTTCCCGATAACACGGAAGCCTTCTATATGCTGACTGGCACGGTCACTCAGCCTACAGAAGACAACACAAAGTGGGATCTTGAAAAGTACGGCAATTTCGACCTTACTGACGAAACCGGCTCTGTATATATCTACGGTGTCTATGTCGGTTGGGGCGGCAAGAAGGGTGAGTTTGGTCCTCTTGGCGTGAAGGAAGGCGATGAACTTACCATTGTTGCCTACAAGACTTCCTACAAGGGCCTCACCGAAGGTGTCGGCTACTATTTCTCACACAAAGCAGCCGAATAATTCTCTCCCCTCGCAGGGAATTATCCCTGACTATCAAGCAAAAGCGCAGCCTGTCTAGGCTGCGCTTTTTAGACAGTATTATTGAACTTCAGTTAAGTCAACCATACCCATGAAAACAATGAAACCCAGATTCCTTAACATCACCAGCGGTATAAAAATGATTAGCGCACTCACCTTGCTGTTCATGCTGCTGCCGATGTCTGCCTTGGCAGAAATAAACATTATTCCCCTGCCTACCCGTGCAGTGGAGATGGAGGGCTCATTTGTCCTCTCCCCCAATGCCACCATAGCCTACACCCACAAGAGCCTGTTGCCTGCGGCTGAGTACCTTAGGGAAAAGTTGCGCCCTGCTACTGGCTACGACCTGCCCCTTCGCAAGGGCAAGAAGGCCGACATCGTGCTCAGCCTCAACCCCCGCTGCGAGGCTGGTGCCGAAGGCTACAAGCTAACCGCCACAGCCGATGGTGTGGTAATAGAAGCCGCTGCCTATAGAGGTATCGTACACGGCATTGCCACCTTGCGCCAACTGCTGCCCTATCAGGTGGAAGCCTCTACCCTGCAGCCCTACGTCACATGGAGGATTCCGGCTGTGGAGATTGAGGATGCACCCAACTTCGAATGGCGCGGCATCATGCTCGACCCCGTACGCCACTTCTTTACCATCGAGGAGACGAAGCGCCTGCTGGATGCGATGGCGCTGTACAAGTTCAGCAAATTCCACTGGCACCTCATCGACTCGCAAGCATGGCGTCTGGAGATCAAGCAGTACCCGTTACTGACCGACAAGGGCGCGTGGCGCGACCCCGAAAAGGAGTACTGGGACGTGCGCTGCAACAAACTCGCGGAGGAAACCGGCAACCCCCGCATGGCTGTTCCCCTATCAGGTGACCGCACCCGCCTGCATGATGGAGTGCTGGAATACGGCGGCTACTACACCCAAGACGAGGTGAGGGAACTGGTCTCCTACGCTGCCGTGAGGGGCATTGACATTGTGCCTGAATTCGATGTGCCGGGCCATAGCTACGCCGAGACACAATGCTACCCTTGGCTCTCGTGCAACGACGACGGACGCGACCCCATCTGCGTGGGTAAGGAGACCTCGCTGGAGTTCTGCCGCAACGTCTATAAGGAGATTTTCGACCTCTTCCCCTACGAATATGTGGAGATTGGCGGCGACGAGGTGAACCGCTCGGCATGGAAGACGTGTCCCCGTTGTCAGCAACGCATCAAAGACCTCGAGCTGAAGGACGAGGCAGAACTACAGTCGTGGTTCACCTGCACCATGGAGAAGTACTTCAATGCGAATGGCAAGAAGCTCATCGGCTGGGACGAAATCCTGGAGGGTGGTGTCAGCAAGTCGGCAACCATCAACTGGTGGCGTGGCGACCATACCGACGTCGTACAGCGCTCTACTAACGGCGGCAACGAGGTCATCCTCTGCCCCACCACCTTCTGCTACTTCGACTACGACCAGGATAACAACACCCTGAAAGCCCTCTACACGGGCGACATCGTCCCCACCGATCTGACGGAGAAGCAGCTGCAGCTGATTAAAGGCATGCAGGGAAACATCTGGGGCGAGCGAATCCCCACTGAGGCACAAATGCAATACATGGTGTTTCCGCGCGCCTTGGCACTTGCCGAAAAGGCTTGGACGCCGGGCAACCAGCAGCAGTGGGACGACTTCCTGCCCCGTCTGCTGAAGCATGTTGACCGCCTGCAAGTGATAGGCATAGCCCAACGTCCATTGAAGGAATAAGTCCAGTAAAACATAAAACTATTGGCTACGTCAAGGGTGTTCGGACGGATATCCTTAGGAAAACGGTAAATAATTCGTCAAATTATTTCCCGTTTTCTTTATTTTTTGTAATTTTGCCGCCCGAAAAGTATTGTTTTGTTATGGATAACGGTTTTGTGAGCACTAGAGGTAGTGCCCTACGAATGGATTTTTTTCAGTCGGTGCTACAGGGCATCGGAGACGACGGAGGACTGTTGATGCCTGCGTTCGACCTGCCTCAGCTTGATTTGACTTCGCTACAAGGACTCTCGTATGAAGCCCTTGCCACACGTATTATCGCAACGTTTGCACCCGAAGGGACGGAACCGCTGATTGCGGCAGCCTGCGCCAAGGCTTACGCTCGCAAGTCGTTTCCCAAGGAGGTGGTTTCCGTCGTCCAAGCGGGTGATGTCCACATTGCCGAGCTGTTCCATGGGCCTACAGCAGCGTTCAAGGATATGGCCCTTCAGCTGTTGCCACATCTGCTGACTCTTTCGCTCAAGCAGAGGGGCGAAAATCGTCAGGCGCTGATACTGGCTGCCACATCCGGTGATACGGGGAAGGCTGCCCTCGAAGGTTTTGCCGATGTGGAGGGCACAATGATCAAGGTGTTCTACCCCGACGAGGGCGTCGCGCCCGTGCAACGTCAGCAGATGGTCACCCAGCAGGGGAAAAATGTCGAGGTCGTTGCCATTCGGGGCAACTTCGACGATGCCCAGCGTGCCGTCAAGGAGGCGTTCACCTCGCCCAGTCTACAGCAGAATTGTGAAGAAAAAAACATCTTCCTCACCTCGGCCAACTCCATCAATATGGGGCGGCTGGTGCCTCAGATAGTCTATTACTTCCATGCCTACCTGCAGCTGGTGGCAAAGGGTGTCATTGCCTTGGGCGAAGGCATCAACGTGGCCGTTCCATCGGGCAACTTCGGCAACTGTCTGGCTGGCGTGATGGCGCAGCAAATGGGAGTGCCCATCCGTCGTTTCATCGTGGCATCGAACCGCAACAACGTGCTGACGGGTTTCTTCTCCACCGGCTGCTACGATGTCCGGCGACCCTTCTTTAAGACCATCGCCCCTGCTATGGACATCCTCGTCAGCAGCAATCTGGAACGGCTGCTCAGCCTGCTCTGTGGCGATGCCTCAAAGGTGGCAGATTGCATGAACAATCTGCGCGACACCGGACGCTATTGGGTCGATGGCGAGATGTTGGAGCGTCTGCATGAGTCGTTTGCAACGGGCTGGTTGACGGACGAGGAGATTATTAACACTATCCACACCTACTATCACACGACGGGCTATTTGGCCGACACCCATACCGCTGTGGCATTGGGGGTTTACGACCGCTACCGTCAGCAGACAGCCGACGACACGCCTACGGTGGTGATGGCCACAGCCTCGCCCTATAAATTTCCTGCTAGCGTATGCAAAGCTGTCACGGGCAGGGATGTCCCCGAGGAACTGGCCACAGAGGTACTATGGCGTACTACTGGGCAACCCGTCCCCGACGCACTTCAGGATATCATGGACCGCCCCGTACTGCACAACAAGGTCATCGACCGAAACCAGATTGTTTCACACATAGCCGAAAGCATAGGATGAAAGTAAAAGTAAGAGTTCCCGCCACGAGTGCCAATCTGGGCCCGGGCTTCGATGTGGCCGGCGTGGCCGTATCACTTTATAACACGTTTACCTTCGAACTTATTGACGAGGGGCTGGAGATTACAGGCTGTCCCGAACAGTTTGCAGGCGAAGATAACCTGACCTACGAAGCCTTCTGCGAGGGAGCCAAGGAGGTGGGGCTCGAGTTCACCGGCCTGCGCATCGAGTGCAAGGACGAGGTGCCCTACACACGCGGCCTTGGCTCGTCATCTACCTGCATCGTGGCCGGACTGGTAGGAGCTTTTGCCTTCAAGGGACGTTACAACGACCGTCAGGACATCCTCAACCTGGCCACACGCATCGAGGGACACCCCGACAATGTTGCTCCGGCTATTTTCGGCGGGCTCACCGTTTCGGTCAATGCCGATACCGTCACCACGCTCAACATCCCCGTGAAGAACGACTATCGGTTTGTGGCCTTCATCCCACCTTTCACACTCTCCACACAGTTGTCGCGCTCGGTGTTGCCCGACGTGGTGTCGCGAAAGGATGCCATCGGAAACATCTCGCATCTGAGCCTGCTGGTAGCCTCGCTCATCAACGGACATGACGAGGGCTTGCGCATCGGCTTCCACGACCATCTCCATCAGCCCTATCGCGGCAGCCTCATCAAAGGATACGATGAGATTATGCATCATTTGGAGCAGGACGAGCAGGTGCTTGGCTGCTACTTGAGCGGAGCTGGCCCGACGTTGATGGCTGTCATCCGTGCCGACGACCTCATGGGCGTGGTGCGCTTGAAGGAGGCGATGCACGACTGCCTCAATGGCTGGGAAGTGATGAAGCTGGAGATGGACCGGCAGGGATATGTCTGCGACTTTGAGTAAAAAATCCTTGATTTTTTGAAATAGTTGTTGGTTTTTTTGGGCATACGGCAGAAATGGCGTACTTTTGCCCACGCATGAAAAAGAAACTGTTTTTGTGGCTCATTGCAGCGTTGTGTCTGTGGGCTGGTGTGCCTGCAGGGGCACAGACGTATGCCGAGTACGTTGATAGTGCGTATGCCGCGCTGGAGCGCGACGACCTCGACCGCGCGGCTGACTTTGTGAAGAAAGCTATTGAGCACGACCCTACCAACGAGCACAACGTGCTGCTCTTTGCCAATCT
Source organism: Bacteroidales bacterium UBA1189 (assembly GCA_002309805.1). Lineage (GTDB taxonomy): Bacteria > Bacteroidota > Bacteroidia > Bacteroidales > Bacteroidaceae > UBA1189. The sequence continues at coordinate 78,872 of DBYJ01000004.1, read as the reverse complement.
TGGCTCCATACAGAAACGGCAGGGGCTGCTGAAGGAGGCTGCTGAGAGCTACTCGCTGGCGCTGAACTACAAGCCGACGGCTATGCCCATCCTGCTTGCGCGAGCTGCCACCTACATGGAGTTAGGCAACGAGGACAAGGCCTACGTCGATTACTGCAACGTGCTTGACCAAGACATCGAGAACCGCGAGGCGCTGACCTTCCGCGCCTATATTGCTGTCCACCAACGTTTATTCGACGTAGCGCGAGCCGACTACGGACGTCTGCTGACGCTCGACCCCAACGATGCCAACTCTCGCTTCGGGCTGGCGTTGCTGAACCAGAAGCAGGGTCGTTTGGTGGAGGCCACGGAGCAGCTCTCGGCCCTCATTGCCGAATACCCGAAGGAGCCTGACTACCTCGTAGCACGTGCCAACGTCCTTGCCGACCGCGAGCTCTATGACCTGGCGCTACTCGACATGGAATCGGCCCTGAAGCTCACACCCCAAGACCCCTATGCCTACGTCACCCGTGCAGCCATCTACCTCCGCATGGGGCGTCACAAACGGCAGGCACGTGCCGACCTCGACCGAGCCATGCAACTCGGCCTCTCACGCGCCGACCTTGCCGACTTATACAACAAATTATAATTATATGAAAAAGTCTTTTGGAATTATCGCTATGACAATGATGATGCTTGCATCGTGTGGCGGCGGCGAGAAGCCCGCTACGGAGTTTGAGTATGCCAATGAGAAGTTTGCCGACCTGCAGATGCTGCGCTACGAGGTGAAGGGCTGGGACGGACTCTCGCTCAATCAGAAGAAGCTGGTCTATTACCTCACGGAAGCGGCGTTGAGCGGGCGCGACATCCTCTTCGACCAGAACGGCAAGTACAACCTTCGCATCCGCAATATCTTGGAAACCATCTACACCAATAAAGCTCTTGACCACAACACCGACGAGATGCGCGCCCTTGAAGTCTATCTGAAGCGCGTGTGGTTCTCCAACGGCATCCATCATCACTATGGCGAACTGAAGTTCCTGCCCGGCTTCTCCGAGGAGTGGTTCCGCTCCGTTGTGATGGCCGAGCCCGACCACTTCCCTGCCTCCTATGAGGGACAGACGGTAGAGCAGTTCCTCGACGAAATCTGCCCTGTGATGTTCGACCCGAACGTCATGCCCAAAAAAGTCAACCAGGCTGATGGCGAAGACCTTATCCTCACCTCCGCAGGCAACTACTACGGCGACGGCGTGACGCAGGCCGAGGCCGAAGCGTTCTACGACGCCCAGAAGGACACCCTCAACCCCTGTCCCGTCATGTACGGCATGAACAGCCGTCTGGTCAAGGAGGACGGCAAGCTCGTGGAGAAGGTGTGGAAGGTGGACGGCCTCTACGGACAGGCCATCGAGCGTATCGTTTTCTGGCTTCGCAAGGCAGCCGAAATGGCTGAGAACGACACCCAGCGCGCAGTCATCAACAAGCTCATCCAATTCTATACCGACGGCGACCTCAAGACCTTCGACCACTACTGCATCGCCTGGGTCAAGGACCTCGACAGCCGCATCGATTTTGTCAACGGTTTTACGGAGAGCTACGGCGACCCGCTCGGCATGAAAGCCAGCTGGGAGAGCATCGTCAACTTCAAGGACCTCGAGGCTACGCGCCGTACCGAAACCATCAGCGCCAACGCCCAGTGGTTCGAGGACCACTCGCCCGTTGACCCCCGCTTCAAGAAAGAGGAGTGCAAGGGTATCAGCGCCAAGGTCATCACCGCAGCCATCCTTGCGGGCGACCTCTACCCCTCTACCGCCATCGGCATCAACTTGCCCAACAGCGACTGGGTGCGCGCCGCTCACGGCTCGAAGTCCGTTACCATCGGCAACCTTACCGAGGCCTATGCGAAGGCCGCTCACGGCAACGGCTTCAACGAGGAGTTCGTCTATAGCGACAAGGAACGTGCCCTCATCGACAAGTACGACGCCATCACCGACGACCTCCACACCGACCTCCACGAATGTCTGGGGCACGGCTCGGGCAAGCTGCTGCCGGGCACCAGCTCCGAAGCCCTCAAAGCCTACGGCAGCACCATCGAGGAAGCGCGCGCCGACCTCTTCGGCCTCTACTACGTGGGCGACAAGAAACTGCTCGACCTCGGCCTGCTCCCCTCGAAGGATGCCTACAAGGCGCAGTACTACACCTACATGATGAACGGCCTGATGACACAGCTCGTGCGCATCGAGCCCGGCAACGACATTGAAGAAGCCCACATGCGCAATCGCTCCCTCGTGGCTCACTGGTGCTTCAAGAAAGGACAAAAAGATCGCGTGGTGGAGATGGTGAAGCAGGACGGCAAGACCTACGTCCGCATCAACGACTACCGCAAGCTGCGCAACCTTTTCGGCGAGTTGCTGGCTGAAATCCAGCGCATCAAGAGCGAAGGCGACTTTGAGGCTGCCCGCGACCTGGTGGAAACCTACGCCGTGAAGGTCGACCCCACGCTCCATGCCGAGGTGCTGGCTCGCTACAAAGCGCTCAATCTCGCCCCCTACAAAGGCTTCATCAACCCCGTCTATACCCCCGTCACGGACAAGGATGGCAACATCACCAACGTCACCATCGACTACACCGAAACGTTTGCAGCTCAGAACCTCCGCTACAGCCGCGACTACGCCATATTACCGTTAGTAAATTAGTTAAGAGTTAAGAATTAAGAGTTAAGAAAAACAGTCTCGTAATCTGGGGCTGCATACAGAACATTCTTTCTTAACTCTTAACTCTTAATTCTTAACAAAAAAACACTATGTCCCCATTAAGTTCCATTAAGTCTGAGTTGCGGCTCTACATGAACGGCCCGCTGGCGCAGAGCCTCCGCGAGCGGGGGCTGAAGTACCACCTTATCTTCGGCGTGGAACTGCCTCGGCTGAAGGAGATTGCCTCGAAGTACGAGAAAGACCACGCCCTGGCGCAAGCCCTTTGGAAAGAGGACATCCGCGAATGCCGCATCCTTGCCGGCTACCTCCAGCCTGCCGACACGTTCCTCCCTGAGATTGCCGACATCTGGCTTGAGGCTATGCACGACACCGAAATCATCGACTACACCTGCATGAACCTCTTCCGTCGCCTGCCCTACGCCAAAGACAAGGCGTTCCAGTGGATGGCGTCGGAGGCCGTGCTGACGCAGTATGCCGGTTTCCGCCTGATGGCACATCTGCTCCGCGGCCAGGACGCCCCCCTCTCCTCGCAGGACAAGGACGAGCTCCTCGACCAAGCTGAAGCAGCAGCCTCCTCCGACAGCTCCCTCCTTTGTCAAGTCGCCCGCGATGTCCTCGACAAAGTATAATTATTGATGCGTGACGGGTCTAAAACCCTTCATTCCTATATAAAAGTGGCGTTTGCCGAGCGGTTTCCTTTTTGGGTTGTCAGTAAGACTTCCGCTACTCCGAAAACGCACTACGTCTGCGTCAGAACGCACTACGTCCGCACATAGACGCACTACGTCGCTAGTACGACGTAGTGCGTCACGCGCTCAGACCAAGGGGCTGGCGTCACAGTCCAAGCATCTGACAAAAACCCTCCCGACCGAATGACAACCGACGAACGAAGCAAGAGTAGAGCCAAACTTGTTTGAGCTATGCCTTGCGACGAGGAGGAAGTCTTACTGACAACCCAAAAAGCAAACTACGCAAGAACGGGCATTTCTATAGTGGGATGGAGGGTACAGAGGTTGTCAGCCGTACAAAGGGCCGGCTAATCTCGCAGAAGGCCCTTCTGTTCTGGCAGAAGGGCCTTCTGATTTGGCGAAAGGCCTTTCTAATTGGCTAGAAAAAAAGAGTTTTTTCCAACAGGTATCGGGGGTGTCGGTGGGTACGCGTACAGATGTGATTTTCAAACGAAAAGCCACCGACACCTCAGAGAAGGGGTATCGGTGGATTATTGGCTGGAAGCCAACGGCTTCTCCCTTCCCACCGACACCCCCGATACCCCTTGGAAAAAACTACATATTATATCGAACTCACATATCTAAAGTAGTGGATTTTGCGTTACGCTACAGATTTATTCCGCTGGGCAGGAGGAGCACTCCTGCGCGATTTATTTTAGAAAATAGACGTTTTCACTACTGTCCGGAGAAATTTGGCCATAGGCAAAGTTGACCCAAATCTTGGACTCTATTTAAGTTAGAATTACGTTTGAAAATCTCTTGGATAGGCTCTCTTTCAAACAGGACAAGTCCTATTGATTGAGCCAAAATGTAAAGTTCACAATCAATATGGAATTCTTTCTTGGCAATAACCAGAAGCAAGTACGTACATACAGCAATCCATATTTGCGTGTACACGGCGTTCTGTGTCGTCCCATAGAAAGACTTCACGTGAAGCCTCCCTTAACCAATCAAACGGAGTTTTTCTCCGGACAGTAGTGAGACGTTTTATTATTTTTGTGTTGGAAATGCCATTTATCTCCATTATCTTTGCAGACGGAAAAACTCCTCGACTCCATATCCCTGATATACGCAATATACGTTATGGTTAGAAGTGAAACAACAATAGAAAAGATGAATATCAGGTCTATTAAAATGAGAAAAACAATATATCTGTTCATCGTAACACTTGCATTAAATGGCTGTGTCATGACGCAGACACACAAATCGCTGGTGCCCAGCAAACCCTCTGCTGTCCCCGACTATTTCTCCACCTGGAACATCCAGGGATATGTAGTGAGTTATGACGGATCTGCTACCGCTCGTGTAATGACGGAACAATATATGTTCGGCGACGGGGAGTTGGAGGGCTGGACACGCTTTTTCCCTGACTTCCGCGAGGATCTTATCTTTCTGATGGACGACTCATGGGACATTCCCGTCAATGAACATCGTGCTGAATATATGGGCGAAGCAAGGTTGGACACTGAACGCTTCCCCAGTTGCAAGGGCAGCCTGAAGAAACTTGTACAGATGACAAAGCGATCTGGCTGGAAGGGTCTTGGAGGATGGCTCTGTGCGCAGGAGGCAAGTGCCGCATCCGATGCCTCAAATCCTGAAGCTTATTGGACAACGCGTCTGAAAGAGAACCACAAGGCCGGTATGGCTTATTGGAAGGTGGATTATGGTCGTCAGGAGAGGAACCAAGTGTGGCGCGAGCAATTGACACTGTTAGGACGGAAGTACGCCCCTGGGATGCCGATTGAGCACGCCTACAACTACCCCGTAATTGAGAAGAGCGATGTATTCCGCACATACGATGTAGAGGTTGTAACCGCTGTACCCGTTACCCTCCAACGTGTGGCACGTCTGCTGAAATACAAGACCCAACCGGGTAACCTAGGACTCATCAATTGTGAGGACGAACCGCTGATAGCTGTCGGGTTGGGATGCGTTATTGGCGTGATGCGCCACCCCATTAACAAACCTTTGCCCAACGGACTCTCCGACCATGTATTCCCAAAGGCCGGTCGTAATCTAAAGGCTCGACTCGATGAAGTGAACCGTGCTTTGAAGTGGCATCGGCTGGCCGCGCCTTTTGCAGTCAATGATGATGCACAGTTCTCTGAGCAGCTACTTACGGATGAGTGGTGTTTGGGCGAGCGAGAGACATGGGTTCCTCATCATCATGCAGGTGATACGTTACGGGAGTCGGCACATGCCGTCATCAGCCGATGTATGCCCTTACCTGAGGTACATACGGAAGGGGGGCTTTCGCCATTCGTCTTGGCTTCTCGATACCCCAATGGAGCTGTTTGTGTGGCCACCGTGGAACGACTGTTATTGGAGGAGCACACATGGACAACACCACGTGCTGATATCACCCTTCAAATAACCGACGCCAAAGGTCCCGTAGGCATCTTTGGTTTCTATCGTTCCCTGAAGTTATGTTACGACAAGCCGTTGCCCCCAAGTGTCCGTATATGGGCACAGGACTTGATAGGAAAGAAACCTGTAGATATCACATCTGAGGTGGAGATGAAGGGTAACACTCTCACTCTTCCCGGCTCACTCTTAGAGCGCATCGGCACTCAGGCAAAGCACCCGTTCGATGAGTCTGCACCAGGACTGATACTGGTTGTAGAATGAAAAAACACGTCGATTACCCACGCGTTTTCAAGCTACGAGAAATAGAATAGAACGAGGAAGTTTGAATATAAAAATACGTAATAAAAAAACGGTATAACGTCAAAGGAATATGAAAAATCTAATAGAGCATAAATTGCATGGCGGGGCGAATGCCAGCTATGGAAAGGAACAACTAAAATGCCTGAGGCGTAAAGGGCGGGCTGCCGTGCTCGCTTTGATGCTGATTGCCGGAACACAGGCGCCAATGGCTGTAAATCAGGCATCTGCCGCCGATGCGAACAAGCAAAAGACAGTCGCTAAAACAGAGCACAAGCAGAAGTACGACGTGGCTGCCTACCTCTATCCGGCCTACGCCTATGGCGACCCTCGCCTGAGGCCTTTCTGGCCCTCGGGAATGGGAGAATGGGAGACGGTATTGACTATGCAACAACGCAATCCTGGCCATTACTGGAATAGGCAACCCCTCTGGGGACCCATCAATGAGGCCGACCCTGCTGTTATGGAAATGGAGATAGAGCAGGCTACGCGTCATGGAATAAACGTCTTCATCTTCGACTGGTACTGGTACGACGGCCGTCCGTTTATGGAAACCACCTTGACCGACGGCTTCCTGAAAGCAGCGAACAGGGACAAGATGCAGTTCTACCTGATGTGGGCCAATCACGACGTGACCAACGCCTGGGACACTCGCATCAGCCGTCTGCCAGAGAACAACGTCATCTGGAAAGGTGCCATCAGCCGACAAGAATTTGAGCGGATATGCCAACGTAACATCGAACT
>DBYJ01000004.1:0-71924 GCA_002309805.1 Bacteroidales bacterium UBA1189 | reverse complement strand
GGCTTTCCCGGACTGGACCTGCAATTCACCATGTGGAACATCAACCTGAATTATAGCGGCGTAGACAGCAACAAGTCGGACAAGATTGGCAACGACTTCGTGAACGACCTAGGCTTTACCAGCACGTCGCACTACCAGTTCTGCCATTTCACGAACGTCAACGAAGATTACACGAAAATCATGCAGAACGTCCAACAGGAGTGGGAACGTATCGACAGGGAGTTCACGATTCCCTACTATGTCCACGTCTCCATCGGCTGGGACAACAGCCCTCGTTTCCGCGAAAGTGCCGTGACGCGCGACAACACCCCGTCGAACTTCGCCGACGCCCTGCGTGCGGCACGCGACTTCGTCGACCGACATCCCGACCGCGCTCCGCTCATCACCGTGAATAGCTGGAATGAATGGACAGAAACCAGCTATCTGCAGCCCGATAATGTGAACGGTTATGGCTATCTGGAGGCAGTTAAGCAGGTTTTTGTGGACGGAAAGTAGAAACACAGAAAAAACGCATAAAAGCGTACTGGACATAAAATAAGTGAAAAGTTCTGCTTTTTTTTGGGGAGGTGGAGAAAAAGCTTTACCTTTGTGTCCGATAATGCGTTAGTATGTATCAGACAGAAAAGTGATGGCAAACGAACGGACAAACCAAACCATGGAGCAGGTACACCGGCTGCTGGAGGAGTATCTGCATAGGCGTGGGCTTAGGGTGACACCTGAGCGCAAGGCTATCGTGGATGCCATCTACGGAATGGACGAGCCGCACTTCACCATCGAGCAGCTGAATGCCCGTCTGGAAGCGATGCACTTCCGCGTGGCGCTGGCGACACTCTACAATAATATGGAGATGCTGATGGATGCAGGGTTGCTTTGGCGGCATCACTTCGGGGCGGCAACGCTCTACGAAGCCAGCGTGGGCGTGGCGCCGCACTACCATTGCATCTGTCGCGACTGCGGGCTGGTGATGAATCTGACGAACGAGCGCCTGACGTCGCGCCTTGCCGAGACCCGCATCAGGGGCTTCAAGGCCGACTATGCCTATATCTATCTCTATGGTCTCTGCACGAAATGCGGAGCTGCCAGACGGAGGAAGAAAAATAAACTGGAAAAAACAAAAACCTTAAATCGTAAAATTGTCAAATAGTAAATGAAAGTTGATGTTTTGCTTGGGCTCCAATGGGGCGATGAAGGAAAAGGTAAGGTAGTGGATGTGCTGACGCCGCGCTACGACGTGATAGCCCGCTTTCAGGGCGGTCCGAATGCGGGGCATACGCTGGAGTTCGGGGGGCAGAAGTATGTGCTCCGCTCCATCCCGTCAGGCATCTTCCAAGGTGATAAGCTGAACGTGATTGGCGGAGGCGTGGTGTTGGATCCTGCGCTCTTCAAGGCTGAGGCTGAGGCGCTGGAGGCCAGCGGACATCCGCTGAAGGAGAGGCTCCACATCTCGCGCAAGGCGCACCTGATACTGCCCACCCATCGTCTGCTGGATGCTGCGGGCGAGGCTGCCAAGGGAAAGTCGAAAGTGGGTACGACGGGCAAGGGCATCGGCCCTACCTATACCGACAAGATCAGCCGTAACGGCCTTCGCGTGGGCGATATGGAACGTGAGGACTTCGACGCCCTCTACCGTCAGGCCAAGGAGCGCCATCTGGCTATGCTGCGCGGACTGATGACGGCAGAGGACTTTACGGCTGCGCTGGCGAAGCTGGAGCAGACCGAGCCGGAGTGGATGGCTGGCGTGGATTACCTGCGCGGCTTCACGCTGACGGACAGCGAGCACGAAATCAATAAACTATTGAAGGCGGGAAAGAGCGTGCTGTGCGAAGGTGCCCAGGGCACGATGCTTGATGTCGATTATGGCTCGTATCCCTTCGTGACCTCGTCTAACACCATCTGTGCCGGAGCCTGCACGGGTCTCGGCGTAGCCCCTGGACGGATAGGTCGCGTCTATGGCATCATCAAGGCCTACTGCACCCGTGTGGGCAGTGGACCCTTCCCCACGGAGCTGATGGACGAGACGGGCGACAAGCTTTGCTCCATCGGGCATGAGTTCGGTGCCGTCACAGGCCGTCGTCGTCGCTGCGGCTGGATTGACCTCGTGGCGTTGCGCTATGCCATCATGCTCAATGGCGTTACCGACCTCATCATGATGAAGAGCGATGTGCTCGATACATTCGAGACCATCAAGGCCTGTGTGGCTTATGAGATTGACGGCAAGGTGGTAGAGGACTTCCCCTACAGCATCGCTGGCGCAGACGGACAGACTGCTCCGAACGTGAAGCCCATCTACACGGAGTTGCCGGGCTGGCAATGCCCGCTCAGCCAGATGACAAGCGAGGACGAGTTCCCAGAGGAGTTCAACAACTACCTCTCGTTCCTCGAGGAGGAGCTTGAGGTGCCCATCCGCATCGTCTCTGTCGGCCCCGACCGTGAGCAGACGATAGAACGCTACGTGGAAGATGGTTTAACGGAGAACGTTTAATGTTTGATGTTTAATGTTTAACGTTTAACGTTTAACGTTTAACGACCATGCGGCAGGAAGTGAAGTCAGAGGTAAGAGTTATTTACGGACATTTACGGTTTATTTACGGACATTCACGTAGCGTCGCAGACAAGAAGAAAGGAAAACGTTAAACGAAATTAAACGAAATTAAACGAAATTGTAGAATATGTTCATATACATCATTTTCATAGCCATTACGATTCTGAGCTACATCGTTCAGGCGTCGTTGCAGAGCAAGTTCAAGAAATACTCGAAAGAGGTGCTGCCGAGCGGTATGACGGGTCGCGACGTGGCCCTGCGCATGATGAGCGACAACGGCATCACGCACGTTGACGTAAACCTCGTGAACGGCACCCTTACCGACCACTACGACCCGACGAAGGAGACGGTCAGCCTGAGCGAGGCCGTCTATGGCGAGTGTAACGTGGCGGCAGCAGCTGTGGCGGCCCACGAGTGCGGACACGTGCTGCAGCACGTCAAGGGCTATGCCCCGCTGAAGCTGCGCTCGGCGCTGGTGCCCGTGGTGTCGTTCTCGTCGCAGATCGTGACGTGGGTGCTGCTGGCGGGCATCCTGCTGGTGAACATCTTCCCCGCCATACTGGGCGTGGGCATCGTGCTGTTTGCCCTGACGACGTTGTTCAGCTTCATCACCCTGCCTGTGGAGATTGACGCCAGCCGTCGCGCCCTGGCCTGGCTGGAGCATGCCGGTATCACCAGCCCCTCGAACCATCGCATGGCCGAGGACGCCCTCCGCGCCGCAGCCTACACCTACGTCGTGGCCGCCCTCAGCTCGCTGGCTACGCTGGTCTATTACATCCTCGTCTTCACCGGACGAAGGAACTGATAAAACGTTAAATCAAAAAAGAAACCCATTTTTATTAACCTATTGTATAACTAAAACCAAAAAAACATGAAAAGAATCTTTACTTCTGTGGCCATGTCGCTGTGCGTTGTGGCTATGTTTGCATGGCAAAAGCCGACCATTACCGCCGGCCAATGGCTGCAAATGGTACCAGGCGACACGGTCTATTTCTACAACACCCAGTCGCAGCTCTTCCTGACCGAGGGTAACGAGTGGGGCACCCACGCTACCGTGGGCGAAGAAGGCCTCCTGTTTACCGTCGAAAAGTACATCGCCGAAGGCGAAGGTGCCGAGTGGGACACGAAGACCTACCTGATCAAGGACTACTCGCTGTCGAAAGCCAGCTGGAAGACCCTGTTCATCGACAACGACCAGGGCGACATCTACGTCGACCTCGGCGCGCAGACCAACTACTTCTGGCAGTTCGAGACGGTCAACGACAAGATGTTCCGCTTCTACGGCGCCGACGTCAACCCCAACTGGAACTGGGCCAACGAGTTCTTCACGAATGCCTACGTGGGCCACGTGACCGAGTACATGAACACCCAGACCAACGAGACCACGGGCACGGGCGTCATCTTCGACGTCCCCACCAACTACGGCGAAGGCCATGCCAAGAGTGGTGAGTTCTACTGCGACTGGACGACGGTATCGCGTGCCGACTACGACGTCTATGTCAAGAAGATGCGCGCCTTCAAGGCTGCCGAGGCCCTTGCTGCGAAGATTGCCGAGGCCAAGGAGGCCGGCGTCTCCACAGCCGATGCCGAGGCTGTCTATAACAACGAGAACTCCACAGCCGACGAGCTGACGGCAGCCCTCGAGGCCCTCGTCAAGACCATGATGGACGAGCTGGCCGGCAAGGCTACGCCCGACAACCCCATCGACATGAGCGACCTCATCGTCAACCACGACTTCTCGAACGGCGACTGCACCACAGGCTGGAGCGGCGATGCTTTCGCACGCGGAGGAACGGTTGCTGACGGTGCTGAGCACTACGACAAGGACTACAACACTTGGCAGGATATCAAGGGCCTCTTCCCAGGTATCTACCGTGTCGGTGTTCAGGCTTATTATCGTGCGGGTGCTGCAGGAACCGACTACAACAACTTCCTTGCTGATGACTTTGGCACTCGTCATGCCAAACTTTATGCCCTTAATGGTGATAGCGCAGAAATAGTTGTAGGTATAGTCCACCTCGCTTCAGGTGCTGAGACTGAGAACATGAGTGGTGCCGATGAAGTCGATTGCGGTGATGGAATGTTGGTCTGCAATACGATGCAGGCAGGTGACTATCACTTCAATACGCTTGACAAGTATCACAACTACCTCTTCTGCGAAGTGACAGAGAGCGGTACCCTCCGCATCGGCGTTAGGAAGAGCACACACATTAGTACTGATTGGAGCCTCTTCGATAACTTCAGCCTTGAATACTATGGCAACTCCATCGAAGCCTACAAGATGTGGATGGAGGGTATTATTGCCACAGCCCCGCAGTACGACTTTGAGACACTCATTTGCTCGAACGATGTGAAGGAGCAGTATCAGGCTGTCCTCGAGGCTGCCAGAAATGCTTCATCACGTGATGAAATCATGGAGGCTCTTGCACAGATTACTCCTGCTGCCGAGGCTATCGCTGCCAACGTAGCTGCCTATAAAGCTTATATGGATAAAGTGGCTGAACTCCGTGCTGAGCTGGACGAAAATGAATACGTCTGCGAAGAGGGCTATACCCTTATGGACTATGTGATGGACGGCAATGAGATGGAGCCCTACGAGGAAATGCCGAATGGTTCCTACGACTACATCATCAACAACTGCGCACTTGATACTGAGGGTATTCAGGCTGAGCTGGAGTGGCTGGAAGCCCTTCATCAGGCTGCTATTGCCAACAGCCTCAAGCCTGGTGACGACTGCACGAACCTCCTCATCAATCCTGGCTTCACAGAGGCTGACGGCAAGGGCTGGACATGGGATCTGCAGGACAATGTTACTGTTGCCACTCACGCTGTGACGGGTGGTCTCAAGTCGTTCCCCTGCGCTGAGGTCTATGCCGGCTGGGGTTCCGCCGTCGGTGACTTCACTTGGGATGTTTGGCAGACCGTTATCGCTCCCGATGGTATCTACAAACTCGAACTCAACGCCTTCTATCGCGTTGGTGACAACGGCCAGTATGATGGTTCCGAGGAAGTCTATGCTGAGCTTTACATGAACGACTTCACCACGCCTGTGCAGAACATCGGTGGCGATGCTGCCAACTTCACGGATTCTGCTGTTGGTGAGGGCGATGCCCAGATTACTAACTGGCAGGGTGCTACAGGCTACGTGCCTAACTCTATGAATGGTGCTTCCACTGCGTTTGAGTCAGACCGTTATAAGCAAACCGTTTATGGCCTTGTTGAGGGAGGTCAGATGCGTATTGGTATCCGTAAGACCGTTGCTACTAGCGTCATGCGCTCATGGTGCCTCTGGACGAACTTCAAGCTTATCTATGCCGGTAAGGACGAAGAGGCTCTGTCGGAGATTCTGCCCGTCTATGCGGATAAGGCTCAGGCTCTCCTCGATGCTGATCAGCCCATGAGTGCTGAGGCTCACAATGGTCTTGAGAGCGCTATCGATGCTGCTGGTACGGCAGGCGATGCTGATGCCATGTTTGCCGCTCTTACAGGCTTGAATGCTGCCATTGCCAAGGCTAATTCATCCATCTTGGCTTATAGCAAGCTGAACGATGCCCTCTATTCGTTGCTCAACGCTGCCGACCAGTATGGCTATTCTGCTTCTGAGGAGGCCAGCAATGCCGCTGTAGCCCTCTACGAGGAGTTGTCAGATGGTATGAACAAGGGTGCGTACGACGATGATGAGATTGATGCGAAGGTGTATGCTATCAATGCTGCTATTGCTGCTTTGCGCGTACCTGCCGTTGACCCAACGGATGAGCAGCCTGTTGACTTCACGGATTGGATTGTCAATCCTACCTTCGACGAGGAGAATGCCGATGGCTGGAGCATTTCTGTTGTGGACAGAACCAATGCCGGATATCAGGGTGCCAGCTATTCTGGCGGAGCAGACATCAGCCAGTTCATCGAGGTATGGCGCAACGGCGAGGCTCTCGGTAATGGTGATGTCTTCCAGGTTATCAGCTTCTTGCCCGAAGGAACCTATGTGCTTGGTGTCGATGCTATCTCCAGCAATCAGATGGATGCATCAGCCGAGGTCACGGGTGTGCAGCTCTTCTGTGAGGAGGAGGATGGCGCCTTCGATGCTGTGGATCTCTTTACCGGCAACGGTACTCCCGAGCACTTCGACTTGGTCTTCAAGAAGAAGGCAGGTACGGATGTGAAGATTGGTATCCGTGCTACGGACACCAACGCCAACTGGATTGCTGCTGACAACTGGACGCTCAGCTTCCACGGCAAGAACAGCGAATTGCTGCCCAGCAAGCTGGATGTGGTTGAAACGGAGCGTGCCGAGGTCGTTATCTACAACCTCGCAGGCCAGCGTCTCACCACTCTCCAGAAGGGTATCAACATCGTCAATGGCAAAAAGATTCTGGTGAAGTAATAACCCGTTTCTATCGGATAATTCAAAGGGGTGCAGTTGTATCTGCGCCCCTTTTTTGATTCCTTTTCGCCTTGCCTTTTGCAAAAAAACGGCTGAATGCTTGGCTTTTCGCTCAGTTTGCCGTACCTTTGACAGCTAATTTCAGATTTTTCACGATGCAGACAGCAATAGTTCGACTTGTACTATCTCCCAGAGTTCAGAAAATCAATGAATATGATAATGCTGTGGCTATCCAGCATAAGGTTTTGATGTCGCTTGTCGGCAAGGCTGAGAGAACGGAGTGGGGTAGGAAGAATCACTTCCAGCGCATCGAGCGCTACGAGGACTTTGCCCGCGAGGTTCCTGTCAATGACTATGAGGGATTGAAGGAGTATATTGAACGAATGCGTCATGGCGAGAAGGACATCCTTTGGCCTGGACAAGTGAAATGGTACGCTAAGTCTTCCGGCACGACGAACGATAAGAGCAAATTCATTCCTGTTTCCAGCGACGGACTTACTGATACCCATTATCGGGGTGGCACAGACGTGGTTGCCCTGTATCTGCACAACAATCCCAACAGCAACATGATGGATGGCAAAGCGCTCGTCCTCGGAGGCAGCCATGCCCCAAACTACAACCTGCCTCATAGCTTGGTGGGTGATCTTAGCGCCATTTTGATTGAGAATGTCAATCCTTTTGTCAACCTGCTACGTGTTCCCAACAAGGAAATTGCCTTGTTGAGTGATTTCGAGGAGAAGATGGAGCGTATCGCCCAGGCCGTTAAGGACGTGAACGTAACAAACCTTTCAGGCGTTCCTTCGTGGATGATGGCTGTGCTGAAGCACATTTTGGAGATTACGGGCAAGAAGAACATCAGCGAAGTATGGCCTAACCTTGAAGTATTCTTCCACGGAGGCGTGGCCTTTACGCCGTATTATAATCAGTATAGGCAGCTTATCCCCAGCCCCAATATGCATTACATGGAGACGTATAATGCCAGCGAAGGCTTCTTTGGTATTCAGAGTGAGCCTGGCGACCCAGCCATGTTGCTGATGATTGACTATGGCGTCTTCTACGAATTCATTCCGATGAGCGAGTTTGGCTCTGACAACCCCACCATTGTTCCCCTTTGGGATGTGGAAGTGGGGAAGAATTATGCGATGGTCATCAGCACGTCGTGCGGACTTTGGCGCTATATTATCGGCGATACGATCAGGTTTACGCAGAAGGATCCATATAAATTTGTCATTACAGGACGCACCAAGCATTTCATTAACGCCTTCGGTGAAGAGTTGGTGGTAGATAATGCCGAGAAGGGATTGCTGAAAGCCTGCGAGGCAACGGGTGCTCAGGTAAAGGAATATACGGCGGCTCCTGTCTTTATGGATGGCGATGCCAAATGCCGCCATCAATGGCTCATCGAATTCAATAAAATGCCCGATGAAATGGGCAAATTTGAAGAAATCCTCGATAAGGCTTTGCAGGAATGCAACTCGGACTACGAGGCCAAGCGCTATAAGGATATCACCTTGCAGCATCTGGAGGTTATCCCTGCTCGTCCAAACCTTTTCCACGATTGGCTGAAGGCAAAGGGCAAGCTGGGTGGACAGCACAAGGTTCCACGTCTTAGCAATTCCCGTCAGTACATTGAAGAGATGCTGGCGTTGAATGAATAAGATGCGTTGTTGCTATAAGTGAATAGTAATTTTGTCAAATCGTTTTAAAAAGGGTGTTAGTTAAGGTCTTTGGAGCTGCCTTGCAGGGTGTTGATGCTACAATGGTCACTATTGAGGTGAACATTACGCGTGGCGTGCAGTTCTTTTTGGTTGGGTTGCCTGACAGCGCCGTCAAAGAGAGCCACGAGCGTATTGTTTCCGCGGTGCAGCACAACGGCTTGCGTTTTCCCCATTCGCAGGTGGTGGTCAATATGGCTCCTGCTGACATCCGCAAAGAGGGCTCGGCCTACGACCTTCCTCTTGCTATCGGTATTTTGGCTGCTGACGGACAGGTGAATACACAGCGCCTTGAACGATATGTCATCATGGGCGAGATGGGGCTTGACGGAGCGCTGATGCCCATCAAAGGCTCTCTTCCCATTGCTATTAAAGCCCGTGAGTTGGGCTACGACGGATTTATCCTTCCCCGTCAGAATGCACGGGAGGCCGCCGTAGTCAACAAACTGAAAGTCTATGGCGTGGACAATATGATGCAGGTTATTCGCTTCTTCAATGGCGAGGAGGAACTGGAAGAAACCGTGGTGGATACGCGGGCGGAGTTCTATGCCCATCAGTCTGATTTTCCCTATGATTTTGCAGATGTGAAAGGGCAGCAGCGCGCCAAGCGCGCCTTTGAGGTAGCTGCCAGCGGCTCACACAACATCATCCTCATCGGCCCTCCAGGTTCTGGAAAATCCATGATGGCTAAGCGCCTTCCCTCCATTCTTCCGCCTCTTTCACTGGCAGAAAGTCTGGAAACGACGAAGATACATTCCGTTGCCGGCAAGCTGGGGAGTAACGCATCGCTTATAGCCATACGTCCCTTTCGTTCGCCTCATCACACCATCTCTTCCGTTGCCCTTGTCGGAGGAGGATCAAATCCTCAACCCGGAGAGATTAGCCTTGCCCATAATGGCGTACTTTTTTGTGATGAATTTCCTGAGTTCCCGCGCCATATCCTAGAGCTGTTACGGCAGCCTTTGGAGGATCGTCACATTACCGTTAGTCGTGCCAAATACACTATTGACTATCCGGCTAACTTCATGATGGTAGCCTCTATGAATCCCTGTCCCTGCGGCTATTATACCCATCCCACACGGCCATGCATCTGCTCTCCTACGCAAGTGCAGCGCTATCTGGGGAAGATAAGCGGCCCTTTGCTCGATAGATTTGATTTGCAGGTGGAGATAACGCCTGTGCCGTTTGAGAAACTCTCCGATAGGGGGCGGGCAGAATCAAGTGCCGTTATCCGTGAACGGGTAATCCGCGCTCGCGAGATACAGAGTGAACGATTCCACGGCGAAAAGGGCGTTCATTGCAATGCTCAGATGACGAGGCAGCTGCTAGAGAAGTATGCTGTGCCTGATGAAGAGGGCATTCGCATACTGCGTTTGGCTATGCAGCGCTTGAATCTTTCTGCTCGTGCTTACGACCGTATCCTCAAGGTTTCGCGGACTATTGCAGACTTGGAGGGATGTGAGCAGATTAATTCCGACCATATAGGCGAGGCAATTGGCTACCGCAGCCTCGACAGAGAGAATTGGGTAAGCTGAAATCAAAAATCCCCATTTCATCGGAGAAAAAATGTAGAATACTCATAAAAACGAGAATAAACGAATATGGAAGAAAAGAAATTCAAGAGAACTTTGGTGACGTCGGCTCTGCCTTATGCCAACGGCCCCGTTCACATCGGTCATCTGGCTGGGGTGTATGTTCCTGCCGACATCTATGTCCGTTACCTTCGTTTGAAGGGCGAAAATGTCCTTTTCATCGGAGGAAGTGACGAGCATGGCGTTCCCGTCACCATTCGCGCCAAGAAGGAGGGCTGCACGCCGCAGGACGTGGTTGACCGTTATCATAAGCTCATTAAGGAGTCGTTTGAGGGCTTCGGCATTTCGTTCGACGTCTATAGCCGCACCACCAGCCCCACGCATCATAAGTTGGCGAGCGATTTCTTCCGCAAACTCTACGACGACGGCAAGTTTGTCGAGATGGAGAGCGAGCAGTTCTACGATGAGGAGGCTCATCAGTTTCTTACCGACCGTAACATCGTGGGCGAATGCCCCCGTTGCCACTCCGAAGGAGCGTATGGCGACCAATGCGAGAAGTGCGGCAGCACCCTCTCGCCCGAGGAACTCATCAATCCCCGTAACGCCCTCACGGGTAACCCGCTCGTTAAGCGCAAGACTTCACATTGGTATCTGCCACTCGACCAATACCAGAGTTGGCTGGAGAAGTGGATTCTGGAGGAGCACAAGGAGTGGCGTCCGAATGTCTATGGGCAATGCAAGAGCTGGCTCGACGGCGGCCTCCATCCCCGTGCCGTCACACGTGACCTTGACTGGGGTATCCCTGTGCCCGTTGAAGGTGCTGAAGGCAAGGTGCTCTACGTTTGGTTCGATGCCCCTATCGGCTACATCTCCAATACGAAGGAGCTCTGTGATGCTCATCCCGAATTGGGCAGCTGGGAGACTTGGTGGAAAGACCCCGAGACGCGCCTTATCCATTTCATTGGCAAGGACAACATCGTGTTCCATTGCATCGTCTTCCCCTCCATGCTGAAGGCTGAGGGCAGCTACATCCTGCCCGACAATGTTCCCTCGAACGAATTCTTGAACCTCGAAGACGATAAAATCAGCACCTCGCGTAATTGGGCGGTGTGGCTGAACGAATACCTCGTCGATTTCCCCGGTAAGCAGGATGTGCTGCGCTATGTACTTACTGCCAATGCGCCCGAGACGAAAGACAATAACTTTACATGGAAGGACTTTCAGGCACGCAATAACAACGAGCTTGTTGCCATCTATGGCAACTTTGTCAATCGTGCCTTGGTGCTGACGCAGAAGTATTTCGAAGGCCGTGTGCCTGTGCGTGGCGAGTGGACGGACTACGACCGTCAGACGGTGGAAGAGTTTGCTCAAGTGAAGGCCGAGGTGGAGAAGCTGCTCGACGGCTTCAAGTTCCGCGAGGCGCAGAAGGAGGCTATGAACCTCGCCCGAATTGGCAACAAGTATCTTGCCGATACCGAGCCCTGGAAGCTGGCGAAGACGGATATGGCTCGCGTGGGTACCATCCTCAACCTCGCCCTGCAGCTGGCCGCTAACCTCGCTATTGCTTTTGAGCCGTTCCTACCCTTCAGCAGCAAGAAACTGCGCGACATGCTGGGTATGGTGAGCTTCCGTTGGGAAGACCTTGGAAGCACGACGCTTCTTCCCGAAGGTCATCAGCTGGGCAAGGCGGAGTTGCTGTTTGAGAAAATCGAGGATGCTGCCATCGATGCCCAAGTGCAAAAGCTACTCGATACGAAAAGGGCGAACAAGGAGCAGGCATATCGCGCCAATCCTGTGAAAAACGTCGTTTCCATCGAGGATTTTGCCAAAATGGACATCCGCGTGGGCACCGTGTTGGATTGCCAGAAAGTGCCCAAGGCTGACAAACTACTGCAGTTCACTATTGCCGACGGCCTCGACAACCGCACCATCCTCAGCGGCATTGCCCAGTTCTATAAGCCCGAGGATCTTGTGGGCAAGCAGGTATTGTTTATTGCCAACCTCGCCCCCCGCAAGATTCGTGGCATCGAGAGCCAGGGCATGATACTCAGCGCCGTTGACGTCGATGGCAATCTCTCCGTCACCACCCTCGAGCATGAGTTGAAGCCCGGCAGCGAAGTCTGCTAAGAAAAAATCCTCCCACCATAGGGTGAGAGGATTTCAAGACTGAATACTATAATACTTACTCCCTATATATAATATATCGCGCGCACACGCAGGAGGCCTTGGGAGAAAAGGAGAAAGGGAGAATGGGAGAAAGGGAGAAAAGGAGAACACCTTCTTCCCCCCGCTCCGCCTGATAGCGCCTCCAGTCCCCCCTTCTGGCGGCACAGAATAGGGGGCTGAGCGCACAGAATAGGGGACTGAGCGGACAGAATAGGGGAATAAGCAGACGGAATAGGGGGCGTCAGGAGATGGCACTCCAGTTGACGTTGGTGCGGCGGCGTTCGCGAAGCTGCTGCCAGAGGATGCGGTTTTCGGGGCGGGACTCGTCGGGGTCGTCATCGAGAAGGCTGAGGGCGATGTCGCGGACATGCTGGAGGAGGATGCCGTCGCGGGCGAGGTTGGCGATGTGGAGGTCGAAGGCAATGCCGCTCTGCTGGGTGCCCTCGAGGTCACCCGGGCCGCGAAGACGGAGGTCGGCCTCGGCTATCTCAAAGCCGTCGGTGGTGCGCGTCATGATGTCGATGCGTTTGCGGCTGTCGTCGGTGAGCTTGAAGGAGGTGACGAGGATGCAGTAGCTCTGGTCGGCGCCGCGTCCCACACGTCCGCGTAGCTGGTGGAGCTGCGAGAGGCCGAAGCGCTCGGCGTTCTGGATGACCATGATGCTGGCATTGGGCACGTTGACGC
This sequence comes from Bacteroidales bacterium UBA1189, assembly GCA_002309805.1. Taxonomy (GTDB): domain Bacteria; phylum Bacteroidota; class Bacteroidia; order Bacteroidales; family Bacteroidaceae; genus UBA1189. The sequence continues at coordinate 58,904 of DBYJ01000004.1, read as the reverse complement.
CCACCTCGATGACGGTGGTGGCTACCATGATCTTCGTCTCGCCACGGACGAAGCGCTGCATCTCGGCCTCCTTCTCGGCAGGCTTCAGCCGGCCATGCACCATGCTGACGGCATAGTCGGGGAAGACTTCGCAGATGGTGCGGTAGCCGTCCTCGAGGTTCTTAAGGTCCATCTTCTCGCTCTCCTTGATGAGAGGATAGACGACATAGACTTGGCGTCCGGCATCAATCTGGCTGCGCATGAACTGGTAGAGCGAGGCTTTCTGGGTGTCGTAGCGATGTTCGGTGAAGACAGGCTTGCGACCCGGGGGCAGCTCGTCGATGACGGAGACGTCAAGGTCGCCATAGAGCGTCATGGCAAGGGTGCGGGGAATGGGGGTGGCCGTCATCACCAATACGTGGGGGAGGAATTCGTTCTTGCTCCAGAGCTTGGCGCGCTGGGCAACGCCGAAGCGGTGCTGCTCGTCAACGACGACGAGGCCGAGGGCGGCGAAGCTGACGGTATCCTCCAGCACGGCGTGGGTGGCGATGAGCAGATGGACGCTGCCGTCCTGCAAGCCGCTGAGGATGGGGGCACGGCGACGTCCCTTGACGCTGCCCGTGAGCAGTTCTACACGGACGGGAAGCCCTTCGAGCAGGGTGCGGATGGTGGCATAGTGCTGCTCGGCAAGGATTTCGGTGGGGGCCATGATGCAGGCCTGATAGCCGTTGTCGATGGCGATGAGCATGACCATGAGGGCGACGAGCGTCTTGCCGCTGCCCACATCGCCCTGCAGGAGGCGGTTCATCTGGCGCCCGCTGTTCATGTCGGCACGCATCTCGCGGATGACGCGCTTTTGGGCATTCGTCAGAGGGAAGGGGAGTTTCTCGTTGTAGAACGTGTTGAACAGATGGCCGACGACGGTAAAGCAGAGGCCTTGGCTCTTCTGCTGCCGCATGCGGGCATAGCGCAGGATGTCAAGCTGGATATAAAACAACTCCTCGAACTTCAGCCGGTACTCGGCACGCCGCAGCTGCTCGGGGTTTTCGGGGAAGTGCATGCAGCGGAGGGCTTCATCGAGCGGCATGAGGTGGTGTTCCTCCACAAAGTATTCGGGAAGGGTCTCGGGGATGGGCTCCGTCAACATGCCGAAGAGGTTTCGCATCAGTTTCTCCATGCCGCCGGAGCTGAGGTTCATGCGCTTCATGCGCTCCGTCGTGTTGTAGTAGGGGCGGAGGCCCATGCCTGAGATGTCGAGGCCGTCGGCGGGGTCGATGTCGGGGTGAGCGATGTTGATGCGTCCGCCGAAGACGGTGGGCTTACCGAAGACGATGAACTCCTTGTTGAGGGGGTAGCGCTTCTGGATAAACTTTCCGTACTGGAACCAGACGAGGTCGATGATGCCCGTGCCGTCGGTGAAATGGGCGATGGTGCGCTCCTTGCGTCCGCCGCCGGCAGTCTCGTAGCTGAGAATCTTTCCGCGGAGTTGGATGTAGGGCATGTTGCCGTCGATCTCGTGGATGTAATAGAGGCGGCTGCGGTCGATATGCTTGTAAGGAAAGTAATAGAGCAGGTCGTTGAGCGTGGAGATATTCAGCTCTTTATGCAGCACTTCGGCACGCTGCGGGCCGACGCCGGAAAGATACTGGATGTCGGTATGGGCAAGGGCGCTCATAGAATCTCAGCTACGGCGAGGTCGTAGGGGGTGGTAATTTTGATGTTCTCGCGGTTGCCCTCGACAAGGGTAATGGGGTGACCCAAGGCTTCGACGACGGAGGCATCGTCGGTGAAGTCATCGGAATAGGGCTGGGCGTAGGCATCCAGCAACAGGTTGAGACGGAAGGTCTGAGGGGTTTGGACGAGACGATAGCGGTTGCGATTGACGGTGCGGCTTATTCCACGCTGTGAAGGGTGGGGAAGGTAAACTTCGCGCAGGGTTTCTACCACAGGAATGACGGGAATGGCTGCACCATCGCGCTCTGCCGCCTCGAAACACGCCTCAATGACTTGGTGGGAGACGAATGGACGCACACCATCGTGGATAGCGACAAGAGAATTAGAAATTAGGAATGAAGAATTAGAAATTGGCTGCGCTTGGCTTGCATTGTCTAAATAATTCCTCATTCCTAATTCCTCATTTATAATTTTATGCAGTCCATTGCGAACGGAGTGGAAGCGCGTTTCGCCTCCGCTGACTATGGTGTGCGGCACACGAAACACATATTCCCTGCAGAGACGTTCCCAATATTCCTGCTGCGCCTCGGGCAGGACAAGTATCAGCGGCATCGAGGGGTCGAAGGAGTGGAAATTCTCCAGCGTCAGCATGAGCAGGGGGCGCCCCTGTACGGTGAGGAACTGCTTGGGAATATCGCTTCCCATGCGCAGCCCTTTGCCTCCGGCTACAATGATGGTGTATCTCGTTGTTCCCTCCACAGCCAACGCGAGTCTTTTTGGTGTTTTAGTTTTTTATTCTTCCGAACATCATGCCGGAACGGACTTCGCCGGCTTTCTCCTTGCCGCAAAGCAATTCTACAAGAGCAAAGCCAAGAGCGGGAGCAGCAGCTGGGCCACAGCCGGTAAACAGCGTTTCATCATCCTTGACGATGAGGGCGTTGCTGTCAATATCAGCCCCTTTTAGGTGCTCTTCGAAGCCTGGGTAGCAAGTGGCGCGGCGTCCATCCAATAAACACAACTCGCCTAGCACGGCGGGAGCGGCGCAGATGGCAGCCAAAGGTGTTCCCTCGCGATGCTTCTTCTCCAGCAGTTCGCAGAGCGGCTCGCAGTTCAGCAGATTGGCAGCGCCAGGCATTCCTCCAGGGAGGAAGAGTAGGGCAGCGTCGTCGTAGTCGCAGAGGCCGAAGATGGTGTCAGCCATCACGGGAATGCCATGAGCGCCGATGACGGTAAGGTCCTCGTAAATAGAAACGGTGACTACGTCGAGCTCGGCACGGCGCATGATATCAACGGGAGCTAAGGCTTCAATCTCTTCAAAGCCTTCAGCAAGAAAAACATATACTTTCTTCATGGAACAGGAGTTATTGCAGTTTGAAATAGTAGGTTATTGAGCCGGTTTGGATTTCCGGAGCATTTTCGTCAGTATTGAATTGAGCTTTTAGTGCAGCTTTTCTTGCCGCTTCGCGTAATTGATTATTGCTGGTTTTAGTTCGCAGACTAATGTCAGCTTTTATGACCTTTCCTTCGCGATTGACGTAGATAGCAACCACGACAGTACCTTCGTCTTGTACATTTTCCGAAGGCTTGGGCAGAGGACCCTCAAGGGTACGATTGCCCAAGTCGTAAGTACCATATTGTCCGCTTCCGCTGGTGCTGGCAGCTTCTGCTCTTCCAGTCACCGAGCCCTGAGTGCCAGCCTGCGCTGTCTGCTCGGCGGTGCCTCGTGCCGTCATCTCGTTGCTTTTGCCGAAGGCGTTGGCCATAGCAGCAGCGGCAGCTTCAGCGGCTTTCTTTTCCGCTTCAGCTCGCTTGCGGGCTTCAATCTGTTCAGCTGTCTCAATGACAACCGTCTCTTCCGTTTCCTGCGCAATAATGGGCTCCTCGGGAACGGGTGGAGCGGTATTCTCAATGGCTTGTTCAGGTACGGGTGTCACCTCGGGCTGGATGGTTTTCACCTCCGTCAGACGGTAGTCCTCCTGCGTTCCCTTTGCCAGACTGACGTCGCCAAGTGTCACCTCCATGCCGCTCTCAGACAGGTGCTCGGGAACTCGCATGAAGACAGTCAGCAACAATACCAGCAGCAGGGCGTGGATGGCCAGCGTACCTACAATGCCTGTTATTTTTGATGAGTCTGCTTTCACTTTCTCTTTCGGTCTGGTTTACGGGTGGCAAGCACCATCTTGTAGTTATTATCGTTGGCAATGTTCAGGACATTGACAATCTCGCGATAGGGAACACGTTCGTCGGCATAGAGAGCCACGAACATCTCAGGCTCTTCGGCAGCCCGCTCAGCCAAGAAAGCTGGCAGTTCGTCGAGGGTAATAGGCATCTCATCCTTGTTGCCGAAGGCGGCGTAGTAGTTCAGGTCTTTGTCGATGATGACACGGGTGAGCGGCTTGGCAGAGGTTTGCTGTTTGCCTTGCGGCAACAGCACTTTGATGGCATTGGGCGATACCATAGTGGAGGTTATCATGAAGAATATCAGCAAGAGAAAGATGATATCCGTCATGGATGCCATGCTGAATGCCGGGTTGATTTTGTTCTTACGCTTCAGGGCCATGGCGTCAGTCTTTTATCATGTCCATAAATGAGAGCGTCTGGGCTTCGAGCCAGTTGGTGATGCTGTCCACACGCGAGACGAGGTAGTTGTAGGCAAACATGGCGATGATGCCGACGATAAGTCCGCCGACGGTAGTAATCATGGCCTGATAGATGCCGCTGGAGAGCAGGGTGATGTCGATGTTGTTGCCAGCGTTAGCCATTTCCCAGAAGGCGCGTACCATACCGAGCACGGTGCCGAGGAATCCAATCATCGGGGCTCCGCTGGAAATGGTTGCCATGATGGATAGGCCTTTTTCAAGCTTGGCTACTTCAAGGTTTCCAGCATTGTCGATGGAAGCACGGACGTCGGCAGTAGGTCGTCCCAAACGCTCCAGGCCCTTTTCAATCATATTGGCAATGGGGCTGCCCGTTACACGACAGAAGTTGATGGCAGACTTGGTGTCTCCGTGCTGCACATAGTCGCGGATGCGATCCATGAAAGAGGCGTCGACACGGCGGGCTTTCTTAAGGGCAGCCAGGCGTTCGAAGAAGATGTAGAAGCAGATGACGGAGAGGATTGCCAGGATAAGCATTATCCAGCCTCCTTTCATGGTCATCTCCCATAGGTTCATTTTATTGCCTGTTTCAACGATTTCTGTCAGGACAGGATTCTCTGTCAATTCTGCGGCCGCAGCCTGCATGGTTTCTGCTTGGAGGAATAACATTTCTTTTATGATTTACGATTTAACAATTAGCGGATGGAGGGGTAGTATGTGAATGATTAAACTAAGCATTGTTTGTATTGCTTGATGGTTTCGGCAATGCCAAGGTAGAGTGCGTCGCAGATGAGCTGGTGCCCGATGGAGACTTCTTCCACCCAGGGAATCTGCTCATGGAAGTAATCCAGATTATGCAGGCTGAGGTCGTGCCCTGCATTAAGCCCCAGTCCACAGGTACGTGCCCGCTGGGCTGCTTTAACAAAGGGGGCAATGGCTGCCTCGCGATTTAAGGTATAGCTCGTCGCATAGGGCTCAGTATAAAGCTCAATGCGGTCGGCGCCGGTCTTTGCAGCGGCATCTACTTGCTCGCAGTCTGCATTGATAAAAATTGATGAGCGTATGCCGGCAATTTGCAATCTATCGACGATGCGGGAAAGGAAATCGAGGTTGGCTTTGACATCCCATCCATGATTGGATGTAAGCTGGACGGGGGAGTCTGGCACCAGAGTCACCTGATCAGGGCGCACACTCAAAACCAGTTCCATAAAGTCTTCCGACGGGTAGCCTTCGATGTTCAGTTCCGTGTGAAGCTGTGGGCGAAGATCCAACACGTCACTACGGCGGATGTGCCGTTCGTCAGGACGTGGATGAACGGTGATGCCGTCAGCGCCGAAGGATTCGCAATCTAAGGCAAACTTCAGTACGTCGGGCCGATTTCCGCCGCGGGCGTTGCGCAACGTGGCAACTTTGTTGATGTTGACACTGAGTCGGGTCATATAATTTAAGGTATAAATCCTCTTTTTCGGTGCAAAGTTAAGCGTAAAAATGTTTTTTACCTCTTTTTAATGGCATTTTGTGCTGTTCTTTTAGGAATAATTTATATTTTTGCCCACGTTTTTAAGAATGTACCCTATGAAATTCGTACTCTTCGGACACACGATTAACCCTTCTAAGTCTCTTACGGCTGATAAATTGCTGTCGCTTTTGAAGGCTCGGGGGGATGTGGTAACGGATGAATTGACGTCCGATGTGGATATGGTCATCAGCTTGGGTGGCGATGGCACGTTTTTGAAGGCTGCCGAAATGGTGGGAGCAACTGGTATCCCCATTGTCGGTATTAACACGGGTCATTTGGGCTTCCTTGCCGACGTAAGTACCGATGAAATGGGCGTTTTTCTGGATTGTATCCACAAGGGGCAGTACGAGGTGCGCAGTCGCAGCGTCCTTCATACGGAGGTTTTTCAGCCGAATGCCTCTGACGCGAGCCCGATGGTTCTTCATGCTCTTAATGAGGTGGCTGTTACCAAACACGATAGTGCTTCCATGATCAGCATTAAGGCTTTTGTCAATGGGGAACTGCTGACAACTTATCGCTCTGACGGCCTTTTGGTCTGTACGCCTACTGGTTCTACGGCTTACTCCCTTAGTGCAGGCGGCCCCATCATCCATCCTCAGTCGGATGTCATGCTGCTTACTGCTGTTGCACCCCATAGTCTGAATATGCGCCCCATTATTATTTCTGATGACAAGGAGATTGAGCTTGTCGTCGATAGTCGTAGCGGACATTTTCTTGTTGCAGCCGATGGGCAAAGTGCCAATTTCGATACTGGAACACGCCTTGTTCTCCGCAAAGCGCCCTATCGCATCAACGTCGTCAAGCAGACGGGCAATACGTGGTTTCGCACGCTTCAGAAGAAGATGAATTGGGGGATATAGGTATTTTCGCCTTTTCTCATTCATGGTTTCGTCCCTGAATCCATAATTTCGCCCCGTATTTCCAATTTTTGTCCCTTTCCCCGACTTTTTGGCCATCAAAAACCAAAAGTATAAAAATAAAGTGCGACCTTTGCAGCCGAAATTCAAAAAACAGTTGTAAGAATGACACATTATTTGACTTATTTCGAGACAGCCGTTAAGACTTTCTGGAATAATCTGGCTCTCTCAAACTACGGAAAAGAAGATTTCACTTTCGGTCAGGTTGCCGAACAAATTGAACGCAATCACATCCTGCTCGAACTTGCAGGAGCACAGCGGGGAGATAAGGTTGTGCTTTGTGCTCGCAACTCTGCCCAATGGGCTATGGCTTTTATGAGCGTCACCTCTTATGACGCCGTTGTTGTTCCTGTATTAAATGATTTCCCGCCTGAAAGCGTGCAGAAACTTACTGCTCACTCCGACGCTACGGTTATTTTCACCGAGCCCGGTATTTGGGAGAAAATGGATGCAGAGGCTATGCCGAACTTGAAAGCGGCTTTCAATATGCTCTCTGGCAAGGCGCTGATGCTGCGTGACTCTGAACTTACGGCTGAAGCCATAAAGGCGAAGGTCGAAGAAGAGTTCAAGAATCGTTTCCCGAATGGTATGAAGCCTGAGAACGTCAGCTATCCCACGGGCTCGCTTGATGAACTGGAGATCATCAATTATACTAGTGGTACCACCAGCGCTCCGAAGGGCGTCATGCTTTCGGCTCGTAACTTCAGCTCAAACATTGAGTTTGGCCGTAATCGCATTCCTGCCTACGAAGGCGAGACCATGCTCTCTATGCTTCCTATGGCTCACCTTTACGGCATGGCCTTTGAGTTCGTCTATCCTCTCTCGCAAGGCGTCCATATCACCTTCCTCGGCAAAACTCCCACGCCAAGCGTGCTCATCAAGGCCCTGTCCGACGTGAAGCCTCACCTCATCGTCACCGTGCCTCTGGTGGTGGAAAAGATTTTCAAGGGCAAGGTTATCCCCACGCTCCAGAAGCCTGTCATGAAGGTGTTGCTTGCTATCCCTGGCATCAATAATATCATCCTTGGTAAGGTGAAGAAGAAGCTCATCAGCACCTTCGGCGGTTATCTGCGCTCAGGTCTGGTGATGGGAGGTGCTGCTCTTGGTGAGACAACGGAGAAATACATGCATCGTATGCATTTCCCCTACACCGTAGGTTATGGTATGACCGAGTGCGGTCCCCTCATTGGTTACGAGCACTATTCGAAGTTTGTTCCCCGCTCATGTGGCAAGCCTGTTGACGGCATGAAGGTGCGCATTACCTCTGCCAATCCCGAGACCGAGGTGGGCGAGATTCAGGTACACGGCGACAATGTGATGATGGGCTACTACAAGAACCCCGAAGCTACAAAGGCCACCTTTACCGAGGACGGCTGGCTTCGCACTGGCGACCTTGGCCTTATGGATAAGAATGGCAATATCTTCATCAAAGGCCGCAGCAAGAACATGATTCTCAGTGGTAACGGACAGAACGTCTATCCTGAGGAATTGGAGGATAAACTGAATGCCCTTCCTTTAGTGTCGGAGTGCCTTGTTGTTAGTCGTAATAATAAGATTGTGGCTCTCGTGGTGCCCGATATGGATGGTTTCAAGCCGCTGGCCGAGCAGGGACGTACCATCGAGTCTGTGATGACCGATTATCTGGCTCAGGTCAATGCCCAGCTGCCCGCTTACAGCCACATCAACAAGATTGAGCTTCGCAACGAGCCTTTCGAAAAGACTCCGAAGCGTAGCATCAAACGTTTCATGTATCAGTAAGCTAACTATTCCCCCTTCAACGCAGCGTCATACAATATGGCGCTGCGTTGTGTTTTTAATAACTTGCAGTAGTAGGCAAAAAATGCTTTTTTGTGTCTTTTTGGGGGAAAGCTTTTGCCGTTACAGAATAAAGGTGTACCTTTGAGCCCGATATAATTCTACATTTACGTGAGCTACCTGATTACTCCCCCAAATTACCGCCCGCTGCTCAACCCGAAGCAGACCGAACAGGGCATAAAACAAATAAAAGATTTCTTCCAACAGAACCTGAGTACCGAACTTCGCCTGCGACGCGTGACGGCTCCGTTGTTCGTGCTTAAGGGCCTTGGAATCAACGATGACCTGAACGGCGTGGAGCGTGCCGTCTCGTTCCCCATTAAGGATATGGGCGACGCCCGTGCCGAGGTGGTACATTCGTTAGCAAAGTGGAAACGACTGACGCTGGCTGAATATGCTGTCCAGCCAGGCTACGGTATCTATACCGACATGAATGCCATCCGCGCCGACGAGGAACTGGGCAACCTCCATAGCCTCTACGTCGATCAATGGGACTGGGAGCGCGTTATCCGTCCTGAGGACCGCTCGCTGGACTACCTGAAGCGTATAGTCCGCCGCATCTATGCTGCCATGTTGCGCACAGAATATATGATCAGCGAAGTCTATCCCCAACTCACCCCATCGCTGCCCGAGGAAATCCATTTCATTCACAGCGAGGAACTACTGCAGCGCTATCCTAATCTGTCCGCAAAGGAACGCGAGCACGCTATTGCACGCGAGTATGGCGCCGTGTTCATTATTGGCATCGGCGGTCAGCTCTCGGATGGGCAGCCTCACGACCTCCGTGCCCCCGACTACGACGACTGGAGTACGCCGAATAGCGACGGCTACTGCGGATTGAATGGCGATATCATCGTGTGGAACAATATTCTCGGCCGTTCGTTTGAGCTTTCATCGATGGGTATCCGTGTTGATAAAGAATCGATGCTGCGCCAACTTGCCCTCTGCCATGCGGAGGAGCGTAAAGAGCTTTATTTCCATCGCCGCCTGCTGGCTGGTGAACTTCCCTTAAGCGTGGGTGGCGGTATTGGGCAAAGCCGCCTCTGCATGCTGCTGCTCAAGAAGGCCCACATTGGCGAAATCCAGGCCTCTATCTGGCCGCAGGAGATGGTCAACCATTGCACAGCCGCAGGAATACCATTGATATGAACGTTCGTATAGACGAGAGTTGGAAGGCGGTCCTGCAGCCTGAGTTTGACAAGCCGGAATTCGAGCGGCTGACTTCGTTTGTTCGTCAGGAGTATGCTCGTGGCACCTGCTATCCACCCGCAAGGCTCATTTTCAATGCCTTCGACCATTGCCCCTTCGACAAGGTGAAAGTCGTCATCATTGGACAAGATCCCTATCATGAGCCTGGGCAAGCCAACGGCATGTGCTTTTCCGTCAGTCCTACGACCCCCATGCCTCCCTCGTTGGTTAACATATTCAAGGAGATTCAGAACGACCTCGGTACCCCTCCACCTCCTAATGGTGACCTTACCCGCTGGGCCGATCAAGGTGTGCTGTTGCTCAATGCCACCCTTACTGTTCGTGCTCATGCTGCAGCCTCGCACCAACGGCAAGGCTGGGAGGAATTCACCGATGCCGTCATCCGTGAACTGAACGTACGGCGTGACCACCTCGTCTTCATCCTCTGGGGTTCTTACGCCCAGCGCAAGGGTGCCATAATCGACCGTACGCGCCATCTTGTTCTCACCAGCGTGCACCCCTCCCCTCTGAGCGCTCACGCAGGCTTCTTTGGCAATCATCATTTCAGCACGGCTAATGCCTATCTTATACAGCACGGCCAAACCCCGATACAATGGTAATTAAAAAGTTAAGGAAAAATGTCCTGTATGCTGTTTCCAAAAACAAAGCTATTTCTTTTAATTCTTAACTCTTAACTATAAATTTTATTTATTTCTAATCATGCAATTCCACAGAATCCTCCTCAAACTCAGCGGCGAAAGCCTGATGGGTGAACAACGTTACGGCATCGACGAGAAGCGTTTGGCTGAGTATGCCCAACAAATCAAGGAAATCCACGACCTCGGCGTGCAAATTGGCATCGTCATAGGCGGAGGCAACATTTTCCGCGGCCTTACAGGTGCTGGAAAAGGCTTTGACCGCGTCAAGGGCGATCAGATGGGTATGCTGGCTACTGTCATTAACAGCCTCGCCCTCAGCAGCGCCCTCACAGCCGTAGGCGTCCCCACACGCGTCCTTACTGCTATCCGCATGGAACCCATCGGTGAATTCTATACGAAGTGGAAGGCTATTGATGCTCTCGAACGTGGCGAAGTTGCCATCTTTAGCGCCGGTACGGGCAATCCTTATTTCACCACCGACACAGGTTCATCGCTTCGCGCTATCGAGATTGAGGCCGACGTCATGTTCAAGGGTACTCGCGTCGATGGCGTCTATACCGCCGACCCCGAGAAAGACCCCACCGCCACGAAGTTCACGGATATATCCTATAAGGAAGTGTTGTCACGTGGGTTGAAGGTGATGGATCTCTCGGCCATTTGCATGTGTCAGGACAACAACATGCCCATCTACGTCTTCAACATGGACGTCGTGGGCAACCTGCGCAAGGTCATCGGCGGCGAGCCTATCGGCACTCTTGTACACAATTAAGTTGACTTTAAGGTTACGAAAAGAAAGGGGACTATTTGATAGCCCCCTTTTTCCTTATTCATTCTTCATGAGCCTTACCTCATAAATTTCTCCTATCTGCTTACGCGGCTTGGCTACGAACTTCACACGCACTTGCGTCTTCCCTTTGAGCAGCTCGGCTGGGATGGGATAGGTCTCGTACTTGAACTCTGAGATACGGTATTTGCCGGTATTGTTGATGGATTGTATGAGCGTATCATCCACAAATATGTCAAACTCGTGCGTCTTCCATTCGCCCACGCCCCAGTACTTGAGCCGAAGGCTGAGTTCCGTCAAGCCTTTCGTCTGCATCAGGTAGCTGAAGAAATGTCCGTCGTTGGCATCGCGGTAATGCACATCGTTTGAACTGCCCATGTTGGAACGGTCTGTTTCCATCTGATGGTCTGTTTCAGGCTGCTGCTCTCCAGGCTGTACCTTATCGATGGTCTTTGCCTCTAATGCCTGACGTTCCTGCTCTGCCTTGGCCAGACCATTCAGATACTCCTGATAATTGGATTCCGAGAGTGCCAGCCAATACATCATGTAGCGTGAATCGTGAATCTCAAAGAAGGGCTGCAGTTCGTTCCGTATGGCATTCTCCATCTTGGTGGTAAGGGTAAAGTGGAGCGGTTTGCCAGGTATGGGCTGCAGCTGGTCTGCGATAGATTCGATGTTGTCGTTAATAAGGATAGGCGCCTCGTTGACAGGCAGCTTCCTGCCGCTGGCATATTGTCCGAAGCGGCTGTCGTCGGCAATAAGATGTGCCAAATCCTCCGTGCCGGTTTTCATGCCAAGGAGGATAGGGCCGTGCATGAGGGCAATATATTTAGGCACATTAGGCAGGTACTTGATGCTGTTGTGCATGGGGAAGCTGATGTCCACCACATCCCCCTTCTTCCACTTGCGGTTGATGGAGACGTAGGATGAAGGTCCCGTAGCCAGGGCAACGGGTATTCCGTTGACTTTTACAGAGAAATCGCCAGGCTTTACCCAGCCCGGATAGCGCACAAGCAGCTCAAACTGTCCTTTGCTCTGCGTAATCCTGATCTTGCTTGTCTCGCTATAGGGGAAATCCGTTTCCTGCACAAGGCGGATGCCCTTCTCCTTCCAATTCAGTTCCGAGGCGACAAAGAGGTTCACGAACAGGCTCTCGGCCCTCTTCGTATAGATGAATTGTCCGTATTTGCCGTGATTCTCCATACCTGTGCCGACACAGCACCACATCGCCTCGTTGGGGGCGGAGTAGTTGCGGTAGTGACGCGGACGGGCTGGGGTGAAATAGACATAGCCCCCGTGTTCAGGATGCTGGGTGGAGAGGATATGGTTGAACATAGCCAGTTCATAGAAGTCGGCAAAACGCGCCTCTGGGTTACGACGGTGCAGAAATTCCGTCAGTTTGAGCATGTTGTTGGTGTTACAGCTCTCTGGGCCGTCAATATCGTTGATGAAGTCTATGCAGGCCTCCTTGCTGGGGAAATGTTCACGCCGGCTGTTGCCTCCAAACGCCAGCGAACGTTCACCTGTCACGACATCCCAGAAATAGGCACTTGCAAGATGATAGGTCTCATCGCCACTCAATTCAGAGATACGCTCAAAGCCTACCACCTTCGGCACCTGCGTATTGGCATGCATGTTGTCGAGGCAGTCCTGACGCTGTAGCATGGGGATGAGCAGCCTGCGGTGTGAGAACCGACGCGCCACATCCAGATACTTCTTATCTCCTGTGATGGCGTAGGCATCCGCCAGCACCTCGTTCATGCCCCCATGTTCATTACCCAGCATACGCTCCATCTGCTCGTTGGAAAGTCCTGCCGTCAGGTCAATCGCCCAATCGCAGAAGCCGAGGAAAAGGTTCTTAGCCTGTTCATTACCACAATAGACCCATACGTCGCGCAGTCCCGCAAACATCTTATGAAGGTTATAGAAGGGAGCCCATGAACCGAAGTAAACCCCAAAGTCACCTTTCTTGAAAGTGGACCATATCCCTTCGCTGTTAGGCATGCCTCCCACATAGCCCTTGCCCCATTCGGGATGATTCCTGGCATTAGCCTCGGCACACTCCTGCAATTCGTTGATAATATACTCCATACGCTGGCGGCACTCCTCGTTGCCCGTAGCTGCATTCATGGCCATAGCCGTCAGGTAGTGTCCTCCCACATGCCCGTCGAGCCCGTCCCAGTTGGGATAGGCCTTGGCCTTGGGTGTCAGTCCTGCCTCCTTCCGATAGGGGGCAAGAAGCCGGTCGCAATCATATTTCAATAGGGTTTCGACATTCAAGTCCTGCGCCCTCTTCAGAGGTCCGTCAAGAAGTGTCACATCGCCCAGGGGAAACTCGTCGGCATAGAGCCTGTCTTGCGCTCCCATCGAAGTGACTAAGAGCAGAAGGAGGGTAAGAGCAAAGATTTTTTTCATATTTTCTTCTGTTTTATGATTAAAAGATAATAGTAATATTAAATGAATTGCTTTTCAATCTACATCATGATTCTTTCCAATTTATTTTTCCATTTCTCCCAATGTGGCATCTCTTTCGTAAGTAATGCATAAAAATCCTTGTTGTGATTTCTATAAATAAGGTGACACATCTCGTGGGTAATCACATATTCGATACAACATTTCGGGGCACAGATCAGTCGTGGATTCAATGTAATATGACCATCCGCAGTACAATATCCCCAGCGTTTGTCCATTTTCTTAATGGAAAGAGATTTTGGTTTCACGCCATAGGCAGAGAACTGTTCAATGATTGGTTTTGCATACTCCAGAAATTTGGTTATAGCTCGTTGACGATACCAAGTCTGTAAAAGCACGCCAGCATCTTTTTTATGCAAACATTCTATTTCAATGATATTGTTTTGATAGTAGACAGCATTGACGGTACTCTCTTTTACCCTCAACATATACTGACGTCCCAGATAAAGGTGTGATTCTCCACTGATATACTGGCGTTGGGTTGTACGCGGGCCAAATGATTCAAAATACCGTTTCTGTCGTAGTATCCAGCGGGCTCGTTTATGTACTTTCTGTTGGATCTGCTCCAATGTGGCATCTTCGGGCGCTTTCAGGCGGATAGTACCATTTGGATTAACACAGATGCTCAGTGTCTTTCTTTTCAGAAACTCAATGTCATAATTTATGACAGTTGCTCCGTATTGAATGTTGTCATGCATTATTTGATCCATATCTTTGCTACATCTACACAACTGTCAATGATTACATCCATGTCATCGAATGATAATTCAAGTTCGTTCTTTTGTTTGATGTTGTCAATTAGTTCGTCTTCCAACTCAATTTTCATTTTTCCGATAATATCGCTCTTTTGTTGCCAATCTACCATGACAGCATTATCTACGATAACTATTCTGCGAATAATCTCATCAAAAGCCTTTGCTGTTGCAAGAGCCATCTCTTTCACATTTTGTTCAGAAAATAGTCGTTTGTAGTTTTCCAATGCTATGCCATAGTAGGCCTTTGCTGTATTATTATGCTCCAATTCGTGAGGTAATTCACTATCCGTGTGATTTAGCACATCTTCTTTAAGCTGTAACATCCTTTTCAGATATTCATTGTCGCTCAGACGTCCCTGCTCGTAAGCTTCGATTGTTTCCTTAATCAATTGTGAGAACTTCTTATAGAAAGCGGGGTCTGAATCCATATTCTCTTTTATGTATTTGGATGTACGCGAGGCAATGGTATCGGCCTTTGCTGCTGTTCCTACGATGCTGTCAACCTCCTTCTGGAAACTCTCCGTGTCGAAAATGTTGACTAATTGCGTAATGACTTTTGTTTCATCGCTTACCACATGCCTATTGATGAGTTTTTCTATTCGTGCCTCGTATTTCTTATAGTCAATGGCATCAGAATAGCGCAGTTGGACAGAAGTACGGAGTTTGACAAACATCCTCAAATCATCCTTATAGCGTTGGATGCTTTTCTCGTCAGTGTTTTCATAGAATTCTTTGGTAGAAAGTGCCAGTTGAAGCACTGATGAAAAAGCTGTCAAGCGGTCATAAAACTCATGTCGGCGATCCTCCATTCGCAGTGATTGAGCATATGCCTCTAAATCCCGTTTGTTAGGAATGGTCTTGAACATATCCCACAAATCTGCACTCTTTTGGGGCAATTCAGCAGTTTTGTCACTAACAGGTGCTAAAGTCTCACGGAACACATCTCTGTCTTCTTCATCATATTCCGAATAGATGCCTAAAGCATCATCCAATTCTGCCAATACACCATAATAATCTATAATATATCCGTACTCCTTACCTTCGCATGTGCGATTTACACGGGCTACGGCTTGCAACAAAGTATGCCCACATAGATGACGATCAAGATACATTACGGTTGCCTTTGACTCGTCAAATCCTGTCAACAGTTTATCCACGACAATCATAATCTCTGGAGCTTCTTGTCCTTTGAATCTAGAAATCAGATTCTCTTGATACTTGTGAGGAGCGCCATGCTCATCCATCATCTGTTTCCAGAAAGATTTCACCTCTTCTGGAGTTCCACCGTATGCCGTTTCTTCGCCTTCCCTGTCATCAGGAGCAGTAATCAAAACTTCAGATGACACTTTGCCAATCTCATCGAGATATTTTTTATAGAGTATTGCAACCCGTTTCTTGGGTGTTACCAACATGGCTTTGAATCCTGTTCCTTTCCAATTATCTGCATAGTGTTCTGAAATATCTGTGGCAATAGAATAGATACGTTGCTCTGTCTGATTTAGGATGTCCGTTCTTGAGAATTTCTTTTTGAGGTCAACAGATTGCTCTTCTGTCAAATCTTCGCAAACACGTTCAAAGAAACTGTCGATAGGTCCCTCTGTCACAAACTGCGGTACAATACGGCCTTCATATAGTAGAGGTACGACAGCACGGTCTTCAACAGCCTGCTTTACAGTATAGACAGGTTTGATGATTCCACCAAAGGTGAGTGCTGTATTCTTATCTTTCTTCATAAGAGGCGTACCCGTAAAGGCTATCTTACAGGCATTAGGCAACACGCGATTCATCTGTATCGCCATTTCCTTATACTGGCTGCGATGTGCCTCATCAATCAGCACAAAGATGTTAGGGTCAGCCAATGGTTGTTTGATTTTCTTGATGGCCGTTGCAAATTTGTTAATAATGGTGGTAATTACAGAATCAGTATTGCTTTCCAATAGATCTACTAACATCTTTCCTGTTGTGGCGTTTTCCACATCCTTTCCACATTTACGGAATGTCTTGGTAATCTGGGCATCTAAGTCGGTACGGTCTGTCACCAAAATAATACGGGGATTCTGCACGACAGTGGCAATTTTCTGTGCCAGCAAGACCATTGTCAGCGACTTTCCGCTACCCTGTGTATGCCATACCACACCACCATTACGCTTACCTGTATCTATGCGCTTCACTCGTTCAACAACTTCTTTTACTGTGAAGTACTGTTGATAACGGGCCAATTTCTTAATGCCTGCATCAAACAATGTAAAGTGATAAGTCAGTTCCAACAATCGCTCAGGACGACATAGATTATAGATATATTCATCCTGTGGGGTAGTAGCACGAATCTCTTCATTATCTTTATTGACAATATCTAATAGACACTTTTTATACTCTAATTCCTCATCTTTGTTAATATGCATCTCACGCCACTTACCCCAGAACTTGGCAGCAGAGCCTGTGGTGCCATAACTCCCAAAGTTATTTCCTATTGCCAACAGCAGAGAACTATAGACATACAATCCCCTGATGCCATCGTCTTTCTGATTCCTTAGATGTTGGGATATGGCTTGTTCCTCTGCCCCTTTAATGTCTGGACGTTTACATTCGATAATCACCAAAGGAATACCATTCACAAACAATACTATGTCTGGGCGGTAGGTGTCTGACGAGCCAGTACGGGTAACAGCAAATTCCTCTGTCACATGATAGACATTATTTTCTGAATGTTCCCAGTCAATATATCGCATTGTAAAACTTTTCTTGTCGCCATCGATGCTCTGCTCAAATGCCTTACCCAATGTCAGCATGTTATAGACCGCCTCATTGCCACTGAGATAACCACCCTCCATAGGTACATTTCTCATGGCAATCACACCATTTTCAATGTTTTGTTCAGAGAAGCGTGCCTCCTTATGCGTACCGATTCTAATGGAGTTCAGTTCTCGCAACTGTCGTCTCAGTACTTCTTCTAACAGCACATTAGAGGTCTTGCCACCTCGCATAGTCAAAGCCTCATCTGGCGAGATATATTGATATCCTAACTTCTGTAACAACTCTATAGCCGGTCTCTGGCTAATATCGTTTTCCTTGAATGATATTCTATCCATATTTGACCTATTTTTCTATTTCCCAGTGCCCACTGTAACCGCTTCCCACATATTTGATATGGGGTAGTTTTGCAATATGACGTTTAATCGTTGCTACTCCTTTATTACTCAAACTTGCCAATTCCTCTGTTGTTACTTTGGGATTTTTCTTTATCTGATTCTCAATCCATGTATCAAGATCATTCTCTTGAGTACCACCTTGAGTATCATCTTGGGTATCACCTTGAGTGTCACCTTGAGTATCACCTTGAGTATCACCTTGAGTGCCATCATCAACTGTTGAGAAAACAGTCACTTCAAAAACAGTTAACTTAGAAACATCGAAGATGGCTTCCTTGTTGTTGTTTTCTCGAAGCATTTCTTGAACACGCCTGATACCCTGATTAAACATATTAACGTACTTCATTTCCTTCATGGCTTCTGCTATGATAGGATTCCGATAATCATTCACAGTGGGGAAGTTTTCAGGACGGGCCTCACCATACAGACCGCCAGCATTCATAATCTCAATATGGTCGTCAAACTGATATAGACGAACAGGCATGTTCGACTGATAATCACGATGCATGCACGCATTCATCAGCAATTCACGTAGGGCGTTGTTGGGATAGTTAATGACTGCTTTTTCGCGAAACAGACTTATTGCAACAGGCCTTTGAGTGATAATGGCATTGCTTACAAACAATTCCAATTCAGGCAGAAGCCGATAGAGTGGTCCTTGGAATCGCTTTTCATTGAGGACTTGTCCTCCGATGGCTTTCCCTGCAAAGCGAACATATTGGATATAAAAGCCTGGCAAGAAATGACGTGGATTAGTGCCAAAGAGAATAATAGCCGCATTGGTAGGACAATCATGTGTCAGGTCGTAAAGATGTATGGAGGCTAATTGTTCCTTTATATCACGCTTGTCATTAGCTAACACTTCAGTATCAATCACCTGTGGAAGATAGTCTTGCATGATATAGTTTACATCAATATCATTGATAGTTGCCCCTAAACAAGGCATAGCATCGAAAGTCGCCATATACGAAGTCCTACGTTCCCATAATATTCGTTCTTCGGCTTCTGTGGCAATATCCCGACGAGGGCCAACACGCACAAAGGTCCTTCCACGATAGCGAACGGGCGGTAGCAAAGAAGGAGACACCTCAGCCACAAGCAAATCACCATCAGGAAACTCGAAACGCTCAACAGACATAACAGGTAATGGCAAGATGTTTCCGTCAGAACGGATTGCAGCAATCTTTTTCATCAAGGCATCATCTACTTTAAGCCTTGACAGCGTACCATTATCGTATGCCCCAATAATTAGATATCCATTCTTTCGTGAGTTCGGCAAGTCATTGGAAAATGCACAGATGGCTTCTTGAAACTTATCCATATCTCCTGTAGAGGTTGTACGCTCCACCCGATAAGTCTCAGTACTCTGCAATAATTCCTGTAATTCGTCCTTTGTTATCATAAGATGTTATTGATTCTAAGGTTTTTACCTATTACTTTGTTGCTTGCTTTTTATGGAGTTCTAACAATCGTTTAAATTCGATATCTGCTTTTATTTTATCAAGTATCCTTTTTACAACTCCATGTATTTCTTTTCCACATCTATAATCAGCTTGACATACAAAATTGACTCGATTCTCATTTATAAGTTTATAAGCCGTATGTTTTTTCTTTTTATCTCCATATACAGCTATCGAATGTCCACCATGATCTTTTACCATTTTCATACATGGTATATCAGTCTCCCCATCTCCAAAATAAATCATTCTTTCAAAAGGGATAGGACGTTCCGCTTCTGGCACATACTCATTGATTTTACGATTGTCACTAACTTCTTTTATCCCTTTGTTTATTTTAAATAGAAATTGTGTTTTTGTCGTATAATCGACAGCCACTCCTGGCCAATATGCAATACCGTCAACATCATATAAAAAGGAACACGCGTATATATTTTCAAATTCCTTTGAAATGGCAGTTCCTTCAATCATTTCCTTTAAGCCAGATGAGTTTATGTAATGCTTTATTTCTAATCCAATAGAATTTCCATACTCATTAATTAGTGAAAACCATTCTTTCACTCCTTCAAATAGCTCGACATCTGCACCAAATTTTTTGAAAGAATCTCTTTTTAATGAGATTCCATTTGTTTTCGCGGCTTGTATCATAAGATACATATAGCACAATATACCATTTGCGTCATTCTTTTCTGACAATTCTTTGTTCTTTGTCCAAAACTCAGTCTTATCCTTACCTATTGCCTGGATAAAGCCAAATTCTTGCATGTTGCCTGGTGACAATGTTCCGTCAAAATCATAAATCAAAGCTACTACGGGTTTCTTTTTTGACATATTTATATCCTCCTAATTTATTCGTTTCTTCCCTGTTAATAATTGCTGCATCAACCCTCGTTTTTGGGATTGGAGGTTTGACAGTTTTTCGTTTGCTAATTCTATTTCTTTGTTTGTTGATTCTATTATTGCCACTATGGAATGTTGCTCTTTAATTGGCGGCAAGGGCATGCTAAAGGACATAAATGTATCAAGGTCAAAAGTCATTTTCTCGATATGTACACCAAAACTCGATATAAAAGTCTGATGATAGAAAATAGGCATTTGAGACCATAGATTAAAATACTTAATATCTAAGGTGTTAGCATCTTTTGATACTAATGCGATATATGATCCTGATATTTTAGCATTGTCAAACTCTTCTGTCACTAATCCTGAAGCACCATGCACAATTTGCATTTTACTTATTAAGAAGTCTCCTGTTTTTGCTGGTCGTAAATTCTTTGTTGATATTTCTCTTCCATAAAGACTTTCACGAAAGAATAATCCTTCAGATCTACGACGTACACTTATTAGCTCGTATAGTTTGTCTTCGTCCCATATTAAAGAACGTTTTACTTCTTTTAAAATGTCTGAATACGTGTATCTTTTCCATTCTCCTCTAAATCCTGGCAGACGTTTCTTGCCTGTAAGGAGCTGCTGCATCAATGCGCGTTTGCGCAATGTGAGTTTTTCAATCAATTCTGATTGTTTCTCTACGGCTATGTCCCAAAGTTGAAGGACGGTGCATATCTGTTCCTGCTCTTTAATTGGGGGTATGGCAATTCTATATGAACAAAATTCCGTTGCATTAATGCCTGGTTGTCCGCTTCTTTGCGAAGTTATTGAGACCCAATTTTTGTAATTTTGAGTTTCAGTATTTGCTTTTAGATAATAAGAAAGGAGTTTCGTTGGATTTGGTGAGAATTTAATCAAGAATCCTGCATACACCAGTTTGCCATCTCTTTTATCATATAAATAAGTTTTACCAACAGTTGCTCCAGTACGGGCAAAAACAATATCCCCATCTTTAAGATAAAAATCTTCTGCAAAAATACTGTCAACGGATTTCTTGTCAAAATGTATATATTTTC
Source organism: Bacteroidales bacterium UBA1189 (assembly GCA_002309805.1). Taxonomy (GTDB): domain Bacteria; phylum Bacteroidota; class Bacteroidia; order Bacteroidales; family Bacteroidaceae; genus UBA1189. The sequence goes on along the minus strand of DBYJ01000004.1, from coordinate 38,035 downwards.
CGTTATCATCAATGTCTGTAATGCGAAGATATGTTGGCAAATCCACAGAATAATCTGTGGCGGGAGCATTTAAGCCATAATCCCCTTGATTATAGCATAAATCGCCTAACCTCTTCACTTCCCATTCCTTAGGAATGATGCCAAGCGGAGAGTCTTTATAGCCTTTGGGAATGTATTTTGAAATGTCTGCCATAAACAAAATCATTTTCTTTCAAAATAGTAATACTTATCATACTTTAGCCTGAAATGCTTGTATTTCTTACATAAATCACGAGATGCTTTTTCTGTATCAGAGATGGTGGTAAAAATTTGTTCCACTTCATTTACATAGTCATCATCCTTATTATATTTACCTGCAATCTTACCTACAACAGCTGTCAAGGAGAAGCCTCCGATGTCATTTACAAAATCATTTATGATATTATTACAATCCGATGTTACTTTTTTTATGGCTAATAATATAGACTGTTCATTGGTAATCCATTTTGAAGATGTCACTTGCATTATTCCAAGTGTGTGAGGCTTTTTTGTTAACCAAAAACAAATATTTTCAATCCATCTGACTATTTTGGGGCGGTTAAAGTTTTCGTATATCATTATTGCATAAATCACCTGTGTAAAAAAGTAGTTGTCGCACTCTTTTGAAATAATCTTATTATATCTAGATTTTAAGCGTTTATATGTTTCTTTAAGATATTTTTCTTTTCTTTTTAATGTGCCTTTCCTGTCAAAAGTCATTTTGTTGAAAGTACTATACAAGAACAAGATTATTAATATCCACATTTCATCACGCAATGAATCAGGATCCGGTAATATCTTGTCAACTTTATCAACAAGTTTATATACATAAAAAGATAAACCTATAGACGTTATCCAATAAAAAAATTGAGTGCTCCAATTTGTTAAAGAGCCCCTTCCATATAGAATCACTACACTAGTCCTAATGAACCAATAATAAACCACTATCAAATAACAATGAACTGTGAAAGATTCAAAATGCGTCGCCTGCGCTAAGGCGATAAACAAGATCATTATTATTACAGGAGCTATTGCCTTAAAAAGGAAATTAAATGCGGGGTAAGATTCTTCTTCTGCAACAATTGACATTTGTATATAACCAACTGATATGGATTTTGAACCAATCCAATTAATAATATAAAACAGTATTATAGCCGCAAAGAAATGAATTGTTGCAATATACCAAGTGTATTGGGAAATGAAGCTATTAAAAAGATCTTGCATATAGAGGAATGTTAAAGGGTTAATATCCTAACTTCTTTAAATACTCTTTCATCTTTACCTGCACTTCTGCAAGTTCTGTTTCCAACTGCTCTATCTCCTTTTGAACGGCCGGGATGTCAATCTCAGCTTCTTCCTCGTAAGTGTCAACATAACGTGGGATGTTAAGATTGAAGTCGTTCTCACGGATATCCTCAGGGGTTGCGACAAAGGCATATTTGTCTTCGGCAACACCCGGAACCAACTTGCCATCAGCGAACTTACGATAAGTAGTGACGATATGTTCTATATCCTGCGGGCGCAGTTTGTTCTGATTCTTACCATTTTCATACTCACGACTGGCATCAATGAATAACACGTTTTCTGAGTTGCGGCCCTTACGGAAGACGGCAATAGCAGCAGGGATGCCAGTACCATAGAATAGGTTGGCAGGTAAGCCGATAACCGCTTCCAAGGTATGTTCGTTCTCTAAGATGTACTGACGTATCTTGCCCTCGCTGCCTCCACGGAAGAGGACACCATGAGGAATGATAACGCCCACCTTACCTGTATTGTCGTCAGCCACCTCCAGCATGTGACTGATGAAAGCCCAGTCGCCCTTACTCTTGGGAGGGATGCCACGCCAGAAGCGGTTATAAGGATCGCTGGCAGCCTCCTCAGCTCCCCACTTGTCGAGAGAGAAAGGAGGATTAGCTACAACAGTATCAAACTTCATCAGTTTGTCGTTGACCTTCAACTTGGGATTGCGCAAGGTGTCACCCCATCGGATAACGGCATTGTCGAAACCATGCAGGAACATGTTCATCATGGCGAGTGCCCATGTGCTGCCGTTTACTTCCTGACCATAGAGCGAGAAGTTATTGTTTTCTACTTCCTTTCCTGCTTTAATCAGCAAAGAACCAGAACCGCAAGTAACATCACAGATGCGTGCGCCTGGCCTACTCTTAGTCAGTTTGGCCAATAGGGTGGAAACCTCTGCTGGTGTGAAGAAGTCTCCAGCCTTTTTACCTGCCTCCCCTGCGAAGGTAGAGACAAGGTACATATAGGCATCGCCAATAATATCGTTGTTTTCCAAATGCGACTCGTCCAAATCCAAATCGCGGAAGTCCTGCAGCAGATTCTTCAAGCGAGCATTCTTTTCTTTGGGCTCACCCAAGTTGGCGCTATTGAAACTGATATTGCGGAAGATGCTGCTGCCATCCTCGCTGCTCATTTTCTCGCGATTGGCATCTTCAAGGTCGGCCAATGCTTCGTCAATCAGTTCACCAATGTTAGTGTCGTTCCTGTTATCATACAAGAAATCGAAAGAACTACGTTGGGGGACTACAAATCGTTCATGGCGCATAGCCCGTTCTGAACGTTCTTTGTCGCCATTATATTTAATAAGGTAGTCGTTGAATTTCGACTTGTAAACATCACTTACATACTTTAGGAAAAGCATAGTAAGGATGTAATCCTTGTACTGACTCGGATCAATCACACCCCGGAAGGTGTCGCAAGCTTTCCACACAATGCGGTTAATGTCTTCTTGTGCAATCTTCTTAATCTCCATATATGTTATTTTTTAATTCGTTGATAAGTATCTGATTGGTGACTTGCATTCGCTTTTCAGCGATGGCTCCCAATATTTCTTTCTCGCGCTTTTGTAAGGTCGATAGTTCAACTATCAGCCGTTGGGTTTCTTGATCGGGAATGATAATCTCTAAGTTTTCTAATGTCGGCTTGTGTATAAGTGGGGTGCCAGTTCCTGCCTGTGCAGTCTTGATAGCGGCAACCACGCTTGGATGGTTTAAGTACCAACACAAATAGTCGGTACTTACCTTGTTAGAGTGCAATCTTATCAGATATAAGGTGGTGGAAGGAACGGCAGGGATATCAAGGTCAAATTCTTTACATAAATAAGTTGTTCCTTTTCCAGCAAACAGCAAATCTTTCTTTCTTAGTATGTAGTTGTCCAATTTTGGAGTGTACTCAATGCGTGTCGCAGTCGTTTCTGGAGAAGACATCAGCAGGTCTTTGACTTGTAAACAGGCTATTTCTCCCGCTGGATTACCCACAATATATACTCCAGAGAGTATCTGTGCAATCTCTCCGAGTCTTATTTTTACTTTAGTATTATGAATACTTTTGCCATTCATGGCTGCAAAGGTATTATATTTGATTGAAACTGCCAAATATTTTTTAGATTTTTTTTAGTAAATCGCGTACTTTTATAAATATGGGGGTGAATTTTTGTGTCAAGAATATTTTATAAATTACTATTATCCCTCCATTAGAAATTTTCAATTATGATAGGACTGATTCTTCACGAAGGATAAAGAGAGATGTTGAAATGTCCATTAGGGATTAGCCAAAAAGCAAATGAAAATCGCTGATACCCTATTCTGACATTTGATTTATCTCGCAGGGATTGACGTTGTCTATCCCGTAGGCTGGCGCCAGCCATCCTACAAAGAAAAAGGAGTCTTGACAATTTGAAAACAAGCTTTCATTGCCAATACTCCTTTTCCTTCTTTTTAGGGGATTGGTTTTGCCTATCTACTTCGTGATCCCGTTGGGATTGACGTTGTCTATCCCGCAGGCTGGCGCCAGCCATCCTACGAGCTAAAAGCAGGTATAAATGTTTGAAAGTGGACTTTCACATCTAAACCTGCTTTTATCTCGTGATCCCGTTGGGATTCAAACCCAAGACCTTCAGAACCGGAATCTGACGCTCTATTCAGCTAAGCTACGGGACCCGCTTTTCGCTTTCGCGGCTGCGAAGGTACGGCTTTTTCGTAAGATGGCAAAATAATAACAAGGAAATTCCTTTCACAGGTTATATTGTTTTTTAGAAACGCGCTGCAGCATCTCTTGCCCAAACGATGTACATAAGCAAGTTATAGAAGCGATTTCGAGGAAAACTTAGAAGTATTTGTTCTCTCTTAACCACTTTTGAGCCCCAGCATGTCCCTGTTTAGACGCTTTCTTCAACCATTTTATTCCTTCGTTTGTATTGCCCAGCTTTTCATATAAAATCACTCCCAACAGATATTCTGCTTCTACATGGTTTTTGCCTGCTGCTTCTCTAAGAAAAATAGACGACACTTCATAATTTGGAAAACGATATTCTCCTGAATAGAAAAGTTCTCCCAAGTGATACAAACCTTCGGCATCACCTCGTTTTGCAGAAAGAAATGCATCTAGAATGTCCTTTTGCATTTCATTACTCATATCGATAATGATGCCTAAGTCACCCAAAACCTTGCTTTCATCGGTCTCAATTGCTTTCTCAAACCATGATAGCGCTGCATCTAAATCTTTTTTAACGCCATCTCCCAACAAATAGCAATTCGCCAAGCTGATCTGTGCAGGAACATACCCTTGAATCGCGGCACGTTCAAACCATTTGACAGCTTCCTTTTTCTTGTTAATATAAGAAGCATCTATTTTCCCTACCATATATTGCGCTTCGACTTGGTTCTGCTCAGCAGCTTTTGTGAACCACTTGAGGGCTTCTTTTTGATTCATTTTTGTTCCCTTTCCATAAAAGTAGCAATCCCCAAGGTTATATTGTGCTGCTGCATTATTCTGTTTTGCCGACTGGGTGTACCAATAAAATGCTTGAGAAAGGTCTTTATCTACTCCATTTCCGTTCTCATAACAGATTCCCAGGTTACATTGCGCACGGACCTCACCTTGTTGCGCAGCCTTTTTATACCATTCTACTGCCTCCTTGTAATCCTGGGCAACCCCCATTCCATTATAGGTAAAATATCCTACATAGAATTGCGCTGTAGCATCACCCATTGCCGCTGTTGCTTTATAAGTCCGATAAGCACTCTCATAGTCATCGACAGCACCTTCCACAATCTCAATTCTTGGCTGTTCCTTCTCCACTTTCAATTCCAGTTCATACGTCCGCCCTCCCTCTATTGGAACAGGAAAATAGAAATTGCGGATAACGCCATACTGCTGATGAAAGATGGAAATCTTTTGGGCATGGCGAGGGACATAAACCCATATCTCTCCCACGGCTTGCTTGACGTTGACAACTCCAAGCATTCCAATGTCGAAGGTGAAACCCGTCTCCGACGTTACTACCTTTATAAGCGCAGCCACTTCGCCGTTCTGATCAATTTCTTGCGTACCATTAGTGATAGCTGTGAGATCAGTTTCCAACAATCGAAAACCCGACAGAGACAAACTTTGTGCAGACATAGTTGTAGCAACAACGAATAGTATCACTACAAAAGACAATCTTCTCATTTATCTTATTTATTTTTTGTTCTTTATTATTATATCCTTTTTATATTTAAGAACTCGATGCAAATGTAAGTGTTATTTCAGAGACTTCAAACAAAAGGGACGTTTTTTTCGAATTCGCAGAAAAAAAGGTGCAGCAAAAAGGACAAAAAAGAATCTGTAGTTCTCTCAATATATGAGAAAATGCTACATTGCTACATAATACAAATAAAGTGTTGGTATTCTGTTTTATATTCTATGTATAAAGGTGAAAATGCTACATAATCCTACATAATGCTACATAGAAATTGGGCTTACGTGCAGGATTTCGGATGAAAGGTGTGACAAAATAGGAAAAATGTAGCATTATGTAGGATTATGTAGCATTCAGGGCTATCTACATAGGGTAAAACGGACATAATCAGCGTTATAATACGTTTTATGTAGCAATGTAGCATTTTTACAAAGATTATTTGTTAGAAGCGTTTTTCCGACGTTTGATTTTGTTTATAAACAGCGCCCGTGTTTATATAAACGCCGCCCCTGTTTATAAAAAGAGAAGGCGAATAGAAAAAAGTTTTCAAACAATCTTCTTTTGTTCTATTGCTTTCTTTTGCGAAAAACCCTATCTTTGCGCAGGAATAAAGATTGAAAATGAACAGAACGATGAAACACATTAAACTACTTTTTATGGCTTTTGCTGTGGTGCTTGCAGGGTGTAATGAGGGCGGCATGGATGCGCCCAGCATCATCTTGGACACGGATATGGGCAACGACATAGACGACGCTTTGGCGTTGGCAGCAATGAATCGTTATATCGACATGGGGCGCGTCAAGGTGCTTGCCATCGGTATGAGCAAGGAGGGTGCAGAGGCTGCCGAATACACAGACATCGTGCAGACATGGTATGGGCATGGGGACATCCCTATCGGGCGCGTGTCGGGCAACACGGGCCCCAAGACCACAGGGGAGCACTACACGCACAAGACTTGTGCGCTCAAGGATGAGACGGGCGCCCCATTGTTTGCGCGGACAAATGGAACTGGGCAGACGCCGCCTCTGACGGATGAGCTCTACCGTCGTGTGCTGGCAAAGCAGAAAGACCATTCCGTCACGTTCGTTACCGTCGGCTTTTCGACGAATATGGCTTCGTTGCTGGAGACGCAGGCAGATGATATTTCACCCCTCAGCGGGAAGGAACTGGTGGCGCAGAAAGTGAAAACACTCGTCATGATGGCTGGAAATATGGCAAAGGAGCAAGGAGAATTCAATGTGACTGAGGACATCGTGGCGGCACGCAAAGTCTTTGACGAATGGCCCACGCCCATCGTCACCTCGCCCTTCGAACTGGGCGTGCGTGTTTGCTTCCCCCACGAGAGAGTCAAGGACATCGGCGAGCGTCAGCCCAACCCCGTCGCGGAAGGGTATCGCTTCTATCAGGGTTCGGAGTACAACGCCTGCAGCTGGGACCCGACGGCACTCATCTATGCCGTAGAGGGGGAAAATCCGAACTATTACACGCTATCCCCAGCCGGAACCATCTGGGTGGACGAGGCGGGTATCACACGCTTCATGCCTCCCCATCAGGGTGAGGTTACCTTGCGTTTTATGCTATTGAAGCTGAAATTCAAAACGCATTCGAAAAGGAATACGAAGCACCGCTACCTTATCGCCAATGACGAACAAGTAGCGGCACTAACTCAACGCCTTGTGGAACTGGTTACAGCCCGCTGATTACCTGACGCAGGTTGGAGGCGAGAGAGGTGTTGTAGCCTTGCGAGAAATAGACGATACGTCCAAACGAATCGGCAATGACGATAATGGGAAGGCGGTCGAACGTCGTACTGCAACCTGCGCTGAGCTCGCGTGCCAATGCCTCGGGCACGACACGTTCCGTAAGTGCCATGCGCCCGGTCTCACCTGCCATGCTGACCAAAGCATCGGGCGAATGGGGATGGAGTTCCACAAAGGGACGTCCCCAGGCGGCGATGTCCTCCTTCATTCCATCAATCAATCCACGCGCATGGACAGAAGGCTCGTCCTTCTCGCCCATTATAGCCAGCGCGAAATAGCCGCGCCCTGTGTAGGGCAGCAGCGGATCGGCATCGAAATGGCCGATGACGGCAATTTCCTTCTTTGCTTCGCGCATGACAAGGGGCACGACAACGGGAAACTCACTTCCTCCTTCGGAGGGGGGAACCTCCACGAACTCCATGTGTGCCAGCACAGCGCCTGAAGCCAGACGAGAGCCCGAGGTTATCAGATAATATCCCTTATCGACTTTGTACGGCTGGCGCAGGAGCGTCTCCCACGAGGCCAAAGTACCCGCCTCCGTAGCCTCGCCCTCCTCGAAGTTGTAGAGATGAGCCACGCCGTCGTTCAGCGACGAGAGCGTGAAATGGGTGTAGTAGACGGGATTGGGCAAGAAGGGTTGAGGAGTGTATTGGGCGGCGAGCCAAAGACCCTCTCCCCGCTCCCCCGTAAGGGGGAGAGCCTCGCTACGTTCGGGGGCTGATGCGCCAGCCTCCCCTCCCTCACGGGAGGGGGCGGGGGAGGGTCTCTGCCACTCTCCTTGCCAACGATACTGCGTCTGTCCTGTTACTTCGTCGATGCGGGCCTCGAAGCCGAGGGCACGGCAAAGGGCGACAAAGAAGATGTTACGGTTCAATTCGTCGCAGACACGATAATTCCACACCGTTATGGGCGCCATGCGGAGATTCTGCGGGTTTTGCTCCTCCACCACGCGGATGTTATCGCACGTCCAAGTCCACACTTCAGCAGGGGATTGGAAGTGATGCAACGCGGAAACGTCAATCTTCGAGCGGAAGGGGCGCAGCTGCTCCCGTTCCACGCGAGGACAATCCCGATAGGATGACCAAGAAGCCTCTCCTGAATCCTCCCCTGAAGGGAAGGACTTTAGAAGCGCATCCTCCAGCGCATCGAGGGTAACGTCGCGGCGGTCTTTTTCTGTAAGCGAGGCAATCAGCGGCTCGACATTACGGTTGTCAGCGTGACGACTGCGGAAAGCATCCAACACGACTTTTCCTGCTGGAACCGTATGGGCAGCCAGTCGAAGGGAGTCTTCGTAAGCGAAGCGCTTCGCACAAATCGCGCGCTCTTCAGCTGTGGCATCGGATGGGATGGGGTTCTCCACAGGAGGAACGATGTCGATATCCACGGAGAAACGCTTCCCCACAGGGTATTGGAGGATAACGTCGGTCTTGTCCGACTGCGCCTTGGCAAAGCCGAACATGCCGTCCTTGCTGGCCCACACGAGCAGATCGCCACAACCCGTGATGAGGCTTGCCTGTCCGCGAGCATCGGAGTGATAGGTAGCAACGGTGTAGAACTCGGCATAGTTGTAAATCTTGAATTCCACCGTAGCACCCTCCACGGGCTTGCCCTCCTTGTCAAGTACGGTAACTACGTTGCGGCGCGTGGGGACGTAGCCCGAGATGACATTGATTTCAGTATGGAGGGGGCTGCTGTCGATGACGTCCTCATTCTCGTCAATCTGATAATTGCCGAAGACGCGGGTATGCAGCAGCATGGCACGGCTGACGGGGGCGTTGAACCATGCCATGTTGAGGCGCGGCTCGGGCTCGCAGGCACCCAGGAAATACCACTTGCCATCCACCCAGGCCTCCACCCAGGCATGGTTGTCGTCGGTATGCGCCCAGCGGGGGGTATAGACTTGACGGGCAGGGATGCCGACGGCACGCAGGGCAGCAACACCCAGCACGCTCTCCTCGCCACAACGTCCCGTACCCGTTGCCATTGTTGCCAGCGGGCTGGAGGTGCGGGCATCGGAGGGCTTATAGGTGGCCTGCTCGTGACACCAATGGTTGATTTCCAGTACGGCATCATACATGCTCATGCCCTTCACACGTCGGCAGAGGGAGTCCGCCCAAAGGGTGCGGAAATCATCCAAATCCTCGTTATTAACACGTGGAGGTAGGACGAAATGGCGGAACTCCTTTTCGGGGACGTTCCAATGCATCTCGCTGCGCACTTTGAGAGCCGATTTCACTTGTGCTACCCAATACGTGAAGGGCTGCATCGCCATGTCGGGCAGGGGGAGGTAGCTGTAGAGGAACTCCATGTAGCGGCGTTCATCGGGGGTGAATGCCGTTGTCTCAAGCGGCTGCCAGACACTCTGTTCAAACTCGGGTAGGGCAGCCCGACGCTCGGCGAGAGGAAGGGATTCCTGATGCACGTTACAGCCCGTCAGCAGGAACAGAGGAAACAGCAGAATAAGGAGATGGGAGGAGAATTTCATTTCTAAGGGCAAACCACGGGTTTTCTATAATTCTTTTGCAAAAGTGAGTTCAAGGATGGTGTCGGGGGTGTTCTTGTCCAAGGCTGGCAAATTGAGGGTGACGCCCTGCTTGTCCTGCTTGAAGGAGATTTTCTCTCCTCCGGCAAACAACTTTGCCGCCTTCAGCTTGTTCTGCGCTTTGGGGATGTCGAGCTGGAGCGTTTCAGGCAGAGCCTTGTCCGCCTGCGGCAGAAGGTGGACGTAAAGCGTCTTGCCGCGCTGCGTGGTGACGCCCCACTCCTGCGAATCGATGCAGCCGCCGTCTGTGCCGTATATGGTTTCGCCATTCACCTCCAGCCAAGCGCCGATAGCCTTCAAACGCTCCAACGCCTCCTCGGGCAGGGTGCCGTCAGGACGAGGGCCGACGTTAAGCAGCAGGTTAGCGCCCTTGCCAGCCGTGCGGACGAGATATTGGATGAGGAAGTCAGGGGATTTATACCCCTTGTCCTTCATGTTATAGCCCCAGCTGTTGTTCATCGTCTTGCAAGTTTCGAGCGGCAGGCGGGAAATCTCCTGTCCGGACAGTCCCGCTTCGTTCTGCCCGGGGATATCTTGCTCGAAAATCTGGATATCCTCGCCCTCGAAAGGCAGTAGGTGATGGTTGTTTCCGATGAGGCACGAAGGCTGCAGGCGATGAATCAGGGCATACTGTTCGTAGAGATTCCAGATGCGGGGCTGCTCCTCGCGCGAAAATGCATCCTGATCCCACACGCCGTCGAACCAGATGGCACCAATCGGGCCGTAGTTCGTGAGCAACTCCGTGAGCTGGGTGTTCATGAAGTCCAGATAGCTGCGCTTGAGCGTTGTCGCAGGATGGTCTTTCTTCCCTTCTTCGGCAATCTTACGTCCTGTGCCCCATCCTGTACGGCCGAGGGGGTAGTAGTCCTCGCGCCCCCAGTCGAGGTGGCTGTAGTAGAAGTGGAGCTTGATTCCCTGCTTTTGGCACTCCTTCGCAAGCTCGCCGATGACGTCGCGCTTGAACGGCGTGGCATCCACGATGTTGTAAGGGCTGGCTTTTGTGCCGAACATCGAGAACCCGTCGTGGTGGCGGCTGGTGATGGTGATGTACTTGGCTCCGCTGCCCTTGATGGCGCTCACCCACTCAGCAGCATCGAACTTCGAGGGATAGAAACCGGCGGCCATACGGCTGTATTCGGCGTAGGGCAGGTTCTGTACCTGCTGCGCCCACTCGCCGTCGCCCAGCATGGAGTAGATGCCCCAGTGGATGAAGATGCCGAAGCGGGCTTCCTCGAACTCAGCACGGGTAGCCTTGTTGGCCTCCGTAGGAACATAGCCCACTTGACCGACAGCAGGCAGCGCAATAAGTAATGCAATGAAAAGGGATTTAATGTTTCTCATACTACTATATTAACCTTTAATCTTTTATCTATCTTCTTTAACCTTTCACCTTTAACCTCTAATTTTTCACCTTTAACCTTTAATCTTTAACCCTTAACCCTTAATTCTTCACCTCCGTCCAAGCGGGAGGGGCGACGCCGAGGAGATGACGGACGAAGAAATCGTAGCGCTTGTGCTCGCCGAAGGCTTCGCCTACCGTGTGGTGAGCACCAGGGATAACGACAAGTTCAAAGTCCTTGTTAGCCTTGATGAGGGCATTCGCCACCTGCATCGTCGAGGCAGGATCGACGTTATCGTCCAGCTCACCCACCACGAGCATCAGCGGGCGCTGCAGCAAATGGGCGTTTTCCACGTTCGAGCCCTCCTTGTACTGCTCCCCGATGGGATAGCCCAGCCAGAGTTCGTTCCACCAGATTTTGTCCATGCGGTTGTCGTGGCATCCGCAGGCGCTGTAGCAGCATTTATAGAACTCGGGGTAGAATAGCGTGGCTGTGAGCGACTCCTGCCCGCCGGCTGAGCAGCCGTAGATGCCCACACGGTCGATGTCCATGTAGGGATATTTTTCGGCAGCAGCCTTTATCCAGGCAATATGGTCGGGGATGCCGGCGTCCTTGAGGTTGCGGCAGCAGATGTTCTCAAACTCACGCGAGCGGAATGAGGTGCCCATGCCGTCCACCATCACGACGATGAATCCCAGTTCCGCCAGCGGTGTCATGTAGTAGTTGAAGGCTTGGAACGATTTGGGCACGTATTGGTCGCCCGGGCCCTGATAGATGTATTCTACGATGGGGTATTTCTTCGTGGGGTCGAAGTTCGTGGGGCGGGCGATGATGCCCCACATGTTCGTCTTGCCGTCGCGTCCTGGTGCCACAAATACTTCGGGAGCCTTCCAGCCAGCCTCCAAGAGCTTGCTGATGTCAGCCTTCTCCAGCTCTTTCACTACGCTGCCGTCCTTGGCGCTGCGCAATACCGTCTGCGGAGCTTCAGCCACGGTGGACCATGTATCAATGAGGTACGCGTAGTCGTTGCTGAATACGGCGCGATGATGTCCCTCTGTGGGCGTCAGGTCAGTCATATCGGAGCCGTCGAAGCGGATGCGGTAGTAGTGGATGAAATAGGGGTCTTCGCCTGAGGCAGCACCGTAGGGAGCTGCATGGACTCCGTTTGCCGTGAAGTAGATGACTTCGTTCTCCTCGTCCACGTGGAGCACCTGCCGGACGTACCACTCTCCTTTTGTGATTTGGTTGATGGGCTTTCCCGTAGCACGGTCGTAGAGGTAGAGATGCTGCCAGCCATCACGTTCGCTGCTCCAGATGAAGCGCTTGCCGTCCTTCAGGAAGCGGTTCCAGAGGCGGGGATAGTTGACGTACTTGTCGCTTGTCTCCTCAGCCAGTGTGCGCACCTTGCCCGTCTCGGCAGAAAGCTCCAGCAGACGGTACACCTGATGTCCGCGGGCGTTGAATTCGAAGCGCACGGCGTGGCTGTCCTCATTCCATGTGGGGCCGTTCAGGTCATATTGATTGGTGAAGAGCTCCGTTGAGGGGATGATGGCACGTCCTGTTTCCACCTCGAAGAGGCAGGGCGTCTTCTGCATGAGGTCGTCGCCGGGTTTGGCATACTCCTGCTTGTGCAGCTTGGGCTGGCTCTGGTCGGCAGGCGACGATTCCACATAATAGACGTAGCGCTTCTCGGCTACGGGGCGTATTTTGTTGGCAGCCACATAACGGCTGTCGGGCGACCAGCGCAGCCATGAGGAGTAGTAGTTCGCCAGCGTGCCGTCGATGCTGAGGGCACGGGCATTGCCGCCTCGGGCAGGGCGCACCCAGACGTTGGCGTCGCGGATGAAGGCCACCCACTTGCCGTCAGGCGAGGGAACCTCGTTCCCGCCCTTCTCGTCATCGACCTCCATCCAGTGGCGCTGAGGCTGCTGACTGCCGCGGAAATTGCCACGTCCGAAGGGAGAGGGCTGAGCCGCTTCAGCCGTAAGCTTGCCTTTGTTGATGAGGTATATCCAATTCTTGCCGGAAGAAGCGAACCAGAGGGTGTCGCCCTTCTCGCTCACGCGGAGGCGCTGCAGGTCCAGCTTATCTGCCTTCACCTGCTGCTTGGTCTCTTTGGAGAGCAGTTTTGCCAGTTTAGTGGCATCGAAGAGGGGTTTCGAGGTGCCCTTGTCGGCATTGACGAGAAGGTAGTCGTTGGAGCCCTTTTCGGCATTGCGGTGGATGTACCAGAAGGAGTGGCTTTTGCCCAGCCAGTGAGGCTCGATGCTGGAGTTCAATACTTTGTCGTTGCCGAAGCGGCTGCGCATCCCGTAGGCGCGGTTGTAGTCGTCGAGGGTACCCTGAGCGCTGATGCCCAGGCTCAGCCCTGAGAGAAGGAGAAGAAGGAGCTTTTTCATCGGTTTACTGTTTATTATTATATTTTTCAATTTTAAACGTGTAGGGCCGTGAGACGGAGAAGCTGCGAGCCGAGGTAGAAGCCATGATGCCGATGCCGCCATCGATGTTGCAGGTAATCTGTACGGGCTCGGAGAAGGGCGACCATGTGGCACCGTCGTATTTCTCGACGGACTTCAGGTAGTAGTAGTATTCGGGCGTCAGCGTTTCCAGCGTGGCATTGACGGTATAGACGAAGTCACGGCCGATGTAGTCCCACGGATTGCCATAGTCCTGTTCCTCTGAAGGATCATAGTAATCGCCATAAAAGACACTGCTGGTATAGTGCCAGTCGGGGTGGTAGAAATAATCCCTGCCGCCACCCCACGAGGGAGTGTGCAAATAGAGATCGAAGGTGATAGCCGTGCTGCCCTCGGCGTTGAAGTAGTCGCCGGTAAAGAGGTAGGACGTCGGCTCGGCATAGTAGCGATCACCATCGTCTTCGCTCATTCCGGGAATCATGCCGATGAATTCCTCCAGCGGGTCGGTGTCGTTGGCATCAAGCACGTATTTCGTCGAGGAGGGCAGGCTGTAGGAGAGATTCGCCTCGATGGTGTAGGAGCCGTCGTCGTTCTCCTCGTATTCGCCATCGTAGCTGTTGTAGCCGATGAAATAGATGCCGGGGCCGTCGGAGAGGCGGAACGTATAGGTGGGGTCGATGGTAAGGCGGTAGTAACCCGTTGTGCCCTCTACGTCGTCAATAACCAGGCTGGCGTGCCAGACGGAGTCGGTACGCGAGCCAAGGACGAAATGATAGCCTGAGCCGTAGGCGCTTTCCGTGGAGTCCTTGGGGATGTAGGTTGTCGTGCGGCTGTCGAAGTGGGCGCGGGCGGCTATGGGGACGGTCATCGATGCCGTAGCCTTGCCGTAGGTGGGGTGGGTGACGGTGACGGAGACGGCATCGCCCTCGTGGATGGGGCGTGAGTCGAGGTAGGCCTCATAGTCGGGGTCGTAGGCAAGGGCAGCGCTTGTGCCGTTGATGGAGAGGTTGACGATGGCATCCTTCAAGTTGAGGTCGTCGGTGTCCTCCTCGCTGACTTTGAGGAAGAAGACACTGCGTGAAACCTCTACGACGAGGGGCGCACCCGCTTCGCCAACGATGTTCACCACCAGCATGGGCTGCTCGTCGGGGCCGTGATAGGTGATTTCCTTCTCGCAAGAGGTAAAGATGATGGCCAGAGTGAGTAAAAGCCTCCCCCATCCCCTCCTAAAGGAGGGGTGACCTGTCGTTCGAACTTCTATATTTTTCTTTCGCATTTCTCTTAACTATGAACTATGAATTCTTAACTCTTAATTCTTAACTCTTAACTCTTAACTATGTACTAAAACTTCAGTCCGTAGCTGATGGTAGGTATGATGGGGAAGAGGGCGACCTGCTTGAGGGTGGTGCGCCACGTGTTGTTGTCGGAATTGTACTCCTCGTCAGTGTAGATGAGGAAGGGGTTGTTGTGGTTGTAGGCGTTATAGACGCTGATGTTCAGCGTACGCAGTATGCGTTTGGCCAGCGTGCGGTGGAAGTTCAGTCCGAGGTCGAGGCGGTGGTAGGGGTTCAGGCGGAAGTTGTTGCGCTCAGGCGAATAGCCGAGTGTGGTGTACCAGCCGTCCCCCTCGCTGGGCGAGAGGAAGTATTGCGTATAGACGGTGCCGCAGTTGCCTGTGGCATAGACCCATGTGGCGCTGAGGTCGAAGCGGTCGGAGAACTTGTAGTTGCCCGTGATGTCCACCTCGTGCCGACGGTCGTATTTAGCGTTGAAGGGGCGTCCGTTGTTGAGCACCATATCGGGGCGGTCGAAGAGTCGGCGCGTGTGGCTCCACGTGTAGGCCACCCAGCCGTTGAGCTTGCCCACCGAGCGCTGCGCCATCAGCTCCACGCCGTAGCTCCAGCCGCGTCCCATGGCCACCTTGTCCTGCCAGTCGGTGCTGCCGGACATGAAGCTCACGCCCTCGCGGTACTCCAGCAGGTTGTTCGAGCGCTTGTAGTACCCCTCGAGGCTGAGGTCGCAGTAGTCCTTGAGGTTATAGAACAGTCCGAGTGCCCACTGGTGAGCCTTCTCGGGTAGGATGCGCTCGGTGACGGGCACCCAGAGGTCGGTGGGCAGCGAGAGGCTGTTGTTCGAGAGCAGATGGACGTACTGGCTCATGTAGGCATAGCCCGCCTTCAGCGAGAGGTCGTCAGCCAGCAGCACGCGCCCGCTCAGTCGGGGCTCGGGCGAGAAGTAGCTGCGTCCGCCTACGTAGAAGAACGAGGTGCTCAGGCCGGCATTCACCTTCACCACGTCCCACAGCGTGATGTTGTCCTCGAAATAGGCTTGTGCCTCGTGGGCGTCGATATCCTTCTGCCCTGAGCGCTCGTTCACGTTCTCCTCGTGGGCATCGGCATCGGCTGTCTGCTCCTGCTTGTAGCGGAAGGCCACCGTGGCTACGTCGGGGCGGAAGAGGTGGTGGGTGTAGAAGGTGCCGAAGCGCACCTCGTGCTGCGGGGTGGGGCTCCAGTGGAAGTCGGCACGGGCCGTCTCGTCGAAGATGCCCGAGCGCATGTTGATCTCCATGTGCTGCGTCAGCTTGCTCTCCTTGTCCTGCTCATCGAGCTTGATGCCCATGTGATGGCGGTACTGGGTGTAGTTGGCGCTGACGTCCATGAACAGGCGCGGGCTGATGACGTGGTTCCAGCGGACGGCACCCACCATGTTGCCCCAGTTCCAGCCGAAGCGCGTCTTCTGCGTGTAGTCGCGTCCCTCGCGCTCGCGCAGACGGAAATAGATGTTGTCCACTCCGCTGTACCAGCTGACGTAGAGGCGGTCTCGGTCGCTGAACTTATGGTTGAGCTTCACGTTCAGGTCGTCGAAGTAGTAGCCCATCATGGCGCCGTGCAGGTCAATCTCCCTGTCGATGAGGTCGGCACCCCAGAGGGCGGTGTTGAGGAAGATGTCGCTGTAGGTGCGGCGGGCACTGATGTTGACGGATGTCTTTCCCTTCACGATGGGGCCCTCGACGTTCACCTTCGAAGAGACGAAGCCCAGCGCCACGTCGCCGTGCCACTTGTACATGTCGCCGTCCTTCATGCGGATGTCCACCACGCTGCTCAGACGCCCGCAGTAGTGGGCGGGGAAGCTGCCCTTGTAGAGGGTGACGTTCTTGATGGCATCGGGGTTGAAGACGCTGAAGAGGCCGAACATGTGGTTGACGTTATACACTGGCACACCGTCGAGCAGCAGCAGGTTCTCGTCGGGTGCTCCGCCGCGTACGTAGAGCCCTGCCGAGCCCTCGCTGCCGTTCTGTACACCAGGCAGCAGCTGCAGGGCCTTCAGCACGTCCGTCTCGCCGAACATGGCCGGCACAGCCTTGATTTGTTCCACGGGGATGTCGATGGCGCTCATCTGCGAGCCGGTGACGCCCAGGTCCAGGCGGTTGCCGATGATCTCCACCTCGTCCAGTTCGGCCATGGCCGTCAGGGGCAGCGCCAGCACGGTGTCGCCCTCCAGGCGGAAGGCGTCTGTGCGGCTGCGGTAGCCTATGTAGCGTGTCACCAGTTCCACCTCGCCTTCAGGCAGCGTCAGCGAGTAGAAGCCGTAGGCGTTCGTCACCGCTCCCAGGCCGCTGCGCAGGTCGAGCACCGTGGCGCTGATGAGCGTCTCCTCACTCACGGCATCCGTCACATAGCCGCTCACCGTAAAGGACTTCTGTCCCCACACTGCTGCCGTCCCCACGAGGGCCGACAGCATCATCAAAAGGATACTCTTTTTCATATTGGCCGCGAAGATAGGGAAAAAAAGTGATTGGGCAAAGGTAAAAGGGAAAAATTCCCTTTTTCGCTGCCTATGGAGCAGATTGAAGAACTTTTTTTAATGAAAAATGAAGAATGAAAAATGAAAAATAAAATGTCCCGTATGCAGCGTTCCGATTGCAATGCTATTTATTTTTCATTCATCATTTTTCATTCTTCATTATATAATTCCTAAGTCCCAATTCGATGAAGTTTTGTCTTGTTTTTTGCGTCAATAACATGTCTTTTGTTATCCGAATGGATGAGAAAAAATCGGCTGTATGCTTGCATTTTTTCGCAGTACGCCGTACCTTCGCACGGAAAAAGTCAGGATGAAAAGAAGTAAGCGCAGTTTCCTAGTGAAAATGGCCCTGCTGGTGATGGTGGCAGTCGGTCTTTCGTCGTGCCGTCGTACCGCGTTCCACGACGCCCTGCTCCGTGCCGAAGCCCTCATGGAGACAGACCCGCGCGAAGCACGAGCGGTACTCATGGAGATTGAAGATTCAATGTTGAAGATTAGGGATTATCCTGCGGAAGAGGCAGGCCAGAAGACGGGAAAAAATCTTCAATTTTCAATCTTCAATCTTCAATCCAAAAAGGAGTCCGCTCTCTACGCTCTCCTTCGCACGCAGGCTGATTATAAATGCTACGTCCGCCTGACCTCCGATTCCCTCCCCCTTATTGCCACGAGCTACTATGGCACCCGTCGCAAGACGCAGCGTGCCGCCCTCGCACAATACTACCTCGGCTGCACCTACTCCGATATGAGTCGCGACCTGGATGCCATTGATGCCTTTCTTCGTGCTACTACACTCTTCCCCGATACGACAAACAAGTATTATGCTTATAGCTTTTATGAATTGGGAAAGCTTTATCTTAAACATGAAAAGAAAAATGAAGCCCTTGATGCTTTCTTACATTACCGCTGTTCGGATGCCTGTCAGTCAGACTCCGTTAATATCGGTTATGCGGACATAAATTTAGGAAGGACGTATTTATACATGGAGAAAGCAGAAGAGGCTGAGCCATTCTTTCTAAGGGTCATTTACAATCCCTATATAAATATTAAAAATAAGGACTACCATGCTAATGCCCTGTTCCAGTTAGCTAAACTGAATGCCTATTTAAAAGAGGACTATGCAAGAGCAGGGGAGTACATTAACAGCTATATAGCAGGGTATAGACAAAAGGAGAACATCGGTGCAGCCTATCATGTGAAGGCCGACATTCTTTTGCATGAAAACGAATTGGACTCTGCCTTTTACTATTATAAAAAGGTATTGGCATGCAAGGAGGATGCCCGCACTTACTGCGAAACCTACAAAAGGTTGACTGAACTCTCGCTGGCCCTAAACCAGACAGATTCATCGGATGTTTATTTCCAGCACTACATGGCTTATGCGGATTCCGTCAACAGAATCCGCAGGGACAAAGAGATTAGCGACATTGAAAACAACCATGTGGTGGAACTCCACGACCGCGAGCTGGCCGTGCAGCGCTCGCGTCTTTACTGGACGTGGGGCATCCTGTTCGTTTTCCTGCTTTTCGTGGCTTGTATTGCGATTCTTCTTAACGACCGAAAGCACAAAAACGAAAGACTGAAATACGAAGAAGCCCTGAATGCCATCAAACAACGGCAGATTGCCCAAACCGTTCTTACCTCGCAGAGCGGCAGCATGCCCGCTTCGCCTCCAATCGATGTCCAGAAAGAACGCATTGCCATTTACCAGAAACGCTATGAATCCAGTGAATGGAAACGCTATTTCAATAAACACTCGTCAGAAATGAGAGGCGGATTGTATATGCCTGTTGCTGAGGCCAGCCAGTTCGAACAATATCTGAACGATCTCTTTGTAGATATGTTGTTGGATATGTTCAGGGATAACGAAGGCCTCACCGATCAAGAAGCACAATTCTGTGCCATGACGTTACTTGGTTTTAAGACAAATCAGATAGCATACGTTTGCCGTATTTCTGCCGATGCCGTTTATATGCGACGCAGCCGAATAAAGAAACGTCTGAGCAACAGTTGGAGCGATTTCGTCTTTTCTGCCTCGACTCCCAAGTCCTGACACTTTGGTTCTCTGCTCAGAACGCCCCAAATTGCCTTTTTAGGGCAAATTGTTAGATTCTTGTTAGATTTTTTTCATGGTTTTTTCTTTTGAGCGCACTAACTTTGTGCGCAAAAAAGTATTAACCATTAAAAAGTGAGCCATAGCTATGATGAAAAAAGTTCTTTTTATTTGTTGCGTTTTTTTAGTATCTGTTTGGGGAAATGCTTTTGCACAAACAGGTAATGGTACTATTCTTTTAGAGCCAGTGGACTCATTAAGTCAAGGAGGACCACGTTCCTTTGTAGAGATACCGACAGCCTCTCTTGATGGTTCAGTCTTGACCATTGATTTTTCAGAAGCCACGGCTTCGCAAGTTGTTGTCAGTGACCAAAACACTAATGCCGTTGTCTATTCTGACAGTTTTTCGTCCACACTTCAGCTAATAATTGATATGGAAGACGAAAATATCGGCGAAGGAAACTATGTGCTCCGCATCTATGCTTTTGGCAAATGGTGGTGGGGAGAATTCGTGATTGAAGAAGAATGATTTTAACATCGTAATCTGTTTATCATGAAAAAGCTATCATTATTCAGTCTCTTATTCGCGGCAACCCTGCTGATCTTGTTTTCCTGTAAGGAAGAGAGCCTGAACCTCTCTCCCGAAAACTTTGCATGGAACGAGCAGACGCGTGCAGCAATAGAATCTTTGAATGTGAACGGCATGAAGGTGCTGTCCTCTTCCGAGAGCTCACTGGTTATGGAGCTGGAGGTAGGCAACTATGCAAAAAATGCCGTTTCCATCGAAGGAAAAGACTATTTCTCCATTACGGCTCGCGATGCGCATAGCATGTTGCAGAAGGGAAATCCCGACCTTCCCGAGTATGCATACAGCGTGGTCATTCCCCAGACCTCAGCCTGCAACGTGCGGGTAGTGAATGCAGAGTATGAAGACATCACTCTGCCGGTGGCTCCTTCCAAAGGAAGTATATTAAGTAGGACGGATCCTTCGACCGTACCCTACACGTTTTCTGAAGTCTATGAGAAAGATGCTTTCTATCCTTCACAATTAGTCTCAGCGGATGCACCTTTCCTGATGCGCGATATACGCGGCAGCGTGGTGCGGTTGCATCCCTTCCAGTACAACCCTGTTACCGGCATCCTGCGCGTCTATAAGAAGATGGAGGTAGAGGTGTCGTTCTCGGGCACAGACACTCGGAATGTGCTGACGTCGGGTGTCCGCCATACGATTGACAAATCGATGGAAGAACTCTTCAGGGCTCAGTTCATCAACTATGATGTGATGGCAGCTTCCACTTTGAATACTTTGCCACCTATAAAAACAGGAGAAGATAAAGGTGTGAAGGTTCCTCCTCCAAAAGAAAATATGCTTATCATTTGTTGCGACTCGTTTGCTACTGACATGACCAATTTCAGGGCTCATAAAGATAGTTTGGGTATCAAGACACGACTAGTGAAAATGAGCCAGGTCGGAACGACAGCAGATAATGTACGTACTTTCATTCAACGCGATTATAATGTTAATGATAGTTTGACCTACGTGCTTCTTGTCGGCGATATTAATCGAGTTCCAACTATAATGGTCGATGATGAAAACATCCCAAATCACGATGGAGGGTCAGACACATTCTATGCACTGGTTTCAGGCAGTGATTCTATCCCTGATATTTATATTGGCCGCTTTAGTGCTAGAAACTGCAAAGAAGTGCAGACAATGGCTTTGAGAACAATTGTTTACGAGAATCAATCCGTGCAATCCTGGCAACATCGGAGCATAGGGATTAGTGATGACTTTTCAAATATACAGGGTTATAATGCGCCCAAAACCCCTTATGAATACATAGACTCCATCATGGGCATGCTTTCCTGTTCCACCTACGGTACGGGGATAAATGTGAGTGTACACAGTAGCGATTATTCTGGATATACGGCCATGAATTCTGCTATCAGCAGTGCCATCAATCAAGGAGCATTTGTGGTTAATTACATTGGACGTGGTCATATAAGATATTGGTTCCCCTACTTCACCACGGCCAATATCGAAAGCTTAGCAAATGACAATAAATTGCCTTTCATCTATAATGCTGCGCCCGATGTGGGCTGTTTCACATACGGTTATTATGCCACTCCCCCCTGTTTTGCAGAAACGTGGTTGACAGCCCGCAATGGTGATACCCCAAGAGGTGCAATAGGGGTTTATGCCTCTTCTCTCAATGCTCCGTATTATGAACTCATAACAGCAGAATTAGAATTCAACAATATGTTGGCAACCTATTCTTCAGGTACGAGAAACTTTGGAGTACTATGTTATCTTTCAGCCCAAAATATGCGGTACCAGTTTGGAAGCGCAGCGAGCTACATACTGCTGACATTGAATTATTTCGGAGATCCATCTTTGAAGGTCATCCCCAACCAATACGTTGCTCCGCCTGTTCCTGTTGAATAATGGTTTTATACTAATATTATTTATTGTCACATAATTTAAAAAGGATGTATTATGAAAAAATGTTTTTATTTCCTTCTTACTCTGCTGTTATTTGCAGGAACTGTTCATGCGCAGACCACCAATGATAGTTGGTGGAATAACTGGGATGGGCAGAAAGATATCGAGTTGTTGAACGATGACGGCCAGCCTGTCGACAGCCTGAAGGCATGGATATCGAGTGATGATGCCATTTTCGTGGGTCATATAGATCCCTTTTATTACCAACGCCTTGCCATATTGGGGAAACGCGATTCCACAACGGTTGTCATCATGGGAGAAAACAATGATATCGTTTACAAAAAGGATATTAGCCGTCCTTCAATTGACATCCAGCTAAATTTTCTCGGATTCCCCAACGGGCATTATACGTTGAACGTTTTCTGGAACAAATGCTGGTGGAGAGGAGAATTCGAATTCAAGACGCATTGGCCCGAAGGTCAGTATGTGTACATCGATAGTACGTATTATCGGCTGAATAAAGGATATGCGAATACCGTAAAGCCCGATTATTGTATCCAGAACGGCAGGACGGTCACGCATAGGATGGGCTGGATGATTTATGAGCGGGACTATCCGCTAGATGTGGTCATTCCTTCAGAACTTACTTACGAGGGAATGACGTATCAGGTAAATGAGATTGGGCGTAGTTCGTTCAGGTATTGCTATTATCTGCAGTCGGTCTCTCTCCCGAATACGATCACATCCATTGGTAGTCTTGCTTTCGCATATTGCGATAATCTTCGGAAAATCAACATCCCCGAGAGCGTTACCGAAATAGGAGGCGGAGCTTTCGGCGACTGTTTCAAATTGTCCTGTATTGTAATACCCGAAGGCGTAACGGTGTTAAACGACGGAGTCCTATCTGGCTGTAAAGAACTTTCTGCCGTCACGCTTCCGAGCAGCTTAAAGACAATCGAACACAATGCCTTCGGCGGCTGTACTGGCTTACCCTATATTGAAATTCCTGACAATGTCACATACATTGGAGAATCTGCCTTTCAGAATTGTACGACCTTAATGGACATGGAACTGCCCAAGAAACTCAAACAAATAGATAATTTTGCTTTCCGTGGTTGTCAGAGGTTAACATCGATTGTGTTCCCAGAGGCCGTCACAAACATAGGGGTTGAGGCCTTCGCAGGCTGCACAGCCCTAGCATCCATTACCCTGCCTGAGGGTATGGCCAAGATTGGCGATGAGGCTTTCAAGGACATGCCTCGTACGGGCCATATCTATTGCAACGCGATAAAGCCCTTTACAATCGGTGAAAAGACATTCAACTACAACTGCACCTTGCATGTCCCCCAGGGCAGTAAGGCATTCTACGAGAAGGCCTCTTATTGGAAGAACTTCAAGGTGATAGAGGAAGAGCCCACAGGCGAAGCGGTACATGGTGGTGAGACAGGCGTCACGTCTGCCACGCTGGATGCCGAATCTGCCGAACGCCTCTACGACCTGCAGGGCCGTCCTGTGGATGGCACGCAGAAGGGCATCCTTATCCGCAACGGGAAGAAGGTGCTGGTGAAGTAATGCAGCATACCAAACTCACTCTATGAGAGACCGCGGTTCGCTTGCGGTTTCTCATAGAGTGTATCGTTTTCCTCTTTGCTTATAGCGACATCAAAACGGAAAAACCATCTAAAGTAATTACAATTATGAAAAAAAGCACTATTTTTGCAGCAACTCTTTTGCTGTTAGTTATGGTTTCCTGCAATCAGGAAAATTGTGATGAGGGCATCATTCGTCAAGAGACGAACTATGCTCCTGACACTTATAAGGCAATAAGCAGGAGCGAGAACAATACTGGAGATATTCAATTTGCAAAATCTGGTATCGGATTTTACAATGAAAAAGAAATGCAACTTTTCGAAGTCTTTGCGCCTGAAACTAATGATTACTATTTGGGCCTTTGGATAATGCCTGCTAACAATGCAGAGTATTCTTTTGTATGTAATGATATTCCTGTCGAAGGAAAGTTTGTTCCACATATCGAAGGTTGGCAAAGCGTTTATTTTTGTTCGAATCAAGGGACGAGGATTCCTGTACCACTTGTGAAGGGCAAAAATATAATCGGTTTTTATTCTTCACTTGATGAGCTTCCTGAAATTGAAACGATAAATGGCGCATTAGATGTGAAGGAGTGTTTTATTCCTTCTTTTGAATATGACAGGATGATGAATGATATCGTTTCAGAATATAAGCCGAGCGGTTATTTAGATAATTCTTTTCTTGAAACAAGATCTGAAAGTTCAATTCTTGTTCCGTCGCCCTATACAGCAGCCATGCAATATCAATATGAATTGAACTGCCCTGTTAATTATACAACAACAAAAACTGTCTATAGTTCTACTTCAACGACATTAACCGTTACGATATCCTCGGCAACAGGAGCTGTTGTTGTCGATATTTATCATGAGAATTCTGGGGCGATTATGTCTCATTTGTGTTTGCCAACAAGCAACGTAACGTTCTCGACAACCATTCCTCAAGGAACAACTTATGTACATTTAAGAAAATGGAATAATAATTCAGCATGTGTCGCAACGCTTACGTTGAAAAAGGGTAACAATACACCCACCACTTATCCTTATGTTGCGGTTTCTGGGTATAA
This sequence comes from Bacteroidales bacterium UBA1189, assembly GCA_002309805.1. Taxonomy (GTDB): domain Bacteria; phylum Bacteroidota; class Bacteroidia; order Bacteroidales; family Bacteroidaceae; genus UBA1189. Next base: position 13,529 of record DBYJ01000004.1, on the reverse strand, counting down.
TATACAAATGGAAGCTCCTTATTTTTCGGGAAGTTTGAATTACTTTACTTGTTGTAACACAAATGGAGTTGATCCCATTCTTTTTTTGGAGAATGGAACGTCCGACCCTTCTCCCATAGGATATAGGAATGACGATTTTCCTTTTAATGGTGATTATATTTGGGACAAAAATGCAAGAATACTTGCAAGTTCTACGAGCAGCATCCCCGAGGCGCATATCTTTAAATCTGCCTCTAACTCACCGACTGGAACTTGTGATGTTTATTTGGGATTGCCGTTTTTCCCAGATATGTCAGGTTTTCCCGACTTAAATTATTATGATGCAATATGTTCAGGGGAATACTCAGATGATTATAATTGTATTGGGTGGGCGGGGGATTTGCTGACTTATGTGTGGCCCCCTACTATGTACCCATTTAATTATAATGTTTCCAATGACTTAGAAAGTTTTGATAACTATTTCGCATGGCGTGGTTACACTCGGGTAGGTGCAAACGAAAGTAATGCGGCAGTTGCTCTTTGGGGATATAGCGATTCACATTTAACGCATGCCTCTATACGTAATAATTCTAATTCTATCTATCCGCACGGATATGGATGGGAAAGTAAAGCCGGTTGGAGCAGCCGTCGTCTTTTTCACCCAAGAGATGCGTTAGAATGTAACACATATGGGACTATCTTATATTATTATAGACCTATTCCAACAGAAAAACACTCAAAGGCTAAAATAACAATTGAACAAATCGAGATTAATAGTAATGACAAAAATAAATTGAAAGAAGTTCTTACAACAATTCCAAAAGATGTAATTAAAGACTTTAATTATCTGTTTGAACAATGGACTTATGTTTGTTCATTAGCACCTCTTTCTTTTGTCAGTAATCCTAAAGATCTCATGAAATGCCCTGAATATCATAAACTCTACTCATTTGTGAGTAATAATATTGATATTGTCTTGCCTTGTATTATTGAAAAAGTTTTTGAAAAAGAGTTATTCGCTTGTTTTTTGATGAGTGAGGTATTACCATCCAATTACGAATATTTGAAAGAGATTTCTTTTAGAGGATGCATTGAAAAAGAAAATGTATTTATGCCTTATGAAGGGGACTGGATTCGTCTATCATCTCTCATTCTTAATCAGATTTCTAATTAAAATTGAATAATAAAAAATATAAAAAACACTATGAAAAAGTTTTTTTTTCCTTTAATCTCTATTACTATTCTTATTATAAGTTGCTGTAAAAACGATGTTCTAAAAGAAAAATGGGTAAACACATCTGAAGAGCCGTATTTAGATGTGACTGAAATTGCAGAGTTCTGTATTATTGACTCTGTTTATATAGAAGACTCTTTTATGGCTATCTCCGTATTGAAGCCAGATGCAATGAAAAGACTGAAGGAGTATAATACAACAATGTTAAAGAATTATTCTCATGAAGAGCACTTTATGTTAACGATAAGCTATCTCGGCGAACCAAATTTACAGGTAATCCTATGGCCTGCTGTAATGTCTTTCCTACCAAAAGGAACTAGCATAACATTCTATGAACAGGAGAACGGAGTGTATCTTGCATCTTTCCAAAATCACTCTACTTATAACCAGCTATTAGGTCTTCTGGAAAAAGCTCGCATTTCTGTTACTCATTCTACTACTTTTAAAGAATGGCGGCGAGATGCTTCTGAAACAAAAAGATAATATCTGACAATACATAAGAGAAGGCTATGACTCCCTTTTGAATGAACGTTGCCCGTTCAGGCGGATTTGTAATCCGGCTGCGGTGAGAAGGGGATTTTCAATCCCCAGCTTCAGAAAAAAGGAAGAAGCTACAAGTCCACTTCAAAGGGAATAACAGGGATTGCAACGGACACGGCCATTCATTTAGAAAAAACCATCTTATAAAGTTTGATTTACAAAATGAGCCATTTTTATAAACTGAACTATATAAAAAGCCTGCTCCCTCTGTCAATGCTGCAACCTTATTCTTTTTTCTTGCAGGCTTGAAAAACGCCCTCACCCGTAAGCCTCTTTGATTAGTTTTTTACAAAAACCATAAAAACCTCACGCAGTATGTGTCGGACTTTTAGTCCTTGCCAGATGCGAGGAGGCTCTTTTCCCTTAAATGCAACATTTAGGTAAAACAACTACCTCACATCTTTATCTCTTGCAGAGACATCACATACTTCGTGAGCAAAAACCCCGGCTTTTCAAGTCTAAAAAACGAATAGTGCCACAATAACAACAGCTTATCATCCTTGTTAAGATGATTGCTGCACAACAGTTTTTCTTGTTTTCTGGAAGCTGAAATACTTAGATATTCAGCAGCAGAGTTTTACCGATAGCTTCGATGTGCTCTGGTCTTACTCCACAATCTTTTGCTGTGTCAGGCCAAGAAGCGACAGATGAACGAACCTTCTCAATGATGTGGTTGGCATCGCGTATGCCGATGTTCTGTGCTACAGCCAACAAATCCTTCCGCGTGAAATCATCGGTCTTGCTGTTGAGTGAAAGCTGGTGACGGCTTGTCCATCGTCCAGCAGGGTTGTACGAGTAGCAGATGTCGTATGCAGGAGCAAACGACCAATGACCAGTCTTATCCATGAGGAAAGAAAAATTCTTGGTGTGGTCATCGTGGTTACGTGCTATGACATTGAACACCATTCGGCGGTATAGTTGCTCGAAGTCCTTATAGTTCAACTCCAGTCGTCGCAATACGCCAAACAACTCTTCGTACGAATGGCGCACGTCCCTGTCTAAATGGGCGATGCCGGCAGCCGTCTGCATGTGAATTTTCTCTCCTGAGGGTGTTCTGTCAAAACGACGGGTCATGAAATGGTTGCAGTCGCCTTCCTGTAACAAACGACATTCCGACATGGTGATGCCGCAGGCAGTAGCCATCTTGTAGTAGGCATATTCTATGTTTCCGATGCCTTGTGGATTATCGGTTATCTCATTGTGCTCACTATAAGAGCCTCCATCGAACTTCAACAGCCAATATGAAAAACCCTCAGGTGCAGGCACCTGGCCTGAGCGCACTTCTCCTGTTTCTTCATTGAATGCAATAATTGCCTTTGGCTTCGCACCGCCAGCAGACGTCCCGACTTTAAGGATGTCGAGAATCGACTTGTCGTTCTGCCGAATCAGTTCCTGAAACTTGCTCCGTTCCTTGAAGATGGACTCAGACAATGCCATCAGTTCCCGAATGAAGATTTCTGTCGATTCGTTTACGCCCTTCACATGGGCGGCGGGTACAAACTCCAAGGCGCCCATTGCTCGTTTGCCAACATAGCACAGACGGTCGAGCGGAGTAATCATGTCCTCTGTCTTGCCTTGCTGGGCGAACCATTCCGTGATGAGTTGGCTACCAAACTTATCGGGAAGGGCGTCGGCTATCAAACCAGGAAGGCCGCTGAAACACTTCGTTCTTGCATTTGTGGGAAACGAGACAACGCCACGGGTTCCTGCCAATGGCATCATTAGGGGTGCGATGTCTAATCCAGACCTGCGAAAACGGTCGTCAAACTGGAAATCTGCATAGCCCCTTTCATCATCCCACGACAGGGCTCCCACCAGGTTGCCCCACAGATATATCTGTATGACAGGTATCTGATCCATAGCCTATTCCTTTCTGGTTCTTACACGTTTCACCTGTTTCCCCTGCGTTCTTAACAACTCTATGGGAGATGGCTTTTGTTCAGGAACAAGCAGGTCGAAGTTTTCCAGTAACCCAAGCGTCCTCATGACGGTGACAAGTAGCGAGAGGGCAACGGATTGCCCATTTTCAATCTTGGCGATGGTACTGACACCAACACCTGACTCGTCAGCCAGTTCCTGCTGCTTCATTCCTTTTGCTATACGATAGGCTTTCACCCTGGTTCCGAGCTTCTTCAATATGGCTGTATCACTGAGTTCTGTCCACATATTGTCATATGTCTTATGTATTTCGGTTGCAAAGGTACAAATAAAAATTGTAAATGCAAAGATAAAATACAAAAAATTGGCAAATCATTGCCAACACAACGATTATGACTTAAGCTTCGGAAGTAAAAATGAGTTGTTTTTATGGCTCACCAGTAAAACCCAGTGTTTAGTTTTTTTCAAAAAAACCCGGCTTTTGCAAGTGATGCGGAAAAACGCCCTCAACCCAGGAGGGCGAGGGCGATGAGGGCAAGGACAAGTGTCCTTAGAGGGGGTGCGGCACGGCTCAGCGGCAGCTGTGGAACGTCAGGGCACCGATGATGGCCGTCAGTATGGCCACAAGGATTTCGAGAATCTTTTTCCATGGAAGAGATTTTAGCATAGTGAATAGTGATTAGTGATTAGTGAATAGATAATAGTGATCAGTGAACTGCTGGAGCAGTGAGAGCAGAGATGTGCCCCACACAATCTATGTCGAATCGCGACAGCAGAAGAACAAAGCTCAACAGAGATCAGTAAAAAGTGAACAGAGATCAGTGAAAAGTGAACAGATAATAGCAGAGGATTCGAATGAAGGACATTCATCTGACCACTGTTCACTGATCACTGATAACTCTCCTAAACATTTATCTGTTCTCTGTTCACTGATCACTCACGGAGTTTTACGCCAGCAGCTCACTCGGCACGCGCTTCAGCTGGCGGTTCATGCGGACGTACTTGAGAAGGTCGGCCTCGGGGCGGAAGCGGATGTTTACCTTCTTGATGTAGCTGGAGGGCTCGAAGGAGTCGGTGGAGATGACGCTCTGCGCGAAGCACTTGCTGCTGATGTTGGCCTGAAGGGCACCGATCTCAGAGAGCACGATGCGCTGGCCCTGGAGCAGGTGCGTCTTGATGAACTCCTTGGCGGCGGTCAGCACGGCAACGATGTCGGCCTTGGTGGCGGTGGTGGCAAACTGGATGTCCTCGGTGAGGGACTTGAAGTCGTAGTCGCCGGTCTTGACGGCATGGTTGGTGGCGTAATCGACGCCCTCAGCACCCTTGGGATTGGTGCACTTGATGACTTGATAAGTGATAGGCATGATTGATTTAGTTAAGAGTTAATAATTAAGAGTTAAGAAATCTTGGAGCAGCGAGAGCAAAGAGCTTGCTCATTTTGCCGTTTCTGTCCCCCGATAACGGGGGAACCGAAGGGGGTGTAAAGACCATTGAACGCGACAAGATAAGACGAAGTCAAAAATAGTTTTGTTTGCCGTGCACTGCATACAAGACTATCATCTGTTCACTGATCTCTGTACTCTGTTCACTAAAAGATCTCTTAGACGTTGCAAAGGTACGACAACTTCCTGACGCCGACTTAACAAGGACACGGTCCGGCAAAATTTTTTTTCAAAATTTCTAACCATTATCCGTTAACACTCCGGGGCTGAGCCTCGGGAAAGTACAGCGCGGCGAGCGTGCTGATGTCGTTCACATAGTTTCTGTTGGTTTGAGTGCCCCTTGGGGCAGAAATTATACAAAATAATTCAGTAAAGGTATGTGATTGTGGAAGAAAAATTGTAATTTTGCAGCGATAATATCCAAACAGAGTGATTATGACATATAACATATATTGTGATGAGAGTTGCCATTTGGAGCATGATGGTATAAAACCAATGCTTTGGGGATGTGTGTGGTGTCCAGAATCAGAGAAGAAAGAGATTTTCAAGCGATTGCGTGACATAAAGGTGCGTAACGGCCTGAAGCCAACTTGTGAACTGAAATGGAATGCTGTTTCTGAGTCGAAACTGGCGTACTATATGGATGTTCTTGACTATTTCTTCGATAACTCGAACCTTCATTTTCGTGTGCTGGTAGTACGTGACAAAACTGAGTTGCAGCATGGAACATTCGGTCAGACTCACGATATGTTCTACTATAAGATGTACTTCGATTTGCTGAAAACCATTCTTGTCCCTCAAAATGAATACAACATCTTCATTGACACCAAGGATACAAGAGGCGAGAAGAAAGTTGAGAAACTGCGTGATATACTCTGCAACAATGCATACGACTACGACAAACGTCTGGTAAAGAAGATTCAGCAAGTACGCTCACACGAAGTTGAGCTGGTGGGATTAGCTGATTTCCTGACGGGTGCGATTGGCTATGTGCATCGTGGTTTGACAACGAGCAAGGCAAAACTCCAGCTTATAGAGAAACTTCGTGAGAAATCGAGATATTCGCTGACCAAATCAACACTTGTCAAAGAAGACAAGGTGAACATCTTTATTTGGAAGGGAGGACGGCATAGATGGCAGTAGCAAGGGAACAACTTCCAGAACTAATTTGTTTGGAGGACTATCATGGGAACTATCAGCTCTTCATCGATGCTGTCTATGCCGTTTTTGAACGGGACTTCATCACACACAAGGCTACTTTTGGCAGTTATCAGCTAAAGATGAAGTACCATCCGGCATTTCAGGAACGTGCCTACACTTTCTATCACATGACGCATGAAGGTGATATAGAGACCGACAGAACGCCAGACCTCAGACGATGCGAGCGTATGCCCTGGGCAAGACCAACGATTGAAAATGTCGAAAAATACGGTATCAGATTCTGGGAACAGGAGAGAAACGGAAAGCATCGAGTATGTATATGGCTGGATACTGACGATGGCGACAACTACTTCGTAATCCTTGATGTCAGAAAAACCTTCGTGCTTTTGTGGACGGCCTTTTATGCCGACTATTCCCATCAGCTAAGAAAGAAGGAAAAAGAGTATCTGGCTTGGAAGGACTCTGTTGGTAAGGATAAGGTGATGACACCCGACGAACTGGTAAAGGACATTATGTACAGGTTGTCATAACAGAAAAGCAAAGACCGCCTGAAAAATCAAACGGCCTCGTAACTCCTTCAACAACCTGGTTGATGAGCTGGTGCAAAGATCGGAGTATTTTTTGAGAGATGCAAATATTTGGGCGAAAAGTTATAGATGTTTAACCAAAATTTCACAAAATCGGGGATTTGGACGAATGCATCGGAATACCGAAAAGGAATCTATCGTCCTGCGCATAGCGCATAACTCCCATTTTTACATTCTCTTTACCCCCTAACCCTTAACCCTTAACCCTTACCCTTTAACCCTTAACCCCTAACCCCTAACCTTTAACCCTTACCCTTAACCTTTAACCCTTAACACCCAGGACTGCCGTAGAGAAGGAAGATCTGGCGCACCTGGGCGCAGGTGTATCGGGAGGATTTCTTGGGATGATGGAGCTGCTCGAGGGCTTCGGTGAGTCCGTGGCAGCAGCGCAGCTCATAGCTGAGGCGTGCTTCGGCAGCACCCCGTGTCTGTGCCTCGGGAAAGTACAACGCGGCAAGCGTGCTGAAGCGTATGCCGCGGTGCCCGCTTGCATCCCACAGGTAGGCGATGAGGGCCGCATCCTCTGGGTGCAAACCCATGATGGTAGCCTCCCCCGACCCCTCCTGAAGGAGGGGAGAGGACTCCCCCGATTCCTCCGGGCGTACAGGGGGGTGCACCCATACACGAAGGAGGGGAACTGGAGGAAATGGGTGCTGCCGGTGGTCTGTCTGCTTTGTCTGCTCCCGTTCCCTTTGGCCTTTGGATGGAACCTTGACTTCTCGTTGCTCGGCATGGGAGAAGAAATCTATGATGTCCGGGCAGAGGTGGCGACCAAGAACACCCTCCTCACCGCCTACCTCCTGGGACCACTGCGCATGGTCCTACTGCCCATGCTTATCGTCTATGGCCTGACCGACCTGAAGCACTCGTGGTGGATGACTCTCCTCGGTGTCTGTGCCCTGGTGTTTCTCTATCTCCTCAACCCGCAGAAGAGTATTTTCTTTGCCATTCCCGTGGTGCTGGCCATGTTCTTTTTCAAGGACTGGCGGGCCAAGGCGGGGGTGGTGCTCTACGGACTCCTGCTGGCCTGCGCAGCCACCGCGCTCATGCATATCGCCACGGGAGCCCTGTTGCCCGAGTCGATAGTGCTCCGCCGCCTTTTCTTCATTCCCATTCTGGTGTGCGACAATTATTTCTCCTTCTTCGACGGGAATCCTCTCTACCTCTCCCACAGTGTCCTGGGCCACTGGATTGACTATCCCTACGACCTTGAGCCCTCGCGGGTCATCGGACAGGTGATGTATGGCAGCGAGGCGGTGACAAACTGCAACACGGGTGTTCTCGGCGACGGATTCATGAACTTTGGCCATATCGGAGCCATCCTCTTCGTCGCCCTCTGTGCTTTATATATAAGGATTGAATGTGCCGTCATGGACAATCCCCGCTTTTTCGGTTTGGTGGCCCTGCTGGTCTATACGTTCCTCAACAGCGCCCTCTTCACCACCCTTCTCACCCATGGCGGACTGGTGCTGCTGTTGGCCTCCCTATTCTTTATCCCCAAAGGGAAGGAGGCGACATGCTGAGCCGTCTGCGCCAGAAGCTCTCGTCGTCGGACTTCCTCCGCAACAGTCTTACCCTCTCGGGAGGGGTGGCTGTGGCCCAGGTGCTGCCCCTACTGTTCTACCCCCTCCTTGGCCGCATCTATACCCCTGCCGATTTCGGCCTGCTGGCGGTCATCACCTCCATCGTGTCGGTGCTGTCGGTACTGGCCTCGGGCAAGTATGAGAGCGGCATCCTGGTGGCCAAGGACAAAGAAGAGGCCGCCCATCTCGCCGCCCTCTCGGTGCTCCTCGGATTTCTCCTTCTGGCGGTGGTATGGCCACTGGTGCAGTGGCTCATGGGCGACAGGCTGGCGATGTGGCTTGGCGAGCCCGACCTTGCCCGCTGGCTTTTCGTCTGCCCCGTCTCGGCTTTCAGCATTCTTGTGTTCAACGTCTATAACGAATGGTGCGTGAGGGAGAAATATTTCAAGGCCTTGTCGGTCAACAAAATGGTCAATGCCGGGGCCACCACGCTGGGCAAGGTGTTCCTGGGATTCGTCCGACTTGTGGGCCAGGGACTTGTCGTGGGAGACATGGCGGGGCGCGTCGTCTCGGCTGTGGGGTGTGCCGTGAGGGCATTCCTCAAGGACGGCGCCACATTCCGCCGCGTGCGCCTGTCGGGGATTGTCGGCTGTGCCGCCAAATACAAGGAATTCCCGCTCTACAACATGCCTGGCCGACTCCTCAACACCTTGGGGCAGAGTATGCCTGTGCTGCTTCTGACAGCGTTCTTCAGTTCCGCCGAATCGGGTTTCTTCTCCATGGCCATGCTGGTGTTCGTCCTGCCCGTCACCGTGATAGGCAACTCGCTGGGCGATGTCTACCGGCAGCGGGCCAACGAAGAGTATGTGCGGAGCGGCCAATGCAAGGGCAGCTACGACAAACTGCTCCGCCTCACGGCCCTCATGGGCTTCGGGGCTTTGGCGGTGGTCGTGTGGCTCCTGCCTTGGCTGATGCAGGTAGTGCTGGGGGGTGAATGGTACACGGCGGGACAATATGCCCAAATTCTCGCCCCCTGCATGGTGCTGTCGTTCATAGCCAATCCGCTGAGCGGCCTCTTCATCGTGGCCGACAAACTGCGCCAGTTCTTCCTGTGGCAGGTGCTCTATGTGGCGGGGACGACGGTCTCGATATGGTTAGGACACCTCCTCTTCGGCACCATCGAAGCCACGCTGACGGCCTATTCCGTCGTCATGGGGTGCGTCTACCTGACAAGTATCCTCATGACCCGGCATTTCGCCAGGGGCCGCCGACTTTAATATCAACAGGCAATAGACAAGGGCGATGGACTGGGTGCCCATCTGCCTGCCCAGCATCACTTCAAAAAATATCATTGTAGCCACGGCGATGACGGTCAGCACCGTCTGCATGTCGCGCTTCTCGCGCCGGAAGGCCAGCGCCATCGGCAGGAAGAGCATGAGCAACAAAAACGCCAGTCCCACGATTCCCGTGGCCATGAGAGTCTCGATGTATTCGTTGTGCGAGTCGTAGCCCTGCTCGATGGCCCGGCGATAGCCCCGTTGCTCAAAGGACTCGACGAGCGCGGCGCGGTAGTCGCCGCTCCCATGACCGAGCAGCAGGTGGCCGCGGGTGGCCTTGAGGCCGCACTCCCAGGCGATGACACGGTCGTCGGGGACATAGTTCTCCCCCCAGTGTGTGAGGGCCTCGAAGCGGGCAAATGTGGAAGGCACAGCGATATAGAGTCCCGCGACAAGAGCGGCGGAAAGAAGCACGACGGCGAGGGCAACCTTATAGCGACGGCGGAAGAAAACCAGATGGACCATAGCAGCGATGAACATCAGGCCCAACGCGACAATCCCCGACCGCGAGGCACTGAGCAGCAGGTAGGCGACCAGCGCCACTCCCGCCGCCACAAAGGGCAGGAACTGTTTCGGCCCGCGACGAGGAACGGCAGTTTCCGACCGATTTCGGTCGGAAACCCAATAGGCATAGAGGAACGCCAAGGCTATATTGATATAGAGGGCCAGGTAGTTGTGATGCAGACCCATGGGGTCGATCTCCCACCCCATGGCGGTGCGGAGAGGAGTCCCCTGGATGAGATGGATGCCACTGATGACCAGACAGACGGCGAAACGGAGCAGGAGGGTGGCCGTGAGCAGATGGAAGAGAAAAGCAATGCGGCTACGGGTGAGGTAGCGTGTGTCGCCGATGAGACACAGCAGCGGGAAAGCCAAGAGGTAAATCTTGATGAAAGCCACATACCACCCCTCGGCATGGTTCTGGCTGACCAGGGCCGACACGGCGTAGAGCCCCCAGTAGGCCAGCATGGCGAAGAACAGAGGACGGCGGACTCGTGGGGCGGCGGCGAAAACGCCGCCGGAATGCACGGAATCGGAAGAGACGGAGGAAAAGATGGTTTTGAAGAGGGAGACGCAGATGAGGAGGGTGCAGGCGTAGATACCTATGCGCCACCATGCGACGATGGAGACGACGGCCAGGCACAAAGCGGCGAAAGTCAGCCGCTGCGGCCACGTCAGTCCCTGGAAAGGATTGTTGTTGCTCATGAGACGCTATCGATAAACTTTTGGGAGAGGGTGTGGTATTCGAGGTTGGCAACGGCATAGCGGCGACCTTTCTCTCCCATGGCGGCACGCTCTGCGGCGCTCATGGCAGCCAGGCGCTCGACAGCCTCGCGCACCTGTCCGACATTCTCGGCCTCGACCTGAATGCCGCACCCCGCGCGTTCCACCTCGCTGCCGGGCTCGTCGACCGACTTGAGAATAGGCTTGGCGGCAAGCATATAGTCGATAATCTTGTTGAACGAGGTTCCGTAGCGATGCAGGCTGCTGTGGATGCCGCCGGCATAGCAGATGTCGAATGCCTGCAAGAGGCGGGGGATGCAGTTCTTGTCGACAGGGGGAAGGAAATGGACATTGGCAAGGCCGTAACCCTCGGCCAGGGCCATCAGGTCGGCTTTCTGAGGACCGCCCCCGACAAGGACAAAGGCGAGGTCGCTCCGCTCTTTCAATTCGCGGGCGGCCTCGATGAGGACATCCATCGCCGTCGACTGTGTGTGGCCGCCGGCGAAGCCCACAATGCATTTCCCCTCCTCATGCAGTCTCTCGAGGAGACGGGCATGCTCGTCGGGGAGCGTGTGGCTGTCGGCATTCTCCCATTCCTCTTTCAAGAACCCGTTGGGGATGCAGCAGAACCGGTCCTCCGTAAGGCCATGGCGCTGCATGTGGGGGAAGGCCTTGTCGAGCATCGACACCACCTTGTCGCAATGGCGGTAGGCATAGTTCTCGCCCCGCTGGAGGAGCCAGATGAAAGGATGGCGCGGCGAATAGCCGCCTATCACCATCACCGAAAGGGGCCAAAGGTCGTGTACCTCGTAGACGAGTTTGGCTCCCGTGCGGCGGGCGATATAATGGCAGGGATAGATGTCGAAGGTGTAGACCGACGAGGCGATGACCACATCGGGGCGGAAGGCCACCAACTCGCGACGGTGCCTGTAGACCTGCGCCACAAATTGGAACATGCTGACGACACGCTTGGCTCCATTGTCTTCATAATGCGTCGTGGGCAGCCATAGGTATTCTATTCCCTCCAAAGTCTCGCGTCCCACTTGAGGTTGTGCCTTGCGCAGGTGCGAGAATGCCGCACCCACGACCGTCACCCGGTGGCCCATACGCACCCATTCGCGGGCCATGTAGTAGGAGCGGAACTCCATGCCGTATTGCGGCGCGCCAGCATAGTGGCTTATCATCAGGATGTTCATGTGTGTGAATGCTTGAATGTGTGAATGTGTAAATGTGTGAGTGACTAGGATAACCTAGGGCCGCCTAGGACTACCTAGACAAAAGGCCACAATACAGATTCAATAGAATCTGTTTTTGTGTCTCCCAGTTGTATTTCTCTTCCACGGCGCGGCGACCGTTCTCGCCCATCCGGCGGGCCTCTTCGGGATGGTCGATGAGCCGGTTGATGGCATCGGCGATGGCATGGACATCATGCGGGTCGACACAGATGCCACACTCATACCCCTCAATGATCTCCTTCCACAGCTCCATATCGGTAGCGACCACAGGGATGCCTGCCATCATATACTCAAACATCTTCAGCACCCCCAGAGTCCCCTTGCGGTACCCCACGTTGGGCAGGTAGTCCAGCAGCACGATGCCCACCTCCGACCGCGCATAGAGCTCCGCCACCCGCTCGGGCGGAAGAACCCCCTGGTAGTCGACCCTCTCCCAGCCGGGCAGCGACTTCAGTTTTTCCATATAGGAAGGGATGAAGCAGGCACCGGCAAGCAGATAGCGGGCCTGGGTGTATTGCAGGCTCTCGATGACATATTTGTGCATGTAGCGCTCATCCACCCCGCCGGCAAAGCAGACATAGTGGACTCCCTCCCCTTCAGGGGAGGGCTGGGGAGGGGCTGAAGGAAGGGAACTGAGTGGGGGATAGTTGGTCACCATCACACTGTTTTTATTTATCCTCACAAGTCGCTCGAGGATGCTGGGCGTAACGGTGACGAGGGCGTCGTAGCGGCGCATGAAGTGGCGCTCATACAAGGCATAGATGTCCGACAAGGGCTTCCGACTCCAGCGAGGCAGGTATTCCTTGGTGAGAATCTGCATGGGGACATCCTCGTGCGAGTCGAACACCACTTTCTTTCCGTGCCTCTTCAGGCGGACGCCCAGCGAGAGCAGCTCCGGGTCGTGGAGGTGGTAGACCGCAGCATCGATTTCGAGGGCTTTGCGCAGCACCCGACCCAGGAAGAGCTGCCGTTTCAGTCGTCCTTTGGGCAGGGGCACGCCCACGCGGTGGACGCCGCACAAGGTGTCGTCGGCGATATTCGGGGCAATGAGATAGACCTCATAGGAGTCTGCCAGCGACACGCATTCCTTATAGAATATCCGTACATCGTTGGCGGGGTGCAGGCTGGTGACGTGACAAATCCTGATGGGCATACGTGTGAATGTTTGAATTCTTAACTCCTCACGTCGTCCCAACCGAAGGGGTGGGGAGCGAGAGGCAGTTTGGCCAGGGGGTGGTAGTCGCCCTTGAGGCCGATGGGGGTGGCATGGCGGATGTCACTCACTGTCTGGATGCAGCCCCGGGCCTCGCTGATGCGGAAACCGCGTCCGGCCAGAATCTCCTGGTAGCTCTTGGTGTGCAGTTCGGTGAAGCCCTGGCTGAACTCGAA
>DBYJ01000015.1:82078-86373 GCA_002309805.1 Bacteroidales bacterium UBA1189 | reverse complement strand
TGACAACCTAAATCAGCGAACCACACAATCTGCAAAAATGAGGTGTTGAGGTAGGTGATAGGTAAGTGTTAGGTAAGTGTTTAAACAACACTTACCTTATCTAACGTGCTATTATCCTGAATGTTAATGGTAAAAAGGTAAGTGTTGGCCTTTTTTCGCGAAAAACATCAAAAAACACGAAATACGCGAAACAACTCCTTACCCTCCATCCTCTCTGTAGAAAAACAAACTCTAGGGAGTCAAGGAGCCTGGGAGTTTAATTTTGTAATGGTCTTTGCTATTCATTTGATGGTATAGAACAACGGGTGCGATTCTTCTATTTTGCTCCTTTTCGTCGGTTACAGTCACGGCAGAGCATTTGGCAGTTTTCTATGACGGTTCTTCCTCCATCGCGCCAAGGAGTAATATGGTCGCCCTCCATCTGATTGAACTCAAACTCCACGTCCTTGTTGGGACAGTCGGGATTGTTGCAACGGTGGTGCTGACGTTCATAGACGGCCAGTTTGATGTCGTCGGGAAAGGCACGCAAACCCAGCAGGTGCTCGTCGCGTGTCAGTACATACGGGCAAATGCCCTTTTTGTTCTGCACCTCGCTGTCAATGACTAAATGCGCAATCTCCTGGTCGAGCGCGGCTTTGTCGAGCACTTCGTCGTGAAAACGGTCATAGAGTCCTCCCCAGTCCACTCCTTTCATAATCTCCTTGCGTTTTTTCAAGTCGAACGTTGCCGTTACCCATGTGACGACAGCCGAGAAGTATTGCCAGAGTTGCGATGCATTCGGGTCGTGCTGATGACGAGCCATATAACTCTCAATCGTCACCTTCTGCCCGGGCTTACTTTGTGCGTTGGCAATCCATTTCAATGCCGTTTCCAAATAGTCCTGACGGATGGGCGAGCCGTTCAACAGGTACTTGCCCATGTTGTAGGCTGCGCAGTTTGTCTTGGAGAAGTAGCGCTTTGCATCACTTACAAACGGGCCGGCATACACGGCGTTACGCAACTCCTGCGCCGTTAGTCGTTCGCCCGCTATGTTGATGGTTTCAAACCAATCGAGTTTCTCCTTATCATTGCCTGAGCAGACATAGACCATCAGTTCGTAGTCAAGGATTTGGTTCTTTTCCGTTTCAGTCAGGTTGTGGAAATACTGGAAATCGTAGGCAAAGTCGCCATTCACGTATTGGCAAATGCTGATGGTGCGTTGCTGTCCATCCATCACCTCAAAGGGCACGTCAGCATCGGCATCGCGCGTTGCCCAGTACATCACGTTAAGTGGAAAGTTTTTCTTGATTGTCGTAATAACAGCAGCCCGCTTTTTTTCGTCGTAAATGAATTCCCGCTGATAAGGCGGCCTGATATCCAACTTTCCTCCAAAGCCGCGTACTCCCTGTTCTTCGTTGTCCTCGTAACCTATTGTCAGTTCTCGGACGGAGATTTTCTTTAGTTCGATTTCCATAGTTATTATTTTTTCTTTCGAATTAGAATTCTTGAATATGGACACTTGTGAATACCATTAATGGAAAAAGCAAGGTCTGTTCGTCCCCGATAATTTCTTTGGACTCCGATAAGTTTCGCTAAATTCCCACTGCCTAATCCTATTAATTCAAAATCATCAGGGTTATACTGTCCCAGAAATGTGTCAGGAACTCCCATTATTCCATCATAGTCTTTGGGTATATTGCATATTTCATCAACATCTATTGCATTATAATTGTCATAATGGGGATATTCGTCTGGTGAATATTTTTTATAGAGAATTAAATGTTCATGTCGTTTACTAATATCTAGATTGGTGAACCATATACACCCCATAATGTTTTTTATTATTTGTCCACGTTCGTTTATTTTGAAAGATTTCGTTTTTGTTGGATCAAAATCTTTGGGGGTTTGAATCATGTTCATGCCTCCACCGAATGGTTTATATCCAGTCCATACTTTGTTCTCTTTTATAAGAGGAAATATTTCTTTGTAGTGAATAGCATTCATATTGCCAATAATCAAAAACTTCTTTTCAAACTTAATCAGTTGTGCTACGTATTCCCTAAATAATGAAAACGGAGGATTTGTAACAACGATGTCAGCCTCTTTGAGCAGTTCGATGCATTCTTGACTGCGGAAATCGCCGTTTCCTTTTAGGATAGAAAGGACGTTCTTATCATTCTGAATAAGGTGGCGCACATCGGAAAGGTCTATACGTCCGTCTCCGTTGACATCCGTCACTTCTTTGATCTCTACTTTGTAGGGGATCTTCTTCGGCTCATCGGTAAAATCTCCAAAATCAATCATCAGTTCGTTACCCTGCACGGGCGAGCCATCGTAGCAAGTGGCAATCAATTTCTTCAGCCCGAAAGCGTTGAAGTTGTTGGCGAAATACTTGAAGAAATTGCTCTCGTAGGGGTCGTCGCAGTTGCAGAGAATAGTCTTTCCCCGAAAGTGCTGACGGTAGTGCTTCAGTTCGTTCTCGATGTCTGCGAGTTGAGTGTAGAACTCGTCCTTTTTGGCCTCTTTTGCGGCATTCAGATTTTTATTTGCCATACGGTTGATAGTGGTTTAATCCTGCACTCCACTATCAATCACGCTGCCAAACGCAGAGAAAGGAAGCGTGATGCACCTTATTGCGTTCAGCTTTGAGGCAGCCTCGGATGGAAACCTCAGGTTACTTTTGCCAAGAATGCATCACGCAAAATGCGTGAATGCATTGCTATTACAAAGTAACCTTAGTGTCCTATCCGAACACCTTGTCACCTATTATTTCAGTACGTCTTTATTTCCAATAAGTTTCCGAGGCTTTTGGCTGAACGCGAAATAATAGCGAATGCTTTACAGTTTTCCAATATGTCTGCAAGGTAAATCCGTGCGGGATTACAATGCAGTTGCAAAGATAGCGTATGCCAAACGAAATTGCAAATTATTTCTGCGATTTTCCTAAATCGGCATAAAAGAGCTCTCTTTTCTAATGGTGTTGCTCCGATTGGCATAGAATGCCCCCTTCTTTTTCAGAGTAAAACGAACAAAGGCACGAACAAGTAACGTCCGCGCCTTTGCTTTTGTTGTTGTCAATGATTGCTCGGCTTCCCTCCTTAATACCACGTGGAGACTTGGGGCTGGACGGAGACGTAGCGGGGGATGCACATGCCGATGTCGGAGCCGATGTAAGTGGGGTCGCAGACATACCATGTGCGGCCTTGATAGGTGATGGATGTAGCTGAACCTGTGAGGGGCTCAGGGAAGGCAACGGCGGTACATTCGTGACCAGGATATTCAAGCAGCACCACGTCGAGGCCGAGAAGGTTGTGCACGAGGTAGGAATAGAACACAGCGCGGTCCTCGCAATCGCAGAAGGGGTAGAAGAACATTTCCTCGCAGAAGAAGGTCTTTTCTACTCCGGTGCCAAACTGTTCGGCATCGGTCTTATACTCAAAGGCTTTCTGCACAAAGTGAAGCAGTTCGTTGGCAGCAGTAAGGGGATCTAATCCCTCAATCTGGGGACGGAGCTGCTCGAGGATATTGCGGCGGACGTCCTCATCGGGATTGGAGGAGGCGTAGCAGGGTATGAGTGTCGTGGGGTATTCCTTCATCAGATTGATGAGGTTGCGGTTGATGCTACCCTCGAGGCGCATGTCCTCGTAGTTTACGGAGTAGGGAAGAGGGTCGGAGGGCAGATGGTAACCCGGGTTAATGACGAGGTCGAAAGTATTGCCGAGGTCTTTGTCGCTGGGGATGGAGCACGTCTGGACACCAACATTTTGCGGGATAGCATCGGTGGGGTACATATAGTAAAGCTTTCCGTTGATGTTGAAGTAGGGCGTGGCATAGACGGTTTCGTCGAAAGGTACAAGCAGGGCGACGGCATTACCACCCGAAGCGATGCGGACATCGTAACCAAGACTGACCATGAGGAAGTGGGTGAGGGTGCGCTGGGCAGCAATATCTCCTGGCTGGACGCACTTGGACGCAAACGTCTCGACGGCTTTCAGCGTGCACCAACTTCCGAGACTATACGATTTGGAGGCTTGCGATAGGGCTTCAACGCTTTTCTGGGTGTCGGCTTTGAGGAGCATTTTCCAATATTTTGCAATCTTGGCTCTGTCGGCAGAACCGAGGTTTCCTTCTACTTTGACTTTGGGCACGGCGAAGGGAATCCCATAGAGGGAGAATTCCACCGGTGGTTGGGGCTTTTTCAGAAGTAAAGGATCAGGCGCTGGCTCAGTTTTTGGCGCTGGCTTGGGAGTGGGCTTTGGCTCAGCCTTTGGTTTTTCAGCTTTGGGCTTAGGCTCTGGTTTTGGCTTTGGCTCAGC
>DBYJ01000015.1:2508-82008 GCA_002309805.1 Bacteroidales bacterium UBA1189 | reverse complement strand
GCCTTGGGCTTTTCAGCTTTGGGTTTAGGCTCAGCCTTAGGTTTGGGTTCTTTCTTTGGTTTCTCAGCTTTAGGTTTCGGCTCTTTCTTAGGCTTTGGTTCAGCCTTGGGTTTCGGTTCCTTTTTAGGCTTGGGTTCAACCACAGGTTCCTCTTTTTTCGGTTCTTCTATAACAGGCTCCTTTTCGGGTTCCTTTTTCGGTTCTTCTATAACAGGCTCCTTTTCGGGTTCTTTCTTGGGCTCCTCGATAACGGGTTCCTTTTCGGGTTCCTTCTTGGGCTCCTCTATGACGGGTTCTTTTTTCGGTTCGGGTTGTGGCTCGGGTTTCACCACAGGTTGGGGTTGTGGCTTGGGTTTAGGCTTAGGCATAGGCTTGAAGGTTGGTTTTTTTGCAACGGGGTCAGCCACAGGAGGTTTGTCGAGCTTTGGCTCGCTCTTTTTCTCAAATTTCTTGAATTCCTCTA
Organism: Bacteroidales bacterium UBA1189; assembly: GCA_002309805.1. Taxonomy (GTDB): domain Bacteria; phylum Bacteroidota; class Bacteroidia; order Bacteroidales; family Bacteroidaceae; genus UBA1189. The sequence continues at coordinate 81,545 of DBYJ01000015.1, read as the reverse complement.
GATTCGTCCAGGCTTGATCGAGGAAGTCGGCATATTCGTCAAGAAGTCCTTTTCGAAAATCGTTGTAGTTTCCTAACATCTTTTCGCGGAAGGCCTTGAAGTCGTCGTTCTGTGCCTTTGCGGGAAGAATGAACAGAGAGCAAAGGAGGATGGAAGTCAGTAGGGATTTCAGTTTCATGGTGCTAATATTTTTAATCAGAAGCAGGCAGATAAAAAATCAAACCAGTCAAATAATTTTTCAGAGTAAGCAAATAATTTTTTATTATCAAAAGCTGGCAACTCCTTGGAAGTCGGGGTCGCGCTCGGGATTCCAGACGCGAACTTTGATGATGGGATTCTTCGGGTCGTTGAGGTCAACCATCAAGAACAGATAACCTGTGTCGCCATAGTTGTTCGAGTAGTAATCTTGTCGGATTTGGATACCGTATATCTCACCTCCTCTACCTGCCTTAACGACGTCGTTCTCGGCAAATCGGATGTTAATGAACTCCTTACTATTAAAGCTGCGTTCAAGATTACGCATATATTCCTGCTTCGACTGTCGTGTCAGCTTGACAAACTTGTTGTTGGCATAGAGTTTCTGATTGTCGCCGCTGGGAGGGGCTTTCTTGACAACCTTGCCCGTAATGATGACGGCGTTTTCATCAAAAATCTGCTGGAGGTAATCTAAACGTTTGAGTGAGTAAGCAGTTTTGTAATTTTCAAGGAATTCGGTAAGAATCTTCCGGGCTTCTTCACCCCATTGGGCATGGTGGAGAATGTCTTCGGACGCCTTTTCATCAAGACCGAAGGCAAGGCAGTCTACCTTCTGCTCGTTGTTGAAGGTGAAGGTGATGTTCTCCACAAATTGCCGTCCGTTTCCCTTGAACGAGAAGTTCATGGGGATGCTTCGGCAGGTGACCTCTTCCGTGCCGATGGTGAAGAAGGAATAATCGGACTTGTCAAGAATACGGGCATTGCCGTAGTGGACGAGCCGGTCGAAAATGTCTAATCCATCGGTTGTAAAGCAGTCATCAACACTACGGTACTGCTTGGTTTCAATGGCATGGATGATACGTTCGATGGATGTCTTGTAGGGCTTAGCTTCTTCATCGGTGAGCAGTTTCAGCTCAGCATTTGGTTTAGGAATCAGTTTTTCGAAATCGGTTAAGGATATCTCGGAGAAGTCGGGGGCGCTGGTTTCGTCAACGGATTCTGTATCACTGCCTTCCTGTGTGGAAGAGGCGAGCATATCAGTATCCTCTGATAAGGTCGGATTGGAACCTACTGTTAGGGTGGAATTACGGAATACCCTGCCTTTCATGATGCTGACGACGTTGGCAATCTCCTTATCGATGTGTGCTTCGCCAGCGTACTCGTATTCACATTTGATGCGAAGGTTGTCCATAGAAGCACCCGGGCGCATTTCCAATACTCCTCTGCCGTCGCGGGCACTAAAAAGGTTGCTCCAGTCAAGGCCGTCGAAATAGGTGTAGTCGATGCTTGTGACGGGTTCGCCCTTGTAGAGAATCTCTAGGTCGATGTAGTTGCCTTCTTCCCTGATTTTATTGACGCGCAGTTCGTTGAAAATGGCGTTCATTTTTTCGGGGATGTAGTTGACGAGCAGTTTGCCACCTGGGGTGACAACTTCGTTTTCGTTCGGTAAGCTTTGGAGAAGGCAGTAACCCCAATAGTAGTAGCGTAGGGCATCATCGATTTTGGCGCTGCGTTCGGCTTTATCTGCGCTTGCAACCATTTCCATCATCTTGTGTTTGCGGCTTTCGAAGATTTTTTCCACATCAGAGCGCTTCACATAACGGATGACGTATGCATTGGGTTCGTCGCTGATGAGGACGCGCTCAGTATTCTGTAGGGTGGCTTGCGAGTAGGTATTGACCACCATTTTAACAGCAGAATTGACATTGTAGTCGTTGCCGTTGATAAGTGTAGAGGTGACATCAGAATAGTCACTTTGCACCGATACAGAGATTTTGCTGATGAGGTCGTGGAGTGCCTCATTGTCAGCTTCGCGAAGAGATTCTCCACGTCCTTCTCCACAGAGATAGTCAGGGTTGTTCTTGATTCCCTCGATGTCCTGAGCTGTAAGGGAGAAGGGAAAGAGGATTGTAATGAGTAGAATGAAAAATGGAGAAATAAAGAATGTGCTTCCCATGTTTTGTCCTATTTCCTTGTTATTGTTCATAGTCGAAACCTTCCTTGATATATTCGGAAACTTTCTCAGCATACTTCTGTGCGGCTTCTGATTCCTTGGCAGCTGCTTCCAGTGCGCGAATGCGAGCTTTGGATGCTCCCTGAGGATCGACGAAGTAGTAGGTTTGCATCTCATAGATGTCGCCTCGCTGACCGTTGACGTTGCCTTTGATGGTGCGGATGATGGAGTAACTTTCCTTCAGTTCGCCCTTGATTTCCTGTTGGACTTTGGTTTCATAGATGGAGCAGAAATGGGAGTACGACTGCGAGGGATCTTCCTCGAAGTTCTGGTCGTCGCGAATAGCACGTCCCTGGATGTCGCTGCTCGCTTGTTGGGCGTAACGCAAACCTGCATCCGTTTGGGCTTGGATTCGAAGAACGCGCTTGATGGGCGACGTCGCTGTACCCATAATGATGACTGCGTCAGGACCTAGTTCGTTGATTTTCTGGTAATGATTCAGCAGCACGACATCGGCTGTGCGATCGCTGCCATAGATTTCCCAGCCGCCTTTCTTTAGTTCTTTCTTCTTGGCCTTGAATTCCTTTTTTAGGGTTCGGGGTAACGATTTGCTCTCGGCGCTTGACGTCAGAGGGCATACGGCTATCATCATCAACAGGAAGGTAAACTTCACGAACAGGTTTTTCATAACGATTCTTTTACGGTTGTGATTAATGGATGGTATTATAGTTTTGGGTGCAAAGGTAGACTTTTTTTCTACAATAACAAAGGTGAGGCTTCATTTTAACGTTCAACGGAAGAAGAGGATAATCGCCACGATGGCGAGGAGAAGGCCAAAGTACTGCACGGGGCGAATCTTTTCCTTAAACAGCAGAATGCCAGCCAATGTGCCCAGGATGACAATGCCGATATTGTAGAGGGGGAAGAAGGTGGCAGCGGGCAGGATGGTAAGGCTTCGCAAGATACAGGTGGTGCAGGCGAGATTGGCCAAACCAAGGAGGGCACCTGCTGCTGCTGAACGCCAGCTAAAGGGGCTTTTCTGGCTCTTGGGACGAAAGAGTACGACGAGCAAACTCAGCAAGGCTGCCATCAGGAAGATGGTACCGGTGAGGGCAGTGAGCTGTCGGCTGACGAGAGTGTTGTCGTCGCCACAATGGAGCGATACGGTGTTTTGGACATACTTCAGTGAGAAGTCGGCGATGCCGTAGAATAGGAACACGAAAAAGAACAGCATGTAGGCTTTCCACTCAGTAGTCTTTCCCGTAGCTTTCTCCGTGCGTTTCCCGAAGGCGATGATGATGAGAGCCGCAATGACCAGCGTGACGGGTATCCACTGGGGGGCAGGGCCTGCAAGGATGATCCAGCTGAGGATGACAGGGACGATGAGGCTTGCGCGGGCAGCCACAGTCGTGAGGGCAACGCCACAATGGCGTGTGCTGAGTGCCATGACGATGAAGCCACTCATGAAGAAGAAGCCTTGCAGGAGTGCTAGCCAGATCCAGCTTTGGGCGAATGGGTTGACAACGGCAGGACCACCTGTCAGCTGCTTAACAAACAGTGGAATCCATGCTACAAGTATGCCTGTGACGTAGTTGAACAAGATGGCTTGCATAGTGTCAATTCCCCATCGTTGGCATACTTTGAAGACGATGGAGAACAGCGTGCCGCAAACGGCTGCGATAAGGAGGTAGATCATTTGGCGTTCACTTCCAGCGTGACGATGGATTTGGCGGGCAGGGTGACGGTAATGAGCGACTTGTCCTTCTTGTCAATCTTTGCGCCGGTGAAGGGGGCATCTCGTACGACTGAAGGATTGGTGAAAGTGTTGTGATCGGCGATGTTCGTCGAGGTGAGAATGGTGCCTGTGACAGAGGTTGCCTTCACGTCGTCTAGCGAGATGGTGACGGTTTGTTTTTGCTTGAGGTCAACGTTAGCCAGCGAGATGTGGATAAGCCCGTCGGCGCTGCGTGATGCGGTGGCCGAGAGCATCGGCAGGTGGCGATAGGGTTCCTCATCGCCGTTGTTACGTCCGGGGTTGAAACGTTCGTTTCGCACGTCCATCTGGTCGCAGTTGAGGTCGAAGGGCAGGAAGGTGGCATCCTGATGGGGGACGTACATCTTGAAGACATAGTAGGTGGGGGTGAGGACCATCTTGTCGTCCTTTGTCAGAATCATCGATTGGAGCACATTGGCAATCTGAGCAATGTTGGTCATCTGGATACGGTCGGTGTATTTGTGAAAAACGTTGAGCGAGAGGGCGGCCACGAAGGCATCGCGCATGGTGTTCTGCTGGAAGAGGTGGCCGGGGATGGTACCCTCTTCTTCGTCCCACCAGGTGCCCCATTCGTCGACCATGAGACCGATGCGCTTCTTCGGGTCGTAGCGATCCATGATGCCGATATGCCGCTGGATGACAGGCTCAATCCCCAGACATTTGCCGAGTGCCCAGTAGTAGTCATCATCGGTGAAGCGAGTGGCCTTACCTTTGCTGCCGTTCCAGCCGAGCACGGTGTAGTAATGAAGCGAGAGGCCGTTGGCGCGGTTGCCCACGTTCTTCATCAGCGTCTCTGTCCATTGGTAGTCGTAGTCGCTGGCGCCGCTAGCGATCTTGAAGAGATGGTTGCCGCTAAAATCGTGGCAGTAAGTGGCGTAGCGCTTGTACTCATCGCCATAGTATTCGGGCGTCATATTGCCTCCACAACCCCATGCTTCGTTGCCGATACCGATGAATTTGACCTTCCAGGGATCCTGACGTCCGTTGCGTGCGCGACGTTCTGCCTGAGGTCCGTTGTCGGCGGTCATGTATTCCACCCAGTCAGCCGTCTCACGCACGGTTCCGCTGCCAATGTTCATTGAAACGTAAGGTTCACACTCAAGTAATTCGCAGAGGTTGAGGAACTCATGGGTGCCGAACGAATTGTCTTCCACCGTTCCTCCCCAAGTTGAGTTGACTTTCTTGGGGCGCTGTGAGCGGGGGCCAATGCCGTCTTCCCAGTGGTAGTCGTCGGCAAAGCAACCTCCCGGCCAGCGCAGTACGGGGATGTGGAGCTCCTTCAGGGCATTGACCACATCGTTGCGGTAGCCGCGGGGGTTGGGGATTGTGGAGCCTTCGCCCACCCAAAGGCCGCCGTAGATGCAGGTGCCGAGGTGCTCGGCGAACTGGCCGTAGATGTTACGGTTGATGGTGTACTCGCCCTTTGAGGGGTGGATGGTCAACGTGGCTTCGCGCTGGGCAAAGGCCGTGAGGGTCATCAGTGCAAAGACTGACATGACGGTGAGGGTTCGTTTCATTGTCTTCTGTTTTTTTAAGGTGATTGTGGGGACAAAGATACGAGTAAGTGCGAGAATTTCCAAATTTATTTTCGATTTTCGAGCGTGAGTATCTGAAACGGGGTGCCGCTCCGTAAAAGTAGGTGCTTTCTGCCCGATCATGCAAAAAAACCTTCATTCCTCGTTCCTAATTCTGCAATTAGTATTACTTTTGCGGCGGATATGAAGAAGACAGGTAAAATTATTCTCATTGCTGCCATAGTTGCGGTGGTTTTGGCAGGCGCTGTGGGTGCCGTGGGTTGGTATTACGTGATGAGCCCGCTGGTGAAATCCAGCGAGGAACGCACGCTGCAGATTCGTCCCGACGAGGGGACAGAGGCAGTGGTGGAGAAGGTCAGGGAAGCCGCACAATGCGATGTGCGGGGGCTCCGTTGGCTCACCCGCCGCTCGTCGGCCTTCCGTGCGGGGAATTATTCCGTGCGTCAGGGCGATTCGATGCGGGATATCTGGAATCGGCTGCTCTCTGGCAATCAGACGCCTGTGCGCATCGTAGTGCCGGCGGCACGAACCTTCGGCCCTGTGGCTGGAGCGCTGGGGCAGCGGCTCATGGCTGATTCGGCGCAGTTTGCTGCCGTGCTTACTCGTCCTGAGCAGATGGCGCGTCTCATCCCCAACACATACGAGGTGTGGTGGACACTTTCGCCCGACGAGTTCCTGCAGCGGATGGAGAAGGAGTATGCCCGCTATTGGAACGACGAACGGCGGAAAAAGGCTCAAGCCGTTGGTCTTACGCCTGATGAAGTAGCCACGCTTGCCTCCATCGTCGATGAAGAGACGGCTCAGGGGGACGAGAAACCCCTCGTGGCAGGGCTCTATCTGAATCGTCTCCGCAAGGGGATGTTGCTTCAAGCTGACCCTACGGTGAAGTACGCCGTGGGCGACCCTACGCTCCGCCGCATCCTCTTCGAGCATCTGAAGACGGAGTCGCCCTATAACACCTATCTCCATGCCGGTCTTCCTCCCACGCCCATCCGCATCCCCACGGTGCAGGCGCTGGAGGCGGTGCTCAATCCTGCCCAACATAATTATATCTATATGTGCGCACGGGAGGATTTCAGCGGCTATCACAACTTTGCTACCACTCTGGCTGAGCATAACGCCAATGCGCGCCGCTATCAGGCAGCGCTGAATGCACGGGGAATCCGTTAAGACGAAAGGTGACTCCGACGGGGGAATCACCTTACGCTAACTTTCTGATTTCGTACTTGATATTACTCTTTTTTCTCCATCATTTCCTGCTCTTCCTTCATGTCGATTTCGTTGTGGCGGCTGTCGTAGAAGGTGTACTGTAGCAAGCCTAGCGACTGGTTGGGGACGATGCGGAAGCCAAGGCCGTACTTCATCCTCCAGCGGATGGCGAGTGAGGGAAGGCCCTGATTGACGTAAGCAGCTACGTAGGGATGGATGTGAAGGTCGAAACGCTTGACCTTCAGTTTGCGCACGAGATAGTCGATTTTGCTTTCGAGTGTGTCGGTGAAGAGGATGGACGACTTGATGACGCCTGTGCCGAAGCATGTGGGGCACGTCTCCTCGACCTGGACGTCCATGGCCGGACGTACGCGTTGGCGGGTAATCTGCATCAACCCGAATTTGCTCAGGGGCAGAATGTTGTGCTTGGCGCGGTCGCGCTTCATGTTCTCGCACATCCGTTCGTAGAGCCTCTGGCGGTTCTCGGCCGTGTCCATGTCGATGAAGTCGACGATGATGATGCCGCCCATATCGCGCAGGCGTAGCTGGCGTGCCAGTTCGTCAGCGGCTCCCAGGTTGACCTCGATGGCATTGACCTCCTGATCGGAGCGCCCGTGTGAGCGGTGTCCGCTGTTCACATCCACGGCATGCAGCGCCTCCGTATGGTCGATGACGAGATAGGCGCCGCCCTTGTAGGGCACGATGCGGCCGAAGGACGACTTGATTTGCTTGGTGATGCCGAAATTGTCGAAGATGGGCAGGTTGCCCGTATAGTGCTTGACGACCTCTTCGCGCTCGGGGGCGATGAGCGACACGTAGTCGCGTATCTGGTAGAAGACTTCCTTGTCGTTGACATAAACCGACTCGTAGGAGGGGTTGAAGAGGTCGCGCAGCATGGCCACGGCGCGGCTTGTCTCCTCGAAGACGAGCTGGGGTGCCTTGCCGCCAGCCTGAATCTTGCTGACGACGTCCTGCCAGCGGTTGACGAGCACGTTGAGCTCTGCATCGAGTTCGGCCACGCGCTTGCCTTCGCAGGCGGTGCGGACGATGACGCCGAAGTTCTTGGGCTTGATGCTCTGCAGCAGCTGCTTGAGGCGTGCGCGTTCCTCGTTCGACTTGATTTTCGAGGATACCGACACGCGGTCGGAGAAGGGCTCAAGCACAAGGAATCGTCCGGCGAAGGAGATGTCGCACGTGATGCGCGGCCCCTTGGTGTTGATGGGTTCCTTGGTCACCTGGACGAGGATTTCCTGTCCCTGCGTGAGGTAGTCGCTGATGCTTCCCTCCTTGGGCAGCTCGGGCAGTATGGGAGCCTTGGCGTAGGAGGGTGTTTTCTTCTTGTCGCTGGTGACTTGCTTGAAGTATTTGTCGTAGGAATTGAAGCGGAGCCCCAGGTCATAGTAGTGGAGGAAGGCCTCCTTCTCGGTGCCGACGTCGACAAAGCAGGCATTGAGGGCGGGCATGATTTTCTTCACGCGCCCCAGGTACATGTTGCCCACGGTACACGATGCCTCACGACCCTCGCGCTGGTACTCCACCAGCTGCTTGTCCTCGGTCAGGGCGATGTGTATCTCCTTGGGTTGTACGTCTAAATATAGTTCGCTTGTCACGGGGTGGTAGATGGTTTATTACAAAAAAAGACAAAGAACAAACCCCTGAAGAGCATTTATCCCCGAAGTTCGTTCTTTGTTCTGTTGCTCACAAGAGCTTACTTGCTCTTATGACGATTCTTGCGTAAGCGTTTTTTGCGCTTATGCGTTGACATTTTATGTCTTTTTTTCTTTTTTCCGCTTGGCATAGGTGATGAAAAGTTTACAGTTTACTATTATTCCTTAACACCCTGCATGAAAACCTTAGCGGGCTTGAAGGCGGGGATGTTATGCTCGGGGACAACCAGAGTGGTGTTCTTGGAGATGTTGCGGGCGGTCTTCTGAGCTCTCTTCTTCAGGATAAAGCTACCAAAACCACGCAGGTAAACGTTCTCTCCGCTAACGAGTGAACCTTTCACTACTTCCATAAAGGCTTCTACACACTTCAGGGCGTCCTGCTTGTCAACACCAGTCTTCATTGCGATTTCGCTTACAACTTCTTGCTTTGTCATTTTTTTGGTTAATTTATTTGGTTATACGATGGTAAATGCTTTTTTCGGAGTGCAAATATACACCTTTTCCCTATCATCAAAAAAAAAATCCACTTTTTTTTATCATTTTTTTTTATTTCTTGGTGATTATGGGCTATTTTTGCCCCCGATTAAGGCGCAAAATGCTTTTTTGTGTGTAAAAATGGATGCGATTGCTGAGACATTGATTTGCTGGTACGACGCCCATCATCGCGAGCTCCCCTGGCGCGAGACGAGCGACCCTTACGCCGTGTGGATTTCCGAAATCATCCTCCAGCAGACGCGCGTTGCGCAGGGTTACGATTACTACGTCCGCTTCCTCCGCGCGTTCCCCACGGTGGAGGCCTTGGCGGCTGCCGACGAGGATCGCGTGCTCCGTCTCTGGCAGGGATTGGGGTACTACAGCCGTGCCCGCAACCTCCATGCCGCCGCCCGTCAGATTGTCGCTCAGGGAGGCTTCCCCACCACCTACGAAGGGCTGCTGCGCCTGCGCGGGGTGGGCGAGTACACCGCTGCCGCCATCGGGTCGTTTGCCTACGGGCTTCCGGTGGCTGTGGTCGACGGCAATGTCTATCGCGTCCTCGCGCGCTTGTTTGCCGTGACGGAGCCCATCGACACCACGTCGGGCAAGAAGCTCTTCGCCCAGTTGGCTGCTCAGCTGCTCCCCGGCGAGGCATCGGCGCACTACAATCAGGCTGTCATGGAATTCGGTGCCCTGCAGTGCGTGCCCCGTTCGCCCCGTTGCGACGTCTGTCCCATGGCGGGTAAGTGCCTTGCTCTGGCGCGCGGGATGGTGGACGAACTCCCCGTGAAGAGCCATCGCACGAAGGTCACCGAGCGCTGGTTCCACTACTTCTACGTCCACAACGCCACCCACATGTACCTCCACCGCCGCACCGCTGACGACATCTGGCGCGGCCTCTACGAGCTCCCCCTCCTGGAAACCCCATCCGACGTTAAAGACTTCAAATACCCTGAGGAGCTTAACGACCTTAATTCCCCCGCCCTCCGTCTCTGCGCCGCGCGCCGCCATGTGCTCTCGCATCAAGTCATCCACGCCACGCTCTATGAGGCTGAGGTTCAGGGCGACCTCCCCCCTTCGCCTAATTATAATATAATAAGGATAGAAGACCTTGACGACTACGCCCTCCCGCGCCTCGTCACCCTGCTGCTCGGCGACAGGGAATGAACGCTCTTTCAGCCAATCTCCCTACCTTACCATCTTCTTCCAGACAGACCAGAGGGTGTGGGGCATGTGGTATCAGGTATCAAGGTATCAGGGTATCACGCAGACACCCATGATACTTTTTTTACCCCTTTTTGCTTTCTTTTTTCTCTTTGTATTTCTCTTTTTTCTTTATATTATATATAATAGCAAACAACCCTATATAGGTGCGGCGAATGGGTGGTATCAGAAAAAACCGGTGATACCGTGATACCTGATACTTTTTCCGCTCCCTCGCCGAGAGGCCATTGTGAGTGGAATTTTGAGATAAGCCCGAAAAAATCGGCAGAAAACGTAATTTTTCGTTTTTTTCGGGATACTTACTCTATGGAGGGCATGGTGAATGCGGCGCCTCCTCTCCCGCCGTCAATGCCTTGCGCTGCCGCCTCCGTCCCCTGCGCTGCAATCGCCGTCCCCTGCGCTGTGCCCCCAAATCTTAGCCTAAGACCCAGCAGACCCACCCCCGACCCCTCCCATGAGGGAGGGGAGTGGGGGGGGGCGGCAACGGCGGAAGGCGACGGCGGAGGGCGAAATGAGAACGGAAGATGCGTTTTTTTGGAAATTATTTGGCGTTTTGGAATAAATGTCGTAAATTTGTGGCAAAAATAAATCGGTGAAATAAAACGGAAATTCTATGTCCATCAACAAAGTCATCCTGATAGGAAATGTGGGGCGCGAACCCCAGGTGCGCTATTTCGACACGGGTAGTGCCGTGGCGAGTTTCACGCTGGCCACGACCGAGCGTGGCTACACCATGCAAAGTGGCACGACGGTGCCCGATCGCACGGAATGGCACAACATCGTCTTCTGGGGCAAGATTGCCGAGACGGTGGAGAAGTACGTCCACAAGGGCGACCGCATCTACGTGGAGGGAAAGCTGCGCTACCGCACGTACGACGACCAGAACGGCATCCGCCGTACCGTCTGTGAGGTGTATGCCGACACGCTGGAGCTGCTTTCGCCGCGTCCCGCAGCTGCCGGAGGCGCAGCCGAAGTCCCCGTCAACGAGAACCTCACGGCCGACGACCTGAAGTGATAGTAGTGAACAGTGAACAAGTGAGTGATTAGTGAATAGTGATTAGTGAATAGATAATGCCTTTGCATGCCGGACAATCATCTTCTCACTATTCACTATTCACTAATCACTGTAAAAAGATTCTATCCATCGACCATGTTTTGTAGCATAATCACCGTTACCCCGCCTTCGGCAGGCGCCATCGTGGCTCTGGTGCTGACGGCTCTGCTGCTGGTGTGCTCGGGTTACATCTCGGCCAGCGAGATTGCCTTCTTCGCCCTGTCGCCTACGGACAAGGGGACGCTGGAGGAGAGCGACGGCTTGCGCGACCGCACCATCCTGCGTCTGCTGGAACGGCCGGAGCGCCTGCTTGCCACCATACTGATAACGAATAATCTGGTGAACGTCACCATCATCCTGCTTTCGAACTATGCGCTGATGGACATCTTCCACTTCGCCGCCCCGTGGGTGGAGTTCCTGTGCATCACGGTGCTGCTGACGTTCGTGCTGCTTCTCTTCGGCGAAATCATGCCGAAGCTCTACGCGGCGGGTCACCCGCTGAAGTTCTGCCGCAGGGTGGTGCCCGTCATCTATGCCCTGACGAAGCTTTTCTCGCCCCTGGCGGGGATGCTGGCACGCTCGTCGGTGATTGTCGAGAAGATGCCCTCGCACGGTGACAACCTCTCCGTCGACGACCTGGAGCAGGCGCTGGAGCTGACCGACAAGCGCGAGCTCTCGAAAGAGCAGAACATCCTGGAGGGCATCATCCGCTTCGGCGACGAGACGGTGAAGGAGGTGATGACGTCGCGCCTCGACATGATGGCGCTGGACATCTCGGAGGATTATGCCGAGGTGCTGCGCTTCGTGGCGGAGAACGTCTTTTCGCGCATACCCGTCTATGAGGACACGGTGGACAATATCCGCGGCATCCTCTACATCAAGGACCTGCTGCCGTACCTCGACCGCCCCGCCGACTTCAACTGGCAGCGACTCGTGAGGAAGGCCGTCTATGTGCCTGAGACGAAGCAGATTGACGAACTGCTGCGCGAGTTCCAGCGCGACAAGTGCCACATTGCCATCGTGGTTGACGAGTACGGCGGCACGCTGGGCATCGTCACCATGGAGGACATCCTGGAGGAAATCGTCGGCGAAATCAACGACGAGTACGATGAGGTGGACAAGACCTATACGAAGCTCAACAGCAATACCTACGTCTTTGAGGCAAAGACGCTGCTCAGCGACTTCTGCAAGGTGCTGGGCATCGACGACGACACGTTCGACGAGGTGTCGGGCGACGCCGACTCGCTGGCGGGCCTTCTGCTGGAACTGAAGGGCGACTTCCCCAAGCTCAACGAAACCATCGACTACGAGAACTACTCGTTCGAGGTGCTGGAGATGGATGCCCGCCGCATTGTGAAAGTGAAAGTGGTGGTGCATGCTGTGGAGTGACCGTCAGATCAAGGGTACCGGCACCTGCGTGGCCGTGGGGCAGCTGTTCAACGACGAGAACGAGCTGCTCGCCCAGCTGGCCAAGGTGCAGACAGCCGAGGCGTTTGCCGAGGTGCAGGAGGGGCTGCTGACTCTCCACAACCCCTCGCGACGCTGCGAGTGGCTGGCTGTGCGCGTGCTGCTGGCCGAGTGTCTGGGCGGCGACAAGCGCATCAGCTACGACGCCGACGGACGCCCCTCGCTCGCTGACCACTCGTACCACATCAGCATCTCCCATACGAAGGGCTACGTCGCCCTCGCGTGGAACCCCGTGACGGCTGTCGGCATCGACATCGAGCGCCGCACCGACAGGGTGATGCGCGTCCGCCACAAGTACGTCAATGCCGCTGAACATCTGGCGCTGCAAACCTCTGCCTACCGCTCGCCTGACGGCGAACTGCTGCTGTGGACGGCAAAGGAGGCCCTCTACAAGGTGGTGGGCATCCGCACGCTTGACTTTCAGGAGGCCCTCACGGTATTGGTGCCGCAGGAGCTGCCCCCTTCCACAAGGGCACTTTCCCCTCCCTGGGCAAGCACATCGGCCGTCTGCACGGCCAACGACAAGGAGTACGACCTCCGCTTCGACTTCACGCGCGACTACGTGATTACCCTCTGTCAGGAAAATTCAAAACCCTAAATACCAAATCCCATGAAACGTCCGATTCTTCTCCTCACGATGCTGCTCGGCAGCGCCCTGTGCCTGATGTCCCAGGCACTCTATCCGTATCAGGATCCGAACCTCACGCCCGACGAACGTGCCGCTGACCTCCTCTCGCGCCTGACGCTTGAGCAGAAGGCTGTGCTGATGGTCAACACCTCGTCAGCCATCCCCGAACTGGGCATCCGCCACTACGACTGGTGGAGCGAGGCGCTGCACGGCTATGCCCGCTCAGGGCTTGCCACCGTCTTCCCGCAGTCGATAGCCATGGCTGCGTCGTTCGACACGGAGTTGGTGGAGCGGGTCTTCACCGCCACCTCTGACGAGGGACGCGCCAAGCACACGATTTATGAGCAGTCGGGCGGCTCGCATCAGTATCAGGGATTGACCGTGTGGACACCCAACATCAACATCTTCCGCGACCCCCGCTGGGGACGCGGGCAGGAGACCTACGGCGAAGACCCCTACCTGACGGCTACGATGGGACTTGCCGTCGTGCGCGGCTTGCAAGGCCCCGAGGACAGCAAGTACGACAAACTCCACGCCTGTGCGAAGCACTATGCCGTCCACAGCGGCCCTGAGTACAGCCGCCATGCCTTTAATGCCGAGGACATCTCGCTGCGCGACCTGACGGAGACGTACCTCTATGCCTTCGAACGCCTCGTGCGCGAGGGACACGTCAAGGAGGTAATGTGCGCCTACAATGCCTTCGAGGGCGAACCCTGCTGCGGCAGCAACACACTGCTGGTGCAGATCCTGCGCAACCAGTGGGGGTACGACGATGTCGTTGTCTCTGACTGCGGCGCCATCGACGACTTCTACTCGAAGAGCTACGACAACCATCGCACCCATCCCGATGCCGCCAGCGCTACGGCTGACGCCGTCATCAACGGCACCGACCTCAACTGCGGCGGTACCTACCGCCATATCCCCGAGGCCGTCGAGCGTGGCTTGCTGACGGAGGAGCAGGTCAACACATCGGTGTTCCGACTGCTGCGTGCCCGCTTCCAGCTGGGCGAGATGGATCCCGACAGCATCGTTGAGTGGACGAAGATTTCTCCTGATGTCATCGCCTGCGACGAACACGATGCTCTTGCGCTGAAGATGGCTCATGAGACGGTCGTGCTCCTGCAGAACAAGCGCCGTGCGCTTCCGCTCGATGCCTCGCAGTATTCCGCCAGCCGCCGTCTGGCTGTCATCGGCCCTAATGCCGCCGATACCGTCATCCACTGGGGTAACTACAACGGCACCCCCCGCCGCACCTACAGCGTCCTCGACGGCATCCGCACGAAGCTTTCCGACCCCGAGGCACTCTATTACAACAAGGTGAGCGGTTTGGTGGTGGACGCCGAACTCTCTGACGACGAGCTGCTGGCTGCCCTCAACGGCATCACCGACGTCGTCTATGTGGGCGGCATCTCACCCAAGCTCGAGGGCGAGGAGATGCGCGTCGACTACGAAGGCTTCCGCGGAGGCGATCGCACCAGCATCGAACTGCCCGCCATCCAGCGCCACACCCTCGAGGTGCTGCACGCAGCGGGCAAGCGCGTCATCTACGTCAACCTCTCCGGATCTGCCATTGCCCTCGAACCCGAGACGAAGAGCTGCGACGCCATCGTGCAGGGGTGGTACGGCGGCCAGAATGGCGGCATTGCCATTGCCGACGTGCTCTTCGGCGACTACAACCCCGCCGGCCGTCTGCCCGTCACCTTCTACAAGAACGATGCCCAGCTGCCCGACTACGAGGATTACAACATGAGTGCCGGACATACCTACCGCTACATGAAGGAGCGTCCCCTCTTCCCCTTCGGATATGGCCTTAGCTACAGCAAGTTCCGCATCGGTCGCGCCCACAAGAGCGGTCAGCTGACGGCGAATGCATCGGCTGTCGAAGGAGAAGTGGAGCTCACCATCCCCGTGAAGAACCTCAGCCATTATGACGGCGAGGAGGTCGTGCAGCTCTACGTAGCGAAGAAGGGTGAGAAGGAAGGCCCCTGCTATGCCCTGCGCGGCTTCAAGCGTGTCGCCGTTCCCGCTTTGTCAAAGCAGACGGTCACCTTCACCTTGACGGAGAAAGACCTCCGCGTCTTCTCCCAGGAGGCAGGCAAACTTGTCACCACCCCCGGTACCTACCGCATCTACTACGGCCCTTCATCCGACAAGCGCCGTCTCCGCCACGTGGATGTGAAGGTGAAATAAATGCTATTGACGATTATGTTATTTACTATTTACGATTGATTTGTCGATATAGTTATTTAATTATTTCGGTTTTGCGACGTGTAAATAATCAAATAATCCAATTGAAGAATCAATTGTAAATAGTAAATTGTAAAATAGTAAATAATAAACTATTTTACCAGTACCTGGTTGAAGTAGGGGTACGGGATTTCGATGCCCTCGCGGTCGAAGCGTTCCTTGATGTCCTTCAGCAGGTCGCATTTCATGTTGAAGGCGTTCATCGATGAGGATGCCCACGCCCAAGCGCGCAACTTCACCGACGAGTCGTCGAGCGAGATGACCTTCGTCTTCACCAGCGGCACACCCGCTTCGATGTCTGCCTCCGAACGGTGGTCGATAAGCAGCGGGTGACGCATGATCTCCTCGCGCATTACCTCCATCGCGCGGTCGAGGTTCTCGTGGTACGATACGTTAATCTCCACAAAGGCGCAGGTGCGCGAGTCGAGCACGGTGCTGTTGGTGATGGTCTTCGAGTTGATGACGCTGTTGGGCACCAGGATGGTGCGGTTCTCGTTGTTGATGATGACGGTGTGGCGTAGCGTAATCTCCTTCACGGTGCCCGTCACCGTGCCCTCCACTTGAATGTAGTCGCCCACGCGGAAGGGCTTGCTGATGACGATGAAGAGGCCGCCGATGAAGTTCGACAGCGCGTCCTGAGCCGCAAGGCCGATGGCCGCCGCCATAATGCCCGCGCTCGTCAGGATGGAACTGCCCACCTTCTCCATACCCGGGATGAGGTAGAGGATGGAGGTGATGGCGATGATGTAGATGATGAACTTGACGATGCGCTCGAAGTACTTGCGTGACGTGGTGTCCATGACACTGCGCGGATTCTTCTCCGCCTTTCTGAAAAGCCTGCCTATTACGCTGAGTATCACCTTAGCGACAATGACAATCATGAAGACCTTCAAGGCGAAGATGAGCGGGTCACCTGCACGTATGCCGAATATTTTGTAATTAAGGATTTGCTCTATATCCATCTTTTTTCTAATTTTGCGCAAAATTACAGCAAAAAAATGGAACCATTGCAAATCATTAACAAATATTATCCTGAAGATAACGCCCTGCGCCACATCCTGCTTGTCCACAGCCGAAGCGTGGCGGATAAGGCGTTGGCGCTGGCTGCCATTCATCCCGAAATGAACATCGATACGGCGTTCGTCGAGGAGGCGGCGATGCTGCACGACATCGGCATCTTCCGCACTAATGCAGCGGGCATACAGTGTTTCGGCACCGAACCCTATATCTGTCACGGCATCATCGGTGCCGACATCCTCCGCGCCGAAGGATATCCCCGTCACGCTCTCGTCTGCGAACGCCACACGGGCACCGGCCTCACCCTCCGTCAGATTGAGGAGAACCCTTGGCCGATGCCTCATCGCGACATGCGCCCCGTTACCACAGAGGAACAGCTCATCTGCTTTGCCGATAAATTTTTCTCCAAAACCCGCCTCAACGAAGAGAAAACGCCCTCTGCTGCCCGCCGCTCACTGGAGAAATTCGGCTCCGAAGGCCTCCTTGTCTTCGACCGCTGGTGCCAGGAGTTCCTGTAGGGAGGTTTTCTTTTGGGTCTTCCCGTTTTCTCGGGGTTTTTGTTGCAGTTTGTCATTTTTCTTTGTATTTTTGTCGCGGAATTATAAAAAGCAGAACAATGAAAAAGAATCTTCTACTCTTGTTAGCGTTGCTTTGCCTGATGCCCTTCGGTACGATGGGGCAGAGCCGTCGGACGGTGATAACAAACGGTGTGCTTTGGAAGGATACCGCAGGTAATGTGGTGCAGGCACACGGTGCTGGATTCCTGTATCAGAATGGATTGTGGTATATGATTGGCGAGGACAGGGGCGATTCGTGGCGCCCCGATGTCAATATGTACAGCTCGCCCGACTTGGTGCATTGGACGTTTGTGGGCAAGATTATCAAGAACGGCGAGACGACGCCCGACTTGGGGCAGCGCCGCTTCATCGAGCGTCCGAAGCTGCTGTATTGTGCGAAGACGGGGCAGTACGTCGTCTGGTGCCATTGGGAAGGGCGCAACTACGGTGCGTCGGAGGCAGCGGTGTTCGTCAGCGAGCAGGTGGGAGGCCCCTACCGGTTGCATCATGCAGGGCGTCCGCTGGACATCAAGAGCCGCGACTGCAACGTCTTCCAGGACGCTGACGGACAGGCGTATTTCATCTCCACCATCGAGGAGAACCAGCATCTGGGCCTCTTCCGCCTCTCGGACGACTACACGGAGGCGTTGTCGTGCAACATCCTCTTCGCACATCAGAGTCGCGAGGCTCCGGCCATCGCGCGGGTGGGCGACACGTATTACATGCTCTCGTCCGCTTGCACGGGTTGGGATCCGAATCAATGCAAACTCTCCTGCTCGAAGTCGCTCACGGAGGGATGGAGCCCGCTGGTGAATGTGGGCGACAGCATCTGCTACGACACGCAGGCGGCTTCCATCCTGACGATTAACGGCTCGAAGCAGACGACCTACCTCTACGTGGGCGACCGTTGGATGGATCCCGGATTGCCCGAGTCGAAGACGATAATCTTCCCCGTAACCTTCGGGGACGGCAAATGCGAACTGCACTACGCCGAGCGTTTCGAGATTGACTTCGAAACAGGCGAATGGAAGATACTTGATTAAGACAAATAAAACAGAACTAACCTTTTACATATAAACGAATGAAAAAGACGAAAGCATTAATTTATTCCATGCGGTTGCGCACGTTGCCGCTGTCGTTGGCGGGCGTGGTGCTGGGCATTTTGCTGGCTTGTGTGGAGCATAAGGTGTCGTGGCCGGTGATTGTGCTGACGCTGCTGACGACGGTGCTGCTGCAAATCTTGTCGAATATGTCGAACGAATTGGGCGATTTCCTGAACGGGACGGATAGTGAGGGCCGCGAAGGACCTATGTACAGCCTTTCGGAAGGGTTGCTGACGAAGCAGGATTTCCGCGTGAGTATCGCCGTATTGGTGGCGCTGTGCTGTTTGTCGGGTGCTGCGATGACTTGGCTGTCGTGGGGCACGCTATGGCAGACGGAGCCGCTGTGTATCATTGCTTTGGGTGCTTGCGCCATTTGGGCGGCTATGCGCTATACGTTGGGGAAGAATCCCTACGGCTATCGCGGGTTGGGCGATGTGTCGGTGTTTATCTTTTTCGGCCTTGTGCCCGTGTTGGGTGGCTACTATGTGGCTTGTCACGAGATTGATTCGTGGCTGTTCCTGCTTCCCGCTGTGGGCATCGGCTGCTTCAGCGTGGGGGTGCTCAACGTCAACAATACCCGCGACATGAAATCCGATGCCGGCACGCGCATCACGCTGCCTCTGCTGATGGGAGAACGGCGGGCGAAGATTTACCAAACGGCGCTCATCGTCGTCGGATGGATTGCCATGCTGGTGTTTGTCGCCCTGCGTTATACCTCGCTGTGGAACTTGCTGTTTCTGCTGACGATGCCTTTCTATATTAAGCATCTACGGGGCGTTTGGAAGCGTCATGGGCACGACCTCGACCCCATGCTGCCGCTGCTCGTTATCTCCACCTTCCTGCTTGCGCTGCTGATGGGCGTTGGGTTTTTATTAGGTTGATAAGAAGTTAATCGAAAAAATCTACTGCTGTGCCCAAGAAAGAAGGAATCCGCACTTTGTTTGACAGCATCGCGAAGGGTTACGACCGTTTCAACCATCTCTCGTCGCTGAATGCCGACAAAGGTTGGCGTCGGAAGGCTGTCCGTGCAATTGTCGATACGCGTGAGCCGCTGGCGGTGCTCGATGTCGCTACGGGGACAGCCGATTTGGCCATTGCCGTTGCCAAAAAGGCGGTCGAAGGGTCGCAGGTGATTGGCGTTGACCTCTCGGAGGGGATGTTGGAAGTGGGGCGCAAGAAAGCTGAAGGGCTTCCCGTTACCTTGCAGCAAGGCGATGCTGAGGCGCTCTCCTTTGCCGACGGGACGTTTGACCGCGTGAGCGTGGCTTTCGGCGTGCGCAATTTCGAAAACCTTTCCTTGGGGCTTCGGGAGATGTGCCGCGTGCTTAAGCCGGGTGGACGGTTGGTCATCCTGGAACTTTCGTACCCCGATAATCACTTCCTTCTTTGGTGCTACAAACTCTATGCCTTCAAGATTCTGCCCGCTATCGGCACTCGTCTGACGGGCAATCGCGGGGCTTATACTTATCTTCCCGATTCTATCCTGAAGTTCCCTAAGCCGCCGGTATTCCTTCCCATGCTGCGCGAAGCTGGCTTCTCCTCTGCCAAATCCCGTTCCCTTACATTCGGCGTCTGCCGTATGTACGTGGCTGAGAAATAGGGCGTTTTTTTTATCTTATCTGCCAGACGAAGCGGTAGTTGAAGCGACGATTAGGCGCAGCATCTCCGTGAAGGGCAAAGGCGGCGTGGTCGGTGAGAGAACCGCAGTTGTCTGCCCACTTGAAGTCGAAGCTGGCAGAACTTCCCTTTACACCTATCCACGAAGCGGGGAGGGAGAACTCCATTTCGCAGCCGTTGACGGCGTAGGGCACTTTGCCGACGGTTGTCCAGCTTTCGGTGGCGGAGTCGTAGCGCTTGACGGTCGTAGTGTGGTCATCGACAACGGTGCCGTTCACCATAAGGTCGTAACCCAACCAACCCGTTTGCACATCTTGGTCGGCATCGATGAGTAGGAACATCCAATCAGGGTCGGTATAAGGCGAAATGGGAGCTGCGGTACGGACATAGAAGGCCACGTGTCGTCCGTCGCGGGTAACAGTTACCTTTGCATCGTGGATGTCGTTGCGTCCGGTGCTGTCGGAGTATTGGAGATCAGCGTAACCAGGGGCGTTGCGGGGGATGATGTCGCCGCGGGTGTCGCGGTAGGTGACGCCGACGGCTTCCCAATCAGCAAACCGTCCGTCGATGCGGATGCGCTGTTTCCCACGATTGACGGGGATGGGGCGGACACCCTTGTAGCGGCGGATATTCTGCGCCATCTGCATGTAATAATTATCGGTATAGCCGTTGCGCATGGGTTGGATAGTGCGGTTGAACTCAGCGTTATACTGGTCGACGAAGATGAACGAGTTCTCGCGTCCCAGCCACATCGTTTTTTGTCCGCGCTCCCACATGCCGGCTGTCCATTCGTTCCAGTCGTTGAGGTAGATGAAGGGCGGGTCGGCGGCAAGGGCATCGTCCCAGCGCTCCTGGAAGTAGATGCCGTAGCCTTCGGGATGCTCCACCTTGCGCCCCAGCCAGGGGACGTAGGCCTCAGAGGGCATGTCGTATTCGTTGAGCGGGGGTTCGCCATACTTGCGCGACCACGATTTGCCCACGCCCATCGGTATGTCGGTCATCGTCACAGGGTGTTGCGCAGGGGTGACGGCGGCTTCTTCCAGCTGGCCGTGATGTTTCGAAACCAGCTCCTCGGGCTTCATGCCGATAATCATACTGTCGGCCATCGAGTAGCCGAAACTCCAGTTGTCCTCCGTGCCGATGAAACGATGGCCGTGCCATGTATAATACCCCCACCACATGTTGCGCAGGGTGAAGAAGTCGCGTATCTCCTGTGGATAGTCGTTGGCCGAAACGTCGGGATAGGTGCCGTTGGCATCGTACGAGGGGTCGGCATTATAGAGCAGCAGAGGCTTCCCGTCCCAAAAGAACCAAAGGTCATCGAAGCGCTTCTCCTTATAGATGCGTTCGTAGAGCGACTTCACAACGCCAACAGGACCTCCGTTGTACGACCAGAAAACGAATTGTGGCGTGACGTTACCCTCGGCGCGCATTTGCATCATGGTAGAGAAAAGCGCCTCCCATTCGTCCCAGTAGCAGACGCCGTTGGTGACGTCGAGCACCAGCACATCGACGCCGGCGTCTGTCAGCATCGACATGTCGCGGCGGATGACCCATTCGTCTTGACTGAGGAAATAGCCCATCTCGGGTTCGCCCCAGTGGTAGGTGCCGTAGCGCCAGAGCGGATGGTCGTGGCGGAGACGAGCCGAAGGGTCTTCGTGAAGGATGCGGGTGACGTCCAGGTAGGGTGAGGGAAGGTGATGAAGATTCTGCGTGTGCCAGGTGATATAGAAGATGCCCACCGTGCGGCGATGGTCGTCCTTCACAGGGCCGACGGCATCCACGAGGGGCATCGTCCGCCCCAGCGCGTCTGTGGCTACCCACGTGTCGCTCATCAGGTCAATAGGGCCGTCAGTCAGCGAATCAGCAGCTTGTGAAAAGACGGGTAGCGCAAGCAGGTAGAAAAAGGCGTTAAGTAAAAAAGGTTTTCTTTTCATGACTATTTATGGCTGAAGGCACCGAGTTCGTTGAGGAGGACGAGCGTAATGAGTGTGGGGGCAACCCAACGGATGATGAAGCGATAGAGGCCGAAGAGTGGGGCTTTGAGCTTGCCGCCGTTGGTGATTTGGTGGCGAACCAGTTTCTTATCGAGGCGCCAACCCGCAAAGAGGCTGATGATGATGCCTCCGATGGGCATGATAATCTTGGCCGAGAGGAAATCGAAGGCGTCGAAGAACCCAAGTCCGAAGAAGGGCCGGAAGTCCTTCATCGGGCCGAAGCTGAGCGAGCAGAAGATGCCCAGCACGAGGCAGCTGGAGGTGACAATCCAGGCGGCGGCGCGGCGCGAGAGACCTCGCTCGTGCAGGAAGGCGGTAATGGTTTCGTGGAGCGAGATGGTGCTGGTGATGGCGGCAACGATGAGGAGAAGGTAGAACAACAGGGCAAAGATGTAGCCCAGTATGGGTGCTCCGTCGAAGGCCATCTGGAAGACGCTGGGCAGGGTGATGAACACCAGTCCAGGACCGGCATCGGGCGTGATTTCCTGAACGCTGAATACGGCAGGGAAGATGATGAATCCGCACATGATGGCTACCAGCGTGTCGATGCTGACGACGCTGACGGCCGTGCGCGTCAGGTTGGCGTCGTCGCGGAAGTAGCTGGCGTAGGTGCACAGGCATCCCATAGCAAGGCTGAGGGAGAAGAATGCCTGCCCAAGGGCGCTAAGGAGCGTGTCAGCCGTAATCTTCGAGAAGTCGGGACGCAAGAGGAACTGCAAGCCCTCCTTGGCTCCCGGCATCATCATCGAGCAGACAACCAGCACGGCAATGATGATAAACAGCAGGGGCATCAGCAGCTTCGAGAAACGCTCAATGCCGTTCTGCACGCCGCGGACGACGATGATATGGGTGATGAGGAGCACGAGTGCCGTAAAGATAATAGGCCACCAGGCGTTGGAGGTGAAGGCGGTATAGTATGACGCTGGATCAGAAATGCGCGAAACCCCTCCCACGACGGCTGTGGTGAGGTATTTCATTGTCCAACCCGCCACTACGCTATAGTACGAAAGGATAATGAAAGCTGCAAATACGCCCAAATACCCCTGCACAATCCACCCTGAGCGTGGCGCCAGCCGGCGGTAGGCATCGATGGTGTTAGCGTGCGTGCTGCGTCCGATGACAAACTCCGACAGCATGACGGGGATGCCCAGCACGATGACGCAGACAACATAAATGAGTATAAACGCCGCTCCGCCGTGTGAACCTGTTTCGGTGGGAAAACGCCATACATTACCCAGCCCTACGGCTGAACCTGCAGCAGCCAGGATGATGCCCAGCTTGCTTCCGAAATTATTCCTCTTTTCCATAATTGGCTGCAAAATTACAAATAAAAATCCAATATTTGTAACAATTCGCAAGAAAAACGCTCCTCCAACCTATCTAAAAGCCCTTGGAGGAAAAAAAGAATGTGCCGGAAAAGCGGAAACCAATACCATTCCCATGCTCTCTCTGAATAGTCGCCTGCTCTGCAAATTTATTTGCCTGCGTTACGAAATTATTCCCCTGCTCTGGCAAATTATTAGCCTACGCTAATTTTTTATTCGCCTATTCTATTTTCTGATTTGCCTACTCTGTCTATAAACAGGGGTGGCATTTATATAAACACGCCCCCTGTTTATAAAAGACATCAAACGTCGGAATAAACGAACTATCTATAGTGCGTTTTTCTACGAAATCGCCCAAAAAACGTGTAGATTGTGTAGATAAAACGCCCCATCTACACGCTTCAAACGGCAGTAATTCAGTACGATACTCCGTTCGTGTAGATTGTGTAGATGTTTTATTGGCTTTTAGAGCGATTTTACCTTGTTATTCCGGCTTTCCGAAGAAATCGGGACGGTGGAAGTCGGGATTGGGGACGTTGATGGGGAAGAGGGAAACGAAGTGGGGAGTAGGCAGGTCGTCGCCGCATTTATAGACGTTCAGACGGAACTCGCCTGAGGAAACCTGATGGGCGTGCTCGCCGAAAAGAGTGTAAGGTATGGCAAGGGTGAGCTCCCATGAGGTGGGCGAATTCACGAGGCCCAAAGGCTTACGGCCCAATGACGACCAACGGTCGACGGCTCCAAGCTGTCCTGTCGAAAGGGGCTCTCGGCCTTCGCGTCCTTCGCCGTAGCCGATGAGGAGTGTGCCGATGCACGTGCATTCAATATTGTAATAGCCTTCGGCACTATTCGGACGGATGAACGTTTCGACACAAGAGTCTGTCCAAACACGATCGCCATCCATCACATAGCGCGCCAGCACGGCTTGCTCGTTGACACGATAATGAATGAGCAGGGCATCGTTTCCCAGAGCCATTCGGACAGCTACTTCGGGGAGATAGGGATAGGCAGGCCAATTGATTTGGTTGACGGGAGTGAAGGGAATGCCCTCTCTATCGAACAGGTCGCGGATTACAGATGCAGCGACAAAGGCTGCGGACAAACGACGGATTTCCATGATAATGAAGAATGAAAAATGAAGAAAAAAAAATAGCCTTACCCTTTAACCTCTAACCCTTTCAATACTTTTTCTGCAACGATGCGGGCGTCTGAGGGTGATAGAGCCGGGCTGATGGGGAGGCTGAGTTCTGTGGTTGCCAAACGTTCGGTGACGGGCAGGGAGAGGTGGTTGAACTGCGGGAAGCAACGCTGGCGATGAGGCGGAATAGGGTAGTGGATGTTGGTCTCAACCCCTTCTGCAAGCAGATAGCGTTGCAAGGCATCGCGTTGCTCCGTAAAAATAGGGAAGACGTGGAAGACGGAAGAAGAATTAGCGGTTAGGAATGAGGCGTTAGGGCTAGGGGAAGCAAGATGGGGAGGGAGCAATTCGGAATAAATGTCGGCAATAGCACGTCGGCGGGCATTGTCTTCGTCCAGGTAGCGGAGCTTGACGGTAAGTACGGCTGCTTGTATCTCGTCGATGCGGCTGTTGAGGCCTTGCACGTCGCAATGGTATTTGGGCTCCATACCGTAGTTGCCCAAGCGGCGTACGACGTCTGCCAAAGTGTCATCGTCTGTCGTGACAGCTCCCGCATCGCCCAAGGCTCCGAGATTCTTAGCCGGATAGAAACTATGCCCTGCTGCATCTCCAAGAGAGCCCGTGCGATGTTCACTAAAAACCGCCCCGTGTGCTTGGGCATTGTCTTCAATCAATTTTAGCCCATGACGGCGGCAGATGTCGCTGATGCGTTCCGTCCAGGCACAACGCCCATAAAGATGGACAATCATGACCGCGCGGGTGCGTGGGGTGATGGCTGCTTCGATGAGGCTGTCGTCAATAAGCGAGGTTTCGGCGCATGGCTCGACAAACACGGGCACCAATCCGCAGCGGGTGACGGCAAGCACAGAGGCAATGAACGTATTGGCGGGAACGATGACTTCATCGCCTGGAGCCATCACGCCAAGTTCCATATACCCTTTTAAAATAAGGGTAAGCGCATCCAACCCATTGGCACAGCCCACACAATGGGACGTGCCGATAAACGTGGCATACGCTTCCTCAAAAACGGCTGTTGCTCTTCCCTTCAGATACCAGCCCGAACGTACAACGCTGTCAACCGCCGCTGCAATCTCATCGGCGTGAAGGGCGGTGACAGCTTGTATGTCCAGAAAGGGAATCACTTCTTCAGCAGAATCCAGCTCTCCTGGAAGTCCTGACGGTCAGGGTTGGCGGCCTTGAAGGCATCGCGAGCCGTGACGGCCTCAGCCTTGGTGTTGTAGGTGCCGATATAGACGCGGTACATGTTACGGTCGACATTCTTGACGATGCCGGCTTTATAGCCATCGGCTTTCAGCTTCTGGCAGAGGTCCTCGGCATTGGTCTGCACGCTAAAGCTGCCGCAGACAACGCTGTAGGATTTGACCTCACCGTTGAAGTCAACGACGGCCTCCTGACGGACGGGGGTGTTGTCAGTTACGGGAGTAACAGGCCTCGTCTCGCTGGCAGCGGTTGTCTGAACAGGAGCGTTAGCCTCGGTCTGCGCATAGGTTTCCTGTGCCTTAGCCTTTTCATAGGCTTGTCTGTAAGCGCTCTGGCTGGATTTGCAGGAGGTGAACATGAGGGCTGCGCCCATCAGTACGAAGAATACGGTCTTTTTCATTACGGGTTGATGTTAAAATGGGTTATTGTTTTCGGTGTGCAAAGATAATACAAAAAATGAAGAATGAAAAATGTAGAATGAAAAAATAACGTTAAATGTGAACTTCAAGCAATTTGGCTGTTCCGACGGGGCGAAGGTCAAGTCGTCCGTTGGAAGCGGGGACAAGCAACGTCTGTCCGGCGTGGAGAAGGGCGGTCTCGCCTTTCTCGTCCGTGAATTCGCAATTGTCTTCCAAGCCGATGTAGATGACGAACGAATCCATCGCGCTGTGGTCGAAATGGATGGGCTCGTTCAAGTCGAGTAGCGATGTGGTGAAATAGTCGCAGTTAACCAACTCTACGGGACGGTTGGGGCAGGGGAGATAATGAGTGCGGTAGTCGGAGAATACACGATAGTCGATGGCATCCTTAGCCAGCTCGGTATGCAGCTCGCGGGGATTGCCGTTCTTGTCCAGACGGCCGAAGTCGTAGATGCGGTAGGTGATGTCGCTGGTCTGCTGGATTTCAGCAATAGTAGTACCTCCGCCGATGCTGTGCACGCGTCCTGCGGGGAGGAAGAACACATCGCCCTCCTGCAACGAGTGCTTGGCCAGCGCTTGGGTGATGCTGCCGTCCTCTACCATGCGGCAGTAGCTTTCGGGGTCAAGCAGACGGTTGAAGCCCGCGTAAAGGTAAGCGTCCTTCTTCGCATGAAGGACATACCACATCTCGGTCTTGCCGAAGGAGTTGTGGCGCTTGCGAGCCAACTCATCGTTCGGATGCACTTGTACGGAGAGAGGCAGATTGGCCTCGATGAATTTAATAAGGAGAGGAAACACGTCGCCATAGCGTTCGTAACTGCGCCGGCCCACGAGTTGCTCATGCTGTTCGCAGAGAAGGTCAGCCACAGTCTTTCCTTTCTCGGGTCCTTCGAAAACAACAGACAATGAACCCGGTACACCGGACAATTGCCAACTTTCACTACCCCAGATGAGGGTCTTCAGAATGGGTTCGAACTTATACATTTTGAAAAATTTGTGCAAAGGAATAAAAAAATCCCGAATAAATGATTACTTTTGCCCCAAAACATTTCGACAAATACATTTTTTTGTTTTCCTATGCCCGAACTGAGTTATCCGAAGGAAGAGATAGAGCGTCAGATGGATTATCTGAAACTGCTTGCCAAGACGTATAAGAACGCGGCTGAAACAGCCACAGAAATCATAAATCTGGAGGCCATCCTGAATCTCCCAAAGGGAACGGAGCACTTCCTTGCCGACATCCACGGCGAGCACGAGGCATTTCAGCATGTGCTCAAGAATGCTTCCGGCGACATCCGTCGTAAGGTGACGGAACTGCTGGGCGATGAACTAAGCACCAAGGAATTGCGCGAACTCTGTACGCTCATCTACTATCCCGTCGAAAAACTGGCTCTACTGCGTGAGGAGGCTGCGGCAAAGGGCAGCGAATTGTCGGCATCCTGGTATTCGCTCACCATCCGTTACCTGGTGCTCATCTGCCAGAACATCTCCTCGAAATACACGCGCTCGAAAGTCCGTACTGTGCTCCCCAAGGAGTTCAGCTATATCATTCAGGAGTTGCTGCATGAGTCCGAAGGGATGCGAAACAAAAACCGTTACGTGGGTAGTATCGTCGATACGATTATCGATGTCGGCGAGGCCGACCACTTCATCGCGGCTCTTTGCACAGTCATTCAGCGTTTGGCTGTCGATAGGCTGCACATCATTGGCGACCTTTTCGATCGTGGCACGGGCAGCCATCTCGTGATGGATGCGCTGGCTGAGTACCAGAATTTCGACATCCAGTTTGGCAATCACGACGTGCTATGGATTGGCGCCGCTTCGGGCAACGAAGCCTGCATGGCCAACATTCTGCGCATTTGTATGCGATACGGCAACCTTAGCGTTCTTGAGGACGGGTATGGCATCAACCTCCTGCCATTGGCCATCTTTGCGATGGAAGTCTACAAGGACGACCCCTGCGATTCCTTCGGCCCTCGGCTTGAAGAGAACGTCACCCTTAGTGCCAAGACGCGACGTCTCATAGCCCAGATGCATAAAGCCATCAGCGTCCTACAGTTCAAGCTCGAAGCCGAAATCATCCGCCGTCACCCAGAATACGGCATGGAGGATCGTTTGCTGCTTGACAAGACGGATTTCAAGAAGGGTATTTGCCGCATAGGCAATCGAAAATACACCATGAGCGACACCTTCCTGCCTACTGTTGACCCTGCTGATCCCTATCGTCTCAGCATCGAGGAACAAGAACTCATCGGGCAGATTCGCCACTCCTTCCTTACATCGGAAAAACTGAAGAAGCATATTCGCCTCCTGCTCGACAACGGCTCCATGTATCTCGTCTGCAACGGCAATCTGCTCTATCATGCCTCTGTGCCGATGAATGCCGACGGCTCGTTCCGCGACGTCACCATTATGGGTGAGACGTTTCATGGTCGTGCCCTACTGGACAGAATCGACCATCTAATCCGCGAGGCGTTCGAGAATGGCCAACAAATCAACAAGTCAATAGGTCAACAAGTGAATGCAGATTACGCCCAGCGTGTCAACTTGTTGACTTGTAGTTCAATTGACCTGCAAAATCTCGATTACCTCTGGTACCTCTGGTGTGGCAAGGACTCCCCTGTGTTTGATAAGGATAAGATGACGACCTTCGAGCGCTATTTCCTGAAGGACAAGGCT
Source organism: Bacteroidales bacterium UBA1189 (assembly GCA_002309805.1). Classification (GTDB taxonomy): domain Bacteria; phylum Bacteroidota; class Bacteroidia; order Bacteroidales; family Bacteroidaceae; genus UBA1189. Next base: position 53,044 of record DBYJ01000015.1, on the reverse strand, counting down.
GTCATGAAAGAGAACAAGGGTGCCTACTACGCCTTCCGCGATGACCCTGAGGCTGTGGACCGCATCCTTGAGGAATTCGATGTCCGTGGCACCCATCGCCATATTATCAATGGACATACGCCCATTCATACGGCCAAGGGCGAGAGTCCTTTGAAGGCTGGCGGAAAGCTCATCGTCATCGATGGTGGCTTTTCCAAACCCTATCAGCGTGTGACGGGCATCGCGGGCTATACCCTCGTCTATCATTCGCGAGGTATGCAGCTGGTCGAGCACCAGCCTTTTACCAGTACTGAAGACGCTATTCGCAAGGGCTCCGATATTCGCTCCACCCGTCATCTGGTGGAGATGCGCTCACAACGCATCATGATGCGCGAAACCGATAAAGGCCACGATATTGCCTCCCGCATAGACGACCTCCGCCGCCTTCTATTCGCTTACCGCCAAGGCCTCATCCACGAACGGTAGGAAACGTTAACCAGATTGCATCGAATCACAATCGTGATTTGTAAGACACAATTGTAATAGGAGAAGGGGATTTCTTTAAACTCCATTTGGCGGAGAATGAAACTCCAATTGGCGGAGATATAAACTCCAGCTGGCGGAGAATGAAACTCTAGTTGGAGTTTAAGGATTTTTGAGGCAAATCATCTTATTCCCACGGTGTGCGCCTGAAAGATGGAGCAGCATCGTAGGGATTGTCGCCTTCAAAGTTGTTGAGTTTGAAATCTCCGTCGCTGGCAGCCAAAAAGACAGGCTGGTAAACGGAGGTTGCAATAATCTCAGGTTTTATGTAGGTTTTCATGGCTGCACTTATTTCAAGATTACTTTATGTCCGTTGACGATATAGATGCCTTTCTGTGTGGGCTGGGTGTTTAGCCTGCGGCCAAAGAGGTCGTACCAGACGTTAAGGTCTTCAGGGTTCTTAAGGTCTTTGATGGATGTGCTGTCATCGAAGCGGAGAGCGAGCGATGAGGCTGCTTGGCCGTTAACTTTCAGGTAGGCCTTGTGGGCGACGGCGGTAAAGCTGCCGTTGGGATTGCCTGCACCCTTGGGGGCAAAGAATCCGACTTCGCCATTTGCAGCGCGGTAGTTGACGGCGTAGTAGCTGACGGCTGGTGAACTAGTAATAGGGGTGTTCGTAAGGTAGCCGATGAGCAGATTTTCAGAAGCGTCGGTTGCTGATATTTCGGTTGTTTCCTCGAAGGTGTAGGGCGTGTTCGCTTCACCGCGTACGATAACGGCTGTCAGGGCAGGGATGACGTCGGTGATGGGGTGGAGGATGGCGGCCTCGCGGTTGTCCGTCAGAGTGGCGAAGAATACCTCTGCTCCATCGGGGATGGTAACGGGGTAATCGAGAAAGAGCGTGGCGTAGTTGAATTCCGTGGTGGTGACGGTATAGTGGCGCGAACTCTCCACCTGTCGGTAGAGTTGGACGGGCTTTTGTTTAGAAGTGTAGGTGTTGAAACGTGGCGTACCTTCGTTAAACTGCAGGGTGCCGTAGTCGCTATTTGTGCTTGCTATGGTCACAACGCCGTCGGTAATGGTGATATCCCATGCCGTGACCCCTTTGCCGAAGGCAAGCTTCTTTGCTGCCGTAGTGCCGAGCAGCCCATCATCGCACGTGAGCGTCCAAGCACCGTTCGTTCCGTCAAGGGTGAAGACAAGGGCATCGTCAGGCAAGGTTACGATAGTTGTTTTGTCGTCTGAGAAGGTGGCGGAAACGGCTTTCATGAAGTCTTTTTTCTCCTCAATAGTACCTGCTACGACATTCTTCGTGTTGTAGGCGATGACGTAATGGCCACCTGCTGCGATTTCGTCATTGGTAGTGACGAGTTGCCAAACCGTCTCACTATTATCGCCGCTTTCGACCCATTGAGCATAAAGGGTGACATTGGCGCTGAGGGTGTAAGTCTGTCCAGGTATGTAGGATTGTCCGCGACCGTCTTCACGGGTGTTCCAACCCGTGAAGACATAGCCAATGCGATAGGGCTTAGCGGTAGTGATGGTGACGCGGCTATCTTGAGTGGTTTGTGCCGCAGGGGCTGCCGAGCCGCCGTTGGCCATATAGGTGACGGTGAAGAAGGTGGCCTCGCCGCTGCCGATATGGGTGTAGAGCTGGGCAGAGGAGAGGTCAAAAGCCTGCGTTTGGTAGTCGCCCCAGATGTAGTCGGCGAGGGCTGGGTAGTCGATGAAGGGGTTGCGGTTCTTCTGAATGTCGAAGGCATCGTTGTTGATTTTCTTTTCCTTTTCGCTGACGGGGTCATCGTTGTGCCACTTGAGCATCAGTTTGTAAAGCCATTCGTTCATAGTGGGCCACACCTCTTTGTTGAATTCGCTCTCCACATTGGAGTTCGACCCCCATGCGATGTCGGCATAGCAGGTGGCGACGTACATGATGATGCGGGCAAAGTCGCCTTTGTAGTCATCATAGGGCTCCCACACTTTCGAGTAGGAACCACCCGTGCCGTTGGTGGCAGGGCCTGTCCACATTCGGCCACTATCCTTATAATCATTGGGGTTAGTCTTATCGACTATCCCAGGGGGATAGTTGCTTTTGGCGCTATTGGCGGTGGAAAGGGAGGGTATGACGCTGAAGATATCGTTGTAGGCACCCACTTTTTCGTTTTCAGGTTTAGTTCCCCACCAGCTTTTGGGGATGACGTGTTCCTTGTTCCATGCAGAAGTGCTGGTGAATGCGAATACCTCGTCGCTGAACAAGTCGTAGACACGGGCGGTCTCCTTGCCTTTCTCATCGTCGTAGAGGTAGTAGATGCTGGGATACTTCTCGTTGAGCTTTGTGTACTTGACGTTGGTGCGACCTCTGTTGATAATTGCATGAAGGGTGTCCTTCAGAATATCTTTCTTAAGGCCGTCGATGGTTTGGTAGTACGTAGCCGACGGCTGGGCTACTGCGCTCAAGCAGAGTGCAAGTAAGAACAGGGTTACGAAGCTTTTTTTCATATTCTATTAAATCTTATGGGTCTAAGGGGATTAATGGGACGGGAAGAGTAGCTCCTTGTCGCGTTGGGCGGCGGGGATGGTCCATTTCTCGGGGACGAAGCGCCATTGGCAGACGGGACGTGGAGCGATGGTGTCGCGGGCTTCGATGTAAGAAAGCATATAGAAGCGGAGGTCGGCATCGGTGCTATAATCGACACGGCTGCGCAATTCTTCCTGCGGAATGCCTGCGCCGCGGGTCAACAGTTCGCCTCCGCCATTGCCGCGATAGGAGTTGACAGCCACGCGATAGGTTTGGGAGGGGTCGAATGGGCGACCGTCGGCCATGCTGAGGATGCGGACGCGCTGGCCGATGGGCTTGGTGACATCAACCTCATAGCGGATGCCAGCGGCGGTATCGAAGTTGTAGTAGATGTTCTTGAATTTCGGACGTCCCTTGCCTGTGTTCTTGTCGCCGTTGTCAGACGCATTCTCATCAAAGAGGATGAGGTGGTCGTTGGCTGAACGCATTTGGTTGGCCCAAAGGGCGTAGGACATTTCCAGATGGTCGCGCACCTCGCTTCCTTTGAGCAACATGGTGTAGAGCATGTTTTCATAGCGGTAGAGGTTGAACATATCCCGCACATAGACGTCGCCAGCCTTGATGGTAGCGTTCAACGAAAGCGGGGCGGCAAGCGAGATGTCGGCGCTGGTGATGTCGAGCTGCATCTGATGGATGAAGTCCATGAAAGGGCAAGGGCCGAAATAGGCGTCTTGCGTAGTAAGCGGAGCTGTGAATGTGCCGATGCGTTTGGAGACGTATTTCTTCACTTCTTCCATCTGTGGGGCAAAGGTAGTCATGAAATCTGGGTCGGAGTCATAGTCCGTGACGGGCACGTTTACGGCATCGGTGTGCTTCGCGGCCCACTTGCCGTGTTCCTTCTTCAGCGTTAGCGTAAGTTGCGAGACATAGCGGGCACCATTGGCGGGGTTGATGATAGGCACAGCTTTGCCTTCAGTATTGACAACGGAGTCGCAGCAGAGGCGATGGTCATGTCCAAAGATAATGGCATCGAAGCCTGGCACCTCGCGTGCTACCTGCTCCGTAGCATTTTCCGTGTAGCTATCGGTGGTGATGCCGCCATTAAGTCCTGAATGGAATACGCCGATAATGACGTCGGGCTGTACTTTCTCCTTCACGTAGGCCATCCATTGGCGGGCTGATGATTCGATGTCGAGGAATTTCAGTTCACGCCAAAGCTCGCGAGGCAACCAATTGGGGATGGCGGGGGTAAGCATTCCGATGAACGCAATTTTGACCCCATGGCGCTCGATGACTTTATAGGGCGGAATGAAGTTATGGTCTGTACCATCAAGAATGATGTTGGCGCCGAGTATGGGGAAGTCGGCATCGAGGATGTAGCGTTGATAGGTAGTGCCTCCAGTTTCAATCTCGTGATTGCCGAGGGTGCCGATTTCGCAGCCCATGTAGTTGAGCATTTGGTCTGCGAGATGAGGCGTTCCGACGGCGACGGTATTGTAGTAGTACGAGGTGGGCTGTCCTTGTATGATGTCGCCGTTATCGACATAGATGAGTCGGTCACCCCACGTGGCTCGTTGCTCGCGTAGAAAGCTTTGGACACGCGCGAGGCTACCTGCTGCCGGACGGTCGGCTACGAAATCGTAGGGATAGTAGTTGCCATGTACGTCTGAAGTGCCTACAATGCGGAATTCTAATTCCTTAGGCTTACAGGACGTGAGGGCAAACAGGGCGGCAAAGGCTGTTATGGACAAGTAAAAAACACTTTTTTTCATGATAAATGGCATAGAGTTTTCATTTCAGAGTGCAAATGTAAGAAAAAAAACATTAACTTTGTCCCCAAAAGAGGAAGAATTATGAAAAAGCGGCTCTATTTGTTTACTGAGGACGATAGAATCCTGTTGAATCCTACGGAAGAGAAATGGTCGTTGCCAAATACATCTTTGCCGTTTGCAGAGGAAGCAGCCTTGCATGATTTCTCTCCTGATGAGGCTGTCGGGCGTGTGAAAGTGGAAGACGTTGTGCAGAGTGAGGAGCTTCGCCCCGTCGGATTAAGGGATGCGAGCCGCTTGCTGTCGGAAGAGGATTATCAGCGGGCAGGGAAAGCGTGGGAGCTGCTCTATTGGAGCGAGCATACGCGATTCTGTGGTTGCTGTGGCGCGCCCATGCGCTGGAATACCGCCATCAGCCGAAGGTGCGAGGGTTGTGGGCAGGAGATTTGGCCCCAGCTGAACACGGCGATTATTGTACTGGTACATCGGAACGATGAGGCGCTGTTGGTGAAAGCCAAGTCCTTTCGCCGCGATTTCTTTGGCTTGGTAGCAGGCTTTGTGGAAACGGGCGAGAGCCTCGAGGAATGTGTGGCTCGCGAGGTTCGTGAGGAAACGTCGCTTGTTATCAATCATATTCGTTACTTTGGCAGTCAGCCTTGGCCCTATCCGCTGGGGCTGATGATTGGCTTCCATGCTGATTACGTGAGTGGCGAGGTGACGTTTTCCGATGGTGAGCTGAAGGACGGCCGTTTCTTCCGGAAGGATGAACTGCCTCGTCATGCAGATGGAACGTTAGCTATCCCAGGCCCAGAGAGTATGGCACGAAAATTGATTGATGATTGGCGAGAAAAAGGTTAAAGGTTAAGGGTTAAAGATAAAAAGGTTAAAGAAAAAGATATGAAGACTTTGCATCGATTATTCCTGTTGGCTATAGCGTGTCTAGTAGTGGAGTCTGCTGCTGATGCACGGCAGGTGGAAAAGGTGGAGATGACTCCCCAGTCGTTGACGTGTGAGGATATGAAAGATCCTTCGTCGTTGGAGATCAGTAATAACCGCAATCCCCGCTTCTCGTGGATAAACGTACCTACCAGCGATACGCTGAAGGGAAAGCGTCAGACGGCGTATGAGATTCGCGTGGCAACGTCGAAAGAAATACTCCGTAGGGGTCATGCCGACCTGTGGAAGTCTGGAAAAATCCTGTCCGACGAATCACATTTGGTCTCTTATGGGGGCAAGAAGTTGAAGAGTAGGCTTGATGCTTGGTGGCGAGTTCGCATATGGGACGAACGTGGCGTCTGTTCGGATTGGAGCGAATGCGCTTATTTCGGTGTTGGGCTGAAAGCTGATGACTGGCAGGCAAAGTGGATTGGCGCTCCTTGGCAAGACGAACTGGTGTCATCAGCCGACAGCATAGCTCCCATGTTCCGGAAGGACTTTATTATAAAAGGTAAGGTGAAGAAGGTGAAAGCCTACATTTCGGCCATGGGCTTTTTTGAACTTTATGCCAATGGCGCGAAGGTGGGGGACGATTTTTATGTACCCAACTTTACCAATTTCACCCATCGTGATGGCCTTGATAAAGCCAACATCCCCATCAGCGACCATTTTCGCGACTATCGTATCATGTATCTTGCCTATGACTTTACAGAGATGGTGCATGAAGGTGAAAACGCCGTGGGCGTGTTGCTGGGTAATGGTTGGGCGCATCCCAGCCATCGGCTTATGCAGCCTTTCGGCTCGCCGCGTTTTATCTGTCAGCTCGATATCACCTATGCCAACGGACGTCATGAGCTCGTTGTAACAGACGAAAGCTGGCTCGTCAAGCAGTCACCCATCCAAAGCAACGACATCTACAAAGGCGAAGTCTATGACGCCCGTCTGGAGGAACCGTTGTGGGCTTCCGTCGGCTGCGACATCTCTGGTTGGCGGTCCGTTGTACTCCGTAAGGCTCCTGATGGTGAACTTACGGCTCACGATGCCCCTACGGACAGAGTTGTCGAGACGCTTCGTCCTATCTCTCTTGTCCGCAGTAAGTCAGGCGAGTGGACAGCTACGTTCGACCACGAAATCTCAGGACGCCTCCATCTGCGTGGCATTCGTGGAAAGGCTGGGCAGGATCTTGACATCCGCTACCCCTGCGAAGAACCTGTCGGAACCGATAAGTACATCTTTCGTGGTGAGGGCGAAGAGGAGTATGCTGCCCGCTTTGCGTGGTATGTCTTCTCGCAGGCCATCATTAAAGGCGTGGAGCATCTGACACCCGAAATGATAACTGCCGAGTGCATCGGTACAGACGTACCAATTGATGCCCGTTTCGTTAGTTCCGACCGTCTGATTAACCGAATTAATACCATCTGGCAGCAGTCGCAGATTGACAATATGCATTGTGGCGTAGCTTCCGACTGTCCCCATCGTGAGCGCGCTCCTTATACGGGCGATGGTCAGGTGGCCTCTCCGATGGTGTTGGAGAATTTCAATGCATCTGCCTTCTACCGCAAATGGCTGCGCGACATGCGCGACACGCAGAATGTCGATGACGGCTACGTCCCTAACGGCGCTCCTTGGCAGCCTATCTGCGGAGGCGGCGTAGCATGGGGAGCCGCCATGAACATCATTCCTTGGGAACTCTATGTCCATACGGGCGATGTGAGCGTCCTGACTGACAATTACTTTGCCATGACGGAGCAGCTGCGCCACATGCAGCAGTCGATTACGCCTGAGGGCACGATGTTCCAGCAAAAGGGAGGACCCGACGGCAAACCGCTCTATTGGCTTAATCTGGGCGACTGGTCTCCTGCCTTCGGGCTGCCGAAGGATGAGCTCGTCCACACGTTTTACCTTTGGTACTGCGCCGAGCTTACCGCGCACGCTGCTGAACGGCTTGGTACTCCACTCAATCTCCACCCCAATAGCTATAAGGAGGATGCTGAGAAATATCATGCTTTAGCCGAGCGTACCCGTGAGGCATTCCACAAGAAATTCTATAACCCCGAAGCCAAGAGCTATGGCGACTATGGAAGCAACGTCCTCGCCCTTTACATGGGCGTGCCCGAAAATGTGAAAGCCGATGCCGTCCGTACGTTGGAGCACGAAATTAGCGATACCTACAACGGGCATCTCAACACGGGCATCTTCGGCACGCGCTTTCTCTTTGAGGTGCTTTGTGGAAATGGACTTACAGAACTGGCTTTGCGTGTGTTGCGCCAACGTGACTTCCCTAGCTTTGGGCATTGGATTGAGCAGGGGGCTACGGTAACGTGGGAACAATGGGACGGCAACAACTCACGCAACCACCCCATGTTTGGCGGAGGCCTTGTCAGCCTCTATCGTGACTTGGCTGGCGTGCGGCTTGACTCCGAGTTTGGGAAGGCCGGCTATCGTCATGTCATCATCCGTCCTTGCGTGAGCCCCACGTTGCCGCGTGTCGCCTACGAGAAGCAGACGCCTTACGGCCTCCTCCGAAGCGCTATTCAGTATCAGGGTAACGACAGCTATCGCCTCACGCTTACCGTCCCAGTTGGCTCGACGGCTACGGTAGTCTTGCCTGGCTTGGATTCTGTGGATGTCGGCCAAGGCACACACGAATTCAGTTTTTTTGCAAAAAAATAGTCTTTCGTTTGTGCAGAAGAAAAAAAAGCACTAATTTTGCAGCCGATTTTTGAAAGCGACGCCGAATTAGCTCAGCCGGTAGAGCGACGCATTCGTAATGCGTAGGTCGTCAGTTCGAGTCTGACATTCGGCTCTGCGAGGGAAAGAGAGAGGGTAAAGAGAGGAATATGCATGGCATGTTTCTCTCTTGTTTTTGTTCTTTTTTGAATCCTTTTTTTGCATCAAATTCTGCTTCCGTAGCGTAGTGCGCTGAGCGCTCAGAATCAAACTCTGGCAAATTTAAATCAAACTCTGTCAAATTAGCTTTTGATGTTTTTGTAAAAAAGGATTGCCCTACGGCCTTACCTCTTTTGCCGACGGGCAGAGGGAACGTAAGCCGCAAGTAGTACATTGGGGATTACGAGCCGTACAAACGTATCGGCCATGAAGGATAAGCCAATGATGGGCCGTAGGGATGTCGGCCTCGGGGATGTGGCGGGTCAGCTCCTGCTCAACAGCATAAGGAGTTGTGGCGCTATCGGGAACAAGCCCAAGTCGATGGCTGACGCGAAAGACGTGAGTATCAACAGCCATTGCGGGTTTATGCCAAACGACGGCCTGCATGACGTTGGCCGTCTTACGCCCTACGCCAGGAAGTTGGATGAGTTCCTCCAGCGTCTCAGGTACTTCGCCGCCGAAACGTTCCACCAACATGCGAGCCATGCCGACAAGATGATCGGCTTTGCTATTGGGGTATGAAACGCTTTTTATATAAGGGAAAACGTCTTCAGGTGTGGCTGAAGCCATCGCCTCAGGGGTGGGGAAGGCTTCGAGCAGAGCCGGAGTGACGAGGTTGACACGTTTGTCCGTGCATTGTGCAGAGAGCATGACAGCAACCAACAGCGAGAAAGGATCTTTGTAGTTTAACTCCGTCTCGGCTATGGGCATAGCTTCGCGAAACCAGGCGAGAACCTGCTGATAATGTTCAGCAAGTACTCGTTGACTTTTAATTGGCCGATTCGAACTCACGGAGGAAGCGGGTGTCGTTTTCGGAGAACATACGAAGGTCCTTGACCTGATACTTAAGGTTGGTGATACGCTCGATGCCCATGCCGAAAGCGTAGCCGCTATAGATGCTACTGTCGATGCCATTCAATTCAAGCACGTTGGGGTCGACCATACCGCAGCCGAGAATTTCCACCCAGCCCGTACCCTTACAGAAGGCACAGCCCTTACCTCCGCAGATGTTGCACGAAATGTCCATTTCGGCACTCGGCTCTGTGAAGGGGAAGTAGCTAGGACGGAGACGGATTTTCGTGTCATTACCGAACATTTCCTGTGCAAAGAGAAGGAGTACCTGCTTGAGGTCGGTGAAGCTGACGTTTTTGTCGATATAGAGTCCTTCCACCTGATGGAAGAAACAATGGGCGCGATAGCTGATGGCCTCGTTGCGATAGACGCGTCCAGGGCAGATGACGCGGATGGGCGGTTGCTGCACCTCCATGACGCGGCTCTGAACAGAACTGGTGTGAGTGCGGAGGATGATATCGGGATGGCTCTCGACAAAGAACGTGTCCTGCATGTCACGTGCAGGATGGTCCTCGGCAAAGTTCATGGAGCTGAAGACGTGCCAGTCGTCCTCCACCTCAGGGCCGTCAGCCAAAGTGAAGCCCAAACGGCTGAAGATGTCGATAATCTCGTTTTTGACGATGGTGAGCGGATGACGTGTGCCCAATTGCACAGGATAGGCCGTGCGGGTAAGGTCAAGGTCACTATGGTCGGCATCAGCAACGGCAAACTGCTCACGCAGTTCGGCCATACGCTTCTGAGCAAGGTCTTTGAGTTCGTTGATACGGATACCAATTTCCTTCTTCATTTCAGGGGGGACGAGACGGAAGTCGTTCATCAACTCAGGAATTTTACCTTTTTTGCTCAGGTACTTGATGCGCAACGCCTCTAATTCCTCGGCATTTCTGGCTTTCATTTCATTCACTTCAGCCAGCAGTTCGTTTATCTTGTCAATCATATCTTAACGATGTTTTTTCAAAAATTGCTGCAAAGTTAATAACACTTACGGAAAAAAATACTATCTTTGTGCGAAAAAATAACAGAAGATGCTGATTCGGGACTATTCGTTACTTGGCCACAACACATTTGGCATGGATGTGAAGGCTGCTGCATACTTTGAATATACATCGGTAGAGACATTGAGAGCCTTTCTCTGTTCGGCCGAATTCGAACCTTATAGGGAATGTTTTCTTGTGATAGGTGCAGGCAGTAATCTGCTTTTCCGGAAGGATTTTGATGGGTTGGTGTTGCATAGTGCCATCCGCGACCTTGATGTTGTGGAAGAAACGGACGATGACGTATTGGTGCGTGTCGGTTCGGGCGTCTGCTGGGACGATTTCGTGGCGTGGAGTGTTGAACGTAGTCTGCATGGAGCCGAAAACCTTTCGGGCATACCTGGTGAGGTGGGAGCAAGTGCTGTGCAGAATATCGGAGCATACGGTGCTGAAGTGTGCCAGCTGATAGAGCATGTAGAGGCGCTTGATCTTGATGGGGAAGAGCGTTTGTTTTCGAACGAGGAGTGCCAATATGGCTATCGCGACAGTATTTTCAAACATGAACTGAAAGGAAAATACATCATTACGGCTGTGACGTATCGGCTACGCAAGCAGGGGGAGTTGAATCTCTCTTATGGTAATCTGCGAGAGCGTGTGGAGGGAACCTCGGTGGATGATGTTCGCGAGGCGGTGTGCTCACTTCGTGCATCGAAACTACCCGATCCAACGGTGCTGGGCAATGCAGGAAGTTTCTTCAAGAATCCTGTTATACCTCGCTGGCAATATGAACATCTGCGTGACGTTTGGCCCTCCATCCCTTGCTATTTAGTCGATGATGGGAGGGTGAAAGTGCCTGCCGGATGGCTAATTGAGCAATGCGGATGGAAAGGGCGTTCGCTGGGGCGTGCAGCTGTGCATGAACAGCAGGCGTTGGTGCTTGTCAATTTGGGTGGCGCCACAGGCGACGAGGTTGTCAGCCTTGCCCGACATATCGTAGAGGATGTCAAGAAGAAGTTCGGCGTTGAAATCAGTCCAGAGGTGAATGTGATATAGGGTTAAGGGTTAGAGGTTATAGTTTAAGGGTTAAGGAAGAGAGAGATGAGAATACGTTTTCTGGGAACAGGGACATCTATCGGTGTGCCTGAAATAGGTTGCCGTTGTGAGGTTTGCACGTCAAGAGACCCTCATGACAAACGGATGCGCCAGAGCGCACTGGTGGATACCGACAACGGTGAGCGCATCCTCATTGACTGCGGCCCTGACTTCTATCAGCAGATGTTGCAAGTTGATTACCGTCGCATCGACGGCGTGCTGATTACGCATGAGCATTACGACCATACAGGCGGCATTGACGACCTGCGTCCCTTTTGCCGTTTTGGCGATGTGGATATCTGGCTCGATGCCTATACAGCTGACCATCTGCGTCAGCGGCTGCCCTATTTCTTTCGCGAAAAGCTCTATCCGGGCGTGGCGCGGCTGCACTTGCATGAGACGGAGCCGGGCGCAATGTTCCGTGTTGGGCAGACGCCGGTGCTGCCTCTGCGCGTGATGCATGGGGCGCTGCCCATACTTGGCTATCGCATAGGGGCTTTGGGCTATATTACCGATATGAGCTCGTGCCCTGATGAGACGGTGGCTACTCTGCGAGGCGAAACACCCATGACGCGGGGGTGGGGCATTGTCGATACGCTTGTCGTAAATGCCTTGCGCTTCGAACCCCATGCCGCTCACCAGAACGTGGAGGAGGCCATTCAGTTTGCTCAGCAGATTGGGGCACGTCAGACGCGCTTCGTCCACTTCAGTCATGGCATCGGGTTGCATGACGAAACCAATGCCAAATTGCCCGGGGGAATAAGGCTGGCGTACGATGGGGAGGAATTGGAAATTGAAGATTGAAAATGGAAGATGGTTTTACTGAGAACGTTTAATGAGAGCCCAAAGGACGTGTTCGTTAAACGTTAAACCTTAAACATTAAACGAGAAATATAATAGTTATGAAAACGAAGCTTTTGTTTTTGGTTCTGACGATTGTCGGAAGTTCCTGCGCTTTCCCAAGGCTGGCTGCGGCAGGGGAGAGATTGACAGAAAAAGTGAATCCCCTGTTGGGCACGGCTACGCTGTGGACGCCGGAGGATTTGGGTTATACGCACACTGAGGAGAAACGTGCCTGGGGTGCCGAGGTGTTCCCCGGGGCGGCGCTGCCCAATGCCATGGTGCAGGCGACCCCCGTTACTATGTATCGCAGCGGTGCGGGATATCAGTATGAGGACCATCAGATCTATGGCTTTGCCCATACCGCCAAAGGGCATTGGAACCTGCTTCATCTGCCTGTGCTGCCTGTGACGGGGCGGTTCGAGGCACACAACTTCTGCTCGTGGTTCAGTCATGAAAACGAGGAGGCACATCCCGGCTATTACCGAGTATATCTCGATCGTTACCATGTGGATGCTGAGCTGACTACCACCCTTCGCTGTGCCTTCCATCGCTACACCTTTCGTCCCGAAGATGAGAAACGCCTTTTGGTGGATATTACGAACAGCAACAACCGCCCCCGCCGCTGGGATATCCACAAGGTTGGCGAATATGCCTTCGAGGGCTTTCAGGACGGCGAAGGCCGCATCTATTATTATGCTGTGGCGAACCACAAGGTGAAGGACGTCAGCATGATGCAAAGCCACAAGCATCGCGTGGCGCTGGTGGACTTCGATGATGCTGTTTCCGCACGCCCCCTGGAGGTTAGGTTCGGATTCTCCTTTGTGAGCATCGAGAATGCTAAGGAGAATCTTGAGGCGGAGATGCTCCACAAGGGTTTCGATGAAGTCCGTCGCGAGGCCGATACCGCGTGGGAGACGCTGCTCCAGCGCATCCGTGTGGAGGGCGGAACGGCGCGCCAGCAGGGGCTGTTCTACTCCTGCCTCTACCGCTCCATGCTCTGGCCCTGCCTGCGCAGCGATGTGAACGGCGACTACACCGATGCAAGGGGACAGGTAGTCCACAATGCCCCTTTCCGTTTCTATACCGACCCCTCGTTCTGGGACACCTATCGCAACAAGCTCATCCTCCTTGCCCTGCTGCAGCCCGATGTGGCTGCAGACATCATCAGCAGTATCACCGACAAGGGCGAGAAGCGCGGCGGCTACATGCCCACCTTCTTCCACGGCGACCATGCCTCCACGTTCGTGGCTGGTGCCTGGCTGCGTGGCGTGCGGGGCTTCGACCTCCAGCGGGCCTATCAACTTCTGCTGAAGAACGCCACCGTGCCCGGGCGGGGCGGGCGTCCCTATCTCGACGAGTACATTGCCCAGGGCTGGATAGCCGAGAAGGACACCACCGACGTGCCTACGGAGGACGAGTACAAGGCAGCCGTTACCAAGACCGTCGAGTATGCTTACGACGACTATGCCACCGCCCTCATTGCCCGCGAACTGCGCGACAAGGCCAATGCCCGGCTCCTCATGCAGCGCTCGGCTAACTACAAGAACCTCTTCGACCCTTCCACGGGCTTCTGGCGCGGCAAGATTGCTGACGGAAGCTGGATAAGAGACTTCGATCCCTACTACCCTTATTATGCCTACATGTATCGCGAAGCTAACGGCTGGCAGAGCCTCTTCTTCGCTCCCCATGACCCCATGGGGATGATAGCCCTATATCCCTCGCACAAGGCGGTGGAGCAGAAACTCGACTCGCTCTTTTCCGAGCCTTGGCGCGGCTACGAGGCGTGGAACTTCACCGGCTTTTTGGGCAACTACTGTCATGGCAACCAGCCCGACCACAGTGTCCCTTATACCTATTATTTCATCGATCGCCAGCCCAAGGCGCAGGCCGTGCTCGACTCGTTGATGAATCACTATTATGACATGGGCGCCGACCATCTGGCCTACGCCGGTATGGACGACGCGGGCGAGATGTCGGCGTGGTACGTGTTCAATGCCATCGGGCTCTACACCTATTCGCCCGCCGATCCCGAGTATATCGTCACGGTACCGCTGTTTCCGAAGGTGACGTTTACGCCCGCCACGGGCGATGCGCCCTTCATCGTGCGCCGCGAGGGCAGCGGGCGGCGTATCGTCTCCGTCACCGTCGGCGGTAAGCCGTTGAAGGGGTGGTTTGTCCCTCACTCCGCCTTGGCCAAGGGAGCAGAAGTGGTGATCAGGACAGAGGGGGATTAATAAAGGGCAAAGGACGTTCCGTGAACACAAGGGTTAAGGGTTGCTGCTGCACTGGGACTGCAATTTCCCGTAGTGACGCCACTTCCACCAGCCATAGACTGAGGCGCAGAGGTAGAAGGTGTAGAGAAGAATGGTGGTGAAATGGAGGCCTCGCTTCATGTAAAGGTAGATGGAAACGAGATTCACCAGGAACCAATAGCCCCAGACCTCGATGATCTTCTGCGCCAGCACCCACGTGCCAACGATGTTGAGTGTAGTGGTAAAGGCATCCAGGGCCGGTACGGGTGAGTTGGTCAGGTACTTTAGCACAAGGTAAATGGCCAGCCAGATGACTGCCGTCACCAATGTCACCACGCCGAACTCCCCTAAACGGAAATGGCGATAGACAATGGCCTTAGCCTTCCCCTTGTCCTCCTGAAGGGGGGCGGAATTGAGGTCGTCCCTTTTAGGAGACGATTTAGAAGAGGTTATCCATTTCCAAAATCCGTAGGCGCACATGCAGATGTTGAAAAGTGAGAAACTCATGTCGCCATATATCTGTGCATGGCAGTAGATGCTTGCATAGATGGCTGAACAGGTGGCACTAACAATCCACATGGCCGGACGCTGGTGAAATTCCAGCCAAAGGTAGAGAAAACTGGCAAACAGTCCGATGTATTGAAGTATGTCCCAGAACATTTTCCTAAATCTTTATGGATAAGGAGAAGAATGCGGTGAGCGGGGCCTGGACAAAGAGGCCGTCTTCGCGGTAACGGTTTTCGGGGGTATAGCCGTAGCCGACGGCCGTGTAAATCCATCCGCCTGTGGCATAATGGGCATTGAAGAGGTTATTGACGTTGAGCGTCAGTTCGAAGTCGGTGCTCTTGTCGTAGTAGTGCTGCCAGCGGAAGGCGTGGCCCAACTGCAGATCGCTGACGCAGTAGGGGGCGATGCTACGATCGGCACAGCTGGTGTTGTCGAGGAACTGTCGTCCGACATAGCGTGTGCTGAGGCTTCCCCACGTCTTTTCGTTACCTATCCGCAGAAGGCCTCCGGCTGTGAGAGCAGGGGAGAAGGCGAGGTCTGTCTGGGGGTAATTGATTTTGACGGGGTCGCCCTCCCAGTTGTCGACGTATTCGGTGAAGTTGATGATTTTGTTCTCGCTGATGGTACAGTTTCCACTAAGGTCCATTAGTCCGTGTTTGAACCCCGCAGTCAGTTCGATGCCGTGGCGGTAAGAGTCGGCTACGTTGGTGGCTAATGCCTCGCCGATGTCGCTGAGTTGCCCTGTCTGGATGAGTTGGTTGTCGTAGTCCATCAGGTAAGCGTTGATGCCGGCATGGATGACCGTGGCCTTGCCTCTCTGCCAATGGAACTGGTAGCCGGCCTCGATGTCATTGAGTGTCTCGGGCAGGGGCTTGTCGCTGGTGCCGGCATCGGTGTAATCGTTGCGGGTTGGCTCGCGGTGTGCACGGGCATACGAGGCATAGAAGGTGTGATTGGTGGCGCGCCAGCTCAGTCCAGCTTTGGGGTTGAAGAAGGGGAACCGCTCGTGAACGTTGAGTGGCTGCTGCGAGTGGTCGTCGTAGAACTTGTCGTTCATGCCCGTAATGCGGTAGTCGATATAGCGGAACTGCATATCGGCGTAGGCCAGCAGATGGCGCGAGAGACTGTATTCTGCCTTGGCAAAAGCGGTTGCGTCGCTCTTCGTGGCATCGCTGTCGTAGAAATGCCCTTCGAGCGGCTTAGGGTAGTTGCGGGCAAAGGGAACCAAGCCCCAGTGCGCCCCAATGAAATGGCTGAACGAGAGCCCGCTGATGAGGCTGAGGCACTGCGTCGTGTAGCGGATGTCGAAGATTCCGCCCATATTGTGGTTACGCAGCCATTTCTGGCGGATGAGGTCGCCCTTGCTGACGATATGGCCGTCTTTGTCCTCGTAGCTATCCAGACGGAATTTATAGTATTTGGCGTCGGCTTTATAATCGTCGTAGTAGCCTCGGCCAAAGGTGTAGTGGAGCACGCCATGCAGTTGCAGGCTGTTTAAGGGTGTATAGACAAAGCTGAGTTGTGTATTGTTCTGCACATAGTTGTCGGTGGTGGGTTTCCATACAGTATGGCCGTTGTCGTCGATGTGCTCGCCGAGGTTGTTGTATGTGCGGTTGCCTGCGGCGATGGAGTCGGAGGGAACGCCGTTCCATGCCTGCCCCGTATGCTCGAAGCTGCCGAAGTTCTTCAACTGGATGAAGAGGTCGTCGCCATAGTAGTTGATGGCGGCATAATGTGTGCCCAGATTGCCTGCCGTGCGGTCGATATATCCGTCGGTGAGTGTTTGCGAGTAGCGCCCTTCGGCCACCCAGTGGCTGGCCATCAGTCCGGTGCTGCCTTTGGCGGTGTATTGCCAGGTGCCATAGCTGCCCCCGCGTAAATAAATCTGTGTGGAGGGCTTGAAGGATGGTTTCTGCGAAAGCATAGTGACGGTGGCGCCGAAGGCTCCGCTTCCGTTGGTGCTGGTTCCTACGCCGCGTTGCACCTGAATGGCCTCAACGCTTCCGGCGAAGGCATTCATGTTGGCCCAGAAGACAGTTTGGTCTTCGGGGCTGTTCAGCGCTACGCCGTCATACGTCAGGTTGATGCGGGATGCATCGGTGCCGCGGATGCGGAAGCTGGTAAGTCCCAGCCCCAAACCGTTGTCGGAAGATGTGACCACAGACGGGGTCATCATCAGAAGCCACGGCAGGTCGCGCCCTGTGTCGCTTTCGCGCAGCTCACGTCCCTCAAGTGTCTGCATAGCCATAGGCACCGTGCGGCTGACGGCATTCGTCTTGATTAACACTTCGTCCAGCGTTACGCTTTTTGTCACGCTGTCCGTACGTTCACTCTCGGCTGCCATATTCAGCGCCGGCAGCAGGCACACCAATAGAAGTAACTTTTTCATTTCCTACGTCGGTATTATCCGCATCAGGTTCAAGGGTATAATCTCAGCCTCGTGGCACCCCTATGCGATATTCGGCTGCAAAGATATTGCAAAGCGAGTGAAATACCAAATTTATTTGAGTATTTCCGAGCCGCAGCCTACCTAAAACCCCCGAAGGGGATTAAAGATAGTGCAAGGTGAGTGAAATACCAAATTAATTTGCGTATTTCCAAACAGCAGCCTAAAAAACATGGAGCCGGACATCGCTGTCGGGCTCCATCAACATGCTTACGAAGAAATAATGATATATGTTTTGCTATGGTTTATTTCTTATTCCTTAGTGATTACACAATTCCCTGAGCCATCATGGCACGGGCGACCTTCATGAAGCCGGCGATGTTGGCGCCCTTCACGTAGTCGATGTAGCCGTCCGGCTGGCGTCCGTACTTGACGCACGAGGCATGGATGTTGCACATGATTTCGTGCAGACGACGATCCACTTCTTCGGCGCTCCAACTGAGGCGCTCTGAGTTCTGGCTCATTTCCAATCCGCTGACGCTTACGCCGCCTGCGTTAGAGGCCTTGCCCGGGCAGTAGAGGATGCGGGCTTCCTGGAACACGCTCACGGCTTCAGCAGTTGAGGGCATGTTGGCGCCTTCGCTGACGGCAATAACGCCGTTGGCAACCAGCGTGCGGGCCTCGTCGCCGTTGATTTCGTTCTGCGTAGCGCAGGGCAGGGCGATGTCGGCCTTCTCGCCCCAAGGACGAGCCTTAGCGACATACTTGCAGCCGTATTTGTCGGCATATTCCTTGATACGTCCGCGGTAGTCGTTCTTGAGTTCCATGATGTAGTCGAGCTTCGCACGGTCGATGCCGTCGGGGTCGTAGATGTAGCCATCGGAGTCGCTCATGGTGAGCACCTTGCCTCCCAGCTGCAGGACCTTCTCGGCTGTGTACTGAGCCACGTTGCCTGCGCCGGAGATAAGTACGCTCTTGCCCTTCACGTCTTCGCCACGCGTTTTCAACATCTCCTGAAGGAAGTAGACGTTGCCGTAGCCCGTAGCCTCAGGACGGATGAGCGAGCCGCCGAAGTCGCGTCCCTTGCCGGTGAAGGTTCCTGTGAATTCGCGCGTCAGTTTCTTGTACATACCGAACATGAAGCCCACTTCGCGTCCTCCCACGCCGATATCGCCGGCAGGAACGTCCGTGTCAGGGCCAATGTTGCGCCAAAGCTCGGTAACGAAGGCCTGGCAGAAGCGCATCACCTCGTTCTTGCTCTTTCCTCTCGGGCTGAAGTCCGAGCCGCCCTTGGCACCGCCCATAGGCAGGGTGGTGAGCGAATTCTTGAACGTCTGCTCGAAGGCGAGGAACTTCAGGATGCTTGGGTTCACCGAAGCGTGGAAGCGGATACCACCCTTGTACGGGCCAATGGCATTCGAGTGCTGGATGCGGTAGCCCATGTTGGTGCGCACGCGCCCTGCATCGTCCGTCCAGGTCACGCGGAACTGCACGATACGATCGGGGATGCACAGACGCTCCACCAGATTGGTTTCTTCAAACTCGGGGTGACGGTTGTACTCGTCCTCGATGGTACGGAGGACCTCACCTACTGCCTGATAATACTCCGGCTCGCCGGGAAAACGCTCTTTCAACTGAGCAAGTACTTCTTCTGCTTTCATATGACTAATACCTATTAGAATGTTTTTATTCAGTTTTATGCCTTTCGGCAAATTAACTTCTTTCTAATTTCGCTGCAAAATTACTGCTAAAAATTGAATCTGCAAAACAAATCGAAACTTTTTTTATCAAAAATAATAGAAATTGTAATATTGATGTGAATATGCAGTTTCCTGCTTCCTCCGGTTTATACATAGCACTATTTGTCTGTTCGTAAGCCTTATTGGGTTGCTCAACGCGTTGATACACGTTACCCAACGCGTTGAGCAACGTTACCCAACGCGTTGAGCAACTTATAAAGTATTGTTTCCCGTTCGTTTCGTCTTTGGAAATCATACGCTGAATAGGGATAAGGGGTAGGAGAGCTATACTTTATTTAAATATGGGATGCATTCGTGGGAAAATGCTTTTTTTCACTTTCAGGGGAGTTTTGTTGTATGTCTGAAGAAAAGGCATTATCTTTGCTGCAGTAAATGTGATAGCGTGAAAAGTACCCATGTAAAACCATAAACCACTATGAAGAATAGATTATCATTGCTATTCCAGCTCGTGTCGCTGGTGATGTGTGTGCCTGCCTTTGGGCAGACGGATTACCCCGTATTTACCTGGGGCTCAACGGATGTTCGCTATGAGCAACACGAATCTCTCTATGTTCCGAAGATTTTGCAAAGTCCCGATCTGCGTGCTTGGCGTGGGGAGAGGGTAAGTGCGCAGGCCGTATTCTCGGCGCCCAAGGACGGAGAGCTTACGCTCAGCGTTAGCGATTTGACGAGCGGGAAGAATGTCATCCAGTCAGATTGCATCCGGCGCTACTTCGTGCGCTACGTGATGGCTGACGGCTACGGCAAGCTGCACAAGGACTCGTGCATCGTTGCCGATCGGCTCGACCCCCAGCCGACGTGCCACGTGGAGGCTAATACCACGTGCCCCGTGTGGCTCGACATCCGCGTGCCGCGTGATGCTGCGCCGGGGAAATATCGGGGTACGGTGAGCGTTTCGTTCGGCGGCACGACATTGAGCCTGCCCGTCAGGCTTACCGTTGCCAATCGCGTGCTGCCCGAGCCGAAGGACTGGAAGTTCCACCTCGACCTCTGGCAGAACCCCTATTCCGTCGCCCGTTACTTCAACGTTCCGCTCTGGAGCAAGGAGCACTTCGAGCGTATGCGCCCCATTATGGAACGGTATGCCGAGGCCGGCGGAAAGGTGATAACCGCCAGCATCATACAGCATCCGTGGAACAGCCAGACGTACGACCCCTTCGAGAGCATGATTGTGAAGATGAAGAGCATCGACGGTACGTGGACGTACGACTATACGGTCTTCGACCGTTGGGTAGAGTTCATGATGTCGTGCGGCGTGACGGAGCAGATCGACTGCTACACCATCGTCCCTTGGGGCTATCGCTTCGAGTATTTCGATTTGGCGTCAAGCACGTTGCAGACGTTTGCCTGCCGCCCGGGCGAGAAGGCTTACGAGGACTTTATACTGCCGTTCCTTACCGACTTTGCACGTCACCTGAAGGCAAAAGGATGGTTCGGGAAGACCTGTATCGCTATGGACGAGCGCCCTATGGATCAGCTGCGTGCAGCATGGGAAGTCTTGCGACGCGCCGATCCGGGCTACCGTATTGAGGGCGCCGTCAACTATTCGCCTGAGGTGGTGTCGATGATGTACGACATCAGTCTGGGCTATCGTCACGTAAATGTGCCTGCCGAAGCTGCTGCCCAGCGACGTGCCGATGGGTTGCGTACCACGTTCTACACCTGCTGTTCGCCCGACCGCCCCAACACGTTCACCTTCTCGCCGCCTGCCGAATCGGCTTTCATCGGGCTGCATGCTGCCGCGCTGGGTTTCGACGGCTACCTGCGCTGGGCATACAATAGTTGGATGAAAGACCCTTGTGCCGATACCCGTTTCGGCTCTTGGTATAGTGGCGACTGTTTTCTGGTCTATCCCACGGGCAGCAGCATCCGCTTCGAACGCCTTGTGCAGGGCATACAGGACTTCGAGAAAATCCGCATCCTGCGTGCCGAGGGCTCTCCTTCAGTCCAGAAGAAACTCGATGCCATTCTCGCGCCCTTCGCCGGCAACAATTATGTTGACGATACCGATGCTGCCGCAGTCGTCCGAAAGGCTGAGGCTGAACTCTGGAAACTAAAATAACTGCGTTAATCTTTCAGCAGGTCGGGGCGAAGGCGGCGCGTGCGGGCAATCTGTTGGTTCAGCTCCCATTCACGGATGAGCGCTTCGTTGCCAGAGAGCAGAATCTCGGGCACGCACCATCCCTTGTAGTCGGCTGGGCGGGTATAGACGGGATGGTCGAGCAGTCCGTCTTGGAAGGAGTCGTCAAGCGCCGAGCCTACGTCGCCCAACACGCCTGGTATGAGCCGCACAGTCGCGTCGGCAATAGCAGCGGCAGCCAGTTCGCCGCCTGTCAGTACATAATCGCCAATACTCACTTCGCGGGTGATGAGGTGCTCTCGTACACGATAGTCTATTCCTTTGAAGTGCCCGCAAAGGATGATGAGGTTGTTGCAGAGGCTCAGACTGTTAGCCATCCGTTGGTCGAAACGTTCGCCGTCGGGTGAAGTGAAAATGACGTCGTCGTACTCACGCTCGCTTTTCAGTTTGGTGATAAGGCGGTCTATAGGTTCGATTTTCATCACCATACCAGCGCTACCTCCAAAGGGATAGTCGTCCGTCTTGTGGTGCTTGTCGGTCGTGTAGTCGCGGATATTGTGGATGACGATTTCCGCCAGTCCCTTCTTTTGGGCCCGCGCCATGATGGAGCAATTGAAGAATCCCTCTATCATCTCAGGCAGTACGGTGAGTATGTCAATGCGCATCGTAAAAATCTATTTTGATTTGCAAAAGTAGTGCTTTTTTCAAAAAAATGTGCTACTTTTGTCGCAAATTTGGAATTGGATACTGTAAAAAATGATTACAGACTATAATAAGACAGCCATTATCGCAAGCGACAAGAGAATTAGTTTCTCCGAAATGCAACAACACATACAGCACTTTGCCCATGTGTCTGGTCAGCATGCGAAAGAAAAGACTGTCATCTTCAGCGAGAACCGTACGGGCTGGATATATGCCATTTTTTCTGTCTGGTTTTGCGAAGGGATAGCTGTACCTGTGGATGCCATGAGTACCGTTGAAGATGTGGCATACATCTTGCGGGATTGCCAGCCCGAACGGGCTTGGGTATCGGCGCGGACGGCTGATGTCATGCGTCGTGCTATTGCTGAGGCTGGAACAGCTACCACGCTTCTGGTGATTGACGAGCTGGAGGATTCGGCTCTTAAAGATAATCCGGAGGTTTTGGATGATCCAGCGGTTCGTTTGGATCAGTTATTTGTTCGGGATGAAGAACGTACTGCGCTAATCTGCTACACCTCCGGAACAACGGGAACACCCAAGGGCGTAATGCTTTCGTTCCGCAATATGTTTGCCAATGTACGTTCTGTTTCTGAGGAAGTGTGCATCTATCACAGCGAGGCCCGCACCCTGATATTGCTGCCTCTCCACCATGTGCTGCCTTTGTTGGGCACGTTGGTGGCGCCGATGATGTTGGGAGCA
Organism: Bacteroidales bacterium UBA1189; assembly: GCA_002309805.1. Classification (GTDB taxonomy): domain Bacteria; phylum Bacteroidota; class Bacteroidia; order Bacteroidales; family Bacteroidaceae; genus UBA1189. The sequence continues at coordinate 30,323 of DBYJ01000015.1, read as the reverse complement.
GGGGTTATCATTTGTCCTTCAATGGCTGCACCGGACATCATGGCCACTTTGCAGACGGGCGAGGTTCATATCATTGTGGGTGTGCCGCGCTTGTGGCAGATAATCTATAATGGTATAAAGCGAAAGATTGATGCCTCAGCTATCACACGTTTCCTTTTCCGTTTTTGCGAACGGGTGGATAGTCTGCGCTTCTCACGTTTTGTGTTCAAGGCTGTTCAGAAGAAGTTAGGCGGGCATCTGGAGTTCTGCGTGAATGGCGGAGCGGCTCTGCCTGTTGAGGTGGCTGCCGGTATGAAGACGTTGGGACTAGATCTGCTTGATGGCTATGGGATGACGGAGACGGCTCCAGTCATCTCGTTTACCCGCCCAGACGATTTGGTGCCGGGAAGCGTGGGCAAGGCTATGCCCAGCGTGGAGGTGAAACTTGTGGATGGAGAGTTGTGTGCAAAAGGGCCGAATGTGATGCAGGGCTACTACAATCGTCCAGAGGAAACGGCCGAAGTGATAGATGCTGATGGCTTTATCCACACGGGAGACCTTGCAACCATTCGCGAGGATGGACGTATCTTCATTACAGGACGTACGAAGGAAATCATCGTCCTCTCCAATGGAAAAAACGTCAATCCCACAGAGATAGAGCAGAAACTGGAGCGCCACGAGGATAAGGTGAAAGAGGTGGGCGTCTGTCCTGATGGCGACAAACTATGTGCCATCATCGTGCCTGATGAGCAATGGGCCAAAGGGAAGAGCGACGAGGAGTTGGAGCAGACGTTGAAACGTGAGGTTATCGAACCATACAATAGCGGGACGGAACCTTACAAACGGGTGTTGAGCGTGCGTGTGGTGCATGGCGAACTACCCCGTACCCGTATGGAAAAACTGCAACGTTATAAACTGCCGGAGCTGCTTTCCTCTTCTGTTCCGGAAACTCGTCATAAGACGTCTGATGATGCTCCTGCGTCAGAAGAGTATCGCATCATAAAACAGTATATTGAGGAGGAGAAACGCGTTGAAGTACATCCTTCAGACAATTTGGAAACGGATCTTGCCTTGGACTCTTTGGATAAGGTGGGACTGCAATCGTTCATTGAGCAGACATTCGGCATAACGTTGACGGCAGAACGTCTGTCCTTGTTCCGTGATGTAAGGGAACTAGCTGCGTTTGTCGGAGAAACCAAAACACGCGTAGAGGTAGAGAAGGCCGACTGGGCTACTCTGCTTCACGAGAACACTAGTAACGCGGTGCTCCCTCGAGCTGGCTGGCTCACTCATGTTCTTGCCTTTTTGGGACGTGGGCTCAGCCGTGCGTATTTCCACTTGAAGGGAAGTGGAATGGAAAACTTGCCGGAGGACGGGCCGTTCATCCTGGCACCGAATCACCAATGCTATTTCGATGGTATCTTTGTGATTTCGTTTCTCTCCAGAAAGTTGCTTTCAGGGACTTATTTCTTTGCTAAACGCGACCATGTGAGGAACCGTTTTGCTCAATTCATGGCACGGCACAACAACGTCATTGTGATAGATGATAAGAACCTGAAGGAGAGCATCCAGACGTTGGGCGAAGTGCTGAAGCGCGGCGGGCGTGTCATTATATTCCCCGAAGGAACGCGTACCACTACCGGGGCGTTGGGTCCTTTCAAGAAAATGTTTGCCATCCTGAGCCGCGAACTTAATGTACCCATTGTTCCCGTGGCTATTAGTGGTGCCTACAAGGCGATGCCGAAGGGGCGTCACCTTCCCAAACGGGTGCCGGTGGAAGTTACGTTCCTCCCGCCCGTGTTTCCTTTGGAAAAGACGTATGACATTCTTTGCGACGAAGTGATGAACAGAATTGAGGATGCACTCTATTGATATGGGTTAAAGAATAAGTAAAAATGACGGAGAGAGAAGAGATATTGGCTTTGAGGGATGAACTGAATGGACATAACTACAACTATTATGTCCTCAATGCCCCTACCATCAGCGACCAGGAATTCGATGAGAAGATGCGCCGCCTTCAGGATTTAGAGGCAGTCCATCACGAACTGTTTGACCCGAACAGCCCTTCGCAGCGGGTGGGAAGTGATTTGGGAAGTGAAGGCTTCCAGCAGGTAGAGCATGCTCACCCTATGCTGTCGCTGGCGAATACATACAGCCGTAGTGAGGTGGAGGACTTCTATCGTCGCGTGCAGCAGGGCCTTGGCGGGGAGCCGTTTGAGATATGCTGCGAACTGAAGTTCGACGGGCTTTCCATTTCACTCATTTACGAAGAGGGACGCCTTGTCCGTGCGGTGACGCGAGGGGATGGCGTGCTTGGCGATGACGTGACGGCCAATGTGCGTACCATCCGCAGCATTCCCCTTACGCTGCGTGGCGAGGGATGGCCCGATGAATTTGAGATTCGTGGCGAGGTGCTGATGCCGTGGGCTTCTTTCGAGCGTCTCAATGCAGAGCGTGAGGCAAACGAAGAACCGCTGTTTGCCAATCCCCGTAACGCAGCAAGCGGAACCTTGAAGCTTCTCTCGCCTGCCGAAGTGGCTCGCCGTCAGCTGGATGCCTATCTCTATTATCTGCTTTCTGATGAACTGCCAACGGATGGACATTATGAGAATCTTCAGGCAGCCCGCAGTTGGGGACTTAAGGTGTCGGATGCTATGCAGAAGTGCCATACGCTGGAAGAGGTGATGGCGTTTATTAACCGTTGGGATACCGAACGGAAGAATTTGCCTGTGGCTACTGATGGCGTTGTGCTGAAAGTGAATAGTGTGCGCCAGCAGGAGCTGTTGGGCTATACGGCTAAGGTTCCCCGTTGGGCAATTGCTTACAAATTCAAGGCCGAGCAGGCCTTGACGCGACTGGGTAGCGTCACTTATCAGGTGGGCCGCATGGGTACCGTTACGCCCGTCGCCAACTTTGATGCTGTGCCCCTGAGCGGCACCATTGTCCGTCGGGCTACGCTGCATAACGACGACTTTGTGCAGGCCCTCGACCTTCATATCGGCGACATGGTCTATGTGGAGAAGGGGGGCGAGATTATTCCCAAGATAACGGCGGTGGATGTGGCCAGCCGCGGCATGATGCTGGGCGACAAGGTGCGGATGGTGACGCGCTGCCCCGAATGCGGCACTCCGCTCGTGCGGTTCGAGGGTGAGGCTGCGTGGTATTGCCCGAACGATTCTGGTTGTCCTCCACAATTGAAGGGACGTATCGAGCATTTCGTCAGTCGTAAGGCTATGAATATCGACGGCCTGGGAGGTGAAACCGTTGACCTCCTGTGGAGTGCGGGACTGATACACGATGCTGCCGACCTTTACGGCTTGCGTGCGCTGGATGTCAGTCGCCTGCCCCGTATGGGGCAAAAGTCTGCGTTGAACATCGTTCACGGCATAGCCGCTTCGCGCAGCGTACCTTTTGAGCGCGTACTCTTTGCCATAGGCATCCGGTTTGTGGGAGAGACCGTGGCCAAGACGTTGGCACATGCTTTCCGCAGCATGGATGCTGTGGCTGCTGCCAGTTTGGATGAACTCACAGCCGTGCCCGAAATAGGCACGAAGATTGCCCAGAGCGTTATTCGTTTCTTTGCCGATGAGCGTAACCGCACCTTTGTCGCACGCCTGCGCGAGGCTGGCTTGCAGTTTGCCTTGACGGATTCAGATGCAGACAACACTCCGTCTTCGGATGCTCTGAAAGGTCAGTCCATCGTCATCAGCGGCGTATTCCAACAACATAGCCGCGAGGAATATAAGGCTCTCATCGAACGTCACGGAGGGACGAACGTGTCGTCTATCTCTTCGAAGACCTCCTTTGTGCTGGCTGGCGAGAATATGGGTCCTGCCAAGCGGGAGAAAGCAGCCTCACTCGGCATTCCGCTGGTGGACGAACAGCAGTTCCTCAAGATGATAGGTGAGGCGTAATGGAATTATATTCGTGTGTTTCTACAAAAAAGGTAAATAGATTTGTTTTTTTGCATAGGTTGCACTACCTTCGCCGAAGATTTAGGTAATAACATGGATAGAAACGAAGCTTTTGTGGGACTTAGCGGCGTGGGAACAGCCCTTGTGACCCCTTTCTGTGAGGACGGCCGTGTGGATGTGGACGCGCTGGATCGCTTGGTCGTCAGTAATATCGAAGCGGGGGTGAACTTCCTCTGTGTATTGGGCACTACAGCCGAGACGCCTACGCTGACGGACGATGAACAGCATTTGATACGCAAAACAATAGTCCGTATAGTCGAAGGGAGGCTTCCCCTATTGCTGGGGTTTGGAGGTAATGATACGGCGGGTATGCTCAGGCGTATGAAATCCGATTCTTTCGAAGGGATGGATGCCTTGCTCATCGTCACGCCTTATTATAACAAGCCTTCGCAGGAGGGGCTTTACCGCCATTATCGTACGTTGGCCGAGGCTTCTCCGTTACCTATTGTGCTCTATAATGTGCCTTCGCGTACGGGCGTGAACCTTACGGCAGATACCACATTGCGCTTGGCTCGTGACTGCACGCGCATTATCGGTATTAAGGAGGCATCGGGCAATGTCCCTCAGATAGAGCGGATTATCCGCGAGCGTCCTGAGGGGTTCAAAGTTCTCAGTGGCGACGATAAGCTGACGCCGCAGCTGATGTCGTTAGGGGCTGACGGCGTGGTATCTGTGCTGAGCAATCTTTTCCCGCGCGAGGCCTGCGCGTTGGTGAATAAGGGGAAATGCGACGAAAGTTTTGGATTTGCCGAGTGGTGTGACCTGCTGTTTGCTGAGGGTAGTCCTGCGGGTGTGAAAGCCGCTTTGAGCCTGAAGGGAATGTGCCACGATGTGCTTCGTCTTCCGCTGGTTTCCGTTTCAGAAGAGTTGAAGGGAAAAATGCGTCAGCAGCTGGCGCTTTAATATACGGATTGTATTGTCTGTTTTAATAAAAGGACGACCAGCCTGAGACGGGATACCACGAAGTGGCGCGGAATTGGTTCAGGAGGTTGTCGAAGTAATCCTCGGGTTGGGGAACGAACATGGAGATTCCTCCGAAGTCCTCTTTGTCACGAATGTACATGTAGCCGCCTGTGTAGGAAGTAAACCAATGCTCCGTAGCTCTGCGATAGGGTACGGCAGCGTCGAAAGCGGCGTGCCACTCACTCCAATCCGTAGACGAGGTGATAAGGTGGCGCATGTAGCCCTTCATGTCATAGAATTCAGGAATGACCTGCGACGAGAGGGGGAAATACCTGAGCACACTTGTCAGCCTTAGGTCTTCGTCGGCTGAGGCATAGCGTTGAACCATCTTTTCTGTTGAAGCCTGCAAGGCCTCCAACTTCGTGCAATCGACAACAGAGAGTACCGCCCCGTGGGTATAGCTGTAGCCTTCGCGGATATAGACGGCAGAGTCGGCATAGAAGCGGAAATATTCATCGATGATACCCTCCACATCGGCTTGTTTGGCAAACATCGGGGGGATGATGCGATGGTAGGGCGCACCTGGGTTGGGTATCTCGGCAGGCGAGGCAATGATGTAACGGGTGATGTCGCGCAGCTCCCAGGCCACTTCGATGGTCTGCATGAAGCAGGCGTCGAACATCAGGAAGTCTAGCTTGGGGAAGGGACTCAGGGCTTCGCGCAGTTGGCTGATTTCCATTTTCGACCCTGAATTATCTTGGCTGTTTCGTCCGTTGTCAATACCGATGGTGCGTCGCGGATTTTCAGCGCGTTTGGCTGGCATCCAGGCGTTTCCGTGGCTCCAGAAAACCAGTCCGTAGCCCTTGGACGGATAGAGGGTGACGGCGGCATTCATGATTTCTTTCAGAGTGCCTGGGTCGCAGCTGTCGTAATCGGTCTTCCAATGCAAGAGCTCACGCAAGCCCGTCGGCTGGGACTTGTCAACCACATAGAGACGTGGGAACTCCGTGTCGTCCATATAGATAAGCATTTGGCATTTGTCAGGAATCTCGCCCACAGATTGGACAATCTCTTCGAAGTCCTGTTCCTGAAAATTCCCGTAGGAGAGGCTGTTTTCCGCCACCATGTAAACCAATATGGTACGCGTGAGGCGGTTGTCATCGTCTTCGTTTCCTGGGTGGTCCCACGGATGGCATGCAGAGAGGGGCAGAAGCAGGATTGCCGCCAGAAGTCTGTAGCCAATAGCCCGTAGTGACATGGTGTTTTTCTTGCAGTTCTATTACTGGGTGGACGCGCTCTCGTCCTCACGTTCGAAGGCAAAGTCGTCGCGGCTGACACGATTGATTATGAAGCCCTTCTTGCGCAGTTTGGCATCCATTTTGGAGAAGCGCTTGACGGCCTTTTTCTCGTCTGTCATATAGAATACGGCGCACATTTCGTTTTCAAGCCCGTAGTGCGATTCGAGGTAGAATTTCAGGCTGCCCGAGTAGGCATAGTAGTCGCGCAATTCTCCGTCGGGCTCGATATAAACGCTGTCCAGATGCTGGAAGTCAGTCACATAGACCACAGAGTCAAGGAAATTCATGCCAGCTCCATAGAGCCAAACCGTCTGAGGCTTCATCGCAGCCAGTTTCTTTGCCATCTTCTCGGCCTCTTTCTGCGAACGGGCTACCATTTTTGCCTGCTCCTTTTCGCGCTTAGCCTGTTTCTTGGCCTGCTTTTTGAGGTATTTCTCGTGGTTGCGCGCTTTTTTCGCTTCCTCCTTAGCCGCCTTACGGGCTATCTTGTCGGCCTCTTTCTGCGCTTTTGCGACATCGGTGGCAGATAGTGTGACGGTATCAGCCTGAACGACGGATGGCTGAATTATCAGCGCATTAGCCGCAGGAGCAAAGCCAATGACTGCGCAGATGAGCGCAAACAGATGGACTTTTATGGGGTTTGGAATACGTTTCATCGGGGCAAAGATACTAAGAGAAAAGGAGAAGGCCAAAAAAATTAGCGTTTTTTATAACGAAGCACTACGTCGTGAATTTATTTGCCTGCGTTAATTTTTTATTTGCCTGCGTTAAAAATTTATTCGCCTATTCTAAATTTTTATTCGCCTATTCTAAATTTTTATTTGCCTATTCTGTGAACAGCGTCTTTGATGCTATTTCTTGGGAGCTGTTCCTTTATTGAACAGGGCGCGAGGGACGATCGTCACGTACAATATCGTAGAGTAGGGCAGGGTCTTCGAAGAACGGCGTCTCGCGGAAGGTGTGAAGCTTGAAGAATTTCACGGTATCGATGCGTAACTCCACGTCGATGACGGGTTTACGCCGGTAGGGCTTTCCCTTCTTCCAGGCAAAGAGTTGCACGCTGATGTGCTCCAGCTGGTTGTACATGTCGCGTGTGAATTCACGAAGGAACACCACGCTATTGGGCTCCAGCGTTCCTTGATTGAAAAGCGTCTGGCTGCCTGAGCCGATGGAGGCCCAGGCGTAGGTGATGAAGTAGTTGCTGTCGTTTACCAGCCATGCCTCCATGACAGTAGTGCTGATGGACTTGATGTCCATCGGGAGGAAGGCGAGATGCACATTGAGCGCCTCGTGCCCTGCAAATTCCTGAATGATAGGAGCGGGCTTGGGTGCTTCCTCTGCTTCGACGGGAGCCTTTTCGGGCTCTTTTTCTTTTTTCTCCACTTCTTTCTTCGATGGCTTCCGCTCGAAATTCAGGGCATCGGTATTGCCAACGACAACCACGTTGGTTATGAGCATAGGAATGTCAAAACCGTCATCTCCCTCGACAATCACGGTATTCTTATCCTTGAATGCTTTTACTCTTCCCCCTCCAGTTTCAGTCAGAAAACGGACTTTATCTCCAATGCTTATCATGTGAATTTCTTTTTAGTGGTTTATAATGTATGGATTTGAGTGCTTGACGTTAGTCTCGGCTCAGAATAGAAGAATCCCCATAGGAGAGGAAACGGAAATCGTGCGCGAGGGCAAAGTCGTAGATGTCGCGCCAGACGGGTGTGCCATCGGCATGATTGCCGACAAAGGCAGAAACCAACAAGAGTAGCGTACTCTTGGGTTGATGGAAATTGGTGATCATGCGCCTCACAATGTGGAACTTATAGCCAGGTACGATGATAATCTGCGTAGTGGTATGAAGGCAATCGTATCCGCCTGTTTCCATCCAACGCAGGATGGCTCCCAACGCCTCCAGCGTGGGGATGTCGTCTGCGCTTTCGTAGGGCATCCATTGGGGGACGTGGAGCTCTTCTTCGCTGGCATCAGGATGACGGAGCAGGATGAGGCCGATGTAATAAAGGCTCTCGAGCGTGCGGACGGAGGTGGTGCCTACGGCAATGGCTTCGCCTCCGTGGGCAATCAATTTCTCGATGGTAGCCCGACGTACGACGATGTATTCTGAATGCATGGCATGGTCTCCAATGAATTCACTCTTAACGGGTTTGAACGTGCCGGCTCCTACGTGCAAGGTAACCTCGTCGCGCTCTATGCCGCAGTCGTCAAGGGCTTTCAGCACGCTTTCCGTGAAGTGGAGCCCTGCCGTTGGGGCAGCTACTGAGCCGTCGATCTTCGAATAGACCGTCTGATAGGTGCGCAAGTCGCTCTCCTGAGTCTCCCTATTTAAATAAGGAGGTATGGGCAATTCTCCGCAGGCTTGCAGCACTTCAGCAAAGGTGATGGGTTTCTCGTCCTGACTTTTCCAGCTGAACCGCACAGGGAATTCAGGCGAGGAGGTGGTACAATACGTTGTTCCTCGCGCTAAATCCTTCTCTTCATCCATCCGCTCCACAGATAGTTCCACAAGCTGCCCGTTAACCTCGATGGTGCGTGTGAGGGCTCCGCCCTTCCATTTCTTCAGATTACCCACCATGCAGAGCCAGACGCACGAATCCGTCTGGGCAAACATCGAGACATATTCCCTTGGCACTAGAGGCTCCAGGCAGAACACCTCTATCAGCGCCCCCGTCTCCTTGCGGAAATGAAGGCGGGCCTGGATGACGCGCGTATTGTTGAACACCATCAGCGCTCCCTTGGGCAGATAGTGGGGCAGGGACGTGAAGCGGTCCTCGCTCACCTTGCCGTTAAGGCAGACAAGCAGCTTGCTGCTGTCGCGCTCTGCCAGAGGGAACTTGGCGATGCGCTCGTCGGGCAGGGGATAGTCGTAGTCTTCGATGCGGATATGCTGAATGTCGCAGGTCATCTCTTCCTTTTTGAAAAAATCGGCGCGAAGATAGTAAAAAATCCGTGCCTGTGCAACTTTTTCTGACTTTGCAACGTCTAATAAGAGAATTTAAGTAAAAACAACGATTCACGAATATGAAAAAGTCATTCTTCGCCCTGTTGTCAGTCGCACTACTGGCTATTGCAGGCGTTTCGGAAATTAGTGCGCAGGAGAATAGCAACGAGAGTACAGGCATCGAGCAGCAACGCATTGGCCAATGGGTGATTACCCGCGAGTATACCGTCACGCGCGATGATGAGGACGGCAGGGCTGAGAAGTCCAATGTGAAGTACGACATCAGCTACGGCCATGGCTTCGATGCTCATCTTCCTTTTTATTATATGGGCTTCAGCGGATTCCTTGACGGGCCGCTTTCCATGCGTGTCGATGACATTGAAATTGACGAGGCCAAGAGCTGGGAGTGGGGTATCTATCTGCCGATGGACGCCGTCCGTCTGGGCAGCGATCATGTAGGCCTTGGCTTTGCCTTCGGTTTCGGACGCACGATGTACAAGTTCGGTTCTACCAACTATTTCTTTACTTCCCGCTCTGCTGCAGGTGAGCGCACGACGCAGTTCGCCCAATTGCCAACAGATACGCAGTACGACGAGACGTGGTTCCGTTACTGGACGTTCAAGCTGCCTGTGCAGTTGGAGTTCCAGACCTCTTCCGATGGTTTCTTCTTTACCGTCGGCCCTGAGCTGGAGTACCGCTTCTCGCCTGCTTCGCGTGGACGCCAGTTCGGCAAGCGCAAAGAGACCATTACCAACAGCATCAGCATGCACCCGCTGAACGTCAACCTGCTTACTCAGGTGGGTTACAACAACATCAGCCTGATGGCAAAGGCTTCGCTGATGGAACTCTTCTCTGGTACTTCATCCATTTCGACTCCGAACGATGCTAAGGTATGGCCCATAAGCGTCTGCCTTGGTTTGACGTTCTGAGGAAAAAGGCAAAAAAACTAAAAAACTCCTTTCATATTTGGAAAGATAGAAACAAGTGTCTATTTTTGCACGTGAAAAAATAGACCATCGTGGACAATAGCGCACTTGAAATCCTTGCCGGTTCGGCCTTCTTCACTCCTGAGGAACGGGCCGAACTGACTGCGCAATTGGCCCTCCTTACTAATCAGGTGGGCGATAGCATGGATGACGAGACATTCAGCCATGTGCTCCGCCAGATGCGGTTGGCAGCCGATAGTCAGGCGCTTACCCGCGATGTGTTTGGGCACAATCCGCTCCTCATGGATGTCCGTACGGCGCTCATCGTCTCTGATGAAATGGGGATGAAGCGCGCAGCCATATTGGCAGTTCTGCTGCATGCTGCCGTCTTTGTGGGCGTTATTGACAGCCCGACGGTAGAGAAAGACTTCGGCACAGATGTGGCGCGCATCATCGACGGACTCGTCAACATCAGCCGTCTCTATGAGAAGAACCCCACCATCGAGTCGGAGAACTTCCGCAACCTGCTGCTCTCCTTTGCGGGCGATATGCGCGTCATCCTTATCATGATAGCCGAGCGCACCTGCCTGATGCGCCAGCTCTCTACGCTGCCCGATGAAGGCGACGCCAACCGCGAGGCCTGCGAGGAATTCCGCCTCCGTGTGGCAGGCGAGGCTGCCTATCTCTATGCTCCTTTGTCGCACAAACTGGGCCTTTACCGCATCAAGTCGGAACTGGAGGACTTGGCGATGAAGTACACGGAGACGGAGGTTTACTATCAGATAAAGGATAAACTGGCTCAGACGAAGGCCTCGCGCGACAAGTATATCGCCGACTTCATCGAGCCCATCAGCCGGAAGATGGCTGAGGCCGGGCTGAAATGCCACATCAAGGGCCGTACGAAGAGCATCCACAGCATCTGGCAGAAGATGAAGAAGCAGCGCTGCCCCTTTGAGGGCGTCTATGACCTCTTCGCCATCCGCATCATTATCGACAGCCCTCCTGAGCGCGAAAAGCCTGACTGCTGGCTGGCCTACTCCATCGTTACCGACATGTATCAGCCCAACCCCAATCGCTTGCGCGACTGGCTCAGCATCCCCAAAAGCAACGGATACGAAAGTCTTCATACTACCGTGATGGGGCCTGAGGGCCGTTGGGTAGAGGTTCAGATTCGCACAGAGCGCATGGACGATATAGCTGAGCGAGGTCTGGCTGCTCATTGGCGTTATAAGGGCATCCGCAGCGAAACGGGACTCGACGAATGGCTCACCAGCATCCGCGAAGCGCTGGAGAATGCCGATGACGACCGCGAACTGATGGACCGCTTTAAGATGGACCTCTACAAGGACGATGTCTTTGTCTTCACCCCTCAGGGTGACCTCCACAAGCTGCCGCACGGTGCTACCGTCCTCGATTTTGCCTATAGCATTCACACCAATCTGGGCTATCATTGCACAGGAGCCAAGGTGGGCGGACGCCATGTGCGTCTGGGCTATGTCCTTCGTAATGGCGACCAAGTGGAAATCCTCTCCTCTGCCTCGCAGACGCCCAATCAGGGTTGGCTTGCCCTCGTCACCACGCCCCGTGCCCGCTCGAAGGTGCGTCAGGCACTCAAGGAGATAGAGGCTCGTCAGGCTTCGTTGGGGCGCGAGGAGATTGAGCGCCGCTTCAAGAATCGCAAGGTGGAACTCGACGAAGGGCTCATGCTGCGCCTCATTCGTAAGATGGGCTTCAAGCAGCAGGAGCAGACGTTCTATCAGCGTGTTGCCGAAGGGAAACTTACCGCTGATGGAGTCATTGAGCAATATACCGCTTTGTGGAATGCCGAGCACGGCATCTTCCCTGAGACGGACATCGAGACGGGACACAGTGCTGCCGAATACCGTCAGCGGCTCGATACAGAGGTTGAGGGTACAGCCTCGCAGGAGGACAGCGCAGGAGGCATTCTCTTCGTTGACCCCCACATGGCAGGGGTAGGGTATAAGCTCGCCCGCTGCTGCAACCCTGTTTTCGGCGATGAAATCTTTGGCTTTGTTACCGTCAGCGACGGCATCAAGATTCATCGTATCTCATGCCCTAATGCCCGCGATTTGCGCAGCCGTTTTGGCTATCGTATCGTCCCTGCCCGTTGGGCAGGAAATGCCGGAGGAAAGGTTTATCCTGTGACACTTAGCGTTGTCGGGCTCGACGACCTTGGCATCATCAACAACCTCACCTCCATCATCTCCAAGGACGATCATGCCAAGCTGCGTAATATCAATATCAACACCCACGATAAGCTCTTCTCCAGCACCCTCACGCTGCTGATGGACGACACCTCGCGTCTCAACTCCCTCATTAAAAAACTCCGCGAAGTCCGTGGGGTCAAACAAGTTCAACGTCTATAATAAAAACCTCAATAATCCCACAGAAATGAAAAAAATCCTTTCCCTCTTAGTAGCAGCCCTGCTTCTTGCCACCTCAACTTTTGCTGAAGAGACGGCTGAATTGACCTTCCAAAAGAAGACCCACAACTTCGGCGTTGTGGCTCAGGATACCTGCATCGTTACCTGCACGTTCACCTTCACCAACACAGGCAATGCCCCGCTCATCATTCATCAGGCCATCAGCTCCTGCGGCTGTACCGTGCCCCAATACACCCAGGAGCCCATCGCTCCAGGGAAACAGGGCACCATGCTCGTTACCTATAACGGCAAGGCCAAACGTCCTGGCGTCTTCAAGAAGAGCATTACCATCCACAGCAACGCCGCCAACACTCCCGTCCGCATCTATATCGAGGGCGAGATGATTGCTCCGGATAACATCGAAGAACTTGTCCCCATCACTACCGACGACCAGATCCAGGAGGCCGATACGGTTGAAGTCAAGCCTCAGCCCGCCGTGAAATCGGGCAAGCGCTTCCGCCTCTTCCCTCGTCGCAAAAAGACTGGGGAGACGAAATAAAGGTATTTAAACTATTCTTTCCAGCGTTTGATTCTGCGCGCGTAGAATCAAACGCTGTCATTTTAGAATCAAACGCTGAGAAAATAGAATCAAACTCTACGCGCACAGAAATAAGCGTTGTTGACGTAGCGCTATATCTTTGCAAAAATGACAAATCCTTCTCCTTATTGCCCTATCTCATACATCATGCCATGATAGGTGAGCTCGGCGTCGAGAATGGGGAAGAAGAACTCGTTGTCGTGTTCCACGTTCTTCAACTTGAGATTTCTCATGGTGACCGTCTTTGTTCCATCTTCATTGGTGACAATCTTCAAAGTGCCACTCTTGGCGACATAACCGGTTTGGGGTGTGAGGGTCCAGAAATCAAAGTCAGTTGCGACGTGGACACAGGGTAGAATCGGTAGGTATGGGGTGAATAAATAACCCAGCTGGTATTCGCCATCGACGGTTTCATTTCCTACGAAACTGACAATAAATGACCTCTTGTGATTGGCAGACATGAACAACATGGAATGGACACCTGCATATTCACCGATGCTGTTCATTCCTCCAATGGAAGTAATGCCGGCAAGGCCGATAGGGCTCGCAAATCCGTCAATGACAAACTTGTTGTCTTTGTGAATGATGAAGGGTTGCAATACGTCATTGAAGTTGACGGAGAGGCTGATGTTGGCATGGTTTGCGTTTGACGCGGTGCATTGTGACAAAATGACGGTGTAAATGCCTTTGTTCTCGGTGATGGAGAGTTCGCCGCTGGTCCAGTAATAAACATCTCCGAAAAAGATGCTGTCAGCATCAAATACGAACTGCAGTTCGCCCAGATTGAAGTTTCTTAGCCCTACCACACGAGGATTACCCGCTTTGGAGTCGGACATCTGATAGGTGCCAGGGACGATGTTACCGTCGAAAATCACAGCAATTCCCTTGTTATCAGCAGCGGTCATTGCCTTTGAGGCTAGGACGATGGCATTTTTCTGGTTGAAATTGACTGCGTTGGCAGTGGTGATGTTGACGGTTTCATTTCCGACCGCCATAGTTCCATTTTCAACCTCGGGATTGACGGTGGGTTCTTTTTCACAACTGGTGCTGATTATGGCAATACCACAAAGAAGCATCGTACATAATAAAGCTTTTTTCATATTGATGAGATTTAAATGAGGGTTCTATTTTTACTTTTATGCTTCGGAAGGGAGTAGAACCCATTTTCTCCTAGCCTCTGCATTGTCACTTTGACGATGCAAAGATACAAAGTGTTTCCGACATGGCAATCATTTTTATGTCAGATTGTCGATGCTTTTTTAAGGAGGGGGAAGTGTCTTGTTGATCTTGTTCGCATTAACACGCAATCCATTTTGCGTGGCATTTCTTGGTTTGGATCAGTCAGCAGATGATGTATGCCAGTTTTTCCGCGCGGCAGCGCATTTCCAAGAAAAATCCTAATCTTTTCAATGTATTTTTGTTCTTAAAAAAGTGTGCATAAAAAAGAAGGTCGTCATCCCGACGACCAATCTTTCAACTTTAAAAATCTAATACCATGAAAAACACGGTGCAAAGGTAGGGGTATTTTTTATTGCCACCAAATAAAATGGCGAAAAAATATGTTCTTTAACATGTTTTTAACACAAAGGGTGCCTTTTTGCTTTATACACCTGCCAATTCGACTACTTTGTCGATGGCAACAGGAAGGGCATCGGGATTCTTACCTCCGGCTGTAGCGAAGTGAGGCTGGCCGCCTCCACCGCCCTGGATGAGCTTGGCGGCTTCGCGGACGAGCTGCCCGGCATGGACGCCGTGCTTTTGGACAAGGTCGTCCGAGGCGCTGACGGTAAGCATGGGCTTACCCTCGAAGACAGAGCCAACGACAACCAGGGTGTTCTCGGGGCTTTGGTTGCGCAGACGGAAAACAATGTCCTTAACCACATCTGCCGGCAGAGGCAGGCGGGCTGTGACAATGCGGACACCTGAGGCCGTGACGTTGGCATTCTTTGCCAGTTCATCGGCAAGGGCAAGGGCACGCTCATGCTGGGCTTCCTCAATCTGACGTTTGAGGGCGCTATGCTCGTCAAGCATCTTGCTGATGGCAGCGTGGAGGTCGTGGGCTCCGGTTAAGAGCTGACGAAGAGAGTCAATCTCATCTTGGAAACGGTCAAGCACGTCCTCTACTTTAGCACCTGTAACGGCTTCGATGCGGCGCACACCTGCGGCGACGCTACTCTCCGAAAGGATTTTCATCATACCAATCTGGCCTGTGGCGCTGACGTGGGTACCTCCACAAAACTCGACGCTGCTGCCGAACCGAACAACGCGAACCTTGTCGCCATACTTTTCGCCGAAGAGGGCGATGGCACCCAATTCACGAGCCTGGTCAATGGGGAGGTCGCGGTAGTCGGTAAGGGGGACGTTGGCACGAATCTTGGCGTTGACAAGATGTTCCACCTGACGGATCTCCTCGGGAGTAACCTTTTGGAAGTGGCTGAAGTCAAAACGGAGGCCTTCAGCGTTGACGAGCGAGCCGCGCTGCTCCACGTGAGAGCCGAGGACGGTGCGCAGGGCTTCGTCAAGAAGGTGGGTACAGGAGTGGTTGGCTGCTGTGGCTGCACGCTTGTCGGTATCGACGCAAGCCATCCAATCGCTGTCGAGGGGCAGGGTCGTGAGGTCGTCGGAGGTGATGTGGACGGTAAGGCCATTCTCCTTCTTGGTGTCGGTAATGTTGATGGTAACGGGATGGTCGTTGCCGTCGTCGCAAACGAGGACGCCGATGTCGCCAACCTGACCACCGGATTCGGCATAGAACGGGGTGACGTCGAGGACAATCTGCCAATAAGAGCGGTTCTTCTGCGTGACACGACGGTAGCGCAAGATGTGACAGTCGTGTTCGGTGGTGTCGTAGCCGACAAAACGGGTTTCGCCTTCGCGGAGGACAACCCAGTCGCCAAGGTCGCTATGGGCGGCATTACGCGCGCGTTCCTTTTGTTTCTTCATCTCGGCGTTGAACTCGTCGATGTCGGCCGTGAGACCGTTTTCGCGAAGAATGAGCTCGGTAAGGTCGAGGGGGAAACCGTAGGTATCGTAAAGCGTGAAGGCTTCTGTACCGCTGACGACGGTCTTGCCGCTCTGGCGGGCATCGGCAATGATGCGGTCGAGGAGGCGGATGCCTGTGTCAAGAGTGCGGAGGAAGGCTTCTTCTTCCTCACGAATGACGCGCTCAATGAGTGTTTGTTGGGCTTTCAGTTCGGGATAGGCATCGCCCATGCTGGTGATGAGGGTGGGGATGAGGCGATACATGAAGGCCTGACGCTGTCCGAGGAAGGTGTAGCCATAACGTACGGCTCGGCGCAGGATGCGGCGGATAACGTAACCTGCTTTGGCGTTGCCAGGCAGCTGACCGTCGGCCACGGAGAAGGCGATGGTGCGCACATGGTCGGCCACAACGCGCATGGCGATGTTGGTCTTTTCCTGTTCGGCCGGAATCTCAGGATGTTCTGGATTCTCTGGCAGATACTTCATGCCCGAGAGCTGCTCAATGGTGTGGATGAGAGGCTGGAAGACATCGGTGTCGTAGTTGCTGGTCTTGCCCTGAAGGGTACGGACGAGACGCTCAAAGCCCATGCCCGTATCAATAACCTTGGCGGGAAGGGGAGCGAGGGTGCCGTCGGCACGACGGTCGTACTGCATGAAGACGATGTTCCAAATCTCTATGACTTGCGGATGATCCTTGTTGACGAGCGAGGCGCCGGGGACAGTAGCCTTCTCGGCGGCGGAGCGGCTGTCCATGTGGATTTCGGAGCAGGGGCCGCAAGGACCGGTGTCGCCCATCTGCCAGAAGTTGTCGTGCTTGTTTCCGTTGAGGATATGGTCTTTCGGCAAGTGGCGTTCCCAGAAACTGGCTGCCTCGTTGTCGCGCTCGATGCCTTCGGAGGGGCTGCCTTCGAAAACGGTGGCGTAGAGGTCGGCAGGGTTAAGGTGAAGCACATCAACGAGATATTCCCATGCCCAGTCGATGGCCTCTTTTTTGAAGTAGTCGCCGAACGACCAGTTGCCGAGCATTTCGAACATGGTGTGGTGATAGGTGTCGTGGCCGACCTCTTCCAGGTCGTTATGCTTGCCACTGGCACGGAGGCATTTCTGCGAGTCGGCTACGCGGCGATATTGTGGTACGGCATTGCCGAGGATGATGTCTTTGAACTGGTTCATGCCCGCATTGGTGAACATGAGCGTGGGGTCGTCCTTGATAACCATGGGTGCCGAAGGCACAATCTGATGTCCTTTTGAAGCGAAGAAGGACTTGAATGATTCGCGGATTTCGTTTGCTGTCATAGGGGTTATTATGCAAATAATGCTGAAAAAGTTTGCAAAGATAGTGAGGTTTCCGTAATTTTGTCGCATGTTTATCGAAAAATCGATATTCTGGCCGATAAAATTAGTGAATAATGAGCGAAAATAAGCATAAACTGACTGTTCGTCGTGTGTTGTGGACGGTGATGCTGATGGCTTTGGCAGCTGCGGTGACGTACCTGCTGTTCGGCACCTCGCGTAAGATCCGCCACCTCCAGCAGGAGAACTCGGCTTTGCTGACCCAATACACCATTCTTTCACGCCGTTTGGACGAGGCGATGGACGTGATGAGCGACATCCAGCAGCGCGACGACAACCTTTATCGTGTGCTGCTGATGGCCGACCCTGTCTCGGACAAGATTCGCAGCGCGGGCTACGGCGGCACCAACCGCTACGAGGCGCTGGAGTCGTTGGATGATGCCGGGCTGGTGGTGAACGTGACGCAGAAGATGGACATGCTGACCAAGCAGCTTTACCTGCAGTCGGAATCCTTCAATCAGGTGGTAGGCTTCTTCAAGAATCACGAGGATATGTTGAACCATCTGCCTGCCATTCAGCCTATTTCGAATAACGACCTCAAGCATACGGCCTCGGGCTACGGCTCGCGCATCGACCCTGTCTATGGCACCGTCCGCTTCCACTTCGGGATGGACTTTACCTGCGATATTGGTACGCCCGTCTTTGCTACGGCTGACGGCACGGTGGTGTCGACTGACTGGGAGCAGGGTTACGGCATGACTGTTGAGATCGACCACGGATACGGTTATCGTACGCGCTACTGTCACCTGAGCAGCTACCGCAGCCGTGTGGGGCAGAAGGTGAAGCGCGGAGAACTGATTGCCCTTTCCGGAAGTACGGGCAAGAGCACAGGGCCTCACGTTCACTACGAGGTCGTCCAGCGCGGACAGAAAGTCAATCCCGTGAATTACTATTTCATGGATCTCGACGCCGAGCACTATGAACAGATTGTCCGTCTGGCTGAAAACCACGGCCGTATGTTGGATTAAAGGCTATCGCAAAAACATTGGATTATGGACAAGGACCTAAAACTATACTATTCCATCAAGGAAACCGCACAGATTGTCGGCGTGCCCGAATCGACATTGCGTTACTGGGAAAAACAGTTTCACGAGCTGCAGCCGCGCAAGACCCAGGGTGGCGCACGCCAGTACACGAAGGAAGACCTGAGCCTGCTAAAGCTCATTGCCCATCTGCTGAAGGACAAGGGGCTGACCATTGCCTCGGCCAAGGAACGCCTGAAGAGCACAAAGCAGCAGGTAGTGGATTCGTCGGTCGTGGTGGAGCATCTCAAGCACGTCCGCGATGAATTGCAAGCCATGTTGGACGAACTGAAATAAACGCGATATGAAAGCGATGAGACGATGGGCTGTGAGCGTCTGCCGGTTATCAGTAGCCGTGCTGTTGGCAACGTTGATGGCGGGCACCGCATGGGCACAACGACCGACGGACAAGCTTGACCGGGGCCTCGTGGCCGTCAAGACTAGCGGAGGCATATTCACCTCGTGGCGCATCTTTGGTGAAGAGTACTACGACGTGGCCTACAACCTCTATCGCGACGGGGTAAAGCTGAACGACACGCCCCTTCGTGTGAGCAACTTCGTGGACGCCTCAGGAACCACGTCCAGCCGTTATGCCGTAAGCGCCGTCGTTCGGGGTGTGGAGCAGGAGCCCTGCGCCGCCGTCACTCCCTGGGAACGTGGGTACCTTGACGTCCCCCTGCAGCCCGTGCTCAGCCGGAGTGGGGCAGATGTCACGTCGGAATACGTGGCTAACGACGTTTCTTTGGGCGACCTCGATGGCGACGGCGTCAGCGAGCTCCTTCTGAAGCGAATCAATCAGGCCGATGCCAACGCGGGCTACCCCGTCAGCGGCACCAACTACACCATGCTCGAAGCCTATCGGCTTGATGGCACCCGGCTGTGGTACATCGATATAGGCCCCAATATGGTCAGCGGTAGTAGTGTGGAGATAAACCTTGTGGCTTATGACTGGGACGGCGACGGCTGTGCCGAAGTATTGCTGCGCGGCGCTGACAATATGATTATCCACTACCGCGATGGCAGTGAGATGAAGCAGCAGCTTATCGGCAGCGCCACCTACAACAGTCGCGGTTCTGTCAATCACGACGACGGCAACATGGCCTACACCCACGAGGGCGCCGAATACCTCATATATCTGGAGGGCGCCACAGGCAAACCCTATCCCATCGGTTCGGATGCGAGCCGTCCCTACATCGATTTCCCCTTGCCCCGTGGTAATGCCTCCGACTGGGGCGACAGCTATGGCCATCGTTCATCAAAGTATTTCTTCGGCGCTCCCTTCCTCGATGGCCGGCACGCCAGCATCTTCCTTGCACGCGGCATCTATACCAAGCATCATTTTGCCGCCTTTGACGTCAACCCCGCAACGCACAAGCTGACGAAGCGCTGGGAGTGGAAGAGCGACGGACTCCCTGGCAGCTGGTACGGGCAGGGTAACCACAACTACATGGTGGCCGATGTCGATTGGGACGGACGCGACGAAATCGTCTATGGCAGCATGGTCATCGACGACAACGGCAAAGGGCTCTCCACTACGGGCTTAGGCCACGGCGATGCTATCCATTGCGGAGACCTCGACCCCTACCGCCACGGACAGGAAATCTTTGCGTGCAATGAATCCAGCCCCAACAACAACTACCGCGATGCCACCACCTCCAAAATCTATTTCCGCGAGGTAAGTGATCGCGACGACGGCCGTGCCATGGCGGGCAATTTCTCTAACCAGTGGCTCGGCTCGCAAGGTGTCAGCGGCCATTCGGCAGGCGTCATCAGCCTCACCTCCGATGCCGTCGTCAGCACCAACAAGGGCGGCATCACGCAGAACTTCCGCATCTATTGGGATGGCGACCTCTGCGAGGAATCCCTCGATGGCGATGCCACCGAGGGTAACTGCGTCATCTGGAAGTACGGTCGTGGCTCCATCTTCTCCACGTCGGGCACGAAGCTCTGCAACTGGACGAAGAACACCCCTTCGGCGCAGGGCGACATCCTGGGCGACTGGCGCGAGGAACTCATCCTTCGCACAACGGATAACAAGTCACTCCGCATTTACACCACCACCGACTATACCCCTTGGCGCAACTACACCCTCTGGCACGACCATCAGTACCGTCAGGCCATGGTGTGGCAGATGTGCGGCTACAACCAGCCGCCCCACGCCAGCTACTTCCTCGGACAGCTCGAAGGCATCACCGTGGCTCCCCCGCCACTCACCATGACGGGCCGCACGGAGATTCCCAATGGGGGTACCATTGAAAAGGAACTCGACGGCACCCACGTCTTGCTCTGCGAGACGGGCGACATGACGGCTACCCTTGCCGAGGGCGCTCAGCCTGCCATCCTCACCGACAACGCCCCCACCTGGGTGCAAGGCAACAACGACAACAACAACATCACTCGAAAAGTCTACGTCCATTCGCTCTCGGGACACCTCTCGGGACCGACGCGCTTTGTCAAGCAGGGCGACGGCTACCTCTATCTGGAACTGGGCGACCATACCCACAGCGGCAACACCGACATCTGGGCAGGCACCGTCAACATCGTGGGCGCGATGCCCAACAGCCGCGTGTGGGTGAACCGCTTCGCCACCCTTGTGGGAGATGCGGACTTCGGCAAGAGCGTGACGGTGGAATACGGCGGAGGACTCCTCCTCGAGAACGACTACATCGACTGCATCTGTCCCGCACGCATGACGATGGACAGCCTGACGCTGGCCTTTGGGGCAGGGATCCGGTTCCGTCTCTTCTCCTCGGAGGTGGAGTGTGACAGCCTGGCCGTCCGTCAGGTGCTGACATTGAAGACCACCACCAACACCGCCGCCCCGGCCTATACCGCCCCTGTGTTTGGGTTTGTCACCTTGGGCAACTACGAGAACATCGACCCCTCCGAACTCACTCCTGGCCGCTATCCGCTCATCCGCGTGCCGAAGATTGAAGGAGATATACAATCCATCAAGCTGGAGGGACTCAGCGGGGTAAATGCCAAGCTGGACTATGCCGACGGCGTGCTTTCGCTGGTGGTGAGCGGCGTGCGCGATGCCTCCACCGTTGAATGGACAGGCGCTGAGGGCAGCACGTGGGACTTTGCCCAGACGGCCAACTTCCTCCTTGACGGCGAATCCGATGTCTTTGTGGCGGGCGATAATGTCCGCTTTACCGATTCGGCCGAGCAGTTCAATGTCAACCTCTCGGGCGAGATCATCGCCGACACGGTGCTCTTCGACAACACCCAATCCTACATCCTCGGCGGCTCGGGCAGCCTGGCAGGCGGCTCGAAGCTTGTCAAGCGCGGTACCGGCACCCTCACCGTCAGCGGCGACAACAGCTACACCGGCGGTACTCGCATCAGCGGCGGCACCGTCCGCGTCAGCAAGCTCTCCAACCCCTACAGCGAGACGGGCAACCTGGGCGGCATCGTCACGAATAGCAACCTGTTCGTCATCGAAAACGGCGCCACGCTGCAGGCCACGGCTGCCGTCGAGATGGGGAGCCCGATGAAGCTGGAGGGCGATGCCGGCGGCATCATCAACAACAGCGCCGACTTCGTCATGGACAAAGCCTTCACGGGCACCCTCCTCACCAAGAAGGGCAACGGCTGGCTGAAGCTGAAGACGAACAGCAATTCCCTCAATCGTTTGGTGGTGAGCAGCGGAACGGTAGAAGCCTCTTGCACCACCCCTGCTGCCATAGTGGAGATGCAGGGCGGCACGCTCAATTTCACGGGCGATTCCTCCACCCCCATCGATGTCCCTGCGGGCAAGACGGCCACGCTGAACTGCTATGCCGACCGCGGCACCTACAACAACCGCCTCACGGGCGCAGGCACGCTCACCGTCTACTATCCGCTTGTGAAGGGCAACGGCTGGAATGCTACCCGTGCCGCCTTCAATGGCGACTGGTCGGCGTTCGAGGGCACCGTCAAGCCGACGGGCCTCAGTGGCGACGGCCGTTTCTGTCTGAACAATGCCAAGGGTATGCCCAAGGGCACGTTCAACATCCCCTCCGGCATAGAGTTGCAGAGCACGGGCAAGACCTATAGAATCGGCGCTGTCACCGGCTCAGGCCGTTTGGGCGGTAGCTGTTCGCTCAGCAGTTCGGCGGCCAGCGCCAACGCCTGGCAGGTGGGCTCGCTCGGCACCGACTTCGAGTTCGGCGGCGTTATCACCGGCTCGGGCACCCGCTTCGAGAAGGTGGGCGCAGGCACTATGACGCTGACAGGGCAGGGGAGCGACCACACCGGCACCAACACCGTCAGCGAGGGTACGCTCTGCCTCAACAACAGCAAGGCCACCAAGCCTATGCTGGGCACGGGCGCGCTCACCGTCAAGAGCGGCGCAGCCCTCACGGGAGCCGGCAGCCTCAATAATGCCGTCACCATCAGCAGCGGCGGCTTGCTCCGCCCAGGTGTCAAGGAGACCTCCGTGAGCGGCACCCTCGACTTCGGCGCACAGCGTGTCGCCGTCGCCCGTGGTGCAACGCTCCAGTTCTTTATCTCCAGCCAGAGCCTCTACACGAGGCTAACGGGCATCGCCGACTTCGTGATGAACGGCCATCTGGTCATCGTCGTCCGCGAGGGCATTAGCGGTCTCACCGTGGGCAGGGAGTTCCAACTGTGGACGGCCGAGGCGTCAGACGTCAACCCCGAGTCGCTCAGCCTGGGCGCTCTTCCTGAAGGCCTCTATTGGGACATTACCGACCTCGCCTCGTCGGGCATCCTCCGCATTACCGACGACCCCGAGCTCTCCGTCCATCCTGCCACCGTCTCTCCTGTGGTTCTTCGCACGGAGTATTTCGACATCCACGGCCGACTCGTTTCTCACCCCGCCGAGGGCCTCTACATTGTCCGCCGCCATCTCTCCGACGGCACGGTGGAAGTGAAGAAGGTGGAGATTTGAAATATGGTTTAACGTTTAACGTTTAAGGTTTAACGATCAATGTTTTAAGGTTTAACGTTTAACGTTTAAGGTTTAACGTTTAAGGTTTAACAATTAACGACTTCATAATGAAAAAACTCCTTCTCTTATTCCCCCTTTTCCTTGTGCCTGGCATCGGGGCGGCACAGACGCTGACGGTAGATGCCTCGGTGGTTGATGCTCACGTCTCGCCCCTTATCTATGGAGCAGGGACGGAAGATGTGAACCACGAGATCTACGGCGGCCTCTACGACCAGCGCATCTTCGGCGAAGGCTTCGAGGAACTGGCGGTGATGAGTGTCCGCAACTTCACCGCCTACGACAATCTATGGTCCGTCTCGGGCGACCGTGTGCAGCTGGCCGCCTCGCATGGCAAGCTCATCAGCCACGACGCTCACGTCCGCAAGGGCAGCGTCGAGGCGGAGATGCGGCTCGAGGGCGCCTCGTCCATCGGCGGCTTCATTCTCGAGGTCAGCAATGCCGGCACAGGCATGGACACCTTCGACGGCTATGAGGTAAGCCTCGATGCCTCCACGGGCGAATTCGTCTTCGGCAAGCATCGGCAGAACTGGCAGCCCATCGCCCGTTTCCCTGTCCAGTTTGGCGGTAGGGGCGAGTGGAACACCTTGCGTGTGGAGGTCGATGGCGCCACGTTTGTCTGCTTCGTCAACGGCACGCAGGTGTACGAATACACCGACAAGAATAGCCCCCTCAGCGGCAACCTCGTCGGCCTGCGCAGCGTGAACGGCTCCGTCAGCTTCCGTAATTTCACGGTCGATGGCGTGTCCATCCCCTTCGAGGGCGAGCCTGCCGACCTGGCGGGCTTCCGTCAGTACGACGATATCTGGACCCTCTCTGACGACGGCATCCTCAGCATTGCCACAACCCGCCATGGGAAGATTGTCCGCGAGGCCATGCCCCTGACGCGTGGCGAACTGGAGGTGGAGGTGCGCATCGACGGCTCGGGAGCCATAGCGGGATTCATCTTCAACGTCAGCAGCGCCGGCAACGGTGCCGATGCCTTCAACGGCTACGAAGTAAGCCTGAACGGCAACAGCCGCACCTTCGTCTATGGCAAGCACCGTCAGAACTGGACCTCCATCACCAACAAGGGCCTCTCCTTCACCCCCTCCGACTGGAACAAGATGCGCATCTCCTTCGACGGCGCCCAAGCGAAGTGCTTCATCAACGACAAACTGGTCTTCGAGTACGAGGACAACACCTCCACGCCCCTGGTGGAGGGGCTGATAGGCCTGCGCAGCTACGGCGGCCCTGCCAGCTTCCGCCACCTGACGATTGACGGCAACGAGGTGCCCTTCCGCTACGTCCCTGTCGGTCTTTCGAAGATGTGGGATGCCGTGGGCGACGGCACGTATGTCCACGACGGCGACCGCCCCTTCACGGGCCGTTATGCCCAATGCATCAGCGGACGTTCGGGCGACGGAATAGCCAACCGAGGGCTCAACCGCTGGGGCATTGGCGTGAAGGAGGGCGAGCCCATGCACAACGTCCTCTACCTCTGTGGCCGCTTGCCTGAGGGCGCTTCGGACGCTGGCCTTCGTGCCAGAGTGGCGCTGCAGAGCATCGACGGCCTGAAGGAGTATGCCAGCGCCGAGATTACAGGCATCACGGCCGACTGGCAGCGCTTCGAGGCCGATCTGCTGCCCAATGCCACCGATCCCTGCGCTCGCTATGTCCTCAGTCTGGCTGATGAGTGCACCCTCTGGGCCGACCAGGTGCTGCTGGCTACGGACTCCTATCCCTTCCGCCGCGACATCACCGACGCCTTCCTGGCCGAGGGACTCACCTTCCTACGCTACGGCGGCACGATGGTCAACGCTGCCGACTACCTGACGCGCCACATGGTGGGCAGCCGCCTGGAGCGCGAGCCCTACGACGGCTACTGGTACCTCAACGCTACGAACGGCTTTGCCATCCCCGAGTTTGTCGAGTTCGCCCGCCTTATCGGCACCGAGCCCGCCTTTGCCATCAACATCGAGGACGACCCTGCCGACGTCCTGCGCCTGCTGGAGGAGGTCAGGGAGTTCCATCCCCGCCTGCTGCAGATTGGCAACGAGGAGTGCATCGGCACCACCGCCCGCAGCGCCTACGAGCACTATGTCGAGCGCTTCCTGACCCTCTACGACGCCATCCACCCCGCATGGCCCGACGTGGAGTTCGTCATCGCTGCCTGGTGGCGTCCTGAGGAGCGTTCCATCATGGAGTACGTCTTCCGCGCCCTCGACGGCAAGGCGGCCTACTGGGACTACCATCCCTGGACGGAGACAGCCTCGCAGGCCGCAGCTACCGAGAAGGTCATCAGCCAGATGCAGCAGCTCTTCCTCACGTGGAACCCCTCCACCACCATGCGCTGCGCCATCTTCGAGGAGAATGGCAACACCCACGATATGGCTCGCGCCTTGGCCCATGCCGTCATGCTCAACGTGGTGCGCCGCACGGACGGCTTCGTGCCCCTCGACAGCCCTGCCAACGCCCTCCAGCCCTGGCAGCAGAACGACAACGGCTGGGATCAGGGGCAGATTTTCTTCGATGCCTCGCACACCTGGATGCAGCCGCCCTATTATGCCCAGCAGATGGCATCCGCCCACCATCAGCCCCTGCTTGTGCACGCCGAGGTGACGGGCACCAGCCTTGACGTCACGGTGACGCGCAATGCCGCCGGCGACACGCTCACCATCCATGCGGTCAACTACTCCGCCTCGCGCCGCAACCTCGCGCTCACGCTCAGCCATTTCGGCAAGGTACAGGAGGTGAAGGCCACCTCCCTCAGTGGTTCCCTTAGCGGGCGCAACCTGCCCGAGAATCCCCTTCAGTACGCCCCTGTGGAGCAGACGCTGGAGCTTCCTGAGCCGAGTGGGGAAGAGGCTGGCGACGCCTCCGGCGAGCCCTTCACGATGACGCTGCCCTTGGCGGCCAACAGCTACACCGTCTTCGTCCTCACCGCCGACACCCCTTCAGCCATTGTCTATCCAGAGGAGGGGAGAAACCCCAATGACAGCGCGCTCAACGGCAGCCCCTCCTACGACCTCGGCGGACGTCCCGCTGACGCCGCCTCCCGCGGCATCTACATTGTCCGCCGTCATCTCTCCGACGGTTCCGTCCAAGTCCAGAAAATACAGATATAAGAATACCCTTTCAGCCTGAAACTAAAAAAAGTTCATAGTTACCATGAAACGAATTCTCCCCCTTCTCCTGCTCGTGTCGCTTTGCGCGTGCGTGAATTCCCCTTCGCCAAAGACCCGCAAGGCCGTGTTGGTCATCGTCGACGGTATACCCGCCCAGACGATGGAGCGATTGCAGCCTCCGACGATGATGTCTATCGCACACCAGGGCCGCTACCACAGGGCTTATTGCGGAGGCGAAATAGGCTCGTATAGCGAGACGCCCACCGTCTCGGCCATCGGATACACCAATATCCTGACGGGCACGTGGATGAACAAGCACAATGTGACGGGCAACGACAACCTCAGTCCCAACTACCACTATCCAACCCTCTTCCGCATCGCCAAAGACCAGCCACGACGCGTCACCACAGCCCTCTACTCCAGCTGGCTTGACAACCGCACCGTGCTGCTCGGCGAGAACAAGGACGAGACGCGGGGCCTGACCATCGACTACGTCTTCGACGGATACGATCACGACAAGACCAACTACCCCGACGAGAAGGACGACCTTCACATTCAGAAGATAGACGGCCGCGTGTGCCAGGAGGCCGCACAATCCATCCGCAACGATGCCCCCGACCTCAGCTGGATCTATCTCTGGTACCCCGACGATGCCTTTCATGCCCACGGCCACGGCACCTTTACCGACAAGGCCGTCATGACCGTCGATGAGCAGCTCGCACCCGTGTGGGAAGCCGTACAGTACCGCATGCGTGAGAAGGACGAGGAGTGGCTTGTCGTCGTTGTCACCGACCACGGACGTGGCTTCGACGGGCACCATCACGGCGGTCAGAGCGCCGACGAGCGCACGGTATGGGTCATCACCAACCAGCGTCGCACCAACCGCCAGTTCTTCCGTCCCACCTTCTCGCACGTCGACATCAACCCCACCATCTGCCAATGGATGGGCTTTCAGGTGCCCGAAGAGGTGGCCTTGGAGCGCGACGGCATATCCTTCATCGGCAAGACCGATATCTACGACCTGAAGGTGGAACCCTACGACAACACCGTGCAGCTGCGCTGGCAACACGAAGGTCCCAATACTACGGCCACCGTGTACCTTGCCACCACAAACGACTTCAGCACCGGAGGCCACGACCAGTGGCAAAAGATTGCCGAGGTACCCGCCAAGCAGAAAAACGTCAGCATCGACCTGTCGCCGTATGGCGATTCCAAGTTCTTCAAGTTTGCCGTCAAGACGCCTTACGTCACCCTCAATCGCTGGCTGAAACGATAGCAACCACGCCCTCTACCTTCATCGATAACGCCGAATAAGAACAGAAGATTTAGTTTTGAGTCTGCCCCGCAGGGGCATTCCCTGACAGTCTGCGACGCTACATGAATAATCA
>DBYJ01000015.1:0-2462 GCA_002309805.1 Bacteroidales bacterium UBA1189 | reverse complement strand
TGTGGCGCCGCAGGCAAACAAAAAAATAAACAAAATGATTCATTTTTAAGCCGATAGCGACAAGAGTTTAATTTTGTAGAATTTTGTTTTTAATTTTGCGTAATTTCTGCCCCGCAGGGGCACTTTTTTATGCCCGAAGGGGCACTCCCTTTGCCCGCAGGGCATTCACTTCCCTTTCCTGAACTCTCTGGGATTTATCCCCTTCATGCGATGGAAGAAGCGGGCGAAGGTGGTGGTCTCGGCGAAGTGGAGGCGGTCGGCTATCTGGGCGATGCTCAGCGGCGTCTGGCGCAGCAGGAACGTGGCCTCCATCAGCAGCAGCTGGTCGATGTAGTCGACGACGGTGTGGCCGCCTGACACCTGGCGGACGACGCGCGAGAGGTAGGTGGTGGTGATGGACAGGCGCGAGGCGTAGAAGCCGATGTCGTGATGCCCCATGAAGTGCTGGGGCAGCAGTTGGAGGAAGCCGAGGAAGATTTCCTCGACACGCTTGGGGAAGCGGTGCTGCTGGATGCTGTGCTCCTGAATGGCGGAGAGGTCGAGCAGAAAGAGATTGTAGAGCATCTGCAGGCTTTCGTTGGCGTGGGGCAGCCCCGTCTGCTGATAGCGAATCATCATCTGCATCAGCTCCTGCAGGCGGCGCTGGTCGTCGGCCTGGAGCGAGAGCACGGGCGAGGAGAGTTCGACCACCGTCAGGTAGGCCGTGCGGATGGCATTGCGCACCGTGGGCAGGCTGAGCGTGAATTGCTCGTCGGCCAGCAGGCAGATGCCGCGGTAGTCGCTGGAGCTGGCGAGGACGGTGACCTCGAAACCAGGCGAATAGGAGTAGAGGTCGCCCTCGTGCAGCGTCAGCTCGCGGTTTTTATAGACGATGGTCAGCCAGCCCCGCGTGACGATGGTGAACGTGTAGCACGACAGGAAGCCGTGCGTCTCGTTAGAGCCGAATGTCCACTCCACATTGGTCTCCAGACAGATGACGTTCCCGTCCCACTCCCCCTCGGGTAAGGGCAGGTCTCTCAGTTGCCAGTATTCCTTCAAGCTATACATAATCGCACTATTCGCGCCGCAAAGATACAACAAAAAAATCGTACGTGTTTCGTTTCGGTCGGTTTTTGTTTCGTTTCGGCTCGTAATTCAAAGGGAAAAACGTCGTATCTTTACACCCAAAAATCAGATAAATATCTTTAATCACTTGAAAAACAAAAAAGTATTATGACAAAAGCAGAAGCAATGAAGCAGTTCGCCATGCTCGGTGCAGTATGGTTTGGAAACAGTAAACAACATTTTGCCTTCTCGGCCTACGACCGCCTGAATGGCTGGAACAAGCTGGCCGACAAGTGGAAAGAGGAAGCCGAAGAGGAGTGGGACGAGGCTGAGGAGGTGCTGAACCGCCTGGTGGAGCTCGGCTGCAAGCCTGCCGACCTGCAGCAGGCGATGAAGACCATCGAATTCCCCTTCTACGACGACCCCAAGCAGCAGATTGAGTCGGACTACCAGCCCGATGCCATAAGAGAGCTCAGCGAGCTGGCCGTCGCCTTCGCCGACGACTATCCCACCCAGAAGCTCATTCAGAAATGGATTGACGGCGAGAAGGACCACATGGCCTGGGAAGCCCAGTACCTCCACCTCATCGAAAAACTCGGCTACGAGAATTTCCTCATCGCCATGATGTAATTCGTTGAAACATCTAATTAAAATCGTATGAAAGAGAAAGTATTACAGGCCATGCGCGAGTTCGGGGCTCCCGTGAACGCTGGCAAGATTGCCGAAATCACCGGCATCGACCGTAAGGAAGTCGATAAGGCCTTCGCCGAGTTGAAGAAGGAGGGTGCCATTGTGTCGCCCGTCCGCTGCAAGTGGCAGCCCGCCTGATTCCCAAGGCTTCGATGAGTGCAACCGCACCTCGATGCATACAAATATTTTTTGCCCCCGGGGAGGGCTTCGGCTCTCCCCATTCTTAACCCTAAAAATTGAGTGCTATGAAAAAGTACAAATGCCCCTGCAAATACACCTACGACCCCGAGAAGGGCGACCCCAAGCAGAACATCCCTCCCGGCACGCCGTTCGAGGAGCTGCCCGACACGTGGCGCTGCCCCCGCTGCAAGCGTAAGAAAGAGAAATTCGTTGCCGTAGAAGAATAACTAACGAGACATCTGCATAACATCCCCGCTGCTCATTCAAAAAAGGTTGTAGTCCCCTACAACCCTTTTTTTTAGATTCTTGTTTTCGAGTCTGCTCCGCAGAGATTTTGGAGACCCACCCCCATCCCCTCCCGTAATGGAGGGGCGCAAGGGCAAACGGGTTACTATTATAGATTAGAGTTTAATTTTGTAAAATTTTGATTCAGATTTTGTCAAATTTGGCCTTTGGCCTTCCTCCTTCGCACCTCGGCCATTCAAACAAGTTTGATGGCACTCGGTTTGGCGTCGGTTCTGCCCCCGCAGGGGCACTCCCTGAGAGTC
>DBYJ01000025.1:17194-17342 GCA_002309805.1 Bacteroidales bacterium UBA1189 | reverse complement strand
TCGTGGGCCGTTACAATGCCATCATCAGAACCATTTCAGGAGTGTACAGTTCAGAAACCAAGAAGGACAGCGAGTACCAGCGTGCTTGCGCCCTCACCGAAGAGTTTGCCAAGAAGAACGGTCGTCGTCCGCGCATCATGATTGCCAA
>DBYJ01000025.1:0-17139 GCA_002309805.1 Bacteroidales bacterium UBA1189 | reverse complement strand
GTGGATATGGGACCCTTGTTCCAGACGCCCGCCGAGAGCGCCAAGCAGGCTGTGGAGAACGACGTCGATGTGCTCGGTGTCAGCTCGCTGGCTGCCGGCCACAAGACGCTCATCCCGCAGGTCATCGAAGAGTTGAAGAAGCTCGGCCGCGAGGATATCATGATCATTGCCGGCGGTGTCATCCCCGCCCAGGACTATGACTTCCTCTACAAGGCTGGCGTCGCCGCCGTCTTCGGCCCCGGCTCCAACGTCTGCACCTCCGCTGCCAAGATCTGCGAACTTCTGATGGAGGAATAACTCTTTCTTAGTTAAGAGTTAAGTATTAAGAGTTAAGAAAAATAGCTCTGTGAGCCAGCGCCGCATACAGGACATTTTTTCTTAACTCTTAACTTTTTAACTCTTAACTCTACGAACGTCATGCCTACCCCTTATCTGCAAGTTGACCACCTTACCAAGTCCTTCGGCGAGCATGTGCTCTTCGAGGACATCTCGTTTGGTGTAGCACAGGGGCAGCGCATCGGCCTCATCGCCAAAAACGGCACGGGCAAAAGCACTCTGCTCGACATCCTTGCCGGCGTAGAGGGCTACGACAGCGGCTCCATCGTCTATCGCAACGGGCTGCGCATCGGCTACCTCCGCCAGACGCCCACGTTCCCTCTGGGCAAGACCATCGCCGACCTCTGCCCCTCGCACGAGTTGGAAGCGTTGCTACACGTCCTGGGCATCACCGATACCTCGCTCCTCACCGACCAACTCTCCGGCGGCCAACAGAAGCGCGTAGCGCTGGCACAAGTGCTCGTCGATAAACCCGACTTCCTCATCCTCGACGAACCCACCAACCACCTCGACCTCTCCACCATCGAATGGCTCGAGGGCGAACTCTCGCACAGCAGTTCCACGCTGCTCATGGTCACCCACGACCGCTATTTCCTCGACCGCATCTGCTCCGTCATCATGGAGCTCGACGACAATACCGTCTACACCTACTCGGGCAACTACTCCTACTATCTGGAGAAACGTCAAGAGCGTATCGATGCCCGCAACGCCGAGATTGCCCGCGCCAACAATCTCTACCGCTACGAACTTGACTGGATGCGCCGTATGCCCTGTGCCCGCGGCCACAAAGCCCGCTATCGCCAGGAAGCCTTCTACGAACTGGAGAAGAAAGCCCATCAGTCCATCCGCGACGAGCACATCGACCTCCGCACCCAAGCCGGCTACATCGGCAACAAAATCATCGAACTGAACGACGTCTCCTTCTCCTATAATCAAGAAGAAAAGCTCCTCCTCTCCCACTTCACCTACACCTTCTCACGCTACGAGAAGCTCGGCATCGTGGGCGACAACGGCACGGGCAAGACCACCTTCCTCCGCTTGCTGATGGGCGAACTCATTCCCACCTCCGGCACCATCGATGTCGGCACCACCGTCCGCTTCGGCTACTACAGCCAACAGGGCCTCATCCCCGTCGGGCAGCAAAAGGTCATCGACGTTATCCGCAACATCGCCGACCACATCCCCATGAGCGATGGCTCGACCCTCTCTGCCTCGCAACTTCTGCAGAACTTCCTCTTCTCGCCCAAGAAGCAGTACGACTACGTCTACAAGCTCAGCGGAGGCGAGCGCCGGCGCCTCTACCTCTGCACGGTGCTCATGCGGAACCCCAACTTCCTCATCCTCGACGAGCCCACCAACGACCTCGACATCCTCACCCTGCAGATACTCGAGGAGTACCTCCGCTCATGGAAAGGCTGCCTCATCGTCGTCAGCCACGACCGCTACTTCATGGACAAGATGGTCGACCATCTCCTCGTCTTCGACGGCACGGGCATCGTCAGCGACTTCCCCGGCAACTACAGCCAATATAGGGAAGAGAAGAGACCCACCCCCAAAGCCGACTCCCAGCCCCTCCCTAAAGGGAAGGGAGCGGCGAGCGGAAACAATCAAGTCACCCCTCCTTCAGGAGGGGACGGGGAAGGCTTGAAGGGGGCTGCCCCCCGCCGCATGACCTTCAAGGAACGGCGTGAGTTTGAGCAACTCGACATCGACATCGCCGCCCTCGAAGCTGAGAAGAAACAACTGGAAGAAGCCCTCTGTAGCGGTACGCTCACCGTTGAAGCACTCACCGCTGCCTCCAAGCGCCTACCCCTCCTCAACGCCGAGCTTGACGAAAAGACCATGCGTTGGCTCGAGCTCAGCGAGCTTGCCTAATCAAGAAACCACTGCATTATTTTCGCAGCCCTTAACTCTACGCGCTCAGCGCAGTGCGTTATACTTTCAGGAAAACCTTCTTGCGATAGAGGAAGTAGAGGAACAGCCAGCAGACGGCAATATAGGCGACTTCGGTAAAGAAGGGCTGGGCATTTTCAGGCATGAGGCCGACGAGACCGCCGAAGATGCGCTTCGAGGTGTAGCCGAAATTGATGAAGCGCTGGCCAAGGTAGATGGTGATGGAGTTCATGCCGATGACGGTGAAGAACTTCGCCCAGCGACGATGGCCGCGGACATCCATTATCCAGTAGAACAGCGCAAACATCAGCACGGAATAGGCGCCGACGACAAGAACGAAGCTGCTCGTCCAGAGCTTCTTGTTGATGGGGAAGTCGAGGCTCCAGAGGAGGCCGAGTCCGAGGAGGACAACACCTGCCACGACCATGCCAAGCGTCTTCTTGCCGGGGGTGAGGCCAGCACGCTCGCTCCTCACCCATTCACCGGTGAACATGCCGAGCAAGGCGGTGGCGATGGCGGGAATGGTGCTGAGGATGCCCTCAGGGTCGTAGGTGGGGGTATAGATATGGCCCGGAAGGAGCACGCGGTCAAGATAGCCGACGATGGAGCCCTCGGCGGTGAGGATGTCGGCTCCAGCAGCATCAGGGGCAGGAATGAAGCGCGCCACAAGCCAATAACCGATGAGGAGCACGGAGGTAATGACGACGCGCCACTGCCAGCGGCTATGCATGAAGATGAGGGCAGCGAACATCCAGGCGATGCCGATGCGGGCCAAAACGCTGGGAATGCGGACATGGGCGAAGTCGAGATGATCGAGGAGGCCGTTGTAGAGCAAGCCGAGGACGAAGAGTGTCAAGCCGCGGCGGATGACCTTCCAATGGATGGCGCCCTCGGACTTATGCTGATTGCGCTGCTTGGCCAGCGAGAAGGGAAACGAGATGCCCGCGATGAAGAGGAAGAGGGGGAAGATGGTGTCGTGGTGGAGCAGTCCGTTCCACTCCACATGCCCCATCTGCCGGGCGAGGGCTTCGGTGAACGAGCCCGGGAACCACTGGGCGAGCGCAGCCAGAAGGCCAGCACCACCCATGATGAAGAACATGTCGAAACCCCTGAGGGCATCCAACGACTCTAAGCGCTTAGAGGGTGATTTTGTTTTCATGGGGAATAAGGATGTGATTATGATTCAAATATTGTTCATTCTATTCACTGCTCTCTGTTTTCACGGCACGCTCATAGTCTGCGTCGGTGAGGACGTACGTCGATGTGCCCTCGGAGCCGAAGCGGTGGAACTCGCCCTTGAAAGTGTAGCTATCGTCGTCGTAGGGACTATGCAAGGCTGCAGTGTCGTAATAGAAATAGAGGTAACGCCCGTCGTCAAACACGAAGCGGACGCTGTCACTATAGATGAAGTTCCTGAGGACGTCGCCCGTATTTTCCTTTCCTGCGCGTCCCAGTCCGCCGTCTTCATAGAGGGTGACCTTCTCGCCAGCGGGGATGGTGATGCCGTCGGGGTTGAGGAAGTAGCGATGGCGGATACTATCGATGGGCATAACAAAGTACATGTCGGCGGTGTCCATGAGGGCGACAATAGTGATGTTGTGCGACGAGTCGTTCTGAAAGACGTAATCCTGGCTGAAGCCCGGGTCGCAGGATATCAGCAAAGAAGCTAACAGTAAAAAGGCCAAAATCTTTCTTTTCATTATCGTTTGTCCACACAAAATCGGTTGCAAAGTTAGTGAGAGCTGAACGAAAAAGCAAAAAATATGAAATAAAAAAGGATTGGCTTACGCCTATCCTTATACAAAAAAGGATTGGCTTACGCCTATCCCTATATAAAAAAAGGATTGGCTTGCGCCTATCCCTATATAAAAAAGGATTGGCTTGCGCCTATCCTTATACAAAAAAAGGATTGGCTTGCGCCTATCCTTTGTAGCGGGACTCAGGATTGAACTGAGGACCTCATGATTATGAATCATGCGCTCTAACCAGCTGAGCTATCCCGCCATCGCTGCCCTTTCGGGGAAAAGCGGCGCAAAGGTACAGGGTTTTTCTGACACGTGCAACTTTTTTCCCGTTTTTTTATGGCGGACGGACGAATTTGATGTTTTTCAGAAATAATCCTGAAGAAAATTTGTTTTCCTTAACAGAATTGTTTATCTTCGCGGCAAAATCAATCGCAAGACCATGGAGAAAATTCACTTAGAATTTCCGTTGAACAGCAACTCCCGTTCCATGATCTGGGATAGGGTGGGAACAACGGGCGGTATGGAAGCCTGGATGGCCGACCGCATAACAGAAGACGCGGAGGGCGTCTATACCTTCCATTGGGGCCGCAACGAGACCCGACAGGCAGTCCTCGTGTCCAAGCGCATCGGGACCTACGTCCGTTTCCACTGGACTGACGAACCGCCCAGAACCTACTTCGAGCTGCGCATCTCCTTCAACGAACTCACGAACACCTATATTCTTGAAGTGACGGAGCAGACGAGCGACGAGGACACCGAGGGCCTGACCCAACTTTGGGAAAGCTTCGCCGAGAAACTCACGCGGCGCGGAGGAATTTAGATGGGTTAACGGGGAATACGGTTTAAGTTAAACCATATTCCCCGTTAAACCAAGAAAAAAACGGACGTTTTCTTTTTTCTCCCTTTCTTTTGTGTTAATTTTGCAGCCTGGAATATAGTAACCCCCTCCGGCGTGCGATTGAAAAGACTTGACCTGTTTGTGCTGAAGAGTTTCGGTATCATGTTTATCGGGACGTTCTTCATCTGTCTTTTCATCTTCGTCATGCAATTCCTTTGGCTGTATGTCGATGAGATGGTGGGCAAGGGCCTGTCGCTGGACGTGCTGGGCAAGTTTTTTTATTATGCCACGCTGACGCTGGTGCCGCGCTCGCTGCCGCTTGCCATCCTGCTGGCGGCGCTGATGACGTTCGGCAACTTCGGCGAGCGTGTGGAGCTGACGGCCATGAAGGCATCGGGTATCCCCCTGCTGCGTGTCATGCGGCCGCTCATCATCTTCTGCATCCCGCTCTGCTTCGCGTCGTTCTATTTCCAGAATGTCATCATCCCCGACTCGCAGCTGAAGCTCAACACGCTGCTCGTCTCCATGAAACAGAAGTCGCCCGAACTGGAGATTCCCGAGGGGGCGTTCTACGACGGCATCGAAGGCTACAACCTCTTCGTCGACCACAAGAACCGCGACACGGGCATGCTCTACGGCGTCATCATCTACAACCTGACCGACGGCTTCGACAACGCCCACATCATCAAGGCCGACTCGGGACGACTGGAGACCACCGCCGACAAGAACTTCCTGAAGATGACACTCTACCACGGCGAGCAGTTCGAGAACTTCAAGACCGACAACATCAACCGCAAGAACATCCCCTACCGCCGCGAGGTGTTCGGCACAAAGACAATGCTCATCGCCTTCAACGACGAGTTCAGCGTCCAGGAGGCGGGGTTCCTGAGCGCCAGCGCCTCCACCAAGACCATGCGGCAGCTGGTCATCGACCGCGACTCGCTGCTGCACGACCAGGACAGCATCGGCCGTGCCTACTTCACCACCCTCAAGAACGGCACCTACAACGTCTACTCCATCACGACACAGGACAGCACCCGCATGAAGGAGCAGCGCATCACCTACCTCAACATGGACAGCGTCTATCAGTCGGCCACCCGCGACCAGCAGCTGCGCTGGCGCACCACCGAGATGTCGAAGATTGAGAACATGCACTCCGAGACCACGCTGAAGAAACGCTCCGTCTATCTGGCCGACAAGAACATCCGCAAGCACCGCATCGAGTGGTGGAACAAGATTGTGCTGTCGCTGGCCTGCATGGTGTTCTTCTTCATCGGTGCCCCGTTGGGCGCCATCATCCGCAAAGGCGGGCTGGGCGTCTCCATCCTGGTGTCGGTGCTCATCTTCATCATCTACTACATCCTCGACTCGAACGGCGGCAAGATGGCCCGCGAAGGCGAGATGACCGTGTGGTTCGGCCGCTGGATGAGCACGATGGTGCTGGCACCGATGGGAGCCTTCTTCACCATCAAGGCCAACCGCGACAGCACCGTCTTCAATGCCGATGCCTACAAAGCCGTCCTACGCTGGCTCATTGCCAAGCCCGAGCAGCGCCACGTCAGCGGCAAGGAGGTCATCATCGACGACCCCGACTACGCCGCCTGCTCCCTCCAGATGGACAGCCTCTCCGCGGCTTGTGAGGCATGGCGTACCCATCGCGACTGGCGGCGGCCGCCCCACTACGTCCGCTTCTTCACGGGCGACCACCGCGACAACGCGCTGGAGGCCATTTCGGAACAGCTGGAGCGTCTTGTCAACACGCTCGGCAACAGCCGCGACGCCTTTGTCATCAACAAGGTCAACGACTACCCCTTGTTCAACTCCCGCGACCACGTCTGCCCTCTGCCCTCCGGTTGGCTGTCAGTGGCTGCGGCAGTCCTCCTCCCTATCGGCACGTTGCTTTGGCTGCGGGCCACGTTCTTCACCCGTCGCCGGGCATCCAATCTTGCCACCATCGTCAAGACCAACGCCGAACTGCAGCAGATTTTTCTCGAAAGAAAACTCATAAAGATTGAAGATTGAAAATTGAAAATTGAAAATTGAAGATTGAAGATTGAGAATTAATCATAATAAAAAAAATAAGAACATGAATCCCCTATCCGACCGAGTCAACCGACTCCACCCCTCTGCCACCCTGGCCATGTCAGCCCGCAGTGCCGAACTGAAGGCACAGGGCGTCGATGTCATCAACATGAGCGTCGGCGAGCCCGACTTCAACACCCCCGACCACATCAAGGCTGCCGCCATCCGCGCCGTCGAGGACAACTGGAGCCGCTACAGCCCCGTGCCCGGCTACCCCGCCCTGCGTGAGGCCATCTGTGCCAAGTTGAAGAACGAGAACAACCTCGACTACCGTCCCTCGCAGATTGTCGTTTCCAACGGTGCCAAGCAGAGCGTGGCCGGTGTGCTGATGGCCCTTGTCGGCCAGGGCGACGAAGTCATCGTCCCCGCCCCCTACTGGGTCAGCTACCCTGAAATGGTGCTCATGGCCGATGGCACCCCCGTCTTCATCCCTGCCGACATCGAGCACGACTTCAAGATTACCCCCGCCCAGCTCGAGGCCGCCATCACGCCCCGCACCAAGGCCATCATCCTCTGCTCGCCCAGCAACCCCACCGGCTCCGTCTATACGAAAGATGAGCTGAAGGGTCTGGCCGACGTCCTTGCCCGCCACGAGCAGGTGTGGATTGTTGCCGACGAAATCTACGAGCACATCAACTACCTCGGCCGTCACGAGAGCATTGCCCAGTTCGCTGCCGTCCGCGAGCGCACCGTCATCATCAACGGCGTCTCCAAGGCCTATGCCATGACGGGCTGGCGCATCGGCTTTGCCGCGGGCCCCGAGGTGGTCATCAAGGCCGTCAGTAAGCTGCAGGGACAGTACACCAGCGGCCCGTGCTCCGTGTCGCAGAAAGCCGCCGAAGCCGCCTACACCGGCACCCAGCAGCCCGTCGAGGAGATGCGCCAGGCGTTCCAGCGCCGCCGCGACCTCATCGTCAGCCTCGCCAAGGAGATCCCCGGCTTCGAAGTCAACCACCCCGAAGGCGCCTTCTACCTCTTCCCCAAGTGCAGCGCCCTGTTCGGCCGTCGCGATGGCGACCGCGTCATCCACACCGCCGACGACCTCGCCCTCTACCTGCTCGACGTTGCCCATGTGGCTTGCGTGGGCGGCGACAGCTTCGGAGCCCCCGACTGCATCCGCCTCAGCTACGCCACCTCCGACGACAACATCCGCCGCGCCCTCGCCCGCATCCGCGAGGCCGTTGCCAGACTCCGTTAAGAGTTGTTTTTCCATCCTTCATTTTCCAGACTTATGAAACGAATCATTCTTTCCCTCCTCACCCTTTTGCTTGCAGCCAGTGTTTCGGCGCAAGTCTGCGAAGGGCTCAACGTCGTCACCTTCCGTGTGGGCGACAATAGTGTCTCCAGCCCCGATGCCGGCACCCCCACGCTGAGCGTCACCTACGAGTACGAGTTCCTCGAAGACGCCTTCGACATCGAGAGCCTCTGCCTCGGTGCCGGCGCCCAGTTCGGTTTCCGCAGCTACCGCCGCACCCTCGCCTACTCAGGCTTCTACCATGCCTACAAGAACCTCATGTATGCCCTCCGCGCCACGGCCCACTACGACATCCTCGGCGAGTTCTTCGGCATGCACTCCGACCATATCGACACCTATGCCACCCTATCCTTCGGCATGGAGCGCGAGCATCACACCTATCGCGATGCCCGCACGAACGACATTGCCTATAACAAGGAAGGCAACGAAACCGTCCCCGGCGGCTGGCGCAACCTTTACCGCCCCGGCCTGCAGGTCGGCTGCCGCTACTGGTTCACGCCCAATCTCGGCGCCACCGTCGAGGCTGGTTTCGACGGTTTCTCCTTCTTCAACGTCGGCGTCTCCGCCTGCTTCTGAAAAAAGAGTCATTGCTTAACATGCCGATACACCCTCCCTTCCTCAGGCTTCTTGCTTTTTTTTACTTTTTTACTTTTTTACTTTTTTACCGTTTAACATTTCTTAAAAGAGTTCACTGTTGGCTACGCCTTCGTCCGTCGCGACTCGACCATTTGTAGAGACGCGACATGTCGCGTCTCCCCCTTGGTTCTCGCTGCTCCGTCCGTTCACTAATCACTGTTCACTGTTCTGCCCCCGCTTCACAGCGAGGGCAGACCGAAGCAACTATCTAAAACTACTATGCAAACAACGAGAAACACGGGGAATTTCTTTAGAGTGATTAAGAAAAAGGGTGTGGTAAAAAAGTAAAAAAGTAAAAACACTATCGTGCGCGCGGTATTTATCCAGTATATATATGGAAATATATATATATTTAATATTATATAATATATAATCTAATTGTCTTTCCAATATATATACTGCGCGCGCACGCAGGAAGCCCTTTTTTACTTTTTTACTTTTTTACCGTTCCCGCGAGCCTGCGATTTATCGCAGGGGCTGTCCGATTTATCCAAGGGGCTGCGTAGTTTGATGAAGCCTAAAATCGTTAATTCTGCAAAGTGGGCCTTTAAAAAAATATAAACGGCTGCGTTTTTCCTGTATCAAGTGCGATTTCTGAGGCATCAATAGGCAAAAAAACACACAATCCGTCTTGTTTTTCGAGGCATCAAGCGCGATTTTGACATCAAATGCGGCATGATTGTCGTGCAAAACGGCGAGCGTTTTGCCGCGCTGCTGACTATGGGGGAATGAATGGCCGGCTGCGTCATGTACGAGCAGATGAAAATGCAGCCCATCCATCAAGACACTTATATACAGAACATTTTCCATCTGCAGGCATCCGCCCCCCCTGTCTTCCCATCCCTTTTCGTCGCATTAACAAATGTTAAACGGTAAAAAAGTAAAAAAGTAAAAAAGGGAAAGAAAGCCCGCGCCCGTTTGAACGCTCTGCCGTTCGCCGGAGGATGGGCTGTGCGGACAGGATAATCCGAAGGGCTCCCCCCTACTTCAGCAACTGCTGCTGCCAGAA
Source organism: Bacteroidales bacterium UBA1189 (assembly GCA_002309805.1). GTDB lineage: Bacteria > Bacteroidota > Bacteroidia > Bacteroidales > Bacteroidaceae > UBA1189. The sequence goes on along the minus strand of DBYJ01000025.1, from coordinate 7,345 downwards.
GGAGAGCATGCGGTTGAAGAGGTGGCGGCGGGTGTTGCCACCGTAGATGGAGTGATTGCGGTTGGTGTAGATCTGCATGTCGAACTGCTTGCCTGCCTGGACGAGGGCTTCGGCATACTCGGCGGTGTTGCGGAAGTGGACATTATCGTCGGCCATGCCATGAACAAGCAGCAGACGTCCCTCCAACTGCGGGGCGCGCAGCAGGGCGGAGGCGGCATCGTAGCCGGCACCGTTCTCCTGCGGCGTCTGCATGAAGCGCTCGGTATAGACGCTGTCGTAGAAGCGCCAGTCGGTGGGGGGCGCGACGGCGATGCCGGCACAGAAGGGCACGGGGGTCTCGGAGAGTGCCATGAGCGTCATGTAGCCTCCGTAACTCCAACCCCAGATGGCGATGCGGCTGCCGTCAACATAGGGCTGACGGGCGAGCCAGCGGGCGGTCTCGGCCTGATCGCGCGCCTCGAGGGTGCCGATATGGCGGTAGGTGCATTTCTTGAAATCGACGCCTCGTCCGCCGGTGCCACGTCCATCGACGCAGACGCTGATGATGCCCTGCTGGGCGAGGAGGCACTCCCACGTCATGCCGGGATAGAATCCTGAGCCCCACTCGTCCTTGACCTCCTGCGAGCCCGGGCCGCTGTACTGGTACATGACGACGGGATAGCCTCCCCCGGCCCCTCCTGAAGGAGGGGTGACGGGCTTCACCATCCAGCCGTGGAGCTCGACGCCATCGGTAGTGGTGAAGGTGAAGAACTCGCGAGTGGGCATATCGGCGGCGCAGAGGCGGTCGGAGAGAGCGCTGTTATCGATAAGGGTGGCGAGGGTCTTGCCTCCAACAGCCTCAAGGGTGGTGACGGGGGCCTGGCTAAGCGACGAGGCGGTGTGGATGAAGTAGCGGAGGTTCTTCGAGAAGATGGCGCTGTGGGTACCCGTCTCGGCCGTCAGCGGGGTAACCTTACCTTTCTTGTCGGCACGATAGACGGCGCGGCGCAGCGGCGAGGGCTGGTTGCTCTGGTAGAAGACGTCGCCTGTCTTCTCATCGTAGCCGTAGAAGGCGGTGACCTCGTAGCTGCCGCTGGTGAGCGGGCGCTGCAGGGTGCCGCCAAGGTCGTAGAGGTAGAGGTGGTTGTAGCCCGTGCGCTCGCTCTGCAGCACGAAGCAGGAGGGATAGAAGCGGATGGCCTCGTAGGTGGGCTCGGCCAGCCACGTGTCGCACTCCTCGCGCAGAGCAAGACGACAGACGGTGCTGCGGGCGTTAGCCATGTAGAGGTCCATGCGGCTTTGATGGCGGTTGAGGGTGACGATGGCCAGCTGGTTCTGGTTACCATCGGCATCCGTCTGCTCAGTGAAGGCGATGCGGGGAATGTAGCCGTCGGCATCGAGGGGGACGTCAATCTTGCGAGTGATGCTGGACTTGATGTCGAACGAGTGGACGGTGACGGTGCTGTTCTTCACACCCGGCACAGGATATTTGTAGGTGTAGGCACCGGGGTAGAGGGCATACTCGTCGTGCCGCGGGGCTGCGCCGGCAAAGAGGGGGAAGGAGTACTGGGGGACGTCGCGCTCCACACTCTTCATGTAGGCCAGCATACGGCTGTCGGCGCTGAAGTCGTAGTACTTCGTCTCGCCGAACTCTTCCTCGTACACCCAGTCGGCATGGCCGTTGATGACTTCGTTACGGACGCCATCCTCCGTCACCTGCACCTCAGCATTGTTGAACATCAGCTTGATGAGGTAGAGGTTGTTGTCGCGGACAAAGGCTATCATCTTGCCGTCGGGCGAGAAGGAGGGTATCTGCTGCGGACCGCCGTCGGAGAGGGGCGTCATGCGGCGGTTGGCCACATTGTATATATAATAAGTAGCGGTGAACGAGCGGCGATAGATGGACTTTGTCTCCGTCTGGATGAGGATGCGGTCCTCGGCGGGGCTGAGGATGTAGCCATCGAAACGCTTGAAGGTGCAGCCGCGGCAATTGGCTGTGCTGAAGAGCGTATCGACCACCTCACCCGTGCGGAACGAGTAGCGCAGGATGGCATTCGCCTCGGGGTTCGTCTGGGCATAGTGCTCGCCATCAGCAAGGGGGGTGATACGCCCCAGCGAACGGGGACTGAAGGTGCCGTCGACAAGCTGGTCGACACTGAGGTTCTCGGCCCATACCGAGACACAGCAGAACGTGAGCAGTAAGAAGACAATCTTTTTCATTTTGTGTGGTGTTTTTTCTTTTGCGCGGCGAAGTTAGCGAATAATTCCTAATTTCTTCGTCCCAAGTCCCATTTTTATATTACTTTTGCAAAAAATAATGACTCCCATGAAAAACAACACAGCTCATTTCATCCTTTCCCTTTGCGTGACGACTGCCATTGCCCTTTCCGCCACGGCTCAACAATGGACGGCTCCCGTCGTCCCCGGTGCCGACCTTGACAACCTTAAATCGTCGACCACCGTCTATCTCTGCAACGTGGAGACCGACGCCTTCCTCACCAGCGGCATGACGTGGAACACAAACGCCATTGCCACCCGTTTGCCGGGGGGCGACACGAAGGCGGCCTCAGCCTTTGCAGCGAATGCCTTCGTCTCGTCGGGAAAAGTGCGATTCCGCCTCGCCAACTATTCCTCATACTTCATCTCCTGTCTGTCGGAGGCGGCAAACAACATTTATGTCGATCAGAACAGCAACTACCAGTTTGCCTACGAAGAAGACCCGACGTCGCCTCGCGTCTATACGCTGACCAACGTCGCTTACAGCAAGCTGCTCGACGTCACTTGGGACTACGGTGGCCACCTGACCATCACCGACGGCGGCGGACATACGCGATGGGCCTTCATCCCTGCCGACAGCATAACCTCCGGCGCCTACGCCCACTACAAGGCTCGCCGCGCACTCTGGCGGGTGCAGGAGGCCCTTGTCCGCTCTGGAAAAGCGGCGCAATTCGGCGATGTTCTAGCAGAAGCCCAAGGGGTATATGACCATTACTCATCCTCCGTCAGCGAGCTACAGGCAGCAGCCCGAACGCTATTCATAGCTTCTGCTGGGGTTCTGGAAGGGCCGCTGGACATCTCTTTCCTCTTCACCAATGCCGACATGCTGGGCGCCGCAACGGCCAAGGACTGGACAACAGCCTCTGTCTCCTTTAGCGAAGGGGAGTTTGAGATGTACCACAAAACGCTCACCCTCAGTCAGACGCAGCAGGTTCCCGTTGGCATCTACGATGTGGTGATGCATGCTCTCTATCGCAACGACGGTTCGGACGCCGCCCCACAGCTGACAGCCAGCGATGTCTCTGTCGCCATTCCACGAATGAACGACATCAACTTTTCCGTCGGCAATACCAACGGCAGCAATGGCTGGACGTCGGGAACATCGGGGCTCATTCCCGACAACATGAAAGCTTGTGCCCAAGCACTTACCCACACTGAGGCTACAGCCCGTGCTGAAAACGTCATCGTGCAAGATGGCACCCTCACCATTACAGCCTCCGTCAACAGTACTAAGCAGTGGTTCAACTGGCAAGGGTTTGAAATCATCTGGAAGGGCAGCGACGACAGCGCCCTGCGCGATGCCCTATGGACAGCCATCGCCGATGCTGAAGCCGTCGTCGGCAAGGGCAGTGGGAAGGGGGCTGATGTACTTCAGGAAAAAATTGACTATGCCCGCACAATTTATAATAATAAGGAGGCATCGATGACCGAACTCACCACCCTGCGCATGGAGCTCGCCGATGCCATTGAGGAGTACAGTTATATCGCAGCTTCGCCCGACTTCCCCTACGACGTCACCGCGCGCCACATTGCCAACCCCGACTTTGAAGCAGGGCTCAGCGACTGGACGAATGTCGGCATGGCGGCACAGGGTAATAGTTCCTTCACCTTCAAGCACGGCGGTACATACGTTGAAAAGTGGGTATCCGCAGCCGGTCGTCTGCCGGAGGTCTCCGTCACACAGACCATCACCGATTTGCCCTGTGGCAACTACCTGCTGAAGGCTGCTGCGCACCACATCGTCGAAAAGAGCTCCACAGCCCAACGGGGCGTCGTCATCATTGCCGGCACACACGAGAAGACTGTCAGCGTACCCGCTGAATACGACGTCATGTTCACTCATCTTGGACAGCCCGTCACCATCGGGCTTCAGTCCACAAAACCCACGGGCAACTGGATTGCCTGCGACAACTTCCGTCTCTACTACATTGGAGGCGAAATGGCTGACTACACCGCCGAGCTCAGCACCCTGAAAACAGAGGCCGAGGCATTGCTGACTACAAAGGCCAACGCCACTTCTCTCGCTGCCCTCCAGGCTGCCGTCACTCAAGCGGATGAGGCCATCGCCGCTGCTGATATCTCAACCTACGCACCAGCGGCTACAGCACTGGAAGATGCCATGTTGTCCGTCCGCACCTCAGCTGCTGCCTATGAAGCACTTGCTTCCGCCATCACCACAGGACAGGAGGTATGCGACGCAGGACAAGAGGCTGGCCGCACTGACTTCTTGGCCGCTATCGCTACGGCACAAGCGCTATATAACAGTGCTGATGCTACTGAAGATGCCCTTTACGAAGCTGTAGAAACCCTAAAGGAAGCCACCTTCGCCTACCGCCTGGCTGGCGGCAGCGGTACACCACCCACCGTCGTCACCGACAAGCGCTATGCTCGCGGCTCCACCATCATCTTCGGCCGCAGTACCGTCACCCCAGCTTCCGGCACACGCATCATTGAGCGTGGCTTCTGCTGGAGCCAATCACCCGAGCCTACCGTTCTCGACAACCGTTCGTCAGTCTATCTCAGCAACAACGGCTCTATCTACAAAATGGAAGGCCTCCAGCCCGCCACCCGCTACTACGTCCGTGCCTACGCTATCAGCGACACCTATGCCGTAGGTTACGGCGACGTCCTTAAAGTCTATACCATACCTGCAGGTACCGTCACCTGGACCTACAACAACGGTGGCCCCGCCGATGCCAACGAACGTATCAACGCCGCGCTGAAGGGAGGCGTGGACTACTGGAACCGCTTCACCTCCATCCGAGGCCTCCGCATTTCATGCAGCTACGGTTCAGGTACCCCTACTGCCGATTGTAGCTATGGCGGTAGCATGCGCATCGGCCCCTCATCGTCTTACCAACAGATTGGCACCGTTCTCCACGAGATGGCCCACGCCGCAGGCGTCGGCACCCACCCCGTCTGGTACGACTGTGCTGCCCTGCGCACCAACGTCAGCCGAGGCGATTGGCTCGGCGACCGCACCACGGATGTGCTGCGCTTCTGGGACAACGACAACACCGCCCGCCTCACCGGCGATGATACCCACATGTGGCCTTATGGCATCAATGGTGCTCACGAGGACGATGGGACTGAGGTACTTTACACCGCCCAAAGCCTCCTTATGCAAGCGTTGGGTGAGGATGGCCTGCCCCCCACGGGAGGCTTCTGCACTCCAGCCTATGTGCTTGACCAAGAGGACACCATCCGCTACTATCTGCGCAGCGAATCGCCCGCCTGCGGTCTCAACACCATGTTCCTCACCGAGAACCGCCTGCGCAGCCTGCGCTCCGTAGCCATGACGCCCGAGGAGGCCGCAGCCAACGATAGCTGCGCTTGGAATATCACCTTCAACCCCACCACCGGCTACTATCAGTTCCGCAACGTCGCCACAGGCCACTATCTCACCTACTCCACCACCTCCGGCAGCAGCTCTTTCAAGCTTATTCAAAAGGATAAACCTACCAGCACCGAGAGTTACCATCTGATGCGAGGCCGGGTGGATGCAAAGATGGAGGCCAGCAACGACGTCACCCTCCCCGTCCGTGGTTACTGGATCATCCACCCCGAAAGTAAACAGAACCCCACTTGTTTGTCAGCCAACTCAACAGGAGGTGTAGGCACAGCCAGCTTCAACCTCGCCAATAGCGCCACCACCCAGCGCTGGGTCATCCTCCCCGAAGCCACCCTCGCCTCGATGATTCGAACCGCCGTCACGCCGCAGGAAATCGTGGATGAAGAATCATCAAATAGTGAAATCTTTGACCTCAACGGCCGACAGATAGACAACGGTCATTTAGAACGCGGCATCTACATCTTCAATAGCAAGAAAATCTTCATCCGATGAAAGATATAGCCATTTATACCCTCACCTCCGAACTCCACAATCCCGAAGCAGTCAGTCAGGCAACGAAAGAGTTTCTGGACACGCTGGACATTTCTTTTGACTTCAGGGGAGACGACTTCTCCGACTTCGGCAGCCATACACTAAGCTTAATCTATGTCCGCACAGGCGGCACCGAAGGCATTTTCAAGCGTTTACTCCCTACCCTAACCGCTAAACTCTCATCGCCACCCCCCATTTATCTCCTCACCTCTGGCAAGAGCAACTCGCTGGCTGCTTCAATGGAGATTTTGGCCTACCTCCGCCAGCAGGCGATGTATGGCGAAATCCTGCATGGCGATGCCGCCTACATCACTCGACGCATCCATCTGCTCGTTCAAGTGAGCAAAGCCAAGCGACGTGTAGCAGGCTCGCGTCTCGGCGTCATTGGCAAACCCTCCGATTGGCTCATTGCCAGCCATGCCGACTATGCCGCTGTCCGACAGAAGTTGGGAGTCGAAATTGTGGACATCCCCATGCAGGAGCTGCTGGATTTGCTGCCTCATAGAGACGACATGCCCGTTTCCACGCAGGAAGGCGCCCTCCGCATCTACGAGGCCCTCAGAGAAATGGTTCATCGCCATCGGCTCGACGGCTTCACACTCCGTTGCTTCGATTTGCTGACAGCCGTCCGCAACACAGGTTGCCTTGCCCTTGCCCGCCTCAACGCCGAGGGCATTATCGCCGGCTGCGAAGGCGATGTTCCCGCCATGCTATCTATGCTAATAGTCCACTCGCTGATAGGCGTTTCGGGCTTCCAAGCCAATCCCGCACGAGTGAACCCCGAAACGGGCGAAGTGCTCTTTGCCCATTGCACCATACCGCTTAATATGGTGGAGCGTTACGAGTTAGACACCCACTTCGAATCAGGCATCGGCGTCGGCATACGAGGTTACATGAAGCCCGGCCCCGTCACCCTCTTTAAGGTCTCGGGCGACCTCACGAGCCATTTCATCTGCGAAGGCCAGCTGGAGCAGAACCTCTCCCAGCCTGACCTCTGCCGCACCCAGCAGCTCATCCGCCTTGCCGACCCCTCTGCAGCCTCCTACTTCCTCACCCATCCCATCGGCAACCACCATATCGTTCTTCCCGGCCATTGCCACGCCCTTCTGGAGGAATTCATGAAATAAACTCCCTGCAAAAGCATTAAACGTTGTGTTCATAACGTTAAACGCTGTGCGCCCAGAGTTAAACTCTAAGTTTGCAGCG
>DBYJ01000039.1:45956-60308 GCA_002309805.1 Bacteroidales bacterium UBA1189 | reverse complement strand
AAGAACGTAACAGGAACAAGTAGCAACAGAAGTCCGGCAACCCAATACTGCTGCATCATCTTGCGCAGCATCTTCTTCGCCCGTGCCAGTTGCGACGATGACGAATGTGGCTCAATGCCCAGCATGGCGGCAATCTCCTTGTGCGTCATGCCCTCGAATACCGACAATCGAAATACCTGCCCATAACCCTCCGGCAGTCTGTCTATCATTCTCACCACCTCGCTTAACGGCACACCCCTTACGTCCCTTTCCTCGTCCTCGGCGGCAATCAATCCCACCTCGCTCGTCTCTTCAAGCGAAACCGTTGGCAATGCCTTCAAATGATCCTTGCATTTCGATGCCACGTTCCTTGTGATGGCCATCATCCATTGCTCGGCACGTCGCATATCGCGCAGCCTGTCGAACGAAGTGAAGATAATCAAGAAAGCGTCGTGCAGCACATCCTCCACCGTCTGCTCGTCACTGATATAGCGTCGGCACACACCCCTCATCCGCTGGGCGTATGCCTTGTACAGTTCTCCGAGGGCATCCGCGTCCCCCTGTCTGCATCGTTCTATCAGCCTTGTTATCTCCATCGTAAACATAACGTCTCTATTTATATAGTCCTACAACAGAGTAAAAGACTGCACAGGAAGAACACTTTTTTTACCGAATACGAATAATACTACAATAATCTATACAGGGTGAATGGTAAATTCTTATTGATGATGGCGAGGAAGTGCCAACGTTTGGTGACGTATGCTTTAGTTTTTTTCTTGCGAATGGCGGATATGATTTGGTCGGCAACTTTATCGACGGGCATCACCCAGAATAGACCATCGCCTTTTGCCATAGCAGTATCAACGAGACCTGGACGAATGTCAGTAACTGTTATGCTACCACCGCTCTTATAAGCTTTCTTACGCAAAGCTTCCATGTAGTTAATCTGGTAGGCTTTAGTCGCACTATAGGCAGGTGCCATTGGTTCGCCACGTAATCCGCCAACAGAAGTGACTGCTACGAGGTGACCATGACCTTGCTGCTCGAAGATGTGGTAGAGTGTATCAATGACAAATGTCCAGCCTCTTACGTTTGTATCAATCGCAGGACATTCCAAAGCATAGTCAAGTGAGGGATTGAGGTCGCCAGTACCAGAGCAAACGATGGCGAGGTCAATGTGTTCCAACTTTGCGCAAAGCGTGTGAATGGCCTGCTCGATTTCTTCTTGTTTGATGATGTCTGCCGCAGAAGTGAAAGTGTTGTCGGGGTGTTGCTGGTAAAATTCATCCAGCAAATATGCACGTCGGCCAACAATGCCGAGACGATTCCCTTCAATTATATATTTTTCAAAGAGGGCTTTTCCTATGCCTGATGTGGCTCCGATGATGAGGATATTCATATATCTTACGTTTGTAATTAATGTTGGCCACAAAGTTACGAAAAGACATAAAAATAGTCCTTTGGCTATGTCCGAAAAAGGAATGCCAAGGGCAAATGTCTCAACTTAGGTTGAGAGTCTCTATCTGTTATAGACTATTATCTGTCGCCAAACGTAATGTCACGCCGAATTTTGCTGACAGTATTGGGATGGACGTTCAAAAACGAAGCGATGTCTTGCAAATCAAGTAACTCCATAATACCAGGACAGCGTTGCAGTAACATCTCGTAGCGTTCACGGGGCGTAGAACAATGGAGGTCAAGATAGCGCGAACGGAATTGGCTGAGAATGTGCTCGCCAATCATGGCTCGTAGTTTCATCGTTTCCATGTTTTGATTGAAGAATTGTTCCAGTTGCTGACCCGTAACCCTCAGTACGCGGCTAGGCACCATAGCTTCAATTGTAGCCTGTGACGGACGGTCATAGAGAAATGTGGGGTAGTCGCACACAAATTCACCCTCAAACGAGAACCACGTAATGTGCGCCTTGTCATCACTCATGCCATATTTTACATATTTGAAACATCCTTCAGTGACAAAAGCAAACCACCGTGCCGGGTCACCCTCGCGCTCCAGTTGGTCACCCTTGCGGTAAGCAATTTCCTCACCTTCCCGCTCGCAGAACTCCCGCAGTACCTGCAAGTCCAATCGATTACTGTTGAATTTCTGTTCCATATTATTGCTTTGCCTTATGATTTGTCAAACACCTCCACATGCTCCATGTGGTACTCCCGCAGGTAATCAGCTTGCCGCTTAGATCGTCGAAGAACTCCAAGTCCAGCCCCTCTGGAGAGTTCGGTATATTATTGCGCCCGTTAAATATCATTGTTACCTTATTATCTTACTCACTTTTATTCTCTCCTTGATCTTCTTCCTTCATATGATTCATCGTTTCTAGCAAATCCATTCGTTCCATTGTGGTCAGCCCTTCTACACTATTCTTATTAAGTAGTTCATCAATTTTTGTAGGGTCTACTTTAACCGCTTTGGGCAATTCCCTCTCTATTACCCTCATTGGTTGAATAACGGTCACGGGGCCTTCCTGCTCATATCTATAGGCAGCTGACAGATCTTTCATAATGGAATGCGGTGCCTCAGCTCGTAACACTTTCTCGCCAAGGACGTAATAGAATAACACATAATTTTTCCTCCTCAAAAATTCATCCAGTATGTCCTTCCTGACGAATAGTCCAGTAACGCCATCTTCTTTGGAAGAATTAATCGCTGCTATAGTGTCATCTGTTTGTAATTTTACAATACCTCTTACATCAGAATTATATAGTCCCATCTCTTTCATCATCTCCACACAGGGCATATACACCGTCGTGAGATATTCGTCCTCGTAGGCTATGCCCTCCCAGTGTTCCTGCAATTGTGCTTCATAGGCCAACATTACATCACAAGGACTTCCATTTGATGGTCTTTCCCATGCAGGCAATTCGATAGCATTATAATACGCATCAGCCCAAGGATAGTCATTCCATAAAAACTCATACATCCCATTTCTTTCAGGCATCCATCTTCCATAGAAGTTCTTGTCTCGACACCATTCCGCAAATGCTTCAGAATCAGATTTCTTCACAAAGGCCGCGTTCGTAATCACCACGGTCTCTTTATCACCCCCTGTAGCCTTGTCAAATCCTCTTAGCATAACGAATGGAGTACTCCCTTCTACTATCACTTGGTTCCTGAACGTCGGAACGTACTTGTTATTGTCTATCCACGATTCATCTTGTATTCCAATTACCTCCAACGCCTCTACACCACTCAAAAGTTTATTATACGAATTATACACTTCAACATCAAGTGTTGGATCAAAATATGTCACCTCCGACGTATTCCATGGATATGGAGTTGGGGTAAGTTCATCTTCTTTTGCTTTGTCAGAATAATGATAAGAACTTCTTGTCACCTTATAACTATCCATTAGTCTAGCATTCAACCTAAACCAAGCTAACCACTGGAATTTTTTTCCTATACGTTCCTCATCATTGTGTGACCTATCAACCGAGTACTTTCCATTATCTAATGAACCTAGCTTATCATTCCATCCAAACACATTCTTAATATAATATGCTATTTCAGCCTCTTCTCTAGTCAAATCATCACCCAAATAGACTCCCCCAATCTCATCATACTTAAAATAATCACTACTCCTGTGTCTATTGTTGGTTCCTATTATATAACGGTTAAAGTCCTCAAATCCAAAGATTGAGTTATACATCAATCTCGAACCATGTTGCATTCCAAAGTAGTCTCGATTTATATCTTCGTAAGGCGTTATCTTATCCTCATCAAAAGGCAAAGCAGCAAATGGCGTTTGTATCTTTGACCAACAATCATTATGTTCATCTAGAGCATACGCTCTTTCAATAATCTTCATAGTCCATTGCCGCACAATCAAGTCTTGAGGCACAGTTTCAGCCTGCCCATAGAAGGTTTTGTATATGTATTCCGCGATGCTTCCTGCTAACTCCTCATTTCTCGTTGTTAGAACCACTCCGGCAACGGCACAGTACAATCCCGCTACGACGTATGGATCATTCACTTTCTCAAACAGTTTAAGTAACCATAATATCACATCAGTATGACTATTCAATTGCTTCCGAATCATACGCATCGTCAAAGCACGATACTTAGGATGTGAACTGGTCAATAACCAACCCAGCCTGATAAGATACACCCTTTCTTGTTCATCCACACTAATATCGGGATTAACGTCAATTGGGAACACTCCTATGATTCCACTGCCGTAATTCTCAAACAAACCGTTCACAAAATGCGTCCATAATAAGTCTCTCTTGCCAATTGTTTCGTATGATTTCAGATGCTCATGTATTTCAAGTGCTTGTTGCATTGATATCTCCTGCGGAGAGCGTAACATTTTCAAATCACGCTCTATTGTAGGATCCAGTTCTGTCATCTTGTCCATCACCTCATCGAATGTCATATCTGACCCCATTAGGTATGCTATATACTCCTCACGCAAAAACTCATTGCGGCGAATCATTTCGCTCCGCTGTAACTGAGCACTTTGTCTCGTCCAACAATCAAATAGGGCCACCACTGCGTTCTCGAATTTACTGGATGATACTTCTGGATGACGCTCAAAATAGCGTTTCTTATCTGCTATCCATCCCAGCGTCTCATCAACATTCATCTTCGAGAGCATCAACTGCTCTGCCTTGTAATAGTCGCCAAAGTTCTCATATTCAAACATCACCGCCGCGCCACCTTCATCTGAACGGTCGTTCAGCAGTAGGCTTGATGTCAACATGGCATTTAACAAGTCTTGACTCCAAAGTCTCCCAGGGCATAGCCTACGGGCATATTCTCTAGCTTTATTTCGCGAAATCGTATTAAAGTGGTTTGTATAAACAGAATAGTTGGCAAGTTTCTTCAAATAACGGTCTGCAATATTCAGTTCTACATCCTCATCCACCTGTTGAGAGACGGCTACGTTTTTTTTCTCCACATACTTTTTGTAGATGGTCTCCTTCGACAAAGTGGACAACTCTTTCTGCGACATGGAATGAAAGGTCTCGCAGAATATTTTCAAAAACAACGGATTACCAAATGCCTCCAGGTTTTTCTCTTTGTATGATTGCGGAATCTCATACCTTTCGAAGAAATTGTTGATGGCCGTTTCTTTGTCCTCAAAACCATCTACTTCTATGGTCTTCCATCGGGCATCTATCACAGCAAGGTCGTTCAATTCTTGTTCAAAAGGGCTCCTGACTGATATGATTAACTTGATGTTGTCATGTTTTGCTATTTCCGTTCTGAGTGCTCCAAGGTGGTTATTCCAGTAAGAGCAGCCCAGTCCTTCGTTGATGGCATCTATCACTATCACGGCATAGCGATTCTTCTTCCGCATGTCGTTATTAAAGTCTTCATAGCTCTTTTCTTCACACACCACACTTCTGATATGTTCTGTTGCTGTCTCGTGTGCACTGAACTCTGTCCCGAAAAATAGATAGATGTTAGCAAAATCTTGTTTCTTTGTGGCAAACTCACATAGACTATGGGTTTTGCCTGTTCCAGCCTTGCCTACCAGACAGACATTCTTGACCAACCCTCCTCGTAGGTATTCAAATGGAGAACCATCCCTCAACTTGATAACGCGCTTATTAAACTCTATTTCATCATCCCAAGAAGAAAGCACATTCTTAAACCTATCGTTTAAAGCATACTGGCAGAAAAAATCCAAGTTATCTATTCCCGTTTCTGTTTGCCTGAAATCCAACTTGTCAGGGTGGTTATAAATATCATATATCTTTTTCAGGTCTTTCTCATTCAATCCTTTCAGGAACGTCTTAAGCGACTGCGCATATATTGTCTTTTCGTCTATGTCCTTTTTAGATGTTATACTCTTCAACAGAAAATCTAGTCGCTTGTTATCCTGATGCAAGTCTGACATATAACGGTCGTGAATAGAGTCAACAGCTTTTTTGCTAATCTCTATACTACGTCCCGTTCCGAAAGTAGTATTATCTTCCTTTTGCCAGTCTTCAGCAAATGATACTCCTTTTGTGGTTAATAGTGCGGAAATCTTTTCAATTGACAGATAACCCAGTGTCTCGTTGGTCTGCTGAGTGAGTATGCCTATTGCCCGTCCTTCTTTGTTCACAACTGGTGCCCCTGATAGACCATCATAATTTGCCAGTTTCAAAGTGTCATGTCTAACCAATGCACGGTCGTTCCAACCCTTTATTTCTAGGCGGTTCATCACCGACAGTTCAACCAAATTTGCTCCCATTGCCACCTCTTGCGGATAACCATACACTTTGAGAGCAAGGTCCTTTACAAACTTATCTTTTAATAAATTCAGAAAGTCTGGTGCTTCATACAGTTCGTCATCAGTTATAGTTAGAAGGGCTATATCAGCCACGCCGCCAAGTTCTTCTGCCCGACAAGTGTATAGTTTTCCTTTTACATTGACAAAAATAGGTTCTGGAGCACCGGGATTACAGAAGTGCTCCCGAACTACATGCCGCGCTGTTATCAGTTGGCTTTTGTCTATAAAGAAAGCTGTCCCTTGCTCTTCACAGCATGTCACGGGGACAATCACTTGTTCTGTCAATCTACCATTCAAAAAGCTCATACTCTTGCTCTGTGATAATAGTATCTATGTGCAGCGTTTCTTTTTCTGCGTCATCCAAACCATTTATTAGCTTACTCATATCACCTTTGTGACTAAATACTATTAGGCTTTTCCCATCTTCTTGATGACTTAGGGCTATTCTGCCTATTGTTCCCCAAGTAGGATATTCGTCTTTTCTGCCGCCAGGTATGAAGTATCTGTTCGAATTAATTTGTTCTAACAGGCTTTTACTTGTATTTCCGTTACTACCATGATGTGCCACCTTAATGGCATCACAATCCAACGGTTTATGTTCTTCTCCATACTTATTCTTGATGGCATTTTCTAATGTCACAGCAAATGAATCTCCTAACATAGCCACCTTGTGTACACCACACTCAAGCATGAATGCTATTGAAGAATAGTTGGTGTCCGATGTGTCAGTCCCTTCTTTCTCTGCCATCTTTTTCACATATTCTGCATCCAGTTTTTGGGGTGATGAAGCTGATATCTGTTTCTTCTCAAATTTATCTTTGTATGCATCTGCAAGTCTTATCAGTAATTCAGACAAGCTCTCACCTCCCCTGATACTATCATTCCATACTTGCATAAAGTATTTATTGAAGGCATCCTTGAATCTTTTCTCTATTTCATCAAGTGCGTCTCTCGGAGGTCCTAACAACACGATTTTCCCAAAGCCCCCCTCTAAATCAAAATTGGGGGTCTGATCGGTTATATATTCTATATTCCAGGCATTTCGCCAGGGTTCTTTCTTCAATATTTCGCCTGCTAAAGTCTTTCCTTGCTCCGCGCTGATCTCCTTCTTGTAATTAATAGCATCAAACTCAGCTGGTAGAGCATTCTTAACCCATTGCAAAATTTCCTTCTGCTCTTCCGTCAGATCTACAGTTTCATCCTCTTTTTTTACTCGTCCATAACAATTATACCAGATGTGATCTATTTGTAGATTGGGACATTTTTTCAGCATCTGTGCACAACCATTGATATGGTCGCCATCAATATGTGTAGCTACAAGTAGATTGATATGACTTTGCAGCTCTCCCTCTACATATCTTTTCACTGCAGGTGTAAACTTACCGCAATCCACCATAATGACATATTGTTCTCCGCATTCTTTCACCAATCGGATAACGCAACAGTCCCCTATACCAACATCAAAAGAGCGAAAATAACACTTATTCATTATAGCAACGAATCTATTATCTTAAACCTTATCATTATAACCACAAACAGCCACACACTCATCGGACGCAGCTGTTATCATATTCAAATTATTCCATAGAGCCAAAGAGCAACCGCTCGATTACCCCCAATACTCTCAATATGTCTCATTTAACTCACGGAACATATCTTGAAATGGTATACACTTTACGCCAAATTGATTGCAAACGTCCGGTAATTTGAATTCAGAAGAGCCGTTGTGATTAGAAACCTCAAAGGAAACAACGGTATAATTATTCGGATCAGTAGCAGCGTATGAAACCAGAAAAATGTCCGCAGCATCAGGGCGGAGAAACTTTTCAAGAGCCTTCTGCGAACGGTTCTGCGATGCTGCCCATCGGGATATGGTGGCATATTTCGCCACCGCCTGTTGGTTGTTTTGGAACGTCTCAATAGATGCCACATTGAAATTCGCACCTACCCACTGATGCAATGCATCCGAATTAATAAACAACTCTTGTTGTACTCTGTCCAACAAGACAATAGTGCCATTATCAGACATGTCCTTAAACTTATCCCACAGCGTCACAGCCACATCCATTGGAGCATATCCACGATATGGCGTGATAAACGTATTTGCATCTATTAGATACTTCATCTTGTTATCTGTCTATTATCACCAACCACATTATGGAACGTATCACCTTTTAATCCAGCCAAACGATATGCGTCAAGATAGAGAATCTTGTTTGCATGCGCCGCATTAGATAAATGAATCATAAAGGTTGGACTTATTCTACGGAGTGCCATAGTCCTAAAAGGAGGATGACCACTATTATCTTTATGAGGAATCGGCTCATTCTTCCATATTGCAAACAATTGGAATTGCCTAGCCCTGCTAATAAAATTCAGTTCAGCCGCCCTTCGTGCTATGGTATATCTGCTAACCTTAAACCTTCTTGCAAGTTGGGTATATACAACTTCCGTATCCCCAGTCCATACCTGTCTAAACAGTCCTTCTGGAACCAGGAAATGAGCCGCCACTTTATCGCAGTACCGCTCGTCATCAGAAGAATTGATAATGCTATCTTCGTCTCCTACTCCAGATTCGTAACCAATTAATACATGAACAAATTCATGTATCAGCGTAAACGTCTGGGCGACTTGGGCATCACCTCCGTTTACGAAAATAAAGGGAGCATTCTTGTCAATTAAAGCAAAACCCCTACAATCAGAAACGGATATCTTTCTAAAAATATTATTACCAACCATGTTGTTGATGCAAACCATAGTGCCGGAATCTTCCATTCTCGTCACCAATTTACGAATTGCATCACCCATGGAATACTCTTTAAAGGCCCAGTCAAGACTCAGACCCAAAATATTTCTGATTGTCTGACAAGTTGTTTCAACAGGCGTATCCGTCGCAATACTTCCCACATAACTTGGGGCTTCTATACCATTACCTTCAATATAAGAAGAAAGCCATTCCTGACGTTCCTGGACTTTTCTAACTTCGTCCATAACATTTAAAGAAACAGAACCGCCCCCAGAACGGAACATCGGTATGGGTACAGTTTCAACAGGAGGCTCGTCAAGAAATAGATATCCTAAAGGTACATACACGCTGTTTGCGAATTCCTCCAATTGCTTGAAGGTGGGTTTTCGCTCTTCATTAATCCATTTACTGAAAGCCGGATTCTTCTGGGCATACTCCTCCACGGACAGCCCGTATCGCGTAACTGCCCATATCAACATTTCCTTTTTTATGTCCAGCCTTTCTGGTTTCATAATGTATCTCTATCTTAATTTTAGGTATTCTAATCGTACTTAATATATAATAACGCTTTGCAAAGTTAGCAATTTTTCACATCTTCTATTGCATTTCTTTGCGATTATTATTCTTTTTTAACTCCAAAACGGATATTTCATAGCATATTTGCACTACTAACTCTTATTTTTATATTCTTTCCTTCCGTAATTCTGTCAATCCTTAGATCCGTCATTCCTTGCCTCCAGAGAGGCGTTTCCTAATTTTCGCCACTTTCGCCGTTATCATGATCAGTATCTTATTAATCCTAGCACAATCATTCATCAGTGATTCCGCAGCCCGTGGTTCCAAAGATCCGTTGTCCTTCAACAAGGACAACCACGTTTCCGATTCCCGTGATTCCTTCAAAGCGATAGAGGCTTTTGATAAAAAGTCACTGTCGCTTTGAGGATGCTGCGTCTCATTCATATTGGCATTGATGCTGGTTGCCGACCTAAACAGCAGCCTTCCCAACGCATTAATGATATCTCTATCAGCCATACTTAGCTTTCCTTCATTCAGGTATTTGTACAACCTGATAATCCTACTAGAAAAGTCATAGCTCAACTCCGAAACCTGAGCATCCTTCTTCTCTTCTTCCGTCATCAACGGTTTTACCGGATTATCAAATCTCCGTGTATCCGATTCTCTGTCTTTCCTTGTTGCTTGTCCGCATCTCCGCGCTTTGCGCTTCCGTATTTCCGCGGCTTACCGCTTCCGTAATTCCGTTTTTCCATAAATCTGTCATTCCGCTGCTACGCAGCAAGGTTCCGTAGCTCCGTAATTCCATACTTCCAGCATCCTTTAGATGTCCTCACACACACATGAGCCACTTCCATACAGGCACAACGGGTATTCCTTCTTCCGTGCCCTCCTCATCATACGTAATCAGCAGGCATTTCCAGTCCTCGTGCGTCTTGGCATACTTCGCCAATGGCTGCACCTCCCGGTCTTTGGTCGTCTTGTCAGTAATACTATATGAAACCTGAATGGCCAACTTAGCGTCTGGAACTATGAAGTCAATTCCTTTCTCCACATTCAGATAGTACACATTCTTCTTGCCAAACCGCCTGCACAGTTCCACCGCCACCATGTTCTCCAGCAGCGACGTCTCCGAGTTCATCAGGAACAGATTCAGCAGTCCGTTGTCTATGAAGTAGTATTTCTTCTGAGTCTCCTTTTCAGTCAGCCCCCCCACCTCGTTCTCCATGGGCAGTATCAGCCAACTGTCAGAGGCATAGTCTGCATAGTATATCGTAGTTGGCACACTGATGGGTGAGCCCGTTGCAACTATCACATTCTTCAGTCTGTTAAACGACAACGGCTGCTTCACGCTCTCCGCCATCTTCTTAATCAGGATGTTCAACACTCTGTCGTTCTTAATATTGTTTCGGGCACAAATATCCCCCAGATAAATTTTCTGACACAGGCTCGACAACATCGCCCGTTTATTCTTAAAAGACAGGATTTCCGGCAGACCACCGTAATAGAAGTACTTATTCAAATGCCGCTTCACCTCACTTCTCTGTATCGTATCATACTCCTAATGCTCTTTCAGTTCCACCTGCCGTGCTGCCAAATATTTTACCTAAGAGTGAAAACTCTATAGATTATTCTTGTCAAAAAAACGGCCGTATTATTCTCACATAATTTTAGAATCTATTATTGCTTTGCAAAATGACTTTATTTCATAATAGATAATATTCAACATGCTTTATTCTCTTTATAAATGTTAAATACGTTAAATTTTAATCTCATCTTATCTCTAAAGAAACAACGTCATCACTTTTCTACCGTTTAACGTACAAGTGACTGATATAAAGCAGCTTGCAAATACTATGGCTGCAAGAATCTTCGACGCATTGACATTCCCGAAAGTGTTACGAGCATTGGAACAGGTGTATTCGATGGATGTGTCAAGCTATCTTACATTGAGATTCCCGAGGGCATTACCGCTATAAAAGACCATACATTTAATTGTTGTACGAGCCTTTCCGCAGTCACGCTTCCGAGCAGCCTTACGACCATCGAACGTGTCGCATTCTCCGGCTGTACCAGCTTACCCTATATTGATATTCCCGACGGTGTTACGTCCATCGGAGAGTATGCCTTCAGCGATTGTGAGAATTTGATGGAAATTAAACTGCCCAGGGAACTCACACAGATAGATAATCATGCCTTTTATAATTGTAAAATGCTGACATCGATAGAAATCCCTGAGTTTGTCAAGACCATAAGAGATTATGCTTTTTATAAATGTACTAAATTGACTTCCGTCACTCTCCCTGAAAACATGACCAAAATTGGCGTAAAGGCATTTTTCGACATGCCCAGTTCCGGCCATATCTACTGCGATGCAAAGGAACCCTTTACGATTAGTGAAAATACATTCAACTACAATTGCACCTTACATGTCCCATACGGCTGCAAAGAGAAATATCAGAAAGCCGTTAATTGGAGAAAATTCACTAACATCGAGGAGATGGAAGAAGAAAGCGGCGAACCAGTATATGGCGATGAGACAGGCGTCACGCCTGCCACGCTGGAAGCCGAATCAGCCGAACGCTTCTACGACCTGCAGGGCCGTCCCGTGGATGGCACGCAGAAGGGCCTCCTCATCCGTAACGGAAAGAAGGTGCTGGTGAAGTAACGCGACAATTGGCGGAAAGGAACTATAAAAGTTAAAAAAAGAAAAATAGTTGGTTCCCTCAAGCAGTATTAGGGCTTTCGTTCCGTTTTTATAAATAGAGGCGTATCTGAAATTCAAATAAAAGTTTACTAATATAACGTAGGGTATGAAAAGGAAATATCTGTTGTTATTATCTATCGCGTTGCTCGCTGTTGCCTGCGGCAAGAACGAAAAAGGACAAGAGTTTTTCGAGGACGAGTTTGGTCTCACACATGGGCGGAGCGCCTTTTCCAATAACGACGATTGGGAGCTGACATGCGAGAACCTTGCGCAGCTGAGGCCGCTCCTTATTTCCAGAAAAGAGATTGCCAAACGAGCCGAAAACGTTTACTACGTGGGAGAACTCCTTTACCAATGCTCTGATTCGTTGGGAAAGGTCTGCTTCTGGAATTGCCTGAACGAGCCTTCCTTCGACTTCGTCAAAGGAGAATACTACTCCCCATTGGTTGGGCACGAATGTACAGAGATGTTCAGGCTCGAGGAGGAATATGGCTATCACTATACCCTCAAACGCTATCTTAGCGGGATAGAGAGTAAACCCGAGGAATCGCGTCCCCTCAAAATATTCTGGAGCTATGACGAGAATAGCGGTGAGTTCTTTCTTCATTCCAGGGATCTGATTACGGAACTTGGGACACTGGTGCAGCTGAATAAGGACTATCTTATTCTGAGGAGGGACGAGCCTATATATCCCATATCCCGCCCTGTATATCCAAAGAAGGAAGGAGTTCCCACGAACGCCACCTATACCCTCATGATTTATCATGCTGTGGAGAAAACCGAGGCCGACAATTGGTGGTTTACTGAGGCGAACTACGCGGATTAAGCGCCCGCCTTCCACACGAACGAGTTAAACACACCCCTTAAAGGGGCATTATCATAAGCTTACTATCATTCTTCGAGGCGCGGCTATGCCGCGTCTCTTTTTTCGTTTCCATCGTCCTTCGGCCGAGGATTGACGCGTTATACTTGAAGGCCATTTTCGCATCTGAAGAAAGGCTTTTTCTGCTACGCGTAAAAGGCTCGTTGTCTGTGCGGAATCAAAGGATAGAAAATTTTCATCGCAATGGTTAAATGTTTTCACTGCAATGAAAGAAAGTTTTCACTGCGATGATTAACTCTTTTCACTGCAATGAAAGATTCTTTTCACTGCGATGAAAAAACGTTATTCTTTGATTTTGTCATTCTGATGTCAGATAAAACCATGAAAGAAATTCGTTTCATTCGGATAATTGGCCGACAAAAAAGGTTTTTTAAGAACGGCGAATTGGGCGAATTGAACGAATGACGTTGCGGCGTGGAGCTTCGCACGCCGAATGGGGGAGGGAGTTTTTTTGAAACACGAATGATCATGAATAAACACGAATTTTTCATGAATTAATTTATGGATAATTCATGGGTATTTGTGGGCATTTATGTGAAGAGAAAAGCGAATTTGACGAATGGCGTTGCGAGCTACGGTGAGACGATGACGGGGGTGAAGATGCCGAAAGAAATGCTGCTATGGCATGAAAAGCCACAAAAATAGCAAGAATTGCGTTTTAATGACCGATTTGGGTTTAATTGTTTTGGCTTTTTTTCTCCCCAAACCGCCAAATTCTACCTAAAATCGGCGGTTGTAACCACTAAATTTGGTATAAATTTGGCGGTTTCAGGAGGCCACTTTCAAAACGATTACACCTGACAACTTTTGGGAGTTCGTTTAACCCAAATAAACGAACGGATTTTATAGTTTTTGCGAAAAAAATGCCAACACTTACCATTTTCCGCACAACGAATTATCATAGAGCGTCTTAGGAGTGGTAAGTGTTTGTTGAACACTTACCAAACACTTACCACACACTTACCTGACTCCTAACAGTCTTCTGCCTCTCTTTTCCTATCTTCTTCCTATCATTTCCCGTCTCCTAACTATTTCCTACAGACAATATGTCTAGTAGGTGTCAGGTAAGTGTCAGGTAAGTGTTTGGTAGGTGTTTGAGCAACACTTACCTCGGTTAATACGCTTTTTCATAGCGGGTTAGGACGAAAAAGGTAAGTGTTAGGGGTTTTTTGAAAAAAAACCACGAAAAAGACAATTCGTTTAATTCGTTCAATTCGCCGTTTTAATAAACCAACGTGTAATGTTCTTTTGTCGGCGAATTGGGCGAATTGAACGAATGGCGTTGCGGC
>DBYJ01000039.1:45732-45925 GCA_002309805.1 Bacteroidales bacterium UBA1189 | reverse complement strand
TGAAGAAAACACGAATGACCATGAATGACCATAAATATGTCATAAATAAATTCGTGGATAATTCGTGGATAATTCATGGGAAGAAAAAGGAATCTAATTCTTACGCTAAAAAGAATTCGCATAATTCGGATAATTCGCCGACAAGAAAAATAAAAACGGCAAATATAGCGAATTGAACGAATGGCGTTGCGGC
>DBYJ01000039.1:0-45693 GCA_002309805.1 Bacteroidales bacterium UBA1189 | reverse complement strand
TGAAGAAAACACGAATGACCATGAATAAACACGAATTTTTCATGAATAAATTTTTGGGTAATTTTTGGGTATTCATGGTTATTCGTGTTAAAAAGAAAAAAAGAAAAAATGGGTATTTGATGTTCCATAGGTGGCGGTTGATGTTGTGGCGACAGAGTTTGATTCTATTTCCGTAGAGTTTGATTCTAATCTGCCAGCGTTTGATTCTAATTTGCCAGAGTTCGATTCTAATTTGGTAGCGTTTGACGTTGTGCGGGCGGGCGAAGAAAAAAGGGAGATTTTTTGGTGGGGAAGAAAAAAAAGCGTATTTTTGGGGCTGTAATCTATTGGAAAAACATTATTAACCGATGCTATTAACCTAAAAATCAATTACTATGGAGAGAAAAAAGTTTACTTCAAAGCATTCTCTGCTTGTTGCATTCGCCTCGCTGGTGATGATGCTGATGGCGCAGAGTGCAGCGGCCTATCACTTCACGGCCCTGAGCGGTACGGGAGGTGATGGCAACGAGGGATTTGCCAAGCTGGTGGATGGCGAAATCCAGACCAAGTGGGGCCAGAGCTATGTGTCGGGTGTATCCGAAACGTACGTCATCTTCAAGTCCGACAGGGCTGTCGTGCCGAAGGACTACTGTCTGGTGATTGCCAACGACACCTACCGCTTCCCTGATCGTAACTGGCAGTCGTGGAACATCTATGCCGCCAACTTCGCCAGCGACGAGGCTGCCGTGAGGGGCGCCAGCGAGTGGGTGCTCGTGGACAAGAAAGAGAACGAGGTGCTGCCTACGGGAATGTTCGAGGCCGTGGACCTGACGTGCTCCGAGAACGTCACGGAGGCCTACACCTACTTCATGATAGAGATTACGGCAGCCATCAGCCCTACTGATATATGGGTGCAGATGAGCGAGTTCAGCTGGGGTACCAGCAACGAGTTCTTCAACAGCGGCCCTATCAGCTACCTGGTGCTGGACGGCGACCGTAACAACTCTGACGGCGAGGGCCTGCCCCGTCTGTTCGACGGCCTGTACACGACGAAGTTCGGCAACTCGTTCACCGAAGGCCAGCCCCAGTTTGCCGTCTTCAGGACCACACGTCCTGTGGCACCCTCGTACTACTGCCTGGTGACGGGCAACGACAACGAGCGCTGGACCCACCGCAACTGGAAGACGTGGAGCATCTACGGCATGAACACGACGAACGAGGCGGAGGTGACCCGCGACAGCGAGAAGTGGGTGCTCATCGACGAGCGCGTGGACGTGAGCGAGGAGGTACTGCCCGACCTCAACTACTACGAGGTCTATTTCATCCCCAATCAAGGGGTTACCGAAGCCTTCTCGTATTTCAAGATTGAAATCTACGCCATGCAGGCCGGCAGCGGCTACATGCAGATGTCGGAGTTCTTCCTGGGCGATGCCGGCTCGCTTGAGGCCGATGCCCAAAAGCACTACGAGAGCGTGCTGGTGGACCTCAGCAAGCCCATGCAGAAGAGCCTCGCCGAGGCTTACGAAGCCAAGTTGCAGAGCATCCTTACGGCTCCCGATATCTTCGCCGTCAACAGCCGCACGCAGGAGTGCCAGGAGCTGCAGGAGCAGGTAAAGGCCTCCATCAACGCTTACGACACGTACATCAACATCGTGGGCCAGCTGCGCAACCACTACGAGAACCACGACTGCATCACCGGTGAGGGACGTGCCTTGGTGGGCACCTACCTCGACACCGAGGCCGGCCCCAGCGACCAGTTCCCCAACGGCACGTTTGCCTACATTATCGCCAACGGCCTGCTGGACGGGGAGGGCATCGGAAACGAGGGCGTCTTCGTGAACATGATGATGGAGAAGTACGCCAGCGACCTCACCGAGGGCGCCATCGACGTGGAGTATGAGCCCTTCGACGGCGTGGCAGGCTTCGGCAACGAGAACTTCATCAACCTGATTGACGGTCAGGACGACACGAAGTGGTGCTCCAACGCAGGCGACTACTGGATTACCTTCCGCACCAGCGAGCCCATCATGCCGACGTACTATCGCCTCGTCACGGGCAACGACACGGGCGGCAACCCCGACCGTAACTGGAAGACATGGCGCATCTATGCCGCCAACTTCGGAAGCGAGTACGACTGCGTCCGCGAGAGCTCGGAGTGGGTGCTCATCGACGAGAAGGTGAACATCGGCCGCGACCAGCTGCCGGCAGCCAACTACGCCACGACGTACCTCTACCTCTCGAATCCTCCTGCGGTACCGTACGAGTATTTCAAGATTGAGATTGCCGAGCCCACGGGACTGATGCAGATGGGCGAGTTTGAGTTCCAGAACGGCGCCAACTTCGTGCTGGCCCGTCAGGATTACTACGACGAGTTTGCCGGGCGCGACCCGAGCGAAGCCGTAGCCTGCACAACGTATAAAGAGGAATACCAGAAGGCCCTCGCCAAGCTGCAGACCACAGCCAGCATTATCGAGCTGAGCGAGCTCTACAACGTCTTGACGGGTCTGCTGAACGACATCGCCACCAGCGAGGAGCGCTACGATGCCTTCGAGCTTGCCATCGATGAACTCATCTACGCCATCACCTACATGGGCGGCGACGACAAGGACTATTGGGATGCCTTCCTGCACGACGACATCGAGCCGGACGACGACTATCCCTACGGCTCGTACAGCTACATCATGGACAACCTGCAGCTGGATAACAGCGAGCTCGCCACCTACAACACCTACCTCGGCGACATAGCCCGTGCAGCCCTCGAAGGCGGTTTCTGCGTCGTCAGCGGCAACATGGACACCTGGGGCGAGAAGGAGAACTACTACAAGATCGTCGACAAGGACCATCAGACCAAGTGGGGCGGCGAGGTGCAGAAGGGCGGCTCATACGTCATCTTCTACTCCATGGAGCCCACACAGCCCCTCTTCTACAAGCTCACTACCGGCAACGACACCGAGGGCTACTACGGACGTAACTGGCGCGACTGGCAGATCTATGGCGGTAACTTCGAGAAGAACGCCGATGCCACCCTGGATGCCGACGGCTGGGTGCTGCTCGACAGCCGCGAGGGCATAGGTCAGGACCGTCTGCCCGCTGCCAACTTCGCCACCATTCCCTTCGGCTTCTCCGAGGGTGTCGACGAGGAGTACAAGTACTACAAGATCGTCGTTACTGCGGCCTACAGCGGCTCGACCATACAGATGTCGGAGTTTGAGTTCGGTAGCGAAGACGAGATTGACGACCTCCGCAGCAGCTACATGGCCGAGGTCGAGGCACTCAGCATCGAGGGCATCGTCGCCACCGACTCGCTCATCAACGCCTACTACGATGCCGAGGACGACCTCTATTCTGCCGACGACCTGGAGACCATCTACCAAGGCTACATCACGATGGTCAGTACCTATAAGAAGATTCAGGAAAGCGCCATGTTCTACGAGCGCTACCGGGAGAAGGTCGAGGCCATGAAGGCCACCCTCGCCACCTTCGAAGCGAGCGACGAGCTGGCTACGCTGAAGTCGTACCTCTACGACGAGGTGCCCGCCGGTGACCCGTTCCCCAACGGCTCGGCAGCCACCGTCGTGGGCAGGCACCTGCTGAACAACGACGAGCTGATGGCTGAGGTCATCTACATGAACGGTCTCGCCAAGGCCGCCCTCCTGAAGGGCTATGCCGCCGGCGCCGACATTACCGCCATGGTCGCCAACCCCAGCTTCGGACAGGGTGCCGAGGGCTGGAACGGCCAGCTCTACGCCTCGGACTACAACGCCGAGCATACCATGAGCGCCGCTGAGTTCTGCCGCGAGCAGAGCAACTTCCACATCTGGCAGACCCTCACGGGGCTGAAGAACGGCTACTACCTCGTCGGCATGAACGGCGGCACACGTCCCGGGAACGACTTCTACAGCCAGAACTACTCCGCCATACTCTATGCCAACGACAACGTCACCTACATCAAGGCCGACATCGACGACATGATAGCCAAGGACGAGGCCGTCGACCGCGTCAACAGCTGGCTCAAGGGCGATATCGCCGACATGCCCATCACCACGGGCGATGAGGAGGCCCCCGACACCCTCGGCTACGTGCTCCACGGCGTGCAGAGCTGCTGCTACGCCTTCCAGGCGGGACGCTACCCGAACTACGTGGTGGCCCGGGTGACTGACGGCACGCTTACCTTCGGCGCCAAGAACGAAGGGACGGCTGTCGGGGGCGAGTGGACCGGCCTCGGCAACACTACCATCCGGTTCCTCGGCGACCTCGATAGCGATGCCGCAGCCGCAGGGCTCGACCTCGCGCTCGAGTGCCAGGGCAAGCTCGTCCTCGCTCTCGACGAGTACGAAGGCTTCCTTGAGGTGGCCGACTATAAATCGAGGCCCTACGTCAACGAAGCCGCCCTCAAGACCCTCCTGAACAACATGAAGTCCGCTCCCGCTTCGGGTGCCGCCAAGTACGACGTCCTCGTCAGCAATAGCGACTGCTTCAAGGCCATCTACGCCGCCAAGAACGCCTACGTCAAGTCCATCGAGGCCATGCAGGCCGTCCAGAACAAGTGGGATGCCCACGTCTACCTCATGGACGATGCTGCTCACCAGATGTACGACGATGCCGTCTGGGGTATCTTCGACGGCAGCATGGGTCTTTATACTGCCGCCGAGGCGCTGGCCGAGGCTGCCGCCATCAAGGAGGCCTATCCATGCTACATCGACCTCGACCCCGCCAAGGCGAGGGGCGCCCTCGAGATTGAGGAGACCGCACCCTTCGAATACCTGCTTACCGCCGACGGCAACCGTCCCAACATCGGGCTCAATAAATGTATGTACGACCCCCTCTCACCGAAGCAGAACATCCTCTCCTTCGAGTACAAGTGCGACACCGAACTTGAGGGCGGCACACTCTACTTCGCTCATCCCGCTCTGAGCACCAGCGAGGTGGTTACCTACGGCAATCTGCCTGCAGCCGGTGAATGGACGAAGATTTACGTCTCCATCAACAACGACTACGGCTGGGGTACCGCCACCGACCATTGGATGCGCTGGGACCTCGCCTCGGGCGGCACCTTCAGCATGAGCGTGCGTTGTCCGCTCATCATCACCGAAGCGCAGATGAACGCCGAGGGCGGCCAGCTCATCAACAGCATCGCCCCCTCGCCCCTCGTTCCTGAGGAGAAGGGCGAGGCCATCTACAACGTCATGGGCCAGCGCGTCACCCCCGCCGCCAAGGGCATCCTCATCCGCGGAGGCAAGAAGATTCTGGTGAAGTAAGCGAAGAGCTGAATCCCCCCCTTCTGAAGAGAGAGCCTGCGTGGGCTCTCTCTTCTTTCTTAATCTTTCGATTATCTTTGCAGAATCAAAGAAAAACAGCTTTTCATTGCGATGAAAACAATCTTTCATCGCAATGGTTAAATGTTTTCATCGCAATGGAAAAGTTCTTTCATCGCGATGAAAGAAAACTATTCCTTGATGTTGTCTTTGCGTAATCAGGAAAGAACACGTCCGTATTAGGCTCGTAACGGATAACGCTGTTAAACCCCAATCGGGTTAAAAGATGCAAATAATTTGCTTTTTCGCTTAACGTCCCTTACCTTTGAAGAGCAAAAACAAAAGGATATGAAAAAGGCCCTGTTCGTTTTCGTGGCGCTGGTGGCGCTGGGCGTGTCTGTCAAGGCACAAGTGAAAGAGATTGTCAAGACGGGCGAGACGACCGTCGAGGTGCGATATATGGACGGGCAGGTACGCCATCTGGACTTCTACGGGCCGGACATCGTCCGCATCTTCCAGGACCCCGCCGGAGGCCCTGTGCGCGACCCCGAGGCCAAGCCCGAGGCGAAAATCCTCGTGGACAACCCGCGAAAAGAGGTCAGTATTCCTTCCTTCGATAAACCTTTAACCGTTGACGGCCTTAACGTCATCGCACCCTTCATGCGAATTTCATTCGAAGAGAAGACAGGTTTAATGTCAATTCACAATGAATATAGTAGAATCACAGAGCCTGACGATTTTGGAAATCTATTGGAGATATTTCATGAGACGGCATCCGTCAACATCGAGAACCACCATACTGTCGTCCACCTTTCGCGAAAGCCCGACGAGTGTTTCTACGGCGGCGGCATGCAGAACGGACGATTCTCGCACGCGGGCAAAATAATTCAAATTGTCAACACCAACAACTGGACGGACGGTGGCGTCTCAAGCCCCACGCCCTTCTACTGGAGCACGGCGGGCTACAGCATTTTGTTCCACACCTTTCGCCCCGGCCGCTACGACTTCGGCGCCACCAAACCCGACGAGGTGGTGCTCAGCCACGATGCAGACTACCTGGACATGTTCGTGATGTTGTCCTCGGGCGGAGATGTCCTGGGAGGCTACTACCAGCTGACGGGCAAACCCGTGCTGTTGCCGAAGTTCGGCTTCTACGAGGGGCATCTGAATGCCTACAACCGCGACTACTGGACGGAGACCGAGGAGGGCGGCGTGCTCTTCGAAGACGGCAAACGCTATAAGGAGAGCCAGAAGCCCGTGGCCGGCGGCATCCGCGAAAGCCTTAACGACGAGCTGAAAGACTTGCTCGGACGGCAGAGCTATCAGTTCTCCGCCCGTGCCGTGATTGACCGCTATGCAGCACACGACATGCCGCTGGGCTGGGTGCTGCCCAACGACGGCTACGGCTCGGGCTACGGCCAGACGGGCTCGCTGGAGGGCAATATCGACAACCTGCGGCAGTTCGGCCAGTACGCCCACGAGCACGGCGTGGAGGTCGGCCTCTGGACGCAATCAGACCTCCACCCGAAAGAGGGTGTCGAGCCGCTGCTCCAGCGCGACATCGTGGGCGAGATACGCGACGGCGGCGTGCGTGTCCTCAAGACTGACGTCGCCTGGGTGGGCGCAGGCTACAGCTTCGGCCTCAACGGCGTGGCCGATGTGGCGAAGATTATGCCCGAGCAGGGTAATAGAGCCCGTCCTTTCATCATCACCTGCGACGGCTGGGCAGGCACGCAGCGCTATGCCGGCCTCTGGAGCGGCGACCAGGTGGGCGGGCAATGGGAGTACATCCGCTTCCACATCCCCACCTACATCGGCTCCGGCCTCTCCGGCCAACCCAACGTGGGCAGCGACATGGACGGCATCTTTGGCGGAAAAAATATCCCCGTCAACGTACGCGACTTCCAGTGGAAGACCTTCACGCCCATGGAGCTGAATATGGATGGCTGGGGCGCCAACGAGAAATACCCCCACGCCCTCGGCAAACGGGCCGAGGACATCAACCGCACGTGGCTGAAGTTCAAGTCCGCCCTCATGTCCTACACCTACAGCATCGCCTACGAAGCAGCAGCCGGAGGAATGCCGATGGTGCGCCCCATGGCGTGGGAGTTGGATGATGTGCCTCGTTTTATTGATTTCAAAGACCCCAATGACGATACAGACATAGTACTATATAGTGGTCTGGTCAAGAATCGCCAACAGATTGACAACCTGACGAAGTACCAGTTCATGTATGGCCCCTTCTTCCTTGTTGCGCCCATCTATCAGGACACAAAGATGGATAAGGATGGCAACGACATCCGCAACGGCATCTATCTGCCTAACAACACGAATGGTATTGAAATCAACTGGTTCGACCCCTACACCAACGCTTTCATCGAGGGCGGTTGCATCCTCAATAGCTACGATGCTCCTTTGGAGCGCATTCCTTATTTCATCAAAGCGGGAGCCATCATTCCTGTGACCGCCCCACACAATCAGCCGCGCGATGTCGACTACTCGCTCCGCAGCTACGAAATTGTACCTGGTGGTTATGGCAAATTTCTGGAGTACGACGACGACGGTACTACCGATGCCTATCTCCTCGAAGGGAATCATACGGAAACAATCATAGAGAATAACTATTGGGAAACAAAAAAGCGGTTGGATATTACCATTACCATTCGCCCAACGACTGGCACTTTCGAAGGCTTCGTGCCCGAAAAGCAGACAACGCTCCGTATTCATGCAGGAGCGGAGCCAAAGAAGATTACCGTCAAGGCGGGCAAGAAAAAGGTGAAGGCTCAGACGTCGTTTGCCTACGGCCTGCTGACGATTGAGATTCCCACGATGGACGTGACGAAGAACGAACTGAAGGTCGTATGCAAAGGTTTCACGCTGCCCCCTATGATGAAGCTGGCCGAAAAGCACGGCACGCTTACGGCTCCGACGGTAACTACCGAGACGACGGCCTATACCGTCAAGCCCTCGTGGACGTTGCCCGAGAATGCCGACTACGCGGAAATCATGTTTGACGGCATGCGCTACACCACGCTGCGCGAAGGAGAGTACCTCTTTGAGGAGCTGAAGCCCGAGACGACGTACGACTTCCAGATTCGTAGCGTCAACGCCGACGGCACCTCGGAGTGGGCTTCGCTAAGTGCCACTACCGACGCCAACCCGCTGGAGTTTGCCATCCACGGCATCAAGGCCACGACGTCGTGTCCCAACCAGCGTGGCGAGGGTATCGGGCACTTCTTCGATTTCGATGAGACCACCGTTTGGCATACGGCATGGGGCGAGAAGGCCGTGCCCTTCACCATGGACATCGACCTCGGCTGCACCATTCAGCTTGACAAGCTGCTCTACCTGCCGCGTGAGGACGCCGGCAACGGCACCCTTCAGGAGGGCACCATCAGCTATAGCCTCGACGGGAGGACGTGGAGCGAGCCCGTACCTTTCCGCTGGACCACCGATGCCCAGGCAAAGGAGATGACCTTCAAGGGTGGCCCCAGCGTGCGCTATCTGCGCATGGAGGTGACGCGCGGACGCGGCGACTTCGGCTCCGGCCGACAGCTCTACGTCTTCCGCCTTCCCGGCTCGGAAATTCTCATTCCAGGCGATATCAACCGCGACGGACAAGTGGACATGGATGACTTCACCTCGTACATGAACTACAACGGCCTCCGTGCTGGCGACGCTGAGTTCGACGGCTACGTGAGCGCCGGCGACATCAACCACGACGGCCGCATCGACGTCAGCGATATCTCCGTCGTAGCCACGCAGGTGCGAGGCGGCGCCGAGCAGGAGGTGAGGCGGTTCGCAGGCGCTTTACGGCTCGAGATCAACAAGTCGACAGGCCAACAAGTCAACAAGTCTGGAGCCATAGACTTGAAGGCAGGCGAGACGCTAACGCTGAACGTCGTGGGCGAGGGACTGAGCGAGGTTAATGCCTTTGGCTTTGCCCTGTCGTACAACGCTGCCGACCTGGAGTTTGTCGAAGCAAAGCCCATCGCCACGAAGGAGATGGAGAACATTACCAACGACCGCCTGCACGCCAACGGCGACAAGGTGCTCTACCCGACGTTCGTCAACACGGGCGACCGCCCGACGCTCTCCGGCGACGGCACGCTCTGCACGCTGACGTTCCGTGCCCGCCGCGCCTGCCGCGTGACGCTCGCGCCGCAAAACGTCGTCTTGGTCGATAAGCTGTTGAATGAGATAAAGTAACCTATTCTTTAGGATAGCCTAAGAGGTCTTAGGATAGTCTAGGTTATCCTAGTTTTTCTTCAGATACTGGTAGCCGATGCGGCAGCGGAGGCAGTCCTTTCGTTCGCAGTAGTTGCGCTTCAAGTGGATGAGGGCTTGGCTGTCGGCGGCACTATTCACAGTAAGGCCGCAGTCATTCCAGCTGCGGATGATGAAGTTGTTTTCGGCGGGGAGTTGTTCAAGCATGTTGATGGCGCGTTCTTGTGCCGCGTCGTCGCCCATGTGGCGACCGTAAGTGAAGAGAAATGGCAGGACGGCGTTGATGAGCAAAAGCGTTAGCGAGGCTTCGCCCAATACCTTCGGGCGGTTGGCCGTCGGCGTGCTGGCAAAGGTGAAATGGGTGTTCCAGTAAGGCGAAGTCCCCACGCGCAACAGAGAGCAGATGTTCTCCTTGTCGGGCAGCCCAACCAGCGTGGATGCCGAGATGTTGTCGTTGTAGTAGAGCATGGCCAATTGGGCCATACGCACGAATGGGGAATTGTCGGGCCTCATGCGGGCAAACTTCCAGAGCGAGGTGGCAATGGGGCTGAGGCTGAACTTATGCGCCAGAAAACGGTATTCGTGGCAGAGCTGCTGGTAATAAGTGTCCTTCATAGCCTCGTCGCGGTAGTAGTAGGGTAGGGCGTCGAGGCGCAGCAATCCTGCCTGACCGAAAAAGAGGGCCTCGACCTGAAGGAGATTGTCGCGATGTTTATCGACTGCGCGGAAGGGGATGGAGCGTGCCCAGGCATCAAAGGCATCGCCGTTGACGCCGAAGCCGAACGAACGCGCCAGCGTGGCGAAGAGTGCATCGTTCCAGTTTTTCTCATGCTGCTCGTAGCGTTCCATTATCTGTTGAAGGCGCATCTCCAGCCGCTCGAACAGAAGGGCAGAAAGCCAGCTGTGGATGGCCAGCGTCGAAAGGTCGCCCACGATGCGGTAGCAGGGCGGGTAATGGTCTTCTTGGAGCAGGGCATCGTAGCCGCTGCGGATGGAGTCGGGGATGGGAAGCACCAGCTGGGGGATGAGCTGCCCGTCGCGACGGTGGATGGTGGCATCGCTCTCGCCAACGACATGGAGGATGATGGAGTCGTAGCGCTCGTCCTCGTCGTGATGGTGGAGGTACCAGTCGGAGGCTTTCACGTGAAGTTCCACGTTGCCCACCCATTTGGTGCCATCGATGACGACCTTGGCGCCAGAGAAGTCGGGACCTGCGTTGGGGTTGGGCAGTCCGGCGTCAATGACCTCCACCGGCTTGCCGTCGATGGTGCGGAGGGCGGTGAGCGGAAACATCTTGTGTTTCCATACGTAGTGCAGCAGTTCTTCCATGGGACGCGTAAGAATTTGGGCAAAAATAGTGGTTTTTTGGCGAAAATGCCCTAACTTTGCGGCGAAAAAATAAAAGTGAATATGAAAATAGCCTTAATTGGATATGGCAAGATGGGCCATCTGCTGGAAGAGGTGGCCCTTAGCCGCGGCCACGAGGTGGTGAGCATTATTGACGTGGACAACCGCGCGGACTTCGACAGCGAGGCCTTCCGCAGCGCCGACGTGGCCATTGAGTTCACCGCCCCGACGGTGGCATTCGACAATGTCCGCGAGGCTTTTGCGCAGGGCGTGAAGGTGGTGAGCGGCACTACGGGCTGGTACGGCGGGCACGAGGCAGAGCTGCACAGCCTTTGTACGGAGGGCGGAAGCACGCTCTTCTGGAGCAGCAACTACAGCGTGGGCGTAGCGTTGTTCCGCGCGGTAAACCGTCAGCTGGCACGGCTGATGAACGGCTGTCCCGGCTATACAGTCCGCATGGAGGAGACCCACCACATCCACAAGCTGGATGCCCCAAGCGGCACGGCTGTCACCATTGCCGACGACATCCGCGCCGAGCTGAAGCGTGCCGGGAGCGTCCCCATCACCAGCATCCGCGAAGGGGAGGTGCCGGGCATCCATACCGTCTGCTACGAGAGCGAGGCGGACGTCATCACGCTGACGCATTCCGCCAAAAACCGCACAGGCTTTGCCCTGGGCGCGGTGCTGGCCGCTGAATTCACAGCTCGTCAGCACGGAGGGATTTTCGGCATCGACGACCTCTTCCCGTGGCTGAAATAAGGCGGGCAAGTCAACGAGTCAACGGGCGGGCAAGTTAAAAAACGTTACTATTGAAACGGGTGGGCGTGGACGCTCCGTCTAACGCAAGACAACAAAAAAAGAATATGAAAAAAGCAAGTCGTAAGTTGTGGATTAAGTGTATCATCGTCATCGTGCTCTATCTGGCGTTCCTCTATTGGATTAAGGGCTGGTGGGGGCTGTTGGCCGTGCCGTTCATCTTCGATGCCTATATCACCAGGCTGGTGCCATGGACGTGGTGGAAAAATCTGAAGAGCGATTTCTGGCGCGGGGTGATGAGCTGGGTCGATGCCATCGTCTTTGCCCTCGTTGGCGTCTATTTTGCCAATCTCTACTGGTTTCAGAACTACACCATCCCCTCGTCGTCGCTGGAGAAGAGCCTGCTGGTGGGCGACTACCTCTACGTGAGCAAGGTGGCATACGGGCCGCGTAAGCCGATGACACCCCTCACCATGCCCCTCACGCAGCACACCATGCCGAAGTGGCTGGGCGGCGGCAAGAGCTACATAGAGAAACCGCAGTGGAGCTACAGGCGCGTGAAAGGGTGGGGCACCATCAGGCAGAACGATATCGTGGTCTTCAACTATCCCACGGGCGACACCATCGTCAGCAACCCTAAATTCAGCGCCATGGACTACTACAAGCTGACTTCGGACATCAGCGCAAAGTTGAATGGCGGCTACCCCTCCACGGCGGACAGCCTCTCGGCTTGGGAGGAGCGGCAGGCATTTGACCGCTTCCTGGCAAAGGGACGCCAGTATATCGCCGGCAACGAACGTGAGTTCGGCCGTGTGGCTACTCGCCCCGTCGATCGCAGGGAGAACTATGTGAAGCGCTGCGTCGGCCTGCCTGGACAGACGCTCGAAATCAAGGACCGCATCATTTACCTGGACGGCAAGGCCAACAAGGAACCCGACAATGTGCAGTACTTCTACCAGGTCGCCACCACACGCCCCATTCCTGAGAAGGTGCGCCGCGAGCTGGGCATCAGCCTCGAGGACCTGAAAGGACGCAACGCCTCCGGCACACGCTATTTCCTGCCGTTGACGGGGCGCATGGCGGACGACCTGCGCAGCCGCGACTTTGTGACGAGCGTCACCCTGATGCCGCAGGAGACCGATGGCGGACTCTATCCGCTGAACAAGCACACGGGCTGGAGCATCGACAACTACGGCCCGCTGTGGATTCCCGCCAAAGGGGCCACCGTCCAGCTCACGCTCGACAATCTGCCTTTCTACGAACGCCCCATCCGTGTCTATGAGGGTAACGACCTCCGTGTCAAGGATGGCGTCATCTACATCAACGGCGAGGTGGCCACGAGCTACACCTTCCGGATGGACTACTATTGGATGCAGGGCGACAACCGCCACAACAGCCTCGACAGCCGCTATTGGGGTTTCGTACCTGAAGACCACATCGTGGGCAAGCCTCGCTTCATCTGGCTCAGCCTCGACAAGGACCGCAACCTCTTCGACGGTAAAATCCGCTGGAAACGCCTCTTCACAGGAGTAAAGAAATACAACTAAATTTAGTTCATAGTTCATAATTAAGAGTTCATAGTTAAGAATTATGGAGTTCAGGAGTTCAGGAGTTGCAGGAGTTCAGACGAATGTCCCGTATGCAGCATCTCAAACTATTGTCTGCAACTCCTGAACTACTGAACTCCTAAAAAGAGCAATAGTCTTTTGATGTTTTTTTACTATGAACTATGAACTCTTAACTATGAACTAAATTCCATGCTTCTCTCCTCGGCTTATCTTCCCCCTGTCTGGTACTTCACGAAGCTATTTTTGTTCGATGGCAAGGAGGTGCAGATTGAGCAATGGGATCATTATGTGAAGCAGACCTACCGTAACCGTTGTGTCATTGGCGGGGCAGATGGCTTGCTGGCACTTACTGTCCCCACGGAAAAGCCTGAGACCCCCAAATGCTACATGCGCGACGTGCGCATCTCCGACCACGGCAACTGGCGTCACCAGCATTGGAATGCCCTTGAAGCCGCCTATGGTCAGACGCCGTTTTTCCTCTATTACGAAGATGACTTCCGCCCCTTCTACGAGCGTCGCTTTGAGTTCCTCTTCGACTTCAATCTCCAGCTCATAGCCCTTTGCTGCCAGCTCATCGACATCCATCCCCATCTGCACCCTACGGAGGAGTTCTCAACCCCTAATTTTCAATCCTCAATCTTCAATCTTCAATCTACCTGTTCCGATTTCCGTTCCCTCATTCACCCGAAGCACGACCCAGCCTGCGACCCTATGTTCCGTCCCGCTCCTTACTATCAGGTGTTTGCCGATCGCTTTGGCTTCCGTCCCAACCTCAGCATCGTTGACCTTCTGTTCAATATGGGCCCCGAAAGCCTTCTTGTCCTCCAACAATCCATAATTAGCGAAGATGAAGGTTGTCGTTGACGATAAGATTCCCTACTTGCTGACGCCATTACGTGGTGTGGCAGAGGTGATGGCATTGCCTGCTGAGGCTATCACCGCTGAGGTTGTCCGCGATGCGGATGCCCTTATTGTCCGCACCCGTACCCGTTGTGATGCCTCGCTGCTTGAGGGTAGCCGCGTCCGCTTCATTGCTACTGCTACCATTGGTTACGATCATATCGACACCGCCTACTGCGCTTCTCACGGCATCTGCTGGACGAATGCCCCAGGTTGCAATGCCTCGTCTGTCTGCCAGTATGTCGAGTGTGCCCTGCGTCTGATGGATAGCGAGGGAGTGATCACCCTTTCACCATCCACCACCATTGGCATCGTTGGGGTAGGTCATGTAGGTTCATTGGTCAAGGCCATGTCAGAGCGCCTTGGTCTCCGTACCCTTTGCTACGACCCTCCATTGGCAGCGCAATCTCCCAATCTTCAATCTTCAATCCCTAATCTTCAATCTTCAATTTTCAATTTTCAATCTTCAATCTTCAATCTTCAATCTTGCGACATCCTCACCTTCCATGTCCCTTTGACGAACGACGGCCCCTATCCCACATGGCACATGGCGGATGAAACCCTTTTCGCCTCCCTTCAGCATAAGCCCCTCTTTATCAACACCTCGCGGGGTGCTGTGGTGGATACTTCCGCTCTGAAAGCTGCCTTGCGCGATGGTCGCATCCGTCAGGCTGTCATTGATGTCTGGGAGGGCGAGCCCGATATTGACCTCGACCTGCTCCGAATGGCTCGCATCACTACCCCCCACATTGCTGGTTATAGTGCCGACGGCAAAGCCCGCGCTTCCCAGATGGTTCTCGATGCCCTCACCACCCACTTCGGCCTTCCTTCGGTAGCAGCTGAGACACCTCCCCCCTCATCCACCCCTTACGACATCGATGCCGACAGCCTCCGTCTCAAAGCCTCTCCCTCCACCTTCGAATACCAGCGCAACCACTATCCCCTCCGCCGCGAAAATAATTCTATATTATCGTAGACTGTCGAACGCAGTTCGCTCTTGTTAAATGACCCTGTCATTTATTTAAACGACGCTGTCATTTATATAAATGACGCCGTCATTTACAAATAACAGAAGCCTTCGTACTACTCGAATGTGAGGTAGGGGGCGAGGCGTTGGATGTCTTCGTCGGAGAATTCGTTGAGGAAGGAGATTTGGCGGAGGTTGACGACACGACCGCTTCTGTGGCGGAGGTCCATGATGGCTTTGGCGCGGTAGTAGCCGATATAGGGATGACGGGTGAGCGTGCGGAGTGTGGCTTTGTTGACGTCGATGCGCTGCTGAGTGCCCTCCTCCACAAAGACGTAATCGCCGATTTCGGGCAAACCCTGGATGTCGCGGAGCTGACTAATGGCTACGTAACCTCCCAGTTGGCGGCGAAGACTGACGATGCGGCTGGCGTAATAGGGACCGATGCCTGGGATACGGACGAGGTCAGCAGAATCGGCTTTGTTGAGGTCGAGAAAGGTGCCTGAGGGGAGTTTGCTGTCCTTGTAGGGCGAGGGCTGAGGTACGTCTTCCCCGTCTTCCCTTTGACTCTCTTGAAGGAGAGGTGACTTGTCGTCTGGGACTTCTTTCCCTTTGGGGAGGGGACGAGGTGAGGCGGCGGGTTCTTCTTGGGGGATATAGATGTAGGGTTGGATGCGGGCGAAGGTGGTGCTGTCCAAGCCATAGATGCGGGCAAGGTCGGCGGGACGGTGGAAGTGACCCCCTGCACGGCGGTACTTGACGATGTTGGAACTGACAAAGGGACTGAAGCCCACAGCGCGCAGCGTAGCAGAGTCGGCGGTATTGGGATTGAAGGCGAAGGGGGTAGTCGGTTCAGGGGTGCTGGTCGGAGTGGGTGCCGTCTGGGCAATAGACGGTTGCGGGGGTGGTTCCTCGACTTTCTTCTTCCCTATCGTCGCGATAAGGGCAAGCACCAGGATGACTGCCAGCAGGACGAAAATGGCGCGACGTTCGGATCGGGTGAAGGCAAAATGGTCGGGGAAGGGCATCAGGAGGAACGAAAAAAAGAGGAATTAGGAATGATTAATTAGGAATTATGCGTGAAAATGTAGTATCTTTGCCGCCGAAAAAAAGAGTGATAATGCGCAACGTGTGGTCTTTTGTGAAGGATTATAAGTTCTCGCTGCTGGTGGTGGCGGTGATATTGTTTCTCTCGTTCTTCAAGCCTCCGCATACGGAGCTGGACGAAATAACGAACTTCGACAAGTTTGTCCATTTCTGCATGTACTTCGGCTTCAGTGCGGTGATCTGGCTGGAATACCTCCGCAGGCACAGGAATGATGCTTCGCGATGGGTGATTCACAATACGGGTTTTTCGGTGAACTGGCTGGCGCTGCTGATGGGAGCAATGGTGCTTCCCATTGTGCTGAGCGGGGCGATTGAACTGGGGCAGCAATACCTGACAACGCATCGCGGCGGCGAGTGGTGGGACTTTGCCTCGAACAGCACGGGGGTCGTGATGGCAGCGCTGTGCGGCTATGTCTTCTTGCGGTGCAGACGCAGACGGGGACGCGGGGAATAGAGTATCTTGTTGTCCCTCACACGGTGTGCCCATTCGGGTTTCTCGTTGATGAAGGAGGCGATGTGGCGTTTGATCTTGTCCTCGTGCATGGCGTTGACGTCGATGAGGATGCCTGTCTCCTCAACATCGCCGAAGTCGTCGTTGATGGCAGTACCGAACTCAAGCATGGT
Source organism: Bacteroidales bacterium UBA1189 (assembly GCA_002309805.1). Taxonomy (GTDB): domain Bacteria; phylum Bacteroidota; class Bacteroidia; order Bacteroidales; family Bacteroidaceae; genus UBA1189. The sequence continues at coordinate 28,963 of DBYJ01000039.1, read as the reverse complement.
GGGCGAGAGGTTCATGTAGGCATTGACGAGCGGGGGAATGTTGCATCCCAAGCGGCGCACAGCAGCATTGAGCAGGCGGTAGTCGGCCTTGAAGTCGTCCTCGGTGAGCACCACATCCAGTTCCTCCACGGGGTGTTCGATGAGCAGGGGATTGTGGGGGGTGATGAGGTGGCGACGGTCGCCGAAGTGCTTGTCGAGGAAGTGAAGGATGAGGTCGCGGGCATAGCGGTTGTACGAGGGGTACATGGTCATCTTGCCGAAGAAATACTGGGCATCGGGGAGGATAACCATGAGGGCACCAAGACCGTCGAAGAGGTTGTCGAGGGCAAAGAGTCCCTTGGTATCGCTGCGTGACGACTGGTATTCGACTGCCACAAACGAACGTCCCAGCTCGATGGTGCGGGGCAGATAGGTCTTCATGAACTCGTCAGAGAAGTGGAAGAGGTGGCTGGTGGCGAGGATGGGCTGACCTTCAGCATCGTAACGGATGTTGGGGCCATAGATGAAGCGATAACCGCCAATGATTTCCTCTGCATCGGGATTCCAGACGACAAGCTGTCGGCAGGGTTCCTCCATGGTGTCGAAACTGTCGATGTCGGCGCTGAGTCCTGTGCCTCCACCTCCCTCACGGAAGGCGATTTCGCGCAGACGACCGATTTCCTGCATGACGTTGGGACTGTCGTGGGCGGTGCAGACATAGAGTACGTTACCGCCTCGGTTGGTATAGCGCAGGCGCTTCTGCTCGGTGAGTTCCTGCATGAGCAGCTCACGCGGAATGGGGGCGATGATGGGTTGCATGGTGTTTAGCTGGTGGGGGCAAGCTTATAAACAATGTCCTGTACGTAGGCTGCCCATTCGATAGGTTTGCGCGACTTGTCGAAGGTCTGCCAGGGGATGGGTTTGCCGATGTAGATGCGGAAGGTCTTACCGCGGTGGCGGAAGAGTTCATCGGCAAGGTACAGCATGGCCACGTTGAACTTGAGGTGGAAGAACTTGCAGAGGTTGGCGATGCGGTAGAAGCGGTTGGAGTTGCGCCCCTCGAAGTAGATGGGCACGACATCGCGCTGGTACTGGACGCTTTTCTGCACGAAGGTCTTCTTCCAGGGCAGGTCCTTGATGACACCCTTGCGCTTGCGTGAACAGAGCTGGGCGGGGAACATGATGACCTGGTCGTCGCCGCTGAAGATAGCATCGACCTGCTGGGGGAGGTTGCGAGCCTGTCCGCCCATCTGGTTGACGGGGACGCAGAGGGGGGCTAACGGAGGAAGGGCCATGAGGAAACTGTTGACAAGATAGCGAATCTTGTCGTCGTAGTGATCGGCGATGATGCGACCGATGGCTACACCGTCGGGACCGCCGAGGGGATGGTTGCTGACAAACGTGTAGAGAGCACCTTTCGGGGGGAGGTTCTCTTCGCCATGTACATCGAGGGAGATGTTGAGGTGCTCCAACGTGTTGCGGAGAAAATCAGCACCTTCCATGTTTGGATAGGTAGCGAAGAAGACGTTGAACTCGTCTTCGTGGAGGATCTTGCGGAGGTATTTCAGTAGGGGAGGCCAGATGTGGGCATTGCCGATTTTGCTGCGGATAATCTTCTCTACATCGATTACTTTGGGTACATTTTCTGCCATGATTTTCTATTGCCTTTCAAACATCGTTCGGCAAAAGTAATAACAATTTATAAGAAAACGAACGATTGTTGCGATTTTTTATCTCAAAAATGTAGAAAGTCTATTCGAGATAGAACATTTCGGGCAGTGGGATGGATACGGGGCTATTGTCGGGGTTGACCTCCATGATGTCGGCCATATAGTCCCACCAGCGCTGTACGATGGGGTTGTCGCCCTGGTCCTGCGAGCCCTTGTCGCCCTCGACTTTCTGTACGGCAAAGAGGATGTTAGTCTCCTTGTCCCAGAAGATGCTGTAGTCGCTTACTCCGCTCTCCTTGAGTAGTTTTTTCATCTCGGGCCACAATGCAGCGTGGCGTCGCTGGTACTCGTCCTCGAAGCCTGGCTTCAGGAACATCTTGAATGCTTCTCTTTTCATGGTTTATATGGGGTTTTTGGCGTTTACATATCAGGTCCGAAGTAGAATCCTGGCTGTGTGGGCTGGTTGTAGGCAACGTTCTGGGTGGCGACGCTGATGCGATAGACGGGGTCGTCCATAAAGGTGACGAATCGGTGTTCGGTGGGGATGGTGGAGACATAGAGGCGGAGTGACTGGTTGTCGCGGGTGCGCAGAAGCAGTTCTTCACGCCAGTCGCCCAGGATGTCGGCAGCGAGACAGGGGTTGGCTTTGGTGCCGTTGTTGCTGACGACTCCTTCAGGGTTCAGGATGATGTCGCATTGCTGTTCGCTGGGGTTATACTTGGAGATGCGTGTGCCGTCGAGGAGTTCGCGCAGCAGATCACCGTCCCACCAGATGGCCATATTGGTGGAGAGTCCGCGGACACGTTCGGCAATGATCTCGCCGCGTATGTTGCGGATGCCTCCTGTGGATCCGCTCCACATCTCAACGCCTGGTGAGTCGGGGTCGATGTCTGCTGCCATACAACGTCCGATGTCCATTGGGGCAGGGTAGCGGAAGAGGGTTTCACCTGTGACGGCATCGCGGAAGGTGGAGCCGTTGCCACCCGTTTCGTGACATTGCCACACTTGGAGCCTCGGTTCATCGGGGAAAAAAGCGGTGAGGTGGAGGGCATCACCGTGACCGAGACGGGTGGAGTAGAGTCCGCGGCCATCGTTGTCGATGGTGCACGAGCCGTAGATGATTTCATCGCAACCGTCGTTGTCAATGTCAGCCACACGAATGTTATGGTTCCCCTGTCCGCTGTAGGCTTCGTTGCCCTCGTCATTGGAATCAAAGACCCAGCGCTGGCGGAGTTCCTTTCCGTCCCAGTCGAAAGCAGCAAGGACGGCACGGGTGTAGTAGCCACGACACATCACGACGCTGGGATGCCGTCCGTCCAGATAGGCTACGCAAGCCAGGAAACGGTCGGAGCGGTTGGCTTCCTTATCGCCCCAGTCAGCAGGGTCGCCACGCTGGGGGATGTAGTCGATGGTGTGAAGGGCCTCACCTGTCAGACCGCTGAAAATGGTGAGATATTCTTTGCCTGAGAAGATGCGCCCCTGTCGTGCAGGTGTACGTCGGAAAGTACGGATGGTGTCGCCTGCGTAGCGGTAGTCGGCATAAGGGTCGCCGATGACGTTGCCCTGTCCGTCGATAGTGCCGTCAGCAGTTTTCATCACAATTTCAGAACGTCCGTCGCCATCGAAGTCAAAGACCATAAACTGGGTGTAGTGGGCTCCTGAACGGACATTGGGACCGAGGTCGATGCGCCAAAGGCGTTCCCCGTTGAGGCGGTAGCAGTCAAAGAGCGCGTTGCCCGTGTAGCCGTCGTGAGCATTGTCGTGAGCATTGGTGGGATCCCATTTGAGGATGATTTCGTACTCGCCGTCGCCATCCACATCACCTACCGAGGCATCGTTGGCCGTGTAATCGTAGCGGTCGCCTGCGGGGGTGATGCCTCCCTCGGGTTTGGAGAGGGGGATGTCAATATAGCCGATGGGAGCATTGGCAGGAAGAATGTATGTGCCTGAGCCTTCGTTGGACTCCTTCTTCTTAATGACGGGACGCACCTCGTAGGTAGCTGAGTCGGTGGAGATGTTGTCGTCCACGAAGAACGTGGCTCCCGTGAGAGGCTTGCGGTTGAGCAGGCGGTGGTTGCGATAGACGTTGAAGGCCGTGCTTTTGTCGTCGGTGCGAAGCAGACGCCAGGTGACTGCCACGTGAGCCGAGTCCTGACGTATGGCCACTACGCCGCGGCCAAGGGTCTCCTTCTGCAAGTCAGGCGCATAGTTAGGCTGGGCAGGCAGTACTGTACAAGCCAGCAGGACTAGGAAGGAGAGGGTGTAGAGTCGCATTTTCATAGGGTGGGGAGGATTTTTGGCTCAAAAGTAACAATTATCGGGCGTCTATGCAAGGAAAACGGAAAAAATATTTACCTTTGCAGCACGCAAGTAATAAATATAAGTATATGCTAATACCTTCATTTCCCCATTATCCGTTACCTCTCCGATTACTCGGAAAGCGCCGTTTTTTTAGCCTGCGTAGGCTTCTCGGCGCAGTGCTCCTGACAATTAGCGCAGTACTTCTGCCCCATAGCGCAGTGGCTCAGCAGGTGCTTCCTTCGCAGCGCGAAATCCTCGACCAGCTGCTGAAAGTGAACGCCTACTTTATGAAGTCCGTCCCCGACCCAGGTCTGCCCACCTTCGGCGGCGGTAAGGAGCGGACCAGCAACCTCTGGACGCGAGCCGTCTATTACGAGGGACTGATGGCGCTGCAAGGCATCTACCCCGACGAACGATTCTTTGACTACACGATGGCTTGGGGCAATGCTCACCAGTGGCGCCCGCGGGGTAGCGATACTACGCATAACGCTGACAACCAGTGCTGTTTCCAGACGTATCTCGATATGTACGAGTTGACGCAGGACCCCCGAATGCTGACTCACGTGAAGCTGACCCTCGATGCCTGTGTGAACGACCCGCAAGTGCACGACTGGTGGTGGATTGACGCCATCCAGATGGCTATGCCCGCCTACGCCAAGATGGGGCGCATCACGGGCGATGCGAAGTACTGGGACAAGATGATGGCCTACTACCGCTATACGCGCGACGTGCACGATGGGACGGGGATGTTCAACGCGAAGGACGGCCTCTGGTGGCGCGACCACGATTTTGATGCACCCTATACCGAACCGAACGGTGAGGACTGCTACTGGAGTCGTGGCAACGGCTGGGTGCTGGCTGCCCTGGTGCGCGTGATGGACGAGCTGCCCGAGAAGCACCCTTATTATAAGGAGTGTTTGCGCGACTTCCGCGCCATGTGCCGTGCGCTTAAAGCTGCGCAGCGCGAGGATGGTTTCTGGAACGTCAGTCTCCACGATCCCACCCACTTTGGTGGTAAAGAGACAACAGGCACCTCGCTTTTCGTTTATGGAATGGCGTGGGGCATCCGCAAGGGCTATTTGAAGGAGAAAGACTACCTGCCTGTGGTTGTCCGAGCCTGGAATGCCATGGTCGCCGAGGCTGTCCACCCCAACGGCTTCCTCGGCTACGTGCAGGGCACGGGCAAAGACCCTTCGGCAGGTCAGCCTGTTACCTACGACAAGGTGCCTGACTTTGAGGACTATGGGACAGGATGTTTCCTGCTGGCGGGGACGGAACTCTATCGCTTACGAGCCGATGTAGTCCCTGCTGACCAGGTTTCCCGCAGGATAAGATAGGACGCCCTACGCGTGATTTTCGGCAAATAGGCGGCAGCGCTGGTCGAGGAGCGGATAGTGGTGCTCCTGCATGGTGCTGCAGCAGGCGCGGATGCCCTGACGCGTGCTGCCTGTGGTGCTAAGGACAATGCCTGTGATACCGTAGTAGAGCAGTTCGCGCAGCAGTTTGCCACCCTCCATATCGTGGTAGCCGATGGTGAAGAAGAGGCCGTCGGAAACGGGTTCGTCCTGGTCGCGGTCGTAGACAACGCTGAAGCCGTAAGGGAGCATAATCTGCTTGATGCGAGCGGTACGGCGAGCGTATTCACGGACATCATCAACGAAGCTGTAGGCACCCTCGGTGGCGGCGTGCATCATTGCTGCCATTGCGCATTGGGCGCTGTAGCTGACGCCTGATGAGAGGGTGTAGAGCATATTGTAGGCATAAACGGCGCCAAAGCGACTGATGCCATAACGGGCAGCCAGCGTGGGGTAGCTGCGAGCAAACAGGCGGTCGGAGATGCAGGCGACGGCGATGCGCTGACCTGCGTAAGAGAACATCTTCGAGCCAGAGAGCATCAGGACGTAGTTGTCGGTGTAGCGGCTGACAGTGGGTTGGAATGGTGCCTGGAAGGGACGGCCCAGTGGACGACGGAAGTCCATTGTCATATAGGCAAGGTCCTCGATGACAACGACATCGTACTTTGTGGCAAGCTCGCCAATGACCTGCAACTCGTCGTCCTTGAGGCACATCCACGAGGGGTTGTTGGGGTTGCTGTATATGAGGCAGCAGACGTGGCCTGATGAGAGCACCTCCTCCAACTTCGTGCGGAGAGCAGCGGCACCGCGGTAGTCGGCCACGTCAAACGAGGCCATACGGGCACCGATGACGGCGGCCTGCATCTTCTGGACGGGGAAGCCAGGGTCGATGTAGAGGATGGTATCGCGCTGGGGGTTGAGCTGTGTGCAGAGCATAAAAGCGGCAAAGACGCCCTGCATGGAACCCGTGGTGGGGATGCAGCCCTTGGGGGCGATGTCGGTATCGATGAATGCTTTGACGAAGCGAGAGGCTTCGGTTTTGAGCTCGTCGATGCCCTCGATATTGGGATACTTGGAGGCGACGCCGCGACGCAGGCCGGCAATTTCGGCTTCGACGCCTACGGCTGAGGGTGGCAGGCCTGGGATGCCCATTTCGAAGTGGACGTATTCCTGACCCGTCTCCTGTTCCATCGTGCGGGCGATGGCGCCAATTTGGCGGATGGAGGCTTTGTTGAGGTCATCAATCTCCATCTCGCGGAGGAGCTGGTCGATGCGTGTCTTGCTGAAGGGAGTGTCGGTCATAGGGCTGTGCGTGTCTGTGGGTTAGCCTTTGTTCTCGCGCCCGATGGCAAGGGCTTGAAGGTTCATATCAACGATGGCATCGCCCTTGGCGGCAAAGACGGTGCGGACAGCCTGGCGGAGCAGTTCGAAGTCCATTCCAAGGGCATCGGCCGCAGCACCGAGCAGTATCATATTGGCAGCCTTGGGCATCTTGTTGGCCTTGGCAAGGCTCTCGATGTCGATGCGCACGACGTGGGGTAGGGCATTGAGGGCGGCGTTGATAGCCTGAATATCTGGATAGTTGGGAATGTTGACAAAGGGACTGGTGGCGGTGATGACCCAGCCGTCCTTGCTGAGGTAGGGCTGGTAGCGCAGGGCCTCCATAGGTTCCATAGCGATGATGACGTCGGCCGTGCCGAGGGCGATGAGGTCGCTGTAGATGGGGTTGGACGAGATGCGGAGGTTCGACTGCACGTCGCCGCCGCGCTGGCTCATACCGTGCACTTCGGCTTGCTTGATGTATAGGCCCTGGTCGAGGGCTGCCTGGCCGATGATGGTGGCGATGCTGAGGATGCCCTGGCCACCTACGCCTGCGAGGATGATGTCGGTTTTCATTGTTGGGGAGTTTGGGGATTTAGTTTTTTCTGGCGGGTATGGCGGGCGAGGGTCTGGATGCACTCGCGGCGGGGGATGATTACTGATACGCCTTGGTATTCAATCTCTTCGCGCAGGATGCGGGTAATCTCGTCCATATTGGCGGGCAGGGGGACGACGACTCGGAGGTGCTCGTCAGCAACGCCTAAGCCACGGCAGATGGCCTCGAACTTGTTGGTACCTGCTGAGTCCTGGCCGCCTGTCATTCCCGTGGTGAGGTTGTCTGAGATGACGACGGTGATGGGGCTGTTCTCGTTGACGGCGTCGAGGAGGCCTGTCATACCACTGTGGGTGAAGGTTGAGTCGCCGATGACGGCTACGGCGGGGAAGATGCCTGCGTCGGCAGCGCCCTTGGCCATCGTGATGCTGGCACCCATATCGACGGTGGAGTGAAGGGCCTGATAGGGGGGCAGGGCACCGAGGGTATAGCAGCCGATGTCGCCGAAAACGCGGCTGTCGGGATAGTCGGCAAGTACTTTGTTCAGAGCCTCATAGACGCTGCGGTGGCCGCATCCCTGGCAGAGGGCTGGCGGACGGGCGGTGACGGTATTGCAGGGACTGAATTCCTGAGCGGTGGGCAGACCGAGGGCGGCCTTGACGTTATCGGGATTGAGCTCGCCTGCGCGGGGCAGGGTGCCGTCGAGTCGGCCGTGGATGACGTTTGCTGTGGGCAGCAGCCCGATGAGCTGTTCCTCGATGAAGGGCTGACCATCCTCAATGACAAGCAGCTCGTGGCATTGGGCAGCGAGGGCGCGGATAGCCTCGATGGGCAGCGGATACTGCGAGACCTTCAGCACGGGCATTGGGGCACCGTCGGGGTAGTTCTCCATCAAGTAGTTGTAGCCGATGCCTGCGGCGATGACGGCGGAACAGGGTTGCGCGGCGTTAACGTCTTTAGCGACAGTGTTGAAAGGTGATGTGGCGCTGGCTTCCTGGAGGAGGGGCTGGGCGGCAATGAGCTCGTTGTATTTGCGGCGGGCGCGGGCAGGGAGGAGTACCCATCCTGCGGGGTCGGCAGGAGATGACAGGGGGTTCTCGGGACGCGGGGTCTCGGATATCTCCACCACGGCGCGGCTATGGGCCAGACGGGTGACGATGCGCATCAGCACGGGCAGCCGCAGGCGTTCCGAGAGGTCGAAGCCATAGGCCATCATATCGTAGCATTCCTGCTGGTTGGTGGGCTCCAGAATAGGTGTGAGGGCGAATTTGCCGTAGAAGCGGCTGTCCTGTTCATTCTGGCTGCTGTGCATCGAGGGGTCGTCGGCTGCGAGGACGATGAGTCCGCCGTTGACGCCTGTGACGGCGCTGTTGACGAAGGCATCGGCGCAGACGTTCATTCCCACGTGCTTCATACATACGAGGGCGCGCTTGCCCGCATAGCTCATTCCGAGGGCGGCCTCCATAGCGGTTTTCTCGTTGGTGCACCAGCGGTTGTGGACCGTGGCGGTGGGGTGGACGCGGCACCAGTCCTGGATGTATTCGGTGATTTCGGTCGAGGGCGTGCCAGGGTAGGCATAGACGCCGCTCAGCCCTGCGTCGAGGGCGCCTTGAGCGATGGCCTGGTCGCCAAGTAGGAGTTTCTTCATAGGTGGTATGGATGATGGTTTTTGTAAAATAGTTTGCAAAGGTACTGCATTTTTTTGGATTTCTTCACGATTATCTGTAATTTTGCACCAATTTATCAGTAATCACTTAAAACCCTATAACGAATGAAGGACGGAAAATACTGGGAACCAGAGTATGAGACGATGTCGCGGGCTGAACTGACGGCATTGCAGGTGGAACGTTTGCGTGAGACGGTGCGGCGGACGATGGCTTCGCCATTCTACGAGCCCATTCTGCGTGAGCGGGGTATTACACCCGAGAGCATCCAGAGTCTTGACGACCTCAGGCGGCTGCCGTTCACCACGAAGGACGACCTGCGCAGCCACTATCCCTTCGGCTTGTGTGCGGTACCTTTGGAGAAGATTGTGCGCGTCCACTCGTCGAGCGGCACGACGGGCAACCCCACGGTGGTCTGCCACACGCAGCAGGACCTTGACGACTGGGCCAACCAGGTGGCGAGATGTATGTATATGGTGGGCCTCCGCGATACCGACGTCATCCAGAACACCAGCGGCTACGGAATGTTTACGGGTGGCCTTGGAATCCAGTACGGCGCTGAAAGACTGGGCGCTATGACGGTGCCTGCGGCTGCGGGAAACAGTAAGCGGCAGATAAAGTTCATCACCGACTTCGGTTCGACGGCGCTGCACGCCATCCCCTCGTATGCCACCCGTCTGGCAGCCGTCTTCCACGAGGAAGGCATCGACCCTGTCAAGGACACGAAGCTCACGACGCTCATCATCGGTGCCGAGCCGCATAGTGAGGAGCAGCGCCGTCGCATCGAGGAACTGCTGGGCGTGAAGGCATACAACTGCTTCGGTATGAGCGAGATGAACGGCCCTGGCGTGGCCTTTGAATGTAAGGAGCAGAACGGCCTCCACATCTGGGAGGACTACTACATTGCCGAGATTGTCGACCCCGTGACGCTTGAGCCCGTGCCTGATGGCGAGGTGGGCGAGCTGGTGCTGACGACGCTCCGCCGCGAGGGTATGCCGCTGCTGCGCTACCGCACGCGCGACCTCACGCGTTTCCTTACGGGAACGTGTCCCTGCGGCCGCACACACCGACGCATCGACCGCTTCAAGGGCCGCTCGGACGATATGCTGATTGTCAAGGGTGTCAACATCTTCCCCGTGCAGGTGGAGAAGATTCTGATGGGCTTCCCCGAGCTGGGCAGCGACTATCTGATTACCATTGAGACCGTTGGCGACAACGACGAGATGACCGTCGAGGTCGAGCTGGCCGCTATTACCGACGACTACAGCTCGCTGACGGCGCTGACGAAGGAGATTACCCGCCAGTTGAAGGACGAGATACTGCTCACGCCGCGCGTCCGCCTGGTGGCGCCTGGTTCGCTGCCCAAGAGCGAGGGTAAGGCCGTACGCGTCAAGGATATGCGACGCAACCATTGAAAAAATACATAAATAGGAATTAGGAATTAGAAATATTAAAATAAGAAATATGACTATCAAGCAGATATCCCTTTTCCTGGAGAACAAGTTCGGTCAGTTGGCGCAGCTGCTGGCCATCCTGAGCAAGGCTGAGGTACACATTGTGAGCGCTACAGTGGCCGACACGGCCGACTATGGACTGATGCGACTGATTACCAGCGACCAACAGCGGGCGTACAAGTGCCTGAAAGAGGCTGGCGTGCTGGTGTCGATGAACGACGTGGTGGCCATCAGCATCGACCCTCTGGCGGCTGACTTTGCGCGGGTGGTGGAGCTGTTTACGAAGCGCGGCATCTCCATTGAGTATATGTACTGCTTCAACTTCGTGGCGAAGCTGGTGCTGGTGATGCGGGCAAATAACCTGGATGCCGTCCGCGAGGTGGTGCGCGACAACAACCTCTCCTTTATTACCGATGCCGACTTGATGGCATTCTGAGCAGAGAGGAGAGAATCAGCGGTTAGCAAATCAGGAATATAGGGTGTACCCCCTGTACCCCTTGACCCCCTGTATCCTGGGTTTCCTATGCTTTTTTAGGGGCGCCACTCCTTGTACGGGTGGCAGGAGATGTAGCCGTTGTAGTAGTGGGGGTCGCCCGTGACTTCGGTGCCGAGGAAGGGAGGGGCCTCATAGGGCTCGTCGGGTGCAGATAGCTCGATTTCGGCGAATACGAGGCCGTCGTTGTCGTCGTGAAACTCGTCGACCTCCACCGTATGGTGGCCTGAGCGGACAAGCCAGCGGGTCTTGCGCACGCGGCCTGGCTGGCAGATGGCAAAGAGTTCAAGTGCCTCGTTGTAAGGTATTTCCTTCTCCCATTCGTAGCGGCTGATGCCGTCGGTCGAAGGGCCTTTGATGGTGAGGTAGGCGCGCTCGGTCTGGGTGGCGGCTTCCTTGCGGAGTCGGATGCGGACGGTGCGTCCGCTGCCACGGGCAATGTAGCCTTGCAGTATCTCTGAGTGGCTGTAGGACAGTGCCTTATAGCTGTCGTCCTTGACGAGGAATTTGCGTTCGATTTCCATAGCTACTCCTCCTGACTGCCCATTAGCCAGGCCTTGATGAAGCCGTCGATTTTGCCGTCCATCACGGCAGCGACGTCGCTGGTCTGGTAGCCTGTGCGGTGGTCCTTCACGCGGCGGTCGTCGAAGACGTACGAGCGTATCTGCGAGCCCCATTCAATTTTCTTCTTCCCTGCCTCCACCTTGGCCTGTTCCTCCATACGGTGCTGAAGTTCACGGTCGTAGAGTTGCGAGCGCAGCAGTCGGAGGGCGTTCTCCTTGTTCTTGGGCTGGTCGCGGGTCTCGGTGTTCTCAATGAGGATTTCCTCTTCCACGCCCGTGTAGGGGTCCTTGTACTGATAGCGGAGTCGGACGCCCGATGAGACCTTGTTGACGTTCTGGCCGCCAGCGCCGCCACTGCGGAAGTAGTCCCACGAGATTTTGCTCTGGTCGATGGCGACCTCGATGCTGTCGTCGACGAGGGGTGTGGCGAAGACGGAGGCGAACGAGGTCATACGCTTGCCCTGGGCGTTATAGGGGCTGACGCGGACGAGGCGGTGGACGCCGTTCTCGCCCTTCAGGTAGCCGTAGGCGTAGGGTCCTTCGACCTGTATGGTGACGGTCTTGATGCCAGCCTCGTCGCCGTCCTGGAGGTTCTGGATGCTGGTTTTGTAGCCGTTGGCCTCGGCCCAGCGGAGGTACATTCGCATCAGCATCTGGGCCCAGTCCTGAGCCTCGGTACCGCCAGCGCCCGAGTTGATTTTCAGCACGCAGTCCATATTGTCGGCCTCGTCGCGGAGCATATTCTTCAGCTCGAGGGCCTCGATGGCGCGGATGGTGCGGGCGTAGGTGTCGTCCACCTCGGCTTCGGTGACCAGTTCGTCGCGGTAAAAGTCGAAGGCGAGGGCAAGCTCGTCGGTCAGGTTGCGGACCTCGCGATAACCGTCAATCCACCCCTGCAACTGCTTGACTTTCTTCATCTGACGTTCGGCGGCTTTTGGGTCGTCCCAGAAGCCTGGGGCCTGGGTGCGGAGCTGCTCCTCCTCCACCTGTATCTGCTTGTCGGGGATGGCAAGGTAGCGCTCAAGGGCCTCGACGCGTACCTGGCAGTCCTTCAATTGGTCTTGGGTAATCATTATGTCAGTTAAGAATTATGAGTTAAGAGTTAAGAAAAATACCCTGTTGTCACGCTGTCACGCGTGTCACGTTTCAGCGTGCAAAAGTAGTGAAAAATGAGAATAATACAAAATATAATTGTAAAAAAGTAGAGACGCGACATGTCGCGTCTCCCCCCATTCAGTCTGCCTTCTGAGTGGGTCTTTACGCCAACAGCTCGCTGGGCACGCGGCGGAGCTGCTTGTTGGTGCGGACGTACTTCAGCAGGTCAGCCTCGGCGCGGAAGCGGATGCCGACGCCCTTGATGTACGAGCTAGGGTCGAACGACTCAGCGGGGATGACACTCTGGGCGAAGCACTTGCTCTGGAGGTTCGCCTGCAGGGCGCCAATCTCCTGCAGCACAACGCGCTGGCCCTGGAGCAGATGCTGTTTGATGAACTCCTTGGCGGCGGTGAGGACGGCCACGGTGTCGGCTTTCGTCACGGTGGTGGCGTGCTGGATGTCCTCGGCGAGGCTGCGGAAGTCGTAGTCGCCCGTCTTTACGGCGCGGTTGCAGGCATAGTCAACACCCTCGGCGCCACGTGGGTTGGTGCAACCCACAATCTGATAAGTAATTGCCATAGTTTCAGTGTTTTTATTTGTTATTATTATTGGGGTTAAAGTTGAAGGGTGAAGGGTTAAGGTTGTTTTGCAGCGCTGTTTTTTTCTTTTAATCTTTAACCTTTAATCTTTCTTCTTTAACCTATAATAAATAGTTTGTTTTTTCGAAAAATCCCCAAAATCTGCAGATTTTTTTGCCTGCGCTGGCAGATTTTTGCCTTGCGCTGAGGGTACAGGCGGTACAGGGGTACAGGGGGTACACCCCTATGTCCGCGCGCGGGGGGCGACGGGGGGTGATTAGTGAGAGAGTGATTACCAGAATAGATGATAGTCCTGACTATGTCTCTTATGAGGGTGGGTCTATTTATATCTACTTTATTCCAATAATAGATATAAATAATAACTTTTCTGAAAAAGCTCTATTCTTTAGCCTTAGGCTCATCGACAGCTGGGCGTATCAGCGGGCGTGGGATAGGGGGTGTACCCCCTGTACCCCTGTACCGCCTGTACCCGCTGTGTGCCCATCGCGCACGCGCGTACCTTATATTTATTATATATATAGGGAGACCTGTGGAGGGCTATGCTACAGGGGAAGGGCAAGTAGTGGACACTTTTTTTGCGGTGAAGCTAAAAAAAGTTGACTTTTTCCGAAATAAAGGCTATTTATATTGTAGAAGGCATTGATGTATTTCTTTTTTTCGAATTTTGTTTGTATATTTGCTCAAAACGAAAAAAACCGGTAACGACGAGTGGGCGCTGTAGTCGTTATCGTGAGATAGTGAGCGCCGAAATTATAAATAAATAAAAACACAAATTATGCAGGATTTTTTAAAATCTGAAACGCAGGCTACGGGCCTGCAAGTTGAAAACGCGACTGAGAACAGGGAGCGTAGTCTGGTGCAGTGCAGCTGGTCGCCCCATTGCTGGGAGGCCAAGAAGGTGTCCCCCCTCACGAAAAAAGCGTTCGAGGAGCTGATTGACAGCACCGACGTGGCAAAGACCATCAGGGAAGTGCGCCGCATCTACGACGAGGAGGGCGACGCGGACAGAGCCAACGAGCTGAAGAAAAGCACACTGCCCGTCATCACCTTCCACGCCGAGTTCCCTGAGGCTCCCCGAAAGGGAGACAACCCCACGAAGCGGCGCTCGACGCTGGGAATGATTGACATCGACGGCATCACGACTGGCACTCCCCGTGAACTTTGGGCGAAGCTGGTCCACAACGGGCTGCTAGGTCGGGAGCAGGTGGCGCTGGCACACGTCACGGTGAAGGGTCACGGCCTCCACATCATCGTGGAGCGCAGGGGACGTGAAATCCCTGAAATCCAGGCCGATTTCAAGAAAAGGTGGGGCGACATCATTGCCTCGTCGGGGGGCGAGGTGGACACATCGTGTACGGACGATGCCCGCGGAAGCTTCGTGGTCACCCGCGACGACATCATCAAGCGTAACGACGACTTGTTGTGGCCGACACAGAAGCATTACGACAGTCTGATGGCAATGGACAAGAAGAAGGAGGACGCCCCTATGCCCCCCACGCTGTGGCCGCACAAGGTTGAGGGCTCTGGCAGTTCCGAACAATCATCTGAAATTCAGAACGTCAGTGCTTCTGATAGTCTTGAGGACGCCGAGGCCGTGGAGGCCGTGGAGGTGCAGACGGTGTATGAGGAGGTTCCGTTGAAAGCCATTGCCGAGCGGTATCTGGTGAATAAGTACGGGCGCCTGCCTGTGCAGGGCCAGCGGAATACGCAGCTGCTGGAGCTTGCCCGCGAACTGACCAGCATCACCGACGGCGAGGCGGCTGCCATCCGTGCAGCATTGCCCGACGTGGGGCTCTCGGGAGGGGAAATGGACCAGATAGTGGCTAATGCCGTGAAATATAAGCGCGAGCATATGAATGCCCACATCGGCAAGGACCTCAGCAAGGCCATCGACGACGTCAGAAAGGCGGCGGCTATGACCCCCGACGAGGGTACAGGGGTACAGGGGGTACAGGGGTACACCCCCGTATGTGCGTGGGAAATGCCGAAAAGCCTGCCTCCCGTCATCAAGGAGTTGGTTGACCGTTGTCTGGACCCCACGCTCCGAGCCGCCGCATACCTCACCGCGCTGCCCCCATTGGGCACGGTGTTCTGCCAACTGAGGGCTAAAATGGGCGAGGACGCCGTCAGCGAGGGGTTCTCGCAATACCCCTTCTTCCACGTCGTGCTCGCAGGTAAAGCAGGCCAGGGAAAGAGCTGGGCTCTCGGCAATGCTGAGCTGATACTCGCCCGCCTCCGCGAGCGCGAGGCTACAGAAAACCTCCGCGAGGACGAGTATAGAGAGAAGAAGCGCGCGGCCAAGAATAAAAAGGAACAGCCCGAGGACCCAAAGGTGGTGCGCCAGCTGATACGCGGTGCAGACGCTACACGCGCGGGGTACATCAAGCTCCAGCAGCGTTCACAGGGCCTCGCCCTCTACACCTCAACCAGCGAAATCAGCGAGGCCATCGGCGTGACCAAACGCGGCCTATGGGGCGACCTCAGCCTCGTCTGGCGAAAAGGGTATTGCGACGAGCTCTGCGGCCAGGAGCGTGCAGGAGAGGACTTCGTCAGCGCAGAGGTGAACGTGAGAATCAACTGCCTCTTCGCAGGACAGCCCGACCTCATCAAGGAGTTCTACGGCAGCAAGGAGAGTATCCACAACGGCCTCATCCAGCGCCTCATCCTCGCTGACATCGGCGACCGCCGATATATGGCGCCTCCAAGCTTCAAGAAGCTCACCGCCAAGCAGCAGGATACGATTGACGCCGCCATCCAGCGCGGATACAACCTCTCGTTTGACGACGAGAAGAAAGTTCGCGGCGAGCATTGGCTCAACCTCGACTGGCTGAGCAAGGCGGTCATCGAATGGCGCGAGGCGAAGCGCGAGGAGTGCAGCCGCCTCGGTATACCTGACGAGTGGCTCAACCGTTCCGCCGACAACGGATTCCGCGCGGGAATGATTGCCTTCGAACTCTGGGAGGAAAGCAGCCGCCGACGGAACGACGTGATAGATAACGCCCTCTGGGTGGCGGAGTACGCCTTCAGCCAGCTGATAGCCAACTTCGTGGACAAGCTTGTCGCCACTGACAGGCAGCAGACGGCTAATGCCCCTCTCCCCTCGGACGCCAAGAGGATAGTGGCCAACCTGCCCGACGAGTTCGGCGTAGAAGAGTTCGTGGAGCAGATGAAGTTCTTCGGCATCGACCTGAAGTACCGCAAGCGCAAGACAATGAATGCTGTCAAGGAGCAGCTCATCGTCAAGGTCTCGGAGAAGCCCCAGCGTTGGGTGAAGACCATCCTCGGCAAGGCACTGGCACCCACGGCATCCCTGACCAGCACCACCACACGGCCTCCCCTCCTTCCCGCTGCATAGGCGGGGGAGGCCACTTTTTTTCCGAGTACTCTGGCTGTCCGAGTACTCCGAACATTCCGAATATTCCGAATACTCTGATACCCCCTGAGTCGTCGGAGTATTTATTTTTCATTTTTCGTTCTTCGTTCTTCATTTTTTCACTATCTTTGCACCTCCAAACCCTAAAAGAATACAACTATGGACAACAAGAACCCCCAGAATCCCAACCAGTTTCAGATTGAACTTAAGCCCGAGGTGGCTGACGGCACGTATGCCAACCTGGCCATCATCAGCCATTCGTCGTCGGAGTTTGTGCTTGATTTCGTACGCGTGCTGCCTGGCGTGCAGAAAGGCCAGGTGAAGAGCCGCGTCATCCTCACCCCCGAACACGCCAAGCGCCTGCTGCTGGCTCTGCAGGACAACATCGGCAAGTACGAGAACCAGTTCGGCCCCATCCGCCTGCCCGAGGGTCGCGGCACCTTCGTACCCCCTGCTGGCGCCTTCAAGGGCGAGGCATAAGCGCTGAGGAAACCATAGGCTGTCCAGAGAACCCCTGGGCTCGGTCCAGGAAAACCTCGGGCTGTCAGAGATAATCTCAGGGGCGTTTATCCCCAGCAAATCCCAGAAAGGGGCGCTTCGGCGCCTCTTTTTTGCTTTTTTTAGCTTTTTTTATAAAAAAACTCTCCACATCCATTGCGGAATAAAAAAAAATGCGTACCTTTGCACCCCAAAATGTAAAGAAGGCTCGAAAATAAAACAATTTCAATTATATAACTAAAAACAATTAACAATGCCAACGATTCAGCAATTAGTGCGCAAGGGTCGCACGGTGCTCAAGGACAAGAGCAAGAGCCCCGCTCTGGACAGCTGTCCCCAGCGTAGAGGCGTATGCGTCCGTGTCTACACCACTACCCCCAAGAAGCCTAACTCGGCTATGCGTAAGGTCGCACGTGTGCGACTGACCAATCTCAAGGAAGTCAACAGCTACATCCCTGGTGAGGGCCACAACCTCCAGGAGCACAGCATCGTCCTCGTCCGTGGCGGACGTGTGAAGGACCTTCCTGGTGTACGTTATCACATCGTTCGCGGTACCCTCGACACCGCAGGCGTCAGCGGACGTCTCCAGCGTCGCAGCAAGTACGGCGCCAAACGACCCAAGGCCGCTAAGAAGAAGTAAACAATCAACAAAACCTCAGGCCTGAGTAAACCCGTCCAGCGGGACGCGTTGAAGCGACCAAGCCAAACAACAAGTTAAACAACAATGAGAAAAGCAAAACCCAAGAAGAGGGTCATCCTTCCCGACCCCGTGTATGGCGACGTCAAAGTCTCCAAGTTCGTCAACCATCTGATGTATGATGGAAAAAAGAACACCAGCTATGAAATCTTCTACAACGCCCTCAACATCGTCGGCACCAAGATGAGCGACAACGAGCTCAGCAGCCTCGAAATCTGGAAAAAGGCACTCGACAACATCACCCCTCAGGTGGAAGTCAAGAGCCGTCGTATCGGCGGAGCCACGTTCCAGGTCCCGACTGAAATCCGTCCCGACCGCAAGGAGAGCGTCTCGATGAAGAATATGATTGGCTTTGCCCGCAAACGCGGCGGCAAGACAATGGCCGACAAGCTGGCAGCCGAGATTATGGACGCCTACAACAACCAGGGCGGCGCCTTCAAGCGCAAGGAAGATATGCACCGTATGGCCGAGGCCAACCGCGCATTCGCACACTTCCGCTTCTAAAACCCACAGCACGACCAACCCGAGAGAACCGCACACAACAACACTATGTCGCACCAGGACCTCCATCTCACTCGTAATATCGGCATTATGGCACACATCGATGCTGGTAAGACGACTACGTCCGAGCGCATCCTCTACTATACGGGCCTGACCCACAAGATAGGCGAGGTGCACGACGGCGCAGCCACTATGGACTGGATGGAACAGGAACAAGAACGCGGCATCACCATCACCTCAGCAGCCACCACGACACATTGGAACTGGAACGGAAATCAGTATAAAATCAATCTGATAGACACTCCAGGACACGTCGATTTCACCGCCGAGGTGGAACGTTCGCTGCGCGTTCTCGACGGAGCCGTCGCCACATTCTGCGCCGTCGGAGGCGTCGAACCCCAGAGTGAGACCGTCTGGCGTCAGGCCGACAAGTACAACGTGCCCCGCATTGCGTACATCAACAAGATGGACCGCAACGGAGCCGACTACTACGGCGTCCTCAGCCAGATACGCGACATCCTTCACGCCAACCCCTGCCCCGTGGTCATCCCCATCGGAGCCGAGGAGACGTTCAAGGGCGTCGTCGACCTCATCCGAATGAAGGCCATCTACTGGCACGATGAGACCCTCGGGGCCGACTACAGCATCGAGGAAATCCCCGAGGCCCTCAAGGCCGAAGCCCGTGAATGGCACGACAAGCTCATCGACAACGTCGCCGAGTTCGACGACGAAATCGCGATGAAGTACCTCGACGACCCCGACTCGCTCACCGAGGACGACATCATCCGCTGCACCCGCATCGGCACCCTTCGAATGGCTGTCGTGCCTATGGTCTGCGGCTCGTCGTTCAAGAACAAAGGCGTCCAGACGCTGCTCGACTACGTCTGCGCCTTCCTGCCCTCGCCCCTCGACAACGGCCACATCACGGGAACTAACCCCCGTACGGGCGCCGAAATCCAGCGCAACCCCAGCGAGGACGACCACACCGCTGCACTCGCCTTCAAGATTGCCGTCGACCCCTTCGTCGGACGACTCATCTATTTCCGCGTCTATAGCGGCATCGTCAGCGCAGGCTCCTACGTCTACAACCCCCGCTCGGGCAAGAAAGAGCGCGTTAGTCGCATCTTCCAGATGTTCAGCAACAAGCAGAATCCCGTCGACTTCATCTCCGCAGGAGACATCGGCGCTGCCGTCGGACTCAAGGACGTCCGCACAGGCGACACCCTCTGCGACGAAAACGCTCCCATCGTGCTTGAGTCAATGGACTTCCCCGAACCCGTCATCGGCATCGCCGTCGAGCCCAAGAGCCAGAAGGACATCGACAAGCTCGCCAACGGCCTCGCCAAGCTGGCCGAGGAAGACCCCACCTTCACCGTCCGCACCGACGACCAGACAGGCCAGACCATCATCTCTGGTATGGGCGAACTCCACCTCGACATCCTGCTCGAACGACTCCGTCGCGAGTTCAACGTCGAGTGCAACCAAGGCAAACCCCAGGTCAGCTACAAGGAAGCCCTCACCCAGGAGGTCGAGTTGCGTGAAGTCTACAAGAAGCAGTCAGGCGGACGCGGTAAGTTCGCTGACATTCTCGTTAAGGTCGGTCCTGTCGATGCCGATTGGACCCAGGGCGGACTCCAGTTCGTCAACGAAGTCAAGGGCGGTAACGTCCCCACCGAGTTCATCCCCTCTGTCGAGAAAGGCTTCCAGACGGCAATGCGTAACGGCGTCCTCGGCGGATTCCCCATCGACAGCGTCAAGGTTACCCTCCTCGATGGCTCATCCCATCCCGTGGACAGCGACCAGCTCTCCTTTGAGATTTGCGCGATGATGGCCTTCCGCAATGCCTGCCTTAAGTCCTCGCCCGTACTTCTCGAGCCGCTGATGCGCCTTGAGGTGGTTACCCCCGAAGAGAATATGGGCGATGTCATCGGCGACCTCAACAAGCGCCGCGGACAAGTCGAGGGAATGGAGAACAGCCGCTCAGGAGCTCGTGTCATCAAGGCCAAGGTCCCCCTCGCCGAAATGTTCGGCTACGTCACCGCCCTCCGCAACATTACCAGCGGACGTGCTACCAGTACGATGACCTACGACCACCACGAACCCGTCAGCAAACCTATTGCCCGACAGGTACTCGAAAGCATTGGAGGCCGAGTGGAACTATTATAATAATAAGGTAAGAGTGAAGACAAGGAAACAGAGAAAAGTAACGGCAGCCCGTTAGCGAATGACTCTTAACGGAGTAGCCAAAGTCTAATAAATTAACAAAGTAATAAAACAAAGTATGAGTCAAAAAATCAGAATCAAACTGAAGTCTTACGACCACAACCTCGTCGACAAGAGCGCCGAGAAGATTGTCAAGACCGTTAAGAGCACAGGTGCAACCGTCAGCGGCCCTATCCCCCTGCCCACGCACAAGCGCATCTACACCGTCAACCGCTCCACCTTCGTCAACAAGAAGGCCCGCGAACAGTTCCAGCTCTCCAGCTACAAGCGACTGATTGACATCTACGGCTCAACCGCCAAGACCGTTGACGCCCTCATGAAGCTCGAGTTGCCCTCAGGCGTGGAAGTTGAGATTAAAGTCTGATGCAGAGTTACAGAGAGAAAACAATTAGTGTTTAATTAAATTATTAAGTGAAATGCCAGGATTATTAGGAAAAAAAATCGGAATGACATCCGTTTTCGATGCCGCTGGAAAGAATGTTCCATGCACCGTTATCGAAGTAGGTCCTTGCTGCGTTACACAGATTAAGAGTGTCGAGAAAGACGGATACGCTGCCGTTCAGGTTGGCTTCGAAGATGCCAAGGAGAAGAACACCAGCGCTCCTCTGATGGGACACTTCAAGAAAGCAGGTGTAACCCCCAAGAGACACTTGGCCGAGTTCAAGGATTTTGAGAAAGAGTACAACCTGGGTGACGTCATCACCGTCGATCTGTTCAGTGACAGCGCATTCGTCAATGTCATCGGCACGTCGAAAGGTAAAGGCTACCAGGGTGTAGTGAAGAGACATGGCTTCGGCGGTGTCGGTCAGTCCACACACGGCCAGCACAACCGCCAGCGCAAGCCAGGCTCCATTGGCGCATGCTCCTACCCCGCAAAGGTGTTTAAGGGAATGCGTATGGCTGGACAGATGGGTAACGAACGCGTCACCGTCGCCAACTTACAGGTACTGAAAGTTATCCCCGAGCAGAATGTTCTCGTCATCAAGGGTTCTGTTCCTGGATACAATGGTTCAATCGTAATTGTTGAGAAATAATGGAAGTTAGTGTTTATAACATCAAAGGAGAAGACACGGGAAAGAAAGTCGTTCTGAACGACGCCGTCTTCGGGATTGAACCCAACGACCACGCTATCTGGTTGGACGTGAAGCAGATTATGGCCAACAAGCGTCAGGGCACCCACAAGTCAAAGCAGAGAAGTGAAATCGCAGGCTCCACGAAGAAGCTCGGTCGCCAGAAAGGTGGCGGCGGTGCTCGTCGAGGCGACATCAAGTCTCCCGTTCTCGTTGGCGGTGGACGCGTATTTGGTCCCGTGCCCCGCGACTACGGTTTCAAACTGAACAAGAAGGTCAAGCAGCTTGCACGCCGCTCAGCCCTCAGCTATAAGGTTCAGGAAGGCGCACTCATGGTTATCGAGGACTTCAGTTTCGATGCCCCCAAGACCAAGCAGTTCGTCGACCTCGCAAAGAATCTGAAAGTTTCTGACAAGAAGTCACTCTTCGTTTTGCCAGAAGCAAACTACAACGTATTTTTGTCAGCTCGTAATATCCAGCGCAACGAACTCGCCATCGCTTCTGACATCAACACCTATCAGGTGCTCAATGCCGACGTTATGGTCATCACCGAAAACGCACTGAATGTTATCGAAGGAGTATTAACCAATAAAGTAGAGGCATAAGACTATGGGTATCATCGTAAAACCTCTGGTGACAGAGAAAATGACTTCCATCTCTGAGAAGTCTGGCCGTTATGGCTTTATTGTATCTCCCAAGGCTAACAAGGTCGAGATAAAGAAAGAGATAGAGACAATGTACAACGTGACTGTCGTCAGCGTGAACACCATCAACTACGCAGGCAAGAACACGTCACGCTACACGAAGAAAGGTTTCGTCCAGGGACGCAAGAACGCTTTCAAGAAAGCGATCGTAACCCTGAAAGATGGCGACACAATTGATTTTTATAGCAACATCTAAGAGAAATGGCAGTACGTACATTTAAGCCCACAACCCCTGGGCAGAGGCATAAAATTATTGGCACCTTCGAAGAGATTACTGCATCGGTGCCAGAGAAAACTCTCGTTTGTGGCAAGCGTTCAACGGGTGGTCGTAACAACACAGGTAAGATGACCATGCGCTATATGGGCGGCGGACACAAGAAGAAATATCGTTTCATCGATTTCAAGAGAGAGAAAGACGGCGTTCCCGCAACAGTGAAGACCATCGAGTACGACCCGAACCGTTCGGCTCGCATCGCCCTCCTGTTCTACGCTGACGGCGAAAAGAGGTATATCATTGCGCCCAACGGCCTGCAAGTCGGTATGACCATCCTTTCAGGAGAGAACGTGGCTCCCGAAATCGGCAACTCACTTCCCCTGAAGAACATCCCCGTCGGTACTGTTATTCACAACATCGAGCTTCGCCCTGGACAGGGTGCTGTTCTCGTCCGTTCCGCAGGTAACTTCGCACAGCTGGCTTCCCGTGAGGGTAACTACTGCGTTATCAAGCTGCCTTCGGGAGAGCTTCGTAAGATTTTCGGCGACTGCAAGGCCACCATCGGTAGCGTCGGCAACTCAGACCATGGTCTGGAGAGCTCAGGCAAGGCTGGCCGTTCGCGTTGGCAGGGTCGTCGTCCCCACAACCGTGGCGTTGTCATGAACCCCGTTGATCACCCCATGGGTGGTGGCGAAGGCCGTGCATCTGGTGGTCACCCGCGTTCGCGCAAGGGCCTCTATGCAAAGGGTCTCAAGACACGTGCTCCCAAGAAGCATTCGTCGAAGTACATTATTGAGAGAGCCAATAAGAAGAAGTAAAAACTTTTAACCCGAGTAAATTATGAGTCGTTCATTAAAAAAAGGTCCGTATATCAACGTTTCACTCGAGAATAAGGTTCTCGCAATGAATGAAAGCGGCAAGAAGTCCGTCGTCAAGACTTGGGCTCGCGCATCCGTTATCTCCCCCGACTTCGTGGGACATACGATTGCCGTTCACAACGGAAAGAATTTCATTCCTGTTTATGTTACAGAGAATATGGTCGGTCACAAGCTGGGTGAATTTGCCCCCACTCGTACCTTCCGTGGCCACGCAGGTAACCGCAAGAAGTAAGCAGGGTATTAATTGTCAATAAAAAACAATAAAATAATGGGAAAAAGAAAACAATTATCGGCTGAAAAGAGAAAAGAAGCCCTTAAGACCCAGTATTTTGCGAAGCTGAATGACGTTCCTTCGTCTCCCCGTAAGATGCGCCTCGTCTGTGACATGATTCGTGGCATGGAGGTGAATCGTGCGCTTGGTACCCTGAAGTTCTCCACCAAGGCTGCTGCTGCCGATGTTGAGAAACTGCTGCGTTCCGCTATCGCCAACTGGGAACAGAAAAACGAACGTAAGGCTGAAGCAGGCGAACTGTTCGTTTCAAAGATTTATGTGGATGGCGGTGCCACCCTCAAGCGTATGCGTCCCGCTCCGCAGGGCAGAGGATACCGTATCCGCAAGCGTTCAAACCACGTGACTCTGTTCGTGGACACTAAAAGTACTAATGAAAATCAAGACTAACAATGGGACAGAAGATTAATCCAATTAGCAACCGTTTAGGAATCATCAGAGGTTGGGATTCGAGTTGGTACGGTCAGTATAGCGAGCGCTTGGTAGAGGATACCAAGATTCGTGAATACCTGAACGAGCGTTTGGCTAAGGCCAGCGTCTCAAAGATTGTCATTGAACGCACATTGAAGCTGGTCACCATTACCGTTTGCACAGCCCGTCCAGGTCTTGTCATTGGTAAGGGTGGTCAGGATGTTGAGAAACTGAAAGAGGAGTTGAAGAAGATTACCGACAAGGACATCCAGATCAACATCTTCGAGATTAAGAAGCCTGAACTCGACGCTACTATTGTTGCAACGAATATCGCCCGTCAGCTCGAAGGCAAGATTGCTTATCGTCGTGCTGTCAAGATGGCTATCGCCAACACCATGCGTATGGGTGCCGAGGGTATCAAGATTCAGATTGCAGGCCGTCTGAACGGTGCCGAAATGGCCCGCTCCGAAATGTACAAGGAAGGCCGTACGCCCCTTCACACTTTCCGTGCTGATATTGACTACTGCCAGGCTACGGCAGTCACTAAGGTCGGTGCCATCGGTGTGAAAGTCTGGATCTGCCGTGGCGAAGTGTATGAGAAGAGAGACCTTGCTCCTAACTTCACTCAGTCTAAGGACAATGGTCGTCCTTCGGGAGGCGGTGCTCCTCGTAAGTTTAACAAGAAGAGAAATAGCAATCGTTAAATCCGCGAAAGATTATGTTACAACCAAAAAGAACAAAATATAGAAGAATGCAGCACCGCGCGCAGAAGAACAATGCGCAGCGTGGCAATCAGCTTGCATTCGGTTCCTTCGGCATCAAGGCCATGGATACCATTTGGATTACTGGCCAGCAGCTCGAGGCTGCACGTGTGGCTGTGACTCGTTATATGCAGCGTCAGGGTCAGCTCTGGATTCGCGTTTTCCCCGACAAGTCTTTCACCAAGAAACCCGCTGACGTGCGTATGGGTAAAGGTAAAGGTGCTGTCGAAGGCTATGTGGCTCCCGTGACTCCTGGTCGCATGCTTATTGAGATTGATGGCGTTCCCTTCGAGGTTGCCAAGGAGGCTCTTCGCCTCGGTGCCCAGAAGCTCCCCATCAAGACCAAGTTTGTGGTACGTCGTGACTATGACTTCTCAAAGGAATAATACGACAAATCGTGTAGTATGAATCTTATAAAAGCAGTATTATGAAAATTGCAGAAGTAAGAGAATTGTCAACGAACGAATTGACCGAGCGCCTCGAAACAGAGCAGGCCAATTACAAGAATATGGTGTTGAACCATGCTATCTCTCCGCTGGAGAATCCCTCTCAGATCAAGAAGCTGCGCAGGGATATTGCGAGGATTAAGACAGAGTTGCGTCAGAGAGAGCTTAAGAACAATTAAAACAACGGTCCTCATGGAAGTTAGAAATTTAAGAAAAGAAAGAGTGGGCGTCGTCATCAGCGACAAGATGGATAAGACCATCACTGTGGCTGCCAAGTATAAGGAAAGACACCCGATTTATGGTAAGTTTGTCACCAAGACAAAGAAATACCATGCACATGACGAAAAGAATGAATGCGAAATCGGCGATACCGTACGCATCATGGAGACTCGTCCTCTGAGCAAGACGAAGAGATGGAGAGTAGTAGAAATCGTTGAAAAAGCTAAGTAATTATGGTACAGGTTGAATCAAGACTTACAGTATGTGATAACAGCGGAGCTAAAGAAGCTCTCTGCATCCGTGTGCTTGGCGGAACAAGGCGTCGTTACGCTTCCGTAGGCGATATCATCGTCGTTTCTGTGAAGGATGTGCTCCCGTCCAGCGAGTTGAAGAAAGGTACCGTGTCGAAGGCTCTCATTGTCCGTACCAAGAAAGAGATTCGTCGTGCTGACGGATCGTACATCCGTTTTGACGATAATGCATGTGTCCTCCTGACGAATACAGGCGAACTTCGTGCAAGTCGTATTTTTGGCCCTGTTGCCCGTGAACTCCGTGCCGTCAACATGAAGGTCGTCTCACTGGCTCCCGAGGTACTTTAACTAATTAAAGCGTAACAACAGTTATGAGTAAGTTACATATTAAGAAAGGCGACATGGTCTATGTCAATGCCGGTGAAGACAAAGGCAAGACTGGACGTGTCTTGAAAGTTGATATTGAGAAGCAGCGTGCCATCGTTGAGGGCGTCAATATGATGTCGAAGAGTGCGAAGCCCAGCGCAAAGCACCCCCAGGGCGGTATCGTCAAGCAAGAAGCTCCCATCCACATTTCCAATCTGAATGTGCTTGATCCGAAGTCGAACAAGCCTACCCGCATTGGTCGTCGTATGGGTGAGAATGGTAAGTTGATTCGTTATTCTAAATCATCAGGAGAGGAGATTAAGTAATGGCAAATACAGCAAGTCTTAAAAAAGAATATGCCGAGCGCATTGCTCCGGCTTTGATGAAGAAGTTCCAGTATTCTTCACCGATGCAGGTTCCTGTGTTGAAGAAGATTGTCATTAATGAAGGTCTGGGTATGGCTACTCAGGACAAGAAGATCATTGATGTCGCTATTGCAGAACTCACGGCCATTACCGGTCAGAAGGCTGTCGCTACGGTATCCAAGAAGGATATCGCCAGCTTCAAGCTGCGTAAGAAGATGCCCGTTGGCGTTATGGTCACCCTGCGTCGCGAGCGTATGTATGAATTCCTGGAGCGTCTCGTGCGCGTTGCTCTCCCCCGTATCCGTGACTTCAAGGGTATTGAGAGCAAGTTCGATGGTCAGGGCAACTACTCCCTGGGTATTCAGGAGCAGATTATTTTCCCTGAAATCAACATCGACAGCATTACCCGCATCCTCGGTATGAACATCACGTTCGTTACCACCGCCAAGACCGACGAGGAAGGCTATGCTCTTCTGAAGGAGTTTGGATTACCATTCAAAAATGCTAAAAACGATTAAGATATGGCAAAACAGTCAATGGTGGCACGCGAGGTGAAGCGTGCAAAAATGGTCGCCCAATATGCAGAGAAGCGTGCTGCGCTGAAGGAGATCGTCCGCAAGGGTGAGCCGGCAGAAGCCTACGAAGCTGCCCGCAAACTTCAGAGCATTCCCAAGAACGCCAATCCCATTCGCCTGCACAATCGCTGCAAGCTCACAGGACGTCCTAAAGGATACATCCGTGAATTCGGACTTTCACGTATCCAATTCCGCGAAATGGCATCCAAGGGCCTCATCCCTGGTGTCAAGAAAGCCAGCTGGTAAAAAAGAGAGTGTTTAAATATTGTCAGGAGAGCCCTGATTAATTTAATTCAAAAAATTATGACAGATCCAATTGCTGATTATCTGACGAGGTTGAGAAATGCAATCGGTGCCAAGCACAGAGTTGTAGAGATTCCTGCCTCAAATCTCAAAAAGGAGATCACCAAGATTCTTTTTGAGAAAGGTTACATTTTGAACTACAAGTTCGTTGACGATGGTCCTCAGGGAACTATCAAGGTGGCTTTGAAGTATGATATGGCTACCAAGGAGAGCGCCATCAAGAAGTTGATTAGAGTATCTTCACCCGGTTTGCGTCAGTACACCGGCTATAAAGATATGCCGAGAGTTATTAATGGATTGGGTATTGCTATTTTATCCACATCCAAGGGTGTTATGACAGACAAGGAGGCCGCTGCCCAGAAGATTGGTGGCGAAGTTCTTTGCTACGTCTATTAATTAAGGAGGATTTGCTATGTCAAGAATTGGAAAATTGCCTATTTCGATTCCCGCAGGCGTTAACGTCAACATCAGCGATGATAACGTTATTACCGTCAAGGGCCCCAAAGGTGAACTTACCCAGAAAGTAGATCCCAGCATCACCGTCAAGATGGAGAATGGCGAAATCCAGGTCTCCCGCAGTAGTGATGAGAAGCAAGAGCGTGCTTTCCACGGTCTCTATCGCGCCCTTATCAACAACATGGTTGTTGGTGTATCAGAAGGATACAAGAAAGAGCTTGAACTGGTTGGCGTTGGCTTCCGCGTGTCCAACACGGGCAATGTCATGGAGTTTGCTCTTGGTTATACACATCCTATCTTTGTCGTTCTTCCTCCCGAAATGAAGGTTGAGACGAAGACCGAGCGTAACAAGAATCCTCAGATTATTCTTGAGTCATGCGACAAGCAGCTGCTCGGTATGGTATGTGCAAAGATCCGTTCGTTCCGCAAGCCTGAACCTTACAAGGGCAAGGGTGTTTTGTTCAAGGGCGAGGTTGTACGCCGCAAGTCCGGTAAGTCCGCCAGTGCCAAGTAATTAATCATTAAATTCTAGGAACTATGGTAACGAAACAAGAAAGACGAACCAAGATCAAATATAGAGTACGCAACAAGATCTCCGGAACCCCCGAGCGTCCGCGTATGACTGTGTTCAGAAGTAACAAGCAGATTTACGTTCAGCTGATTGAAGATGTTAATGGTCGCACCCTTGCTGCCGCTTCATCCCTCGGGCTTGAGACTATGCCCAAGAAGGAGCAGGCCGCCAAGGTTGGTGAGCTGATTGCCCAGAAGGCGCAGGAAGCCGGCATCCAGACCGTTGTTTTCGACAGGAACGGCTATCTGTATCACGGGAGAGTAAAAGAGTTGGCAGATGCCGCACGTAAAGGTGGACTTAAATTTTAATCAATCATGGCTGTAAATAGAGTTAAAGTAACGAATGACGTTGAGCTGAAAGACAGACTCGTCGCAATCAACCGTGTTACGAAGGTGACAAAGGGTGGTCGTACATTCACGTTCGCTGCTATCGTTGTGGTAGGCGACGGCAATGGCGTCATCGGCTGTGGCCTTGGTAAGGCAGGTGAAGTAACTGCAGCCATCGCTAAGGGCGTAGAAGCTGCCAAGAAGAATTTAGTACGCGTTCCCATCCTCAAGGGTACTATTCCCCACGAGGTAGAGGTCCGTTTCGGTGGAGCTCACGTGCTGCTCCGTCCCGCTTCGGCTGGTACGGGTGTGGTGGCCGGTGGTGCCATGCGTGCTGTTCTTGAGAGTGTAGGTGTAACGGATGTCCTGGCCAAGTCGAAGGGTTCTTCCAACCCCCACAACCTGGTGAAGGCCACCATC
>DBYJ01000057.1 GCA_002309805.1 Bacteroidales bacterium UBA1189 | reverse complement strand
TTCTGCTGGCTGGGAAACACGGAGCTCATCCTTTCCATTATTAAATTGATAGAGGACAAGATGAACCTCGACCACGACATCCACGAGGCAGGCGTGCAGCAGATTCTGCTCGTCGAGGACGGCATCCGCTACTATTCGTCGGTGCTGCCGAACCTCTACCGCTTCGTGCTGGAGCAGAGCCGCGACTTCGCCACCGAGGCGCTGAATGCCCACGAGGTGATGCTGCGCAAGAGAGGACGTCCGAAGATTGTCTTGGCCCGCACCTACGAGGAGGCTTGGGAACTCTATTCAACCTACCGCGACAATACGCTGGGTGTCATTACCGACGTCCGCTTTCCGAAGAATGGGGCAAAGGACCCCGATGCAGGCTTCAAGCTGCTCGACGCCATCCGTGCCGACAATCCCTTCGTGCCCATCATCATGCAGTCGGCCGAGGAGAAGAACCGCGCCCTTGCCGAAGCGCGCGGCATCGGCTATATCGACAAGAACTCCAAGAAGATGGACGTTGACCTTCGCCAGATGGTGTGGAAACACTTTGGCTTTGGCGACCTCGTCTTCAGCGATATGCAGACGGGCGAGGAGCTCGTTCGCGTCCATAATCTGCGCGATTTGCAGGACAACATCTTCACCGTCCCTACGGAGTCGTTCGTCTATCTGGCCTCCCACAACGTTATCTCGCGTTGGCTGGCCTCGCGAGCCATGTTCCCCATTGCCGAGGTGCTGCGCAAGATGTCCATTGACGACGAGAAGGACATCGATGTGCATCGCCGCATCATCTTCGACGCTATTGTGGAGTATCGCCGCATGAAGAATCAGGGCGTCGTGGCTGAATACATGCGAGGGCGCTTCGACCGCTACTCAAACTTTGCCCGTATCGGCGAGGGCTCGCTGGGCGGCAAGGCCAGGGGCATCGCCTTCATCGACAATATACTGAAGAAGCACCCCGAGATACAGGGGCTTGAGCGGGCCGAGATTCATATCCCCAAGACGCTCGTCCTCTGTACCGATATCTTCGACAGCTTCATGGAGGACAACAACCTCTATCCCATAGCCCTTTCCGATGCTCCTGACGAGGAGATTCTCGCGGCGTTCCTGAAGGGGCAACTGCCCGATACGTTGAGGGACGATGTAGAGTCGTTCTGCGAGGTCGTCTCGCATCCCATTGCCGTGCGCTCCAGCTCGTTGCTGGAGGATTCGCACTACCAGCCTTACGCCGGCGTCTATGCCACCTACATGGTGCCTGACGGTCCGCATCAGCTCTCGCGTCTGGCCGATGCCATCAAGGGCGTGTATGCCAGCGTGTTCTATCGCGCTTCGAAATCCTATATGGCGGCTACGAGCAACGTCATCGACCAGGAGAAGATGGCCATTATCCTTCAGGAGGTGGTGGGCGACCGCTACGGACGCCGTTTCTATCCCAACTGCTCGGGCGTTGCCCGCTCGCTCAACTTCTATCCTGTAGGGGACGAGAAGGCCGAGGAAGGCGTTGTTGACTTGGCTTTGGGCCTCGGTAAGCATATCGTCGACGGGGGACGCTCCCTTCGTGTCAGTCCCGCTCATCCGCGCCATGTCATGCAGATTAGTGAGGTACGTCTGGCGCTTACGGAAACGCAGACCACCTTCCTTGCCATCGACATGGAGTCCGATGAGCGTCCGCTTACCGTCCACGAGGACTTTGACCTCCTCCGCCTGTCTGTCAGCGAGGCTGTTCCTGACGGAACGCTCGACTGGATTGGCTCTACCTATATCCGCGAGGACGATATGATTTGCGACGGCGTCAACTACCCGGGCCGCAAGCTGGTCACCTTCTCGGGGCTGCTCCACTACGACCTCTTCCCGCTGATGAAGATTGTCCAGCTGGTGCTGAAGTACGGCTCGGAGGGGATGCGCCGTCCTGTGGAGATTGAGTTTGCCGCCCGTTTCAATACGAAGGAACGCTCCGGCATCTTCTATCCGCTGCAGATGCGCCCCATCGTGAGTGCCCGCGAGTGTATTCAGGAAGACCTTACGCAGGTTGACCGCGAACGGCTGCTGCTCTATTCCACCCAGTCTTTGGGCAACGGCATCACCTCCGATGTCGAAGACGTCGTCTATATCCGCCCAGGCGCCTTCGGATACACCATCAACCGCGCCATCGCCGATGAAGTCCGCGAGATGAACGAACTGCTGACGGCCGACGAACGCGGCTATCTC
The DNA here is from genome assembly GCA_002309805.1 of Bacteroidales bacterium UBA1189. Classification (GTDB taxonomy): domain Bacteria; phylum Bacteroidota; class Bacteroidia; order Bacteroidales; family Bacteroidaceae; genus UBA1189. Next base: position 11,212 of record DBYJ01000057.1, on the reverse strand, counting down.
CTCGTTGGCCCAGGACGCTGGGGGACGGCTGACGATGCTCTCGGCATTCCCGTGGAGTGGGGTGAAATTGCGGGTGTGCGTTTCATCGTCGAAACGGCCATTGACGGACGCCCCATCCAGCCCAGTCAGGGCTCGCACTTCTTCCAGAACCTTACTTCCTTCGGCGTGGGCTACTTCACCGTCAATCCGTTTGCCCGTGGTAGCGAGGACATCTTCCGCATGGAGTGGCTCGAGGCTATGCCCGCCATTCACGAGACGGAGCACGTCCGCCACGTCCGTTTCCCCCGTCCCTTCATCGTGAAGATGGATGGCCTCAAGAGCGTCGGCGTCATTGAAGTCATGGAGAAATAATTCGGAAGTGCCACTTCGTGGCAGGAATTTAAATGGAGTAAAAATGGGAGTAAAAGTGGGAGTAAAAATGGAAGTTATGCGCTACGCGCAGGACAAATCTTGGAGCAGCGAGAGCAAAACATTCGTCCACGAGCGAAGCGAGTTAACTTCCATGGGCAAAGCCCATTAACTTCCAATTTTACTTCCTCCTATAACTCCCCATTATAAAAAAACATTCGTCCACGAGCAAAGCGAGTTAACTTCTATGGGCAAAGCCCATTAACTTCCAATTTTACTTCCTCCTATAACTCCCGATAATTAATAAAGTAATATGAACGAGATACAACAGAAGGCCTTACAACGTCTGGGAATTGAGGCGCTGACTCCCATGCAAGAAGCCGCTCTGGCAGCCTGCCACGAGCGAGGCGACGTCACCCTGCTATCGCCCACGGGCAGCGGCAAGACCCTTGCCTACCTGCTGCCGCTTATAGAGCGAATTGCCGATGCAAATAACGCCAATCCCTCACCGTCTGCCATTAGCTCATTTCCCGTCGCTCTCGTCGTTGTGCCGTCGCGCGAACTGGCCATGCAAATCGAGTCCGTGTTCAAGCAGATGGGCACCCCTTGGAAGGCTATGGCCGTCTATGGCGGCCGTCCCGCTATGGACGAGCATCGTACCATGCGTGACGTCCATCCCGAGCTCATCATCGGCACCCCTGGGCGCCTCATCGACCATCTCCAGAAGGGAAACATCGATGCCAAAGCCGTCAGGACGTTAGTGATGGACGAGTTCGACAAGTGCCTCGAGCTCGGCTTCCACGACGAGATGAATACCCTCCTCGACCTTCTGCCTCGCGTGGAGCGCCATTGGTTCTTCTCGGCTACCGACCTGGAGGAATGGCCCGAATTCATCCACCCTGAGCGCTGCATACATCTCAATTATCTGGGCGGCTCCTCCCGTGTCAACCATTACGTCGTGCACTCCCCTGAAAAGGACAAGCTGAATACCCTCTATCGCCTCCTGTGCAGTCTCGACGGCTCGCAGGCCATCGTCTTTGTGGGCTATCGCGAATCTGTGGAGCGCATCGGCAGTTTCCTCCGTGAGAAGAAGCTCATCCATGCCGTCTATCACGGAGGCTTGGAGCAGGACTTGCGCGAGCGGGCCATCTATAAGTTCCGTAACGGCAGCGTTAATGTCCTCGTCAGTACCGACTTGGCTTCCCGCGGGCTCGATATCCCTGAGGTGCAGCACATCATCCACTACCATCTGCCCGCTAATGAGGAGGCTGTCATCCATCGTACAGGGCGTACCGCCCGTTGGGATGCGACGGGCAACAGCTACTTTATCCTTGGCCCTGATGAGAGCCTCGAGGCGATTAAAAAGTCCTTCCCTTTAGGAGAGGATTTAGAAGAGGCTATCCTTCCCGACATTCCTCGCCGTCCCACGCCCCCCGCTTGGGAGACGCTTTACATCGGCAAGGGGAAGAAGGACAAGCTCAATCGCATCGACATTGCTGGCTTCCTCTATAAAAAGGGCAACCTGACTTCCGATGACGTGGGGCGCATCGATGTCCTCGACCATTTCGCCTATGCTGCCGTCCGTCGCTCGAAGGTGCGCCAGCTCCTCACCCTTGTCAGCGGCGAGAAGATAAAGGGCATGAAGACCATCATCGAAATTGCCCGATAGCGACGTCTCCGGATAGAGGTTTTTTTCGTTTTTACCCCAACACCTACCTGAACCCCTGTAAGGTGTTGATAGTAAGAGTGTAAAGTTAGGTAGGTGTTTGTCAAACACCTACCTAACACCTACCTGACACCTACCTGAACTGTCATCCGGGTCAGGCCGCTTTCAGGGGAATCACCTTGAAGTACTTCACGTTCCCCCGATGGATGGCATCATACCCCAGCTCCTTCATAGCCAGCCCGATGTGTATCTTCGTGCTATGGGTGTTCTTCACCAGCGGGTATTCCCTACGGATGATGCCCAGTAACTGCCCCGTGTTCATCGGCTTCGAGCCCTCGTTTTCTGCGGGCCTACGGAAGCAGACCTCCACCATCTCTGCCATATCCATCTCCGTCATGTAGCTGAGGTTCTGCTGCTGTATGCGCGCCACCTCCTCGTTGTTGAACCAGAAGGGCGACTTCAGCTCGCAAATCTCGTGCATCACCTGGGCATAGAGCTGCTCGTGGTTGATCTTCCCTCGGTTGTCAATCATCTGCCCGTCGGGTATCGTCAGGCAGATGTATCGTCGGCTGCCTGTCGCATCCGTCAGCGGATGGGGATTGTTTGTCGTTGCCACAAACGAAGCATAGCGTGGACGATCCTCCTGCGAGCAGCCATAGATGGGACGTCCGTTCACCTTGTTCTTCGAGAGTGTCTGCTTCAAGACTGCATGCTGGCTGGGACGGATGGCTTCCAGTTCGTCCAGATTCACCAACAAGTTGTTTGTCAGCGCCATCTCCTTGTCGAACTTGTTCGAGAGGTTCAGGTGATCCAGGTAATACTGTCGCAGCTGCTGGGGCAGCAGACGTCTGATGAACGTGGTCTTCCCGCATCCCTGCGCCCCAATCAGCGTGGGCACACACTCGTTGCCATGCAGCGTGTCCATCTGCATCCAATGCGCTACCGTCGAGCGGAGCCAGATGCTCAGGAATCCCAGCTGCTCTGTGCTGAGGCCTGGCAGACGTCCGAAGAGCTGCGCCACGTGGTTCTTTCCGTCCCAGCGCGGCAGCCCCTCCAGATACTCACGGATGGGGTCGTACGCGCGAACCTCTTCTGAATGGATTAGCTCCACGATGTCCGACTTGGGGTTAGCCCCATCGCCTACATCCTCGCGCTTGGCGCGGATGACGATGCTGTTCAGCGCCTCCTGTGTCAGCACGCGCCAGGCAGGCAGCCCGCCCGATGTGCCCTCTGTAGGCAAGGTTACAAACTCTACCTTCCCGTTCAGCACGTTGCGACGGAAAAGGTAATTGTCATGAAGGAACTGCTCCACGTCGAGCGTCCCTTTTTGAGACACGTTAAGCGTCTCTCCACGATTGGTAAGGGTGGTTTTCATAATAGAAATTATTAGTTAATACAAACGTTTCAATGACATTTCTGCCATCGTGCAAAGATGCAAAAACTATGCCAAACGTCCAAATTTCCTGTCGAAAAAAGCACCTTTTTTCTGATTATTTTCATGGAAAAACCTAACGCCTTTCCTTTCATTTCTTTCCCACTTTTTCAACCTTCCGGACAGGAGCTTTAGTAGGTGTCAGGTAAATGTCAGGTAAGTGTTAGGTAAGTGTTTCGCAAACACTTACCTGGTTTAACGGATTATGTGTCAGGCCGTTCCGGCAAAATAGGTAAGTGTTGGCATTTTTTTGAAAAAACTCTCCACAAAATGCCCTTGTAAAAACGTCCTCCTCATCTGTCCTTTTTCCCCTCTCATTCCACTGGGCTAATCTGTCATTCCACTGGGCTAATTTTTTATTCCCTTGGTCTGAGCATTTATTCCCCTGCGTAAAATGGGTGCTCAGGTGAAATAGAGAGATTATTTTTCATTTTTTCGCCCAAAGAGCATTTCTTTTCAAGCTTTTTCGTATTTTTGCAGCATTATAGTTTTGAGGTGAATATGGGCCACGACGGTAGATTTATCTTGCAGAAGGACTTGAACTAATTTGTATGACATTAAAGGGTCTTTGTAAATATTACATAAGTTGCATTGCGCTGGAAAGTAATACATCGCTTCGCGCATCGATGAAGGATGAGCAGTCTTTCATCAACTTACCTTGGCTGAACAATGGTGCATTGAAATTGCCAGCAATAGGAGCATTCCTTCGAGGTAATCTTGATAAAGAGAAAGAATTGCTTATTGGCTATCCTATATTGAAAGTCAAACATTTCATTTCTCCTTTATTTATTATTCATATCACATATAGTGACGGAACACGAGGAAAAACGGAAGGCTTTTCTATAGATGAAGAACTGCTGATAAATAAAGATATCATAGACAAGTATTCTACAAATGAAAAAACGGAGAATATCTATGAACTTCGAGAATTGGAAGCTGAACTTGGTTTTACAGATGGTCATGCATCCTTTGACGATTTAGCTGAAAAAGTTGGTTTGCTTCGAACGATACGACCAGACTGGGATTGGCTTGATGATTTAAATCTAGATAATTTAATGAAAAGCCAATTACATATTTCAGACAATGATGGGATTCTTAATCGTGCAGTTATCTTTGCGAAAGATCCTACACCATATACTATTGGCTTAAGCAATGAATTGGCCAATTTGGAACAATATGGAGATTTGGATATTCGCCACTCTGTCTTATGGAAGTTTATCCATAAACAGTTTGATAGAAATGCTCCGTTTGAAAAAGAAATACTTGAGGTGCTGCCTCTCAATGATGAGCAAGAGAAGGCAGTTCGTTCTGCCTTAAGTGCTGATGTTACCTTGATAGCTGGTCCTCCAGGAACAGGAAAAACTCAAGTTGTTGCCAATCTTATTATCAATGCAGCAATTGCTGGCCAAAATGTGTTGTTCACAAGTAAGAACAACAACGCTGTTGATGTCGTTGTAAAACGTGTGAACTCTCTTAATAAGGAGTTACCGCTGGTTCTCAGATATGAAAAGAGTGCCAAGCAGTGTATTTCCGATTATGCTCAACTATGGGAAAAAGCCAAACCTAAAAGTGATTCTATGATAAATGCATTTGAGGCGTATAATCGTGTTTATTCATGTTATGACGCGAAGAGAATGCAGAAGCAACAAATCGTAGAACGCAGGAATCAACTTGACGAATTAGAACAAGCCGTTTGTGCGGTAAGAGAGAAGTGCCAGCAATGGATTGGCGTGTTGACAGAAAATGAGGTTGATGAGGCGGGAAATGCTTATAACGCTTTTGTAGAACATCGTGATGCTTTGAAACAAGGCCCACAAGGATTGTTGGATAAACTTTTCAAAGAACGTTGGGAATACAAAAGAAAGGCTGAAATCGAGGATGAAGTATCGGTGATTAATTCTTTTTTGGCTAAATATCATATAGGCATTGAAGTTTCGTCTCAAATGTCAGAGCGTGAATGGATGGATTTCGACACAAAATACAAATCCATTATGGATGACATGAGACTAATAGCCTCCTATAACGTCCAACTTACAGAGTTATGCGATTCTGCCTCACTGGAACAGCTTGATGCTGCAATGATGGCTGAGCATGTTGAGTTGCAAGCAAAAGCAAGAACGGCATGGAATTCATGGCTGAATAAGCATATCAGTACATTTAATCCTAAGAATAGAGGTGAATTGCATGATTACATCAGTTTTCTGGAACATGATCATGTTGATTATTATACACCCGCATTGAAAACCTTATTGCCAGTAAGTGCAATTACGTCTTTAAGCGCTCGCAGGCGCATCCCATTCAAGGAAGCCTTATATGACTTGCTTATTATAGATGAAGCCAGCCAATGTGACATTGCTTCAATGATTCCCTTATTGATGAGAGCAAAGCGTGTGGCTGTAATTGGCGATAAACAGCAACTCAATCATATTTGCCTTCTCAGCAAGCAAACTGATTTGTCCTTGCTCCTCGCTAATGATATTGAAGCTAGATGGTCGTATCGTGGTAGTTCAATATATGACCTCGCAGAGTGTATGACAGAATCTGAAAACATCATCCAATTGCGTGACCATCATCGTAGTTTCCTAGACATCATCCAATTCTCTAATCAGGAATTCTATGACAATACGCTTCGAATAGCGACCGATTACAGTCGTCTGCAATCGCCTAACAATGGAAAGCCAATTCTTGGAATGCAATGGATGAATATTGAGGGTAAAACTATTCGTCCTGAAAATGGAGGTGCATATAATTTAAAAGAAGCTGAGGGCGTAATTCGTATTCTTAAACGATTGGCCATTGAATTGGAGTTTGAAGGAAGCATAGGTGTTACAACACCATTCCATCTTCAGGCAGAAATGATTACTAAAGCATTGGAGAGAGATGCAGAACTGCGGAATCATCTGGAACTTCATAATAGGATACTGATAGATACTGTGCATAAGTTTCAAGGTGATGAGAGAGATGTTATCATTTTCTCTCCTGTTGTTTCCGATGGAACTAAGTCGCAGAGTCTCATGTTCCTTAAGTCTACAGGCAATTTGTTTAATGTTGCCATAACACGTGCAAGAGCCTTACTCGTAACCGTTGGTGACAAACAGTATTGTAAACGATGTGGTGTTAGTTATCTAGAACATTTTGCAGAGTATAGCTGTGGAAAAGATGCTCCTGTAGAATCCTCTGAATGGGAACACATGCTTCAAAAAGCACTTTCTGATGCTGGAATCCCTGTAACCGCACAATATCATGTGGACAAATATTATCTTGACCTTGCTCTTTTCTACAAAGGAAAGAAACTTGATATAGAAGTTGATGGGGCAATGTATCACCAAACTTGGACTGGTGAACTCTGCTATAATGACCAACTGCGCAATCAAGCTTTAATGCGAGAAGGTTGGGATGTAATCCGTTTCTGGGTTCAACAAGTTAGAGACCAGTTGCCCTGGTGTATCAAGCAAATTAGGAAATGGATGGATTCTGTAGACAAACAAGAATGAAAAACTACTCCATATCTCGGCAGTAGTTGATGCCGATGCGGTCGTAGAGTTGTCGTAAGTGGACAAGACGGGTTTTGAAGTCCTCAAAATCCTTCTGGTCTGGACGGCACCATTGCACTTCGCTGATGGCATCGAGGCGCGGAAGAAGCATATAGAACACGTGCTGCGGCCAGGCGACATACTCCGTCCAGAGGTTAGCCTGCACGCCGAGGATATACTGCTGCTCCTCGTCAGAGAGTTTGTCAGGTACAAGCGGCTCGAAGGAGTATGACTTCGACACGGGCAGATAGTAGCCAATGGATACGGGCTGGCGGTCGTGGTCGCGAAGCTGATAATAGTCGAGATAGCAGTAGTCCGTAGGGGTCATGATGACGCGATGACCTTGCTGGGCTGCCTCGATGCCGCCGTCCGTGCCGCGCCACGACATGACGATGCCGCCCTCGGTAAGTCCGCCTTCAAGCACTTCGTCCCAGCCGATGATGTCGCGCCCCCGTTCGTTCAGGAAGGCTTCCAGCTCGTGATTCATCCACGATTGCAGCTGGTTCTCCACACTATGCTTGCCGTCGTCCACAAGGCCGAGCTCCTTGATTCTGGCCTGGCACTTGGGGCAGCTTTTCCAGCGGCTCTTCGGACATTCGTCGCCCCCGATGTGGATGAACTTCGAGGGGAAGACGTCGCACAGCTCGCCAAAGACGGTCTTGAGGAAGGTCATCGTCTCAGGGTTGCCGGCACAGAGCACTTCGCTGCTGCCTCCCAGATGTTGCACGACGTTGTAGGGGCCGCCTGTGCAGCCGAGGTTGGGATAGACGCTGAGGGCACTCTCGATGTGGGCGGGCATGTCGATTTCAGGGATGATGTTGATGTAGCGCTCGGCGGCGTAGCGTACCAGCTCGCGACACTCGTCCTGCGTATAGTATCCGCCGTAGGGCTGCCCGTCGTAGAGGCCAGCACGTCCGATGTGGGATTGCTTGCGCACGCTGCCCTTCAGCGCCAGATCGGGCAGGGCCTTTACTTCGAAGCGCCAGCCCTGATTGTCCGTGAGGTGCCAATGGAACTGGTTGCAGCCGTGAAGGGCCAGCACGTCGAGGTACTGCTTGAGGAAATCGACGGTGAAGAAATGGCGCGAGGTGTCGAGGTGTGCGCCTCGGTAGCTGAAGCGCGGTACGTCCTGTATGCGTGTGAAGGGTAGGGTGATGCCGGCCTTGGCCTCGCCTATGGGCAGCGACTTGCGCAACGTCTGGGCGGCACGGAAAAGGCCTACTGGCTTGCGGGCATGAAGGACGATGCCCGTAGCGTCGACGGTAATGGCGTAGGCTTCCTCGGCGGCCTCCCCATTTCCTTCCAGAAGGAGGGGGGACTTGTTCTTTCGGACTCTCTTCCCTTTAGGTTGGGAGGCTGCGATCTGCAGGCGGATGGCGGCCTTTTTGTTGCCTGGCGTCAGCTGGAGCCGGATGCCCGTCAGCTCCTCAATCCATTGCTGGAGGAACAGCGCGTTGCGGCTTGCCTCGGCATCAGCAGCGTCGTAGGCGATGCCCATGCCCGATGTCAGCGTAAACGCTTTTGTGGTATCGGTCTCAACGCTTTTGGGGAGGGGAATAATGCGGTAGTCTGCCGTCTGCGCCCATAGCATGAGGGGCGTGCACATAATCAGCAAGAAAAAGGAAAGTCTTTTCATAGGTATGGATGATGGGGTATGATTCTTTCGTTCAACTTTCGTTTACGGGTGCGAAGATAGGAAGAATATTTGGATTCTCCACGTACGGAGGTGTTTTTTCCCTCTACTATTTTTCCCCTTTCAGGACTATAAAAGAAATCGGGGCGTGCGTGGCACGTCCCGATGACTATTGGATAGGAAGGGATTTTACTTCTTGACGTATTCCTGCACCTTGTCGGCGGGAACCATCTCCTCGGTGAAGATGTAAGCACCCGTCTTGGGCGACTTCACCATCTTGATGACCTTAGCGTAGGTACTGGCCTTGCCGGTCTGGAGGGTTGCAACTGCTTTCTTTGCCATGATTCTGAAATTTAGCGGTTGGGGAATTACTTAATCTCTTTGTGGACGGTCATGCGCTTCAGATAGGGATTGTACTTCTTCAGCTCAAGACGCTCGGTGGTGTTCTTGCGGTTCTTGGTGGTGATGTAACGGCTCATGCCGGGTACGCCGCTTTCTTTCTGCTCAGTGCATTCGAGGATGACCTGCACTCTGTTTCCTTTAACTTTCTTTGCCATAATTGTATTCTCTTGAACTGTTTATCCTATGACTGCAATCTCGTTCCAGTCGCAATAGCCATTGGCGACGGCGTCCTTAAGGGCGGCATCCAAGCCTTTCCTGTTGATAATGCGCAGGCCGGCGGCGCTCAGGCGCAGCTCAATCCAGCAACCTTTCTCTACGTAGTAGAACTTCTTATTAAACAAGTTCACATCGAACGTGCGCTTGGTGCGACGCTTGGAATGTGACACGTTGTTGCCAACCATGGCCTTCTTTCCGGTAATTTGACAAATTTTAGACATCGCTATCTTCTTTAATGTTTACTTATTCTTTTGATGGAGGCCGGAGCGGCTTAAAACGGTGCATTTAGCATCCAATGCACTGATTCGCGGCGCTTTACCGGGACCTTCCGTGGTTGTTCTTAGAAATCAGCGTGCAAAGTAACGGTTTTTTTCTGAGATATGCAAATAAATCAGCAAGTTTTTTTCATTTTTCTTCGTCGCTCCATGCAATCTCAGCCGAGCCGAAACAACGGTGGTGGTCCTTGTCGTAAAGGACGCAGAACTGCCCAGGGGCAACGCCCTGTATGGGGGCAGCGGAACGGATGACGTTGCCGTCGAGAGTGGCGGAGGTCCAGTGGGGGGTGTGACGAATCTTGAAGCTGATTTCGTGGGGCAAGGTGCAGGGGGTCAGCAGATGGATGTCGCAGATCGGGAACTGGCTGCGGCAGACGGTCTCGGGCTCGTAGCCCTTGACGACGTAGAGGATGTTGTTCTTCATATCCTTGCGGATGACGTTCCAAGGGCCTCCGCCCAGTCCGAGGCCCTTCCGCTGCCCGATGGTGTGGAACCAGAGCCCTTTGTGCTGCCCGATGACCTTTCCCGTCTCCCAGTCGACGACGTCGCCAGGCTGCTCGCCCAGATAGCGGCGCACGTAGTCGTTGTAGTTGATTTTTCCGAGGAAGCAGATGCCCTGCGAGTCCTTGCGATGGGCGCTAACGAGGTGCTCGCGCTCGGCAATGGCGCGTACCTCCTCTTTATAAAGATGTCCGATGGGGAAGAGGGCCTTGCGAAGCTGCCAGTCGTAGATCTGGGCCAGGAAGTCGGTCTGATCCTTCACAGGGTCGGGGCTGGTGGTGAGCCATTTCTGTCCGTCAATCCACTCGGTCTGGGCATAGTGCCCTGTGGCGATGAGGTCGTAGTCGTGGCCAGCCTTCTCGTCGAAGGCGCCGAACTTGATGAGCCTGTTGCACATGACGTCGGGGTTGGGCGTATAGCCGGCGCGGACTTTCTCCATCGTGTAGCGCGTGACCTGGTCCCAGTATTCGCGATGGCAGTCCACGACGTTCAGCGTCAGCCCGTAGCGCTGGGCGACGGAGGTCGCCATCTCCATATCCTCTTCAGATGTGCAGTCCCATTCCTCCGTTTCGTCAGGGCCGATGCGGATGTAGAAGCAGTCGGGCTTCAGACCTTGGCTGACCAGTTGCCAGACGGCCACAGAACTATCGACGCCCCCTGAAAGGAGGACGGCAATCCGTTTTCCTTCCAGTTCGCTATAGTCCATTTCTGTCTCTGAGGATTTGGGTAGCGGTTTCAAGCAGGCGGACAATCAGCTCGCGGTTGTCGGCGAGGAGGTTCCAAGCGCCGTCCTCAGAGAGCACGCCGCGTTTCAGGCCGGCAGGCAGCAGGCCCTCCTCGTCAGCATGGAAGTCATCCTTCCAGGCTTCGCTGCCGTAGTATTCGTCCAGGGCGCGGATGGCCTCGCGTGCTTCGTCGTAGTTGTCGAGGGCTGCCGAAAGCCCGTTGACAGCCGCCGTAGCCTTGTCGAGCATCTGTTCCATCTGCTGAATCCGTTCAATCTGTTCCATTTCTTTATGCTGAGGATGCATTTGATTTGCAAAAGGAGTGCAAAGGTAGTGGATTTTGAAGAAATTTCGTCTTCTGTGAAAAAAAATGTTGTTTTTGTTTGGCACTTTTAACGGTTTGCCGTATCTTTGCAGCCGAATTTGAAAACGGTCCTTTAGCTCAGTTGGTTCAGAGCGCTTGCTTGACAGGCAAGAGGTC
>DBYJ01000016.1:59694-63957 GCA_002309805.1 Bacteroidales bacterium UBA1189 | reverse complement strand
GTGTCAACTTTTTCTAGCGTAAGACAGTCTTTTCCAATCTCTTCCCGTCTACTAACTGTTTCCTACCTAATCTGTTACCTTGTTTGCTATTGGGGTAAGTATAATGGTAAGTGTTAGGTAAGTGTTTGGTAGGTGTTTGAACAACACTTACCTGCTTTAACCCGCTTTGCCATAGCTAATTAAGCCGAAAAAGGTAAGTGTTAGGGGTTTTTGAGAAAATTCTACGAAAAAGATAATTCGCCGTTTTGAAATATAAATAGGAATTATCTTTGTCGGCGAATTGGGCGAATTGAACGAATGGCGTTGCGGCGTGGAGCTTCGCACGCCGAATGGGTTTTTGAAACACGGAAACAAATGCTACTCTGGCAAAGATCTAATGACCGATTTGCGTTAAGCGCTGGCGGATTAACGTCAAACTCTGTGGACGTAGAGCAGTGCGCTACGGAAATAACGTAGTGCGCTACGAAAATAACATAGTGCAATCAGGGTCTGAATGTATCTCCGTGAAGCAGAGATGGCGTTGGGGAGAAAGAGTTACTTATCGTTGTAATGACCATAGGCGGTGAGTAGGAGAACCACTACCTCCTGTTCAAAGATGCGATATACCATGCGGTGCTTCTTTGTTATCTCACGACTCCAACGTCCCTCAGGCTTCCCTTTCAGTGGCTCGGGATGTCCGATGCCTGTTTTAGGATGTTGTTTCAGCTCCTCTATGAAACGTTGTGCCTTGGCAAAAGCAGTCGGCTCGCTTTTCGCTAAGCGAGCAAGATCTTCGCCGGCCTCCTTGGTGATAATAATCCTATATGTCATAGCCAAGCCTCTTCAGGTGGGCTTTCAAATCCTCTTCTGGCAGTATCTCGGAGTATTCGCCCTGTTCATACTGCTCTTCAGCCCGTTCAATCTTTGCAAAAAACTCCTCCTTTGTCATCAGCGTGGAGTCGTTCTTTTCTTTTACGAGTTTGGCAGCATACTTTGCCAGTCGCCTCATCAGCGGTTCGCTGTCGGCTATGGCTCCAATGTCTTGCCAAAGGCGAGTGTTCAATGAATTCATTTGTCCAGCTTTCATAGTAGTTGTTATTTTAATGTGATGGCTGCAAAGGTATGACAAAAACTTGGAAGTGCCTAAAGATTTGATGAAAAAATGAAGACTGATTGTAAATGGATGCAGAAAAGCTATGGCTTGAGTATAGTGCGATAGCGGGTGGGGTCGGCGAGGACGTCGCGGGCGGAGCGGAGGTCGGGGTCGTCCTTGAGGGTTTGGATGATGGCGCCGCGCTGGAAATAGTAGCGGGTGACGATTTCGGTAGCGAGGAGAAGGCGGATGTCCTTGGAGAAGTTGTCGAAATCCTTGTCGAGATTGTGCTGGAGCTTGGCTTCAAGAGCGCTGAACTCCTCCTTCGCATCGTCCATGTATCCTTCAAATTCTGCCCATTCCTTCAGGCTTTTGAGCGCCTTTTCGCTGCCGCGGTCGTAGGTGAAGCCGGAGGCGCGAACGCTGTCGCGGAAGGCGGCGTACATCTCGTCCGTAACCTCGAATTCCTCGGCGGGGGCGATGCTGTCGTGGGTGAGCCACCAATGGGTGGCGAAGTCGAAGAGGCAATCGTCGCTGGATAAATAGTAAAGAAGATTGGGGACTTTCTCGGCTTTGACGCTGACGTCGGGGATGATGCCGCAGCCGTCGCGCACCTCACGTCCGGCAGCGGTATGGAATACGGTCGTAAGGCTGTCGGGGATGCGTTCGACGTTGCCGTCCTCGTCGCGCTTGGCATAGTCGATGGCTTGGATACAACGGCCCGAAGGGATGTAGTACTTCGAGGTCGTTACCTTCAGATTAGCGCCATAGGGTAGGTCGCGTGGAATCTGCACAAGTCCCTTGCCATAGGTGCGAGCCCCGACAATAACGGCGCGGTCGAGGTCTTGCAAAGCACCTGCCACAATCTCGGCGGCTGAGGCAGTCTGGCCGTTGACAAGTACGGTAAGCGGCATATCGGGCTCTGTGGCGGCATGGCGCGTCTTGTAGGTATGCGATGCCTGGGGCAGACGACCACGAGTTTCCACGACGGTTTCTCCCTTGGGAACGAAGAGATTGACGATCTCCACAGCCTCGGCCAACGAGCCTCCGCCATTGCCGCGCAGGTCGAGGATGAGGCGCTTAGCCCCTTTCTCCTTCAAATCGACAAGGGCAAGACGGACATCGCGTGAGCAGTTGTCGACAAATCGTTCGAAGAGGATGTAGCCCGTGCTGTCGTCAAGCATGGCATAATAGGGGAGGACGGGCAGCTGGATGTTGGCGCGAGTGATGCGATAGGTCTTGGGCTCGCTGCCGTCGGGGCGTTGGGCGGTGACGGTTACCGTCGTTCCAGCATCGCCGCGCAGCATATTGCTGACAGCCTGCGTGTCCATACCCTTGACATCTACGCTATCCACACGGAGCAGCACGTCGCCTGCTCGCAGCCCGGCACGATGGGCAGGCATGTCCTCGTAGGGCTCGGAGATGACCACATGATCCCGTTTCTTCTGGTAGCGGATGACAGCACCCACGCCCGCATACTTGCCGGTTATCATCATCTCCAGTTCCTCCGTGTCGTCAGCGGGGTAGTAGACGGTATAGGGGTCGAGGTCCTCCAGCATGGCGTCGATGGCGGTGTTGACGGATTTCTCATAGTCGAAGTCATCGACATAGAGCATCTTCAGCTCGCGGACGACGGAGTTGAAGACATTGAGGCTCTTGGCGATGGTGAACGCCTTGCGGTCGCCCTTACCGTCTTTACCATCTTTGCCGTCCTTGGCCTGAACAGATATTAATGAAAAATGAAGAAGGAAGAATGAGAACAAAAGAACTTTGCAGTAGAGACCCGACATGTTGCGTCTCCCCGTCAGCCGATAGTCTCGGGGTGTATAGGACATTTTATTTTTCATTTTTCATTCTTCATTTTTGTTCTGATTTCTTCCCACACTTCTTCCGGCAGGGTGGTGCCGATGACTTGGATGACGTGCCCTGCCAGTAGGGAGCCTGCCTGGGCACAGCGTTCCATATTCCAGTCGTTGAGAAGGCCGTACATGACGCCGGCTGCATAGAAGTCTCCGGCTCCGGTGGTGTCGATGACGTGGCTCACGTCCATACTTTCCACAAACGTCCTTTCGCCCTGATAGAGAATCGCAGAACCTCGTTTACCCATCTTCACCACGGCAATCTCGCACAGCTTGCCCAATTCGATGAGCGCATCCTCGGCTTCCTTACCTGTGAAGGCGCGAGCCTCTTCCTCGTTGGCAAATACCACATTGACATACTTTGTCAGCAGCTCAGCAAAGAAGGCATGGTCAGCCTCCACGATGTTGTAGCTGGCGAGGTCGAGAGCGACTTTCGCTCCCTTTGCCTTCGCCATCTCAATAGCGCTGCGGATGAGGGCGTGGTTCTGCACCAGATAACCTTCAATATAAAGGTAGTCGCAGTCGGCAAATAGCGCTTCGTTGAGGTCGTCGGCCTGCATGTCGCCGGCGGCACCCAGATAGGTGGCAAACGTCCGTTCGCCGTCGGGGGTAATGAACGTGTGGGCGATGCCTGAGGGCAGTTGGCTCTTGATGAGCAGGGGACGAATGCCCTTGCTGGCAGCATTAGCGGCATAGAAACGCCCCGTCTCATCGTCGCCCACCTTGCCGATGAAGGTTGGCGAGGCTCCCAAATTAGCCAAAGCCAACATGGTATTTCCTGTAGAGCCACCCGTAGCGCGGCTTACCGTCATCTGCAGCATGGCGCGGCGGATGTCAGGCAGACGGCTGTCGTCAATCAGCTGCATGCTACCCTTCGGCAGGGCAAGCGTAGAAAGTACATTTTCATCACTCACTTGGGCCAGCACATCGGTTAGTGCGTTGCCTATACCAGTAATCCGTTTCATGTCTATTATTAAATTGCGGGACAAAGGTAGTGACAAAAATGCGATTAAGCGAAAGCAGAAGGAAAATATTTTTATCTTTTGCCGAGCGTGAGCATTTTAGACCAAAGGTCAAGCCGAGAGATAATGCAAATATATTTGCAATTTTGACGTTGTCTTCGTCCGTCACGACTCGGCAGAACAAACATGTTTGTTTTGCGCTCGCTGTTACGTCCGTTCCGAGGCACAGCCTACCTTAAACGGACGAAGTCCCGTTAAAGAAGATATAATATTGAAAAAAACTTTGTTTTTATTTGTTTTTTTGCTCAGCTTGCCGTACCTTTGCCGCGCATTTGCGAAAAATGTTGCTTCTTTAGCTCAGTTGGTTAGA
>DBYJ01000016.1:0-59645 GCA_002309805.1 Bacteroidales bacterium UBA1189 | reverse complement strand
CAGTTGGTTAGAGCATCTGACTGTTAATCAGGGGGTCCAAGGTTCAAGTCCTTGAAGAAGCGCAGACAAAGCCCCGTCGTGACGACGAGGCTTGTTTGTTTTTATTCAGCTCAATTATATTGTAGGGAGTTATAGGATGGAGTAAAAGTGGAAGTTAATTTCGCTTTGCTCATGGAAGTTAACTCGCTTGACGTCCCGTCTTCGTCCGTCGCGACTCGGCAGAGCAAACAAGTTTGCTTTGCGCTCGCTGCTCCGTCCGTTCGCTCGTGGACGAATGTTTTGAGTGCGGCTAAAACTTCCAGCTATTGTCCTGCGCAAAGCGCATAACTTCCATTTTTACTTCCATTTCAACTCCCTTTTAAATTACAGCAGGCTGTGGCCAGTCATCTCGGCGGGCTGGGGGAGTCCCATAATCTTCAGGATGCTGGGAGCAACGTCAGCGAGGATGCCGTTCTGGACAATGGTGTCTTTCTTTTCCGTGACGTAGATGAAGGGCACGGGGTTGAGCGAGTGAGCCGTGTTGGGCGTGCCGTCGGGGTTAATGGCGTTGTCGGCGTTACCGTGGTCAGCGATGATGATGGCTTCGTAACCCGTGGCGCGGGCTGCCTCGATGACGCTGTGGACGCAGGCATCGACAGCCGTAACGGCTTTGGCAATGGCTTCATAGACACCCGTGTGACCTACCATGTCGCCGTTAGCAAAGTTGACGACGATGAAATCATAGACATCGCTGCGGATGGCTTCGACCAGCTTGGCACAGACGCTGAAAGCACTCATCTCAGGCTGCAGGTCGTAGGTGGCTACCTTGGGCGAGGGGACGAGGATGCGGTCTTCGTTCTTGTAGGGCTCCTCGCGTCCGCCGTTGAGGAAGAAGGTGACGTGAGCGTACTTCTCCGTCTCGGCGATGTGGAGCTGGCGCAGCCCTTGGTTGCTGACGTACTCGCCGAGGGTGTTCTCGACGTTTTCCTTGTCGAAGAGGATGTGGACGCCAGTGAACGAAGCATCGTAGGGTGTCATGCAGTAGTACTGCAAGCCGGGGATGGTGGTCATGCCATGCTCAGGCATATCCTTCTGGGTAAGGGCGATGGTGATTTCCTTGGCGCGGTCGTTGCGGTANNAAGATGACGACGTCGCCTTCCTTGATGGTGGCATCGTATTTTGTATTGACAATGGGCTTGATGAATTCGTCGGTAACGCCCTCGTCGTAGCTTTCCAGCATGGCCTTCACCATGTCGTCGCTCTGCTTTCCCTCGCCGTGGACGAGCTGGTCGTAGCCCACCTTAACACGCTCCCAGCGCTTGTCGCGGTCCATGGTGTAGAAACGTCCGATGATGCTGGCGACCTTGATGTCCTTCTCCAGCAGGGTGCGGATGAAGCCCACGCCGCTCTTGGGGTCGGTGTCACGTCCGTCCATCAAGCAATGGACGTAGGTGTTGTCGATGCCGTATTCCTTGGCAATCTCGCAGAGGGTGATGAGGTGCTCGAGGCTGCTATGGACGCCGCCGTCGCTGGTAAGGCCCATGAGATGGACGTTCTTGCCCGTCTGCTTGGCGTAGGAGAAGGCACCCACGACCTCCTTGTTCTTGCGGATGCTGCCGTCGGCACAAGCGCGGTTGATTTTCACAAGATCCTGATAGACGACGCGTCCGGCGCCGATGTTGAGGTGTCCGACTTCGCTGTTGCCCATTTGTCCGTCGGGCAGACCGACGTTCTCGCCGCTGGCCTGCAGCTGGCTGTGGGGGTAGGTGGCGTTGAGGTAATCAAGATAGGGAGTGTAGGTGTTGAAGATGACATCACCTTTGCCGTGGGCACCGATGCCCCAGCCGTCAAGAATCATTAATAAAGCTTTCATACGATTTGGTTTTTTATTATTCATTTTTAATTATTCAATCTTATTTGGAGTTCAGGAGTTGCAGGAGTTCAGGAGTTGCAGACGATAGTTTAAAATGTGTATACAGGGCATTGGTCTGAACTCCTGCAACTCCTGAACTCCTGAACTCCTAAAATCTTCATCATACCTCTTATTTGAATGCGAGCGACAACTGTCCGTCACCCAGCAGATTATATGTCATGCGGTGGTAGGGTGTGGTGCCGTACTGACGGATGGCGTTGCGGTGGGCAGGGGCAGGGTAGCCCTTGTTGTGGTTCCAGCCGTAGACGGGGTATTCCTCGTGGAGGCGGTCCATGTAGTCGTCGCGGTAGGTCTTGGCGAGGATGCTGGCAGCGGCAATGTTCATGTACTTGCCGTCGCCCTTCACCACGGTTTTCCACGGCGTGTTGCCGTAGGGGGTGAAGCGGTTACCATCGACAATGATGAAGCCTGGGCGCACCTTCAGCCCGTCGAGGGCACGGTGCATGGCGAGGATAGAGGCGCGGAGGATGTTGATTTCGTCAATCTCCTGCGGGGTGACGATGCCTAATGCCCAGCTGACAGCAGCTTCCTCGATAATAGGCCGCAAAGCATACCGCTGGCGGGCGGTGAGTTGCTTGCTGTCGTTGAGGAGGTCGTTCTGGAAGTCGTCAGGCAGAATGACGGCTGCGGCATACACGGCACCTGCCAGGCATCCGCGTCCGGCTTCGTCGCATCCGGCCTCCCGCATTCCTTGGTTCAAACAACACTCCAGCATACCTTTTTTCTTTTTCGGGGTGCAAAGATACCCTATTTATTTGGGTATTCCAAAAATTGTATCTATTTTTGCCCAACAAAACCAAAAACGTATTTCGTATGAAAAAACTGTTTCTTGTCCTTGCCCTGTGTGGGCTGTGTTTGATGGAAGTGACGTGTACGGGTTCCGGCGGAGCCACCGCCACAAAGGAGCCGGTGGACTATGTCAACCCCTATATCGGCAATATCAGCCATCTGCTGGTGCCGACGTTTGCCACGGTGCAGCTGCCTAATTGTCTGATGCGAATCTATCCTACGCGCGGCGACTACACGACGGAGATGCTCGACGGACTGCCCGTGGTGGTGACGAATCACCGGGAGCGTTCGGCATTCCGTCTGAGTGTGACGCAGGGCACCGAGTTGCGCTCCATCATCCCCGTGACGTGGGACCAGGAGCGTATAACCCCCTACGACTATCACGTGGAAGTGGCTGATAATACCATCGGCGTTTCGTTGGCCGTAGCTCCGCAGAGCGCCGTCTATGAGCTGGAGTTCTTCGACCCCTCGAAGCCCGCTACGCTGGTGTTCTATTCCGAAAGGGGTATGGTAGAAGCTTCGTCCGAGGGGACGGGGGAGGCTCCCCTTCTGCTTACCGGTAGTCAGCGGCTCAGCTGGAACATGAATATCTACTTTGCTGGAGAGTTTGACACGGCGCCAGAGTCGTTTGGCGTGTTGCGTAATGGGCAGGTTCTTTCCGACCATCGTACCGAGGGCCGCGCTGCCAGCATGGCCGTCCGCTTCCCTGCGGGGACGAAGAAGGTGTCAATGCGCTACGGCATCTCGCTCATCAGTACCGAGCAGGCTGCTGCCAACCTCCATCGCGAGCAGCAGGGCTTCAGCGTGAAGACCGTTGCTGCAGTCGGGCGTAAGGCATGGAACGACAAACTTTCTGCCATCCGTGTCAAGGGCGGCACCGAAGACCAGAAGACCGTGCTTTATACCTCGTTCTATCGTACCATGGAACGCCCCGTCTGCCTCAGCGAGGACGGCCGCTATTTCAGCGCGTTCGACGGTAAGGTACATAACGACGACGGTCATCCCTTCTACACCGACGACTGGATCTGGGACACCTATCGTGCCGCTCATCCGCTGCGCGCTTTGTTGCGTCCCAGCGAGGAAGAGGATATCATTGAGTCGTATCTCCGCATGGCAGAGCAGATGGGTACGAAGTGGATGCCTACCTTCCCCGAAATGACGGGTGACACACGCCGTATGAACTCTAATCATGGTGTGGCAATGGTAGCCGATGCGCTTTATAAAGGGCTTCAAGTGGATGCCGCACGGGCGTTTGACTATTGCCGTCGTGGCATAGAGGAGAAGACGCTAGCACCTTGGAACGGAGCCCCTGCGGGATGGATTGACAATTTCTACCGTCGGCGCGGCTATATCCCCGCTTTGCGCGAGGGTGAAGAAGAGACTGATCCCAACGTCCATGGCTTCGAGCGTCGGCAGCCTATCGCCGTCACCCTCGGTACCGCCTACGACGAGTGGTGCCTGTCGCGTATCGCCAGTTTCCGTGGTGATGAGGAGAACGCCGCCAAGTACCTCCGTCTCAGCTACAACTACCGCAACGTCTGGAACCCCGACACCCACTTCTTCCACCCCAAGGACAGCACGGGCGAGTTTCTGCCCGACTTCGACTACCGCTTTGGCGGCGGACTGGGTGCCCGTGGAGCCTACGACGAGAACAACGGTTGGACCTATCGCTGGGACGTGCAGCACAACTTCCGCGACCTTGCCAACCTGATGGGAGGCCGCGAAGCCCTTGTCCGCAACCTCGACCGCACCTTTGCCGAGCCTATGGGCCGTGGCAAGCGCGAGTTCTACGAGCAGCTCCCCGATCAGACGGGCAACATCGGTCAGTTCACTATGGCCAACGAGCCTTCGCTTCATATACCTTATATTTATAATTATGCCGGTGCGCCGTGGAAGACGCAGAAGCGCATCCGCCAATGTCTCGACACTTGGTTCCGCAACGACGTCATGGGTGTCCCTGGTGATGAGGACGGCGGCGGCCTTACCTCGTTCGCAGTTTTCTCGTCCATCGGCTTCTACCCCGTCACCCCCGGTTTCCCCGCCTATAACATCGGTAGCCCCGTATTCTCCGACATCCGCATCAGCCTGCCCTCCGGCGGCACGTTCCATATTGTCGCCAAGGGCTGTAGTGCCGAGAACAAGTATATCCAGCGCGCCACCCTCAACGGTCAGCCGTGGGATAAACCCTGGTTCTCGCACGATGACATCCGCGACGGAGCTACCCTCGTCCTTGAGATGGGTCCCCGTCCTAACAAGACTTGGGGTGCTGCCCCCGAGGCCGCTCCCCCCTCGGCAGAATAATCGTTTTTGGGGCAAAAACTTTTGAGTATTCTGAGAAACGTTGTATTTTTGCAGCCAAAATACTCACTTATTCTATAAAATAAAAATGAACACACGAAAAACCTTATTCATCTGCATGGCCTTTGTGCTTGCATCCCTGTGCGCTACGGCGCAGAACCCTAAGATTGGTGCTGAAATCCGCGACGACATCGTCGAGGCCGAGAGCAACGGCAACGAGTATACCATATTCTTCTACAAGCAGAAGGATGGCACCTGCGGCTATTGGCTGGGCTTGGGCGGAGTGGATAACATCCCCGGTTCGCCCATTGTCTTCGATCAGGTGACGGAAACCTGCATCTACCTCGGCGCCACCGCTGCCGATGCCCTCGCTACGCTGGACGACATCGAGGCCAGTTTCAAGATGCCGCTCACCGAGAAGCGCGATTTCCCCGCCATGCTTGCCGTCGGCCGCCCGCTGGCCATAAACGGCACCGCCGCCTGCTTCGTACAGAAGGTGCTCTTCGGACGCCGCCTCTGCTTCCGTCTCACTCACGAGAAGTATACCACCGACAGCTACCTCACTAAGTCCGGAGCCAAGAACCTCCGAAGCACCTTCAAGTTCAATGCCCGCAAGGCACTCAAGGAGGGGTATTGATTTATTAGTGAATAGTGATTAGTGAATAGTGGTTAACGATTAACGTTTGACATTTATACTTCCAATCCAAACAAGCAAATGAAAAAGCATTTATTTCTTGTGGCGCTGATGGCTGTGGCGATGAGCGCCAACGCACAATGGTTCGACTTCTCCAGCAATGCCGGGCGCTACGGCGCAGGCTTCAACCTTGGTATGGCCGGAGTGAAAACCGAATACATGGATCTGGGCACCGGCATCAGCCTTAACGTCAACGGCGTCTATCTTGACGTCCTGCAGGCGGGCCCCAACCACAAGTACGACAATCACATTGAGGACAAGCAATACAATGACTCCACGGCCTTCCACATCAATCTGGGCTATCAGATTCCCGTGCTGCCTTGGCTGCGCATAGCGCCCATAGTGGGCTACTGCCAGACGAATGCCGGCATCACCGATGCCTCCACCATCAACATCAACACGGACCGCGATAACGGTTTCGACTTCTATCACGACTACGACGTCACCCCCGGCACACGCCGCCATTACTTTAACGCTGGAGTTGGCCTCTTCGTCCAACCTATCCGCTGGATTGACATCTATGCTATCGGCACGCTACACGCTATCTACGGCGGTATCAGCGTCAACATCAGCTCAATCTTTGGCAATTAATTTCTATTTTAATAAAAAAGTTATGAAAAAAGTATTTCTTTTGGCCGTAGCCGCCATGATGGCTACAGTGTGCGTGAATGCGCAGAATGGTTACGACGATACCAAGGGCGAGATTGCCTTCACCTATGGCGTGCTGGGCAACTCGCAGTGGCTTGATGCCTTTTCTGCGGTTGTGACTGAAGAGGCAGGCGCAGCGCTGAGCAACGAGCAATTCCTCGGCCCCCTCGCTGTGGAGTACTTCTATCATTATCGTCCTTGGCTCAGCTTCGGCGGAATCGTTACTTTCGGACAGAGCAGCATGGATGTTGCCAACCAGAAGGACGGTCCCAAGGTTGGAACCTCCAAGATTCAATACCTTTCGCTCATGCCTGCTATTAAGTTCGACTGGGTGCGCCTCCGCCACTTCGGCATGTATTCGAAGCTTGCCGCCGGCTACACGATGCGTCTCCAGCATTACATCTATACCGATGGCCGCCCGCAGGAGAACGATAACATCTTCCACCCCAACTTCCAGGTATCGCTCCTCGGTATCGAAGCCGGCAGCCCTCGCTTCCGTGTATTCTGTGAGGGTGGCATTGGCGAACAGGGCATTCTCCTCGCAGGTCTCCGCTACAAGTTCTGATGTAGCTTCCCCAAACAGAAGGGTAAAAAAAAGGAGCGAAGGTATTTGTCTTCGCTCCTTCTTTTTTGTCCTAGGCTTTGTTTTGATTTACGACAAACTCGGAGGGAAGGATGCCGTAGGTTTCGCGGAAATACTTAGCGAACTGCTTTGGAGAGAGACCAACGCGATAGGCGACCTGCGACACGGATTCGCCGCTTTGTTCTAACAGCTGACGGCCACGCTTAATGCGCAGCGTACGGATGAAAAGCAGGGGTGAGAGCCCGGTGATAGCCATGAGCTTTTTGTAGAGTCCACTGCGGCTCATGGCAAGTGCGGCGGCAAGTTGCTCGACGGAGTAGTCGGGGTCGGCGATGTTGGTTTCAACCTGCTCGATGGCTTCGGCGATGAGTCGCTCATCGACACGGCTGACAGTGAGTTCGGAAGGCTTGACGTCGAGTTGCTGGAACCGATCACGGGCACCCTCAGCCCAGCGGAGTATTCGTTCAATGCGGAGTAACAGGATATCTAGGTTGAAGGGCTTGGTAATGTAGTCATCGGCACCCTCGCCCAGACCTTCGGCCTGCTGCTGGTCGGCAGTGCGGGCACTGAGCATGATGAAAGGGATGTGGGAGTAGCGCAGGTCGCCCTTGACACGGCGGCAGAGGGTCATGCCGTCCATGACGGGCATCATGATGTCGCTGATAATGAGTCTGACGTCTTGTTGGCCAAGCAGTGCGAGGGCTTCATGCCCGTTGGCAGCGGTGGCCACGCTGTAATGGCTTTCAAGACAACTACGGAGGAAGGTGCGGAAGTCGTCGTTGTCCTCCACAACAAGAATGGGAGCTGGGGGAAATAGAGTGTTTTCTTCAGGCTCGGGACTAGACTGACAGACGTCAGACTTCAGACTAGCAGATGAATGTTCTGCTAAAGGTTCAGATTCGACACTATCATCTGAAGTTTTAGTTGATAGTCTGTCTATCTGATAGCTTGAAGAAGTGTTCTTCACTTCTGACTCCTCTACGAGGGGCAGGCGGACGATGAAAGTGGAGCCCTTTGGTATGGCAGGGGCAACGGTGACGGTGCCGCCCATCATGGTGACGTACTGGTGAACAAGGTGGAGTCCGATGCCGCTGCCTGTGTAGGCTGTGCCGGTGGCATTGTTGTCGTGAGGCTCCTGGTAGAAGCGTTCGAAGATGCGTTCGCGGTTTTCGGGTCGTATGCCGATGCCTTGGTCAGTGACGCTGATCACGGCGTCGTTGTTGCCGCGGTTGAGTGCAACGGTGACGGTGCCGCCTGGACGATTGTATTTGATGGCATTGCTGATGAGATTGACAAGCACGCGCTTCATCTTGGCATGGTCGAAACGGGCCTCCATAGGGTCGTCGGGTGGGAGGACGGTAGTGAGGGTGACACCACCCTGAAGCTCCGATTCGGTGAAAGGTTGGCAGACAACGCGTACGAACTCGCGCAGCGGGCCACGGGTGGGGTTGAGAGTGCCGGGCGTCTGTTCGAGGCGGCGGTAGTCGAGAAGTTGGGTAATTTCTTCCTGCAGGGTGTCGGCGCTGTGGCTGATGAGCTGTAGCTGCCTGCGTACGTCGGGAGCGATGTCATCCCGTTGCAGCAAACGGCTTAGGGGGGTGACTATGAGCGAAAGCGGTGTGCGCATGTCGTGGCTGACGTTAGTGAAGAAGCGCATCTTTGCCTCGTCGGTCTGTTGTTGCTGGCGCAGTGCCATCGCGCGTCGTTCGTCATCACTGCGTTGGTGGAGACGCTGGCGCCGGTGGCGGAGTAGCAAGAGCGTAGTAGAGGTGGCAAGAAGGGCATAGAGGATGATAGCCAGCCGTGTGAGGTACCACGGTGGAGCAACGCGAATGGTGAGCGTGGCCGAATTTCCACCATCGGTGGCAGCAGCCACCGTCCGTGCCTGCAGCTGATAGGTGCCCGGATGGAGGTCGTTGAGAACGATGGTGTGCCCCTCGAGGTCGTGCCAGTCGCCCTCGCGCCCCAAACGGTACTGGAAGTGCTGCTGCGGCAGAAGGCAGTTCATGTCAGAGACCTCGATGCTGACGCTCGTATCGCTATGGCGAAGTTCGATACGGTCGGTCATGAGCAGGTTTTGCCTGAGTACGATGCGTCCGTCGCTGAGCGGCACTCCCACCTCCACCCGCTCACCGTCGATGAAGAGGGTGGTAAAGAAGGTGGAGAGCACGGGATGTGGTGTGGCGGGGACGTCAGGGCGGGGTCTGATGGTGACAATGCTTCCCAGAGCGCCCATGAGGATGGTGCCGTCCGAAAGGCGGGCGGTGGCATGAGGGTTGAAGCAGATGCCTCCCAGTCCGTCGGCCTCCTTGTATGCCGTACAACGATAGCCGGCAGGGGAGGGGGTAATGCGGCTTATGCCGTGCTTCGTGGATGCCCATACGGAACGGTAGTCGTCCTCGGCAAGGGCAAAGATTGTGTTGTGCGATAGCCCGTCGCGGACGGTGAGTGTGGCGATGGGCGCGGCGTGGTCAGGGTCGTAGGCCACAAGGCCATTGTCCAGCCCCACCCACAGCGTCCGTTTGTCGGCTGTCAGCAGGATGGAACGGACATTGATGCCCCGTGTCAGGCAGTGCAGGGAGTCTCTGTCCCTATCGAAGACGTATAGTCCGTCGTTGGTGGCCATGTAGAGCCGGTGGCGGCTGTCGTCCCACAGCAGTTGGCTGATGCAACCCGTGCTGAGGGAGCTGTTGGCGATGGTGATGGAGAGGACGATACTGCTGGTGGTAGGGTCGAGCAGGTAGGCACCGTCGTAGAATGTGCCTATCCAAATGTGTCCCCTGTCGTCCTCCTGCATGCTGATGACCTGGTGGAGGCGGGTGTCGGCAATGCGGCATGGGCGGAGGCTGGCGTCCATGTAAAGTAGATCGCCTCCGTAAGAACCCCACCAGCGGCGTCCCTGGCTGTCGCGGAGGGTACAGACCACCTGATTACTGCTCAGTCCGCCGTGACGTGTGGTGAGACGGGTAAGGAATGACTGAAGCCGTAAGACGGCCGGCGGAAGATACCCTTCCGCTACCGAGGCGGCTCCCTGACTGTCGAAGCCCATCCAGAGCCTACCGTCGGGGTCGACATCGAGGCAACTGACATCATCGTTGTCAGGCATGTGGGAAATACTGACCGATGTGATTGACGGGTTGCAGAAGACGACGCCCTGCTTGCTGGTTCCCACCCACATGGTGGCGGTTTCGCTATCGCGGAAGAAGCAGTTGATGTGGTTGTCGACGAGCTGGAAGGGCGCACCGTCGTCTTGTTGCATGATGGAGAAGGTGCCCTGGGCATCGAGGATGCAGATGCCGCGGTTGCCGGTGCCCATCCACAGGTTCCCGTCGCCGTCGTCGATGAGGGTGGTCATCATAGCGCTGTCGAGGGGTAGCGCCTCGGTGGCGTCAGTCCAGATGGACGTGCGGCTGTCGAATTGCCAGAGCAAGGTCTCGTTGAGGGCATAAAGCCAGATGCGTCCCTGACTGTCGGCATAGAGCCGGGTGCGATCGCTGGGTGCGACGTCAATGCGTGTGACGGGTGTGAGTGCCTGCCTTCCCTGCGTGGCTGTCCAGATGGCGCAGCAGCCGTCGGTGGCGGCCGTCAGCACGTATGCCCTGTCGTGGACGAGTGTGAGGCCGATGACGGTGCCGGCTCCGCCGATATCGGTTTGCGTCAGGCGCTGGGTGGCGAAGTTGTAATGGTAGAGCACGGGATTACCCGTTGCCGAGCGGCACCATAGGTCCTGACGGCTATCGATGAAGATGGCGCCCACTGTGTCGGAGATGCCATAAGGGGCGAAGGTGTCGGCGCCGGTACGGCGGATGCAGTCCTCTCGTTCGTGATAAACGTAGTTGTGGCTGGTGCCCGTTATCCACAGCCTTCCGTCGGCGGTGACGGCGATGTCGTGAAGCGCATCGCCGCCCTGCGGCATGCCGTTTACCTCATAATGGTGGAAGCGGTGGCCGTCGTAGCGTTCGACGTGGTTCATCATCAGCAGCCAAATGGCACCGTAGCGGTCGCGGACGATGCTGCGCACATAGTCGCCGCTGAGGTTGCCTGATGTATCAACCCTGCGGAACTGACGCTGTGCGACCGGCACGGAAGGGGAGGAGGCAGACAACACCGTGTCATAACGAACGGAGGCATGGCCTCCCCCGGCCATCAGCAGCAAGGCGGCGACACACAGGAGGAACGTGTGATTTTTCATAGATTGCATTTTCACCCTGCAAAGTTACGGATTTTTCCCACTCCCGATGCGTCCGTTTGGGTAAAAAACGTTCCCGTTTGGGTAAAATACCCATTTGGGATAATCCTGGAACGATGCAAGTGGCCTGATGCCCTAAAAAAAAGAGTATATTTGTAGCGTAAACCATTCTTAAAAATCAAAGTCTCATGAAACGATTTCTACTTTTTCTCATCGTGTGCGCTGCGGCCATCACCGGCGCACAAGCCAGGTACGACGTCGACTACTCCACGAGAGTCGATGATCCCGAAGACCCCGAGTGCAACACCATCACCGCCGCCAGCGGCTGGGGGTGGTATAACATCTTCACGAGCAGCTGGGATGTGATGGACTACGAGTATCTCTACATCAAGTACGAATCTACTTGTAACTTCAACCTTGTCGTCCAGGACACCAACTGGCAGAATCTCTACTCCGTGACGTGCTCGTCCGATGCCACCGAGGCCTATATCAAGCTCGTCCCCCATGCGGTGGACTACTACACTTGCGTGGTCATCCAGAACCATGCCGCGGGCGTTATCGTAATTGATAAGTTCTACTTCTGCACCGCCAACGAGTTCTTCAACCCCGCTCCCGAAGATCTCGAAGAGGCCCGCGAGAACCTTATTAATATACGCACGCGTTACGAAGCCATATTGCCCAACTTCACCCCCGGCACGGGCTATGCCAATTACTCACCCGAAGCCTATCAGGCTCTGCAGGCAGCCCTGACGGCAGCCGCCGAGGCTCAGGATGGTGAGGGTGGCGACGCCCTCACCGCCGAGCAACTGAACGCCCTGGCGCAGGCCATCGTCGATGCCTACCGCGCGTTGATAGAGACCAAGGTGCCCTACTACCCCGAGAGCGGCTACTACCGCTTCGTGGTTGCCCGCCAGTTCAATGAATACCCCGAGGCCGAAGAGGGCGAAGAAATTGACTCTACTGCCGTCACCCATCCGCTGAAAGCCATGTACAGCGACAACACTGGCACTAACGGCTGGAGGACACTCGAACCCGAGAGTCCCAACTTCCTCTGGACGCTCGAGCGTCAGGCCGACAACACCTATGTGCTGGCCAACCTCGCCAACCGTCTTACCTTCACGCAGGCCGAGAAGTGCACCGATGGCACACGCACCATCACCTTCGACCCCCTCGTGCAGCATCCCGAGGGCTACGAACTTGCCTGGCCCATGAGCACGGAGGACGATGCGGTGCTCTTCAACTTCCGCTTCAGCAACGAGGACGCCGATGCCTACCGCTATGTCCACGCCAACTGGCACGACAATGGCAACGGCTGGGGAGGCCCCATGACGTCGTGGTGCAATACTGCTAACGAGAGCGGTGCCAGCGAGTGGTATCTGGTGCCCGTCGACAAGGAAGAGGCGCTCAGCATCCTCGCCGGCAATTCCTTCGGACGAGACTTCGTGCTGATGCTCGCCGATGCCAAGGAGAAAGTCGTCATTGCCAACGATATGTCGAAGCAGAAGGTCATCACCGAGGCAAGCCAGTTCAGTAGCCCCTTTAGCCAGAACGACCTCGGTGGTCGCGACGGCGGTGACCTCAGTGCTGGCGTGCTCATCGACGGCGACCCTTCTACCTTCTGGCACAGCTATTGGAGCGGTGGCAACGCCACGAACGGCGAACACTATCTGCAGGTTGAATTGAATCGTGATGTTGAGGGCGACCTGGAGTTGCTGATCTCGCGCCGTCAAGGACTTACTTCTGACCACGTCACCACTTGGGGTATTTACGGTAGCGACCAACCCGAAGGAGAGAAGTTTGACTACCAGTGGATTGCCGATGTGGATATGCCTTATAGTGAAGATGTGGTGGAGAATAGTGCCGCTTTCAGTATTGCACAGGGTAGCGGCTTCAAGTACCTCCGATTTTATGCCGAGGCCACGACCAGCAACCGTGGCTATTTCCACGTCAGCGAGTTCCAAATCTACATGACAGCCCCGAACCCTGAAAACCAGGCTGCTCACATGGGTGACATCTTCACTGATCTTGTAGCTGCCATTGAGGAGGCCGATGCCGTTGACCCCAACAATGTCAGCAAGACGGATTATGAAAACCTCAAGGCAGCCTACGACCCCTTCATTGATGTCTATGTCGATCCGCGTCCGTTGCGTAATGCCATCGAAAAGGCGCAGATTGCACTGGATCTCTGCGTAGAAGGTCCCGATCCCGGCGCATGGGATTTCGGTGCCACGGACGATTTCATTGAGCAGCTTGAGGAGGCTATTGCCTACGATGCTGCAGGAGCATATACACAGACTGAGACGGATGCTTTCACTGCCTACTTAGGGAACGCCGAAGCCATTCTTATGGCTGCTGCCAACCAGATAACTCCCATCCTTTTCTATGCTATCCGCTTTGGCAGCCGTGATAAGTATGCCGAAGAGGGCTGGAGTACCTCAAATGCGGAAAACAGTGACTTCGGTCCGCTGTATGATACTTATCTCGGAACTGCCGATGGGGAAACGCTCACTCATATCTCTGCCAATGATGTTCGTGAAGGAATGGGACTCTATTTTACCTCTGATGAGAATGCCGACATCGCCTTCCGCTTCATTCCTGTAAGCGAAGGTGTCTATGCCATCCAGCATCAAGCCTCTGGGTTTTATATTCAGGTTCATGGACGTGACAGTTGGGTGAGTCTCTCGCTGCATCCCACACTTTTCACCGTTAGCGCCATCGGACGTGGTGAAATGACCATCCATGCCGTTGACTATGTGGGGAATGATCTCTCGTATCTCCATGCACAGCTTGCTGACCATCGCCTTGTGTCGTGGCATGATCATGCAGTAGGTACAAACTCCGGCCTCTTCATTGAGGAACTGGGTGGTATTGGCAGTGTGGCTCCAGGTACACCCATCCGCAATTTTAAGGCTGGTGAGGTCACCACGCTCTGCTATCCCATCGCCATCACTCCCTCTACGGGACGTATGTTCACCGTAGCAGGCACTTATTCGGCTGGCGATAAGCTGTATGTGGCCCTCGATGCTGCCCAAGGTGCCAAGGCTGGACAGCCTGTGGTGTATATCGCCGATGGTACGTACAATGCCGAAGCTGAGGACGACATCGTAAGGGCTGCTCTCACCGTAGGCTCCGAAATTGCTACTGAACCCCTTGCCGGGGGTGCCCTAAGGGGAACATACGAAGAGATTGACCTCTCTGAAGAAGCCCTTGTTTTTGCCGGTGGCAAGTGCACATGGAGCACCGATTCGACATCACGTGTCGGTGCGAACCGTGCTTACGTTGTACCCGGAGCTGTGCAAGCCGATGCCGCTGCCACCTATAGCCTTGTGCTCGAGGTGGACGGCGAGGGCACTGGAGTGGCTGCCGTACTGGATAGGGTTGCCCGTGCCGGACGTCTTTATAACGCTGATGGGCGACTGATAAAGCCGGAAGCTACGCTCGGTGATGTCAACGCGCTGCCCGCGGGCCTTTACATCCTGAACGGGGTGAAGATACTGAAGAAGTAGAACCGGATATAAAGTGGTCGGGAGGTCTGTGGCCAGGAGTCTATGGACTTCCCGACCAAAACGTAACTCATGAAGAAGTTTTTTATAATCTGGTGGATAGCTTTGCTGTTACTTCCGTTTATAGGGGTAGTTGCCCAGCCGAATACGATGAAGATACACCTTGCCGACGGGCGGGTCATCAACTACCCTGTGGCGGGCATCGACAGCATCACCTTCGAGGACATTCCCAAGTGGGGAAACCGTTCGGTGGAGGCTCGCCGCCTGCTTGCCTGGCTGGAGGAGGGCGTGGGGCAACGGATACTCTCAGGTGTTCATGCCAGCGTCAACTATAATACCTACGAGGCCGACTGGGTATATAAACACACGGGCAAGTACCCCGCCATCAACTGCATCGACTACATCCACGACATCTACTCGTCATCGGGCGGTTGGATAGACTATGCCAACCAGAGCGTTTGGAAGAATTGGACAAACAAACGTGGCATCATGGCTGCCCTGTGGCACTGGAATATGCCCACCAACGATGGCACCTCCTATACCTGTACCCCGGGCACGGCTGACGGCGAGACCTCCTTCCGTCCCTCGGCCATCTTCGACCCCACGTCGGCCGACTACCGTACCATGATTCGCCGCATCGACCAAGTGGCCACTTGGATGAAACCGCTCCGCGATGCACGCATTCCCATCCTTTGGCGTCCCCTCCACGAGGCACAAGGCAATTGGAGCGACGAATATCCTGGAACTAGCTGGCATAAGGCTTGGTTCTGGTGGGGCATCGACGGCCCCGAGGCCTTCGTGGAGCTCTGGCAGGTGATGTACGACCGCTTGGTCAATTATCACGGCCTCACCAATCTCATTTGGGTCTATAACTCTGGCGATTCCATGAGCTGGTATCCGGGTGACGAGTATGTTGATGTTGTAGCATTCGATTTCTACAACCAGTCACTTGCCAGCATGCGCGGGTGGTACAACTTTTTCCGGGAGCATTTCCCTGGCAAACTCTATGCCATCAGCGAGTTTGGCAATATCCCCAAAGTGTCGGCCTTTTGGGCTGACGGACAGTACTGGAGCTTCCTCATCCCCTGGTGGGATAATGCCCGCACCTCCCAGCCTGGCAGCGCGGACTTCAATAGTACCGACCATAACAATGCCAACATCGACTACTGGAAGGATGCCCTACTGCAGGACTGCGTCATTACCCGCGACGAACTGCCCAACTTCAGATGAAATTGTGTGTCTAAGTAAAAATATAATTTAGTTTTGAAACGTTTCCTCTTCCTCATTCTGCTGACCGTGCTGGTGGTTTCTGCCCAAGGTCAGATTATTCCACAGTACCGTACAGGCGGATACCGTCTCAGTATCGACAAGGAAAGCGGCATTTACCAGAAGGGTGAGCGCGCCGTGGTTCTTTGCCGTGCCGATACGGTGCCCAAAGATTCGCTCATCGTGCGTGTATCCTATAATAATAGCGCTGGCCGTGAGTTTCGCATCTTGCCCGCTTCCGCGGAATTCACAGTTCTGGAGCAGACGTTGGACAGCACCTGTGCCGTGAGCGTGGAGTTGGGGGATAGTCGTGGCCGTCCTGTAAGTATCGGCTATGTGGTGGCTCCCGAAGGTTTCCGTGCTGGTTATGAGGAGCCTGCCGACCTAATGTCTTATTGGGATAATCTGAAAAAACAGCTGAAGGCTTTGCCCATGCAGGTTAGAACGACTTCATTGGAGGTGCCAGGTCGATATCAAGGAAAATACACCTGTCAGGATGTAGAAATCAACTGCCTTGGTCCAGCTCCGGTGCGGGCATACTTGGCTAAGCCTGCATGGACTAGAAAGAAGTCATTACCCATCATCATCCTCTGCCGAGCGGCGGGCGTCAGCGGTAATTGGTGCCAGTGCTCGGTAGAAGAATGTGTGGGCAATGCCGCTTTGGGGAACGGTTCCCTCAGCCTTGACATCAACGCTCATGGGATGCTTAATGGGCAGAGCGAAGATTATTACCGTATGCTTGAAGAGGGCTTGCTGCGCAACTATTACGACCACAATGCTGCCGACCGCGAGACGTATTATTTCCGTGGCATGTACTTGCGATTGCTGCGTGCCATCGAGTTTATGACCCGCCAGCCTGAATGGGACGGCAAGCGTATCCTCGTTATTGGTGAGAGTCAGGGCGGCGGTCAGGCTGTGGCAGCCGCAGGGCTGGATCCGCGTGTGTCGGCCATTGTACTCAATGTGCCTGCCATGCAGGATTTGGGCGGTGCACGTGTGGGTCGTCGCAGCGGATGGCCGCAACCTATTGAGGGTCATCCGAATGTCAATCCCGCCCAGCTCGATACCACTCTGCCTTACTACGACGGCGCCCTGCTCATCCGCCACTCGAAGGCTGAGATTTATTGTGAGATGGGCCTCATCGACACAACCTGCCCGCCGTCCTCTGTCTGGGCTTCGCTCAATGGCGCAAGCGGCAAGAAGACTATCAATTGTGTACCCTTCCGAACCCACGCCTGGCCTGCGGGAGAATGGCGAAAAGTGTGGGATGAAAAATATTATCGCCCTCGTCTGGCATTTATAGAAAACTATTTAAAATAAGGTATATCATGATAGTTAACAAGAAAAAACTGATGATTTCCGCCATATGCCTCTTCGCGACGGTGGCAAATGCCTTAGCTCAGGAGTGGCGCCCGGCAGATAAAGAGGCGACCCCCGAGGCCGTGGCGCTATTGAAGAAGTTACAGACCTTGCAGCAGAGCGGTGTGATGTATGGCCATCAGGACGACCTGCTCTATGGCTATGAATGGTGGGGTGAGCCCGAGCGTTCTGACACACGTGAGGCTGCGGGCGATTATCCCGCTATCGCAGGCTTTGAGCTGGGTGAACTAGAGCTGGGCTACAAATTGAGTCTCGACTCTGTGGCTTTTGCCGATATTGCCGACCGCTGGAAGTGGTGGAATACGCAGGGTGGAATTGTCACTGTGTCGTGGCATGCCATCAACCCCATTACGTCACAGTGGCCTGGGATAAAACAGCCTAACGGTGCCGGTTCGGCTTGGGACGTTCAGCCGCTGTCGGCCGAGGGAGTGAATGCAGTACGCTCAGTGCTGCCAGACGGGGCAGACCATGCCATGTTCGTTTCATGGCTCGAGCGGCTGGCGCGGTTCTTCCTCTCCATCCGCGATGGGGATGGACAGCTTATTCCCTTCATCTTCCGTCCCTATCACGAGCATTCAGGCTCCTTCTTCTGGTGGGGACGTGGGCGCTGTACCGACGAGGAGTATGCCTCGCTGTGGCGTTTCACTGTCGATTACCTGCGTAGCCGCGGATGCCATCAGATTCTCTTTGCCTATAATACGGACAAGGTCTATTCGCCCGAAGAGTACCTGCGTGGCTATCCTGGCGATGAGTATGTGGATATGCTCAGCCTCGACTGGTATGGGCAGGGCAACGATTTCGTCCGCGACTGCGGGGCAGCGGTGCGTTTTGTGAGCCGTCTGGCTGAGGAGCATAAAAAACCTTTTGCCTTGAGCGAATGCGGGCCGCTGACGGACGGGTTGTTGGACATATTGGCGGAGGTTCCCTGCTCGTACCTCCTCACATGGCGTCATGCACCCGTGCGGGGGCATCGCCGTGCCCCAGGGCGTGAAGGGCATAATCAGATGCTGCAAAAGATGCAAGCTTCACAGCGTGTGCTTTTTCTAGGAGATATCTAAATCCAAAATAGTCATATTAAATATCCATTACTTCAAAAAAAGATGAAAAAGACAACCCATCATTTGGCGTTGCTGACGTTTGCAGCTACGCTGACACTTGCCCCTCTCTCTGCGAAGGCGCAGAAATGGGAAGGGCTGGCACGAACCCCCCAAATGGGATGGAACACTTGGAATAAATTTGCCGGGCGCACGGGCGAGAAGCTTATCCGCGAAACGGCTGATGCCATGGTGAGCGAGGGACTGCTGGACGCAGGCTACATCTATCTGAACATGGACGACTGCTGGCACGGAAACCGCGATGCCGACGGCTTCATCACCGAGAACAGGGAGAAATTCCCCTCGGGCCTGAAGGCTGTGTCGGACTATGTGCACTCGAAAGGACTGAAATTTGGCATCTACTCCGATGCCGGGCGCAAGACGTGTGGCGGTTTTCCTGGTTCGTTTGGTCACGAATATCAAGATGCCCTGCAGTATGCCCGTTGGGAGGTGGATTATCTGAAGTACGACTGGTGCGAGACGGAAGACATCAATCCGCGGGGGGCTTACCCGCTGATGCGCGATGCGCTGAGAGCTGCGGGACGGCCCATCCTTTTCAGCATGTGCGAATGGGGACAGAGTAAGCCGTGGACGTGGGCTGCCGAAGTGGGGCATTCGTGGCGTACCACAGGCGACATCAGCGCCATCTTCGACGGCAAGGGACGACGCTCGTGGGAAAACAGTGTGATGACCATCCTGGAGCAGAACGTTGGGCTGCGGAAATATGCGGGTCCCGGACATTGGAACGACCCCGACATGCTGGAGGTGGGCAATGGCATGACGGTGAATGAGGACCGTGCCCACTTCACCCTCTGGTGCATGATGGCAGCGCCACTTATCTTGGGCAACGACATCACGAACATGACGCAGGAGACGCGTGAAATCATCCTCAACCGCGATGTCATTGCCATCGATCAGGATACGCTGGGTGTGCAGGGACTGCGTCTGAAGGAAGTAGATGGACTTCAATATTGGTTTAAGCCTCTTGCCGGTGGTGATTGGGCATTCTGCCTGTTCAATCGCGGTGAGGCGCCCATCAGTCAGACCATAGATTGGCAGACACTCTGTTTTACCGATGAAGAGGTCTCGGGGCTCTCAACGGCGTTCGACAGGGTAACCTATTCGCTGAGCAATCTTTGGGAGAAACCATCAAAGAAGAATGCCCGCCCCATTACCACGAAAAAGCCGCTGAAAGTGACAGTGCCTGGAAGGGATGTGCTGCTCTACCGCCTGACACCAGTGAAATAGGTTTTTGTGATTATTGGTTAGTGAAATCCTTAAAAATTTTGTATCTTCGCCGCTGAAAAAAACGGAATTCCTAATTATAAGTTAGTATGAAGTCAAATAGACATTATGGAAAAGGCCATGCCTGGCTCTTAGGCTGGGCGATAGCAGTGGCCGTCCTCTCCACCGCCCCGACGGAGGCAGCTGACAAACCTCCCGTGCAGACCGTGCACATCAGTGTAGCAAGCGCTGTGAAAACTTTCGATGGCATCGGTGCCGTCAACGGCGGCGGCGCTACAGCAGTGTTGCTCAAGGACTACCCCGAGCCGCAGCGCTCGCAGATCATGGACATGGTGTTCCGCCCAATGTGGGGCGCATCGGTGAGCACGATGCTGGCTGAAATCCCCGGCGACGGCAACAGCACGCAGGGCTCCATGCCCAGCCATAGCCATTGGCGCGGCGACTTCAACCCATGGCGCGGCTACACATGGTGGGTGCTCCGCGAGGCCGTGGCCCGCAACCCACAGATCACTCTCGATGCTACTGGATGGAGCGCACCGGCATGGGTGGAAAATATCTGGTCGCAGGATATGGCTGACTACTACGTCATGTGGCTCCAGGCGCTGCGCCACGTCCATGGGATGGAACTCGATGCCCTCGGCTGCCACAACGAGAAGGGTTACAGCTACGACTTCGCCAAGGCTCTGCGCCGCACGATGGATGAGAACGGCTTTGAGGCCGTACGTCTCCACGCCTTCGACAACTGGGGCCGTCAGAAGCTGGACTTCCTCGGTGAGATGATACGCGACTCCAGCCTTGCTGCCGCCATCGACATCGTCAGCGCCCACACTTTCAGCGAAATCCCTGTCACCGCCGAACAGCATGCCCAAATCCAAAAGCTCGGAAAGACGCTGTGGAACAGTGAGGAGCATATCTATCGTCCGGGATTCGATTGCCTGATCACCATCGTCAAGTGCTTCAACGAAAACTACATCGTTAGCGGTGCCACGAAGGTGGTGAACTGGTACGACATCGCCGGTGTCTATCCGCTGGAGCCATACGGCGTTGACCCTTCCATGATAGTGGCGCGCGAGCCTTGGAGCGGACACTACGCAGTGCGCGAGGCGCTGTGGGGCTATGCCCATTACGGGCAATTCACAAGGCTGGGGTGGCAGTATGTCGATGACGGCTGCCTGCTGCTAGACGGCGGTGGTTCGATGGCCACCCTTTGTGACCCCACGACAGGCGACTACAGCATCATCGTCGAAACCAAGGATGCCAAGGCTCCGCAGACGGTGACCATGAAGGTCAGCGCAAAGGGGATTAGGAACGAAGGTAAGAAGGGGTTGAAAAACGGTAAACTCTGCCTTTGGCGGAGCACCGCTGAGGAGCAGTTCGTCCGTCTCGACGACATCAGCCTCCGCGGCGGCGCGTTCACCATCACCCTTGAGCCGGGTGCCGTCTATTCCCTTTCCACCACGACGGGGCAGCAGAAGGGCTCGTTCGACGATATCCCCACGGCTGCACCGTTTCCCATCCCCTACGAGGACAGTTTCGACGGCTATACCCATCCTGCCGAGTGGGGCTATCTGCCACATTACACCGCAGACATCATTGGCTGCTTCGAGCTTACCGAGCGCCCTGACGGACGTGGGCAGTGCATCCGTCAGGTGGTGGGCGACCACACCCTCAGCTGGGCACCTGAATGGCATCACTACACCATCCTCGGCGACTCGGCATGGACGGATTATGAAGTGAGCGCCGACGTCTGGCTCACTCCTGGTGACGAGGCTGCCGTCATGGGACGCATCTGCGATGTAGGTTCGGGATACGGCGTCTGGGCGAAGGGCTACTACCTGAAACTCGACGACCACGGCCGTGTGAGCCTCGTTATCAGCCGCGGCAAGCTGGACAAACGTGAGCTCATCGGCGACGCCGAGCAGCAGGCTATCATCCGTTCCCGCAAGGATTACGAGCGGGGCGGCGAGCAGACGCTGGCCACGGCTGCCGTCGAGGGCATCGTTCCCTGCGGGTGGCATACGCTGACGTTGCGCTTCCTGGGGGACAACATCATCGGCCTCGTGGATGGCAAAGAGGTCGTCCACGCCACCTCTGCCCAGTACCCCAAGGGCATGGCGGGGCTTATGGCTCCCTTCGTGGAGAAGGACAGGGAGGTTCCCGCCGATGCTTCGCAGCAGATGCTTTGGACACCGGGACAAAATACCCGCGTCAGCACGCCCTATTTCGACAACCTGCGCATCATTCCTCTCGGCCGCACCAAAGCCACAAGCCCACTCCCGGCGCTGAACATCAGACCCATGTATAAAGGTATATAATCGTAAAGAATTGATTCCAATGAAAACACGTAATTTTGTTATCTTGCTGCTTTGTGCAGCAATGGTGAGCGTCACGGCAACCGCCCAGCGCAGAATGCGTACAATTAACCCTGCCGACACGCTACGCTCTATCGTGTCCAATGCTGACGGCTCGGTGTCGTTCCGCATCTATGCCCCGCAGGCACAGGCCGTATCCCTTGCAGGAGACTTTTCGGGGCTGAACGCCGTGTTCACGAAAGGTGATGACGGCATCTGGACAGCCCGTGTCCCAAAAGTCAACACTGATGCTTATCGTTACCACTTCGTTGTGGATGGTGTCAAGGTCATCGACCCCCGTTGGCCGCTCTATAACGAGATACTCCCAGTGGCTCGTATCACCAATGGCGAGGACATCTTCTGGGAAAGACACGACGTTCCCCATGGTCCCATCCAGCAAATCAGCTACCATTCCACAACCACGGGGGAGACCCGTAGCATGCACGTCTGGACTCCGGCAGGCAATGCGGCATGGAAACCGTTGCCGGTGCTTTACCTTATTCATGGTGGTGGCGATAACGATGCCTCTTGGACAGGGATAGGATGTGCTGCCGACATTTTGGACAACCTCTATGCCGAGGGCAAGATAAAGCCCATGATAGTAGTGATGCCTCATGGCGGAATGGATACGAATCTCTTCGTTGATGAGCTGGTGAACGACATCATGCCGCGCATTGCGTGGCAGTACCGCATCAAGAGCGGTGCGGCAAACACGGCCTTGGCAGGATTGTCGATGGGAGGGTTAGAGACACTCAACACTTTCATTCGCTATCCCGAACGCTTCGGATACATCAATGTGATGAGCTCCGGTTGGTTCGGTAGTGACGAAGCTGCTTTGAAAGGACAGACGGAGCAGCTCAGGAAAATCGCTCCTAAGCTGAAAAAGAACGTTCGTCTGCTGCGCTTCACAATGGGCGGACGCGAGGATTTCGCCTGGGAGAACTGTCAGAAAACCCTGAAGTGCTTCGACGATGCAGGCATAAAGTATGAGTACAGCGAGACTCGTGGCGGACATAGCTGGCACGTTTGGCACTACGACCTTCGTGATTTCGCACTCCGTTTGTTCAAGTAAATACCCCCCCCAATAATCGATTATGAAAAGGCTATTCTTGTTTCTGCTGGTCGGAACGGTCATCAACACTTTGGCCGCTCAGCCGTTTGCCAATCAGACGGAAGTGATGGCATGGGGAAATCTTACGGGTATTCGCATCGATGGGGAGCTCATTGATTTTGAGACGTCGCTCATGGTGGGCGACAGCCACTCGGGAAAAGAACGCTACACTACCCACTATGAGCGTCAGGGCGATACGCAGATAGTGCGCACCGTCATCGACAGGGTGTCTTTTGTTCAGCAGGTGACCGATGTGGAGCGTGGACGCTGTCTTCTCCATCTGGAACTTGCCAGCGATACTACCCGTAGCCTTCCGGCCGGGCTTTGTCTTCATCTCGACGCCGTACGCTATGCCGATGCAAAAATCAAGGCTGGACGGCGGCAGGTATCCGTCCGCCTGGCCGACAGAGAGGGTGTGGTCAGGGACATCCAGTTGAAGCTGTCACGTCCAGTTAAGACCGTCGTCACACGGACCTCGGGCGAGATACGGATTGCCGTGCCTGTGATGGATGTACTCAGAAAGGGGGAAACACAGACGTTGGACATGGAATGGTCTGTCTCGGGGCGCATCGACCACAGCCCCGCTGCCGTTCATGTCGATGCCACTCAGCCTGGACGTCTGTTCGTAGGTATGGGAGGAAACTTCCGGTTGCAGAATCCGAGTACCGACCCCGCCGTTATCGACTACTGCCTTGACAACATGCGTGTGGCTTACGGACGAGTGGAAATGCCATGGCGCGACTGGCAGCCTGACGTCAATGCCTCATTCATGGAGACCCCGCCCGACGGGCTGCCCCGCCATGTCCGCGAGAGCATGGAGATGGCCAGACGGCTGGCCGCAAAGGGTATGCCAGTTATCGTAAGTTGCTGGTTTCCACCGCGGTGGACGCTTGATAGGAACTCCCATCGCCGGAGTGGCGGTGTGGCGGCATTGAGGCTCGACACCGGAAAAGAACAGCAAATCATAGCCTCGCTCATCGACTATCTGCTCTATCTGAAAATCCACTATGGCGTGGAGGCTGCTATGTTCTCGTTCAACGAGTCGGACATCGGCATCGATGTGCTGCATACCGCTGACGAGCATGCCGCCTTCATCAAAGCCATGGGCCGTGCACTTGTGGAACGTGGGCTGGCTACGAAAATGCTGTTGGGCGATACCTCCGATGCCAACCCTACGGCATTCATCCTCCCCGCCTTGAACGACCGTGAGGCATGGCCCTACATCGGGGCAGTGTCGTTCCACTCATGGCGTGGATGCAACGATGAGAAATTACACACATGGGCCGATGCTGCGCGGACCCTGGGCGTGCCGTTGCTGGTTGGTGAAGGAAGCACCGATGCCGCTGCATGGCGCTATCCGCAGATTTTCGGCGAATCGACCTTCGCACTCTATGAAATAAACCTCTACGTCCGTATGCTCGCCATCTGCCAGCCTCTTTCCATCCTCCAGTGGCAGCTGACAGCCGACTATTCCCTGCTGAAGGGCGGTGGGGTGTTTGGCTCGCAGGGCGTACTAACGCCGACGCAACGCTTTTGGAATATCAAACAACTGGCTGCTACGCCCGAAAACAGCTTCGCCCTGCCTGTTACGGGTAGCAAACAGACGCTCAACTGCGCTGCTTTCGCGGATGTCGCCAGAGGTGAGTACTGCGTCCACATGGTCAACAACGGAGCCGCGTGCAACGCCGTTGTCGATGGCCTTCCGGCGAAGATCAGCAAGGCCCGCGTCTTTGTCACCAATGCCGGTGCTTCGATGACTGAGTCCACCGTGAGCGTGACGAACGGCACGCTCAGCGTCAGTCTCCCTCCCCTCAGCTTCATCTCCCTTATGATGACCACTGACTGAGCGGACGGAATGCCCCATCAGCCAACAGAAGTCTCTCTGCTCAGCGGCAGAGAGGCTTTTGTTTTGAGGTGTCTTTCTTTAAAAAGACTGGGAAAAAAAGACTAAAAAAATCCCCAAGGAACGCGGGAAATTCCCATTTTTTGTAGTATCTTTGCAACGTTCGAAAGGGGACGCATTTCCTTGTCAGAAGGCCTGGTGAGGGGGTGCGAATGTAAACACAGAAAACGCCCCATAGGATAACAACTACACGCCCCGAAACGGGCAAATCTAAAACAACAGATGATTATGATAACAAACTTTAAAACCAACACAACAGGGAGCGGAAGCCTCCCACCGGTATTCTCGGTGTTCAATCCGGGATATAGGAATAAGTCTGGAAAGGTCGTGCTGCAATGCACCCCTTACAGGGACGCTACGCTGACCGAGGTGTGGCAATACATTCGCGGACCGCAGGCCAAGCGGGCGACGGATGCCCTGCGCGCCGAGCCCGACGAGGAACGGCAGCGCACCATGAAGGCGCTGACGCTGAAGTACTGCACCCCCTTCGGCACCTTCAGCTACCGCAACGCCAACAGCCTGAAGCGCCCCAGCGGCATGATGGTGGCCGACTTCGACCACATCGACGACTCCGCCGGGCTGCTGCGCCTGCGCGACGCCCTTATTCACGACTCCCGCTACGAGACCGACCTCCTCTTCATCTCGCCACGCGGCCATGGGCTGAAGTGGTTTATCCACGCGGGCGACATGGGTGGCATGTGTCTGGCCGACTACTTCCGCCGTGTTTCGAAGTACGTGCAGTTCGAGTATGGCTACGTTCTCGATGAGTCGGGCAAGGACATCCCGCGTCCCTGCTACCTCAGCCACGACCCCGATTGCTACATCAATCCCCGCTATCTTCAGGAGAGATAAGACTATAGGATAACGCGTGAGCGCACGAAATACAGAAACGTGCGGGCACGGAGTGTATTCTCTTTTCATACCTCATATTCTATCCAAAAATGACCAGAAAACTGTTTGATTCTGCCGCGAAGCACAGTAACGGCAGCGAGAAGGAGAGGCTTCACGCCCAGACGGTGGTGGAGCGAGTGATTAACCAGCATATCGACCTGACATCCGACTACGACCGCTGGGTGGAACTGGGCTTTGCCTTTGCCTCGCTGGGCGAGGAGGGGCGCCCGCTGTTCCATCGTGTCAGCTGCCTCCACGAGGGCTACGACATGGACGACTGCGATGCCAAGTTCACCAACTGCATGAAGTCCAGCCGTAACCAGGTGGGCATCGCCACCTTCTACCATTTGGCCGAGCAGGCAGGGGTGGACATCAGCCTGCCCGCCGAGCTGCGCCCCCGTCGCGGACGCCCCCGCAAGAAAGGCTCCGACGAAAGCGCCGAGGACGATGCACCCACCAAATTCCACCTTGCGGAGGAAAAGTTGAGGGAGATGGCGCAGTTCCGCTACAACGAGATCACCCGCAAGACCGAGATGCGCCACCTCACATGGGAGGGTGTGCCCGATGGCGACTGGATGCCCATTGACGACCGCAACCTCAACAGCCTCTTCGTCGGGGTGTGCAAGGAGCATATCAGCATCACGAAGGAAAACCTCCATTCCATCATCGACAACCCCGACTTCACCCCCTCGTACAACCCATTCATTGACTATCTCGAACATCTGCCCGAATGGGATGCCACGAACGACTACATCGCCCAGCTATTCAGCTTCATCACCCTTGCGGGCGGTGATGCCGAGCGCGACTTCTGCATGCCGCTGCTCCGCAAGTGGTTCATCCGTCTGGTAGCCCTGTTGGTCGGGCGTGCCGACGACAACCAGCTCATGCCCGTGCTCGTGGGGCCGCCCCATGCCGGCAAGACCTATTTCTGTACCCACCTGCTACCGCCCAGCCTGCGCAGCTATGCCAAGGTGGTCTATCCCAACGAGCGCCTCGACAAGGACACCCTCATCTCCATCAATGAGAAAGGCCTGCTCATCTTCGACGAGTTCAAGAACGACTCCCGCACGGCCAACACCCTGCGCGCCATCATTACCAGTGCCAGCATCGACGTCCGTGCCCCCTTCGCCCACTTCAGCGAGAGCCGCACCCGCGTGGCGTCGTTCATCGGCTCGTGCAACGATGAGCAGTACATCCCCGAGCCTGACGGCAACCGCCGCTACCTCTCCGTGCCCGTTGCCGGCACCGTCACCTTCACCGACGACACCCTGCCCCTTGAGCAGGCCTACGCCCAGGCGTGGCACACCATCAAGAGCGGCCATGCCGACGACTACACCCTCACCATCAGCGACACGCGCCGTATCGAGCAGCACAACGTCGACTACACCACGCCCAACCTCTGCGAGGAACTCCTTGCCATCTGCTACCGCACCCCCACCGACGACGAGCAGGGACGCCTGGTCCCCTTCGGCGAAATCATCAACAAGCTCCGCCAGCTCAACAATTCATCCGAGGTCAATGCCAAGAACGTCGGTACGGCCCTCAAGCATCGTGGTTTCCAAAAGCGCAAGACCAAGCAGTGCAACCGCTGGTACGTCATGGAGATTACCTTCGACGAGAACCGCATGGAGGCCGTAAACGAAGGCCACCGCATGTACGCCGAGCTCCATCCCGACAGCCTTTCCGCCGATGCCGGTGGTGGAGGGGTGGAGGGGTGTGGAGGGGTTTTTTAAAGAGATTCCATAAAAAAATAGAAAAATACCCCTTTCACATGCAAAACCTCATATAGGGATTTTTGTATTTTTTTTCTGTACTTCTAATAAAAACCCCTCCACACCCCTCCACCCTTCCACCTGCAGGCACGGGAAAAAACGATTGTTTTTCTTGAAAAAAACGACATAAATGTTTGGTGGATTGAAAAATAAATCGTATCTTTGTAGGTGAAAGGAGGGGGAGATCGCGACGCGGGAAAGGCCTTCCGCCGGACGGCAAAACGTTCCACCGGGCCCAGCGAAACGTCCCACTGGCGG
Organism: Bacteroidales bacterium UBA1189; assembly: GCA_002309805.1. GTDB lineage: Bacteria > Bacteroidota > Bacteroidia > Bacteroidales > Bacteroidaceae > UBA1189. Next base: position 31,758 of record DBYJ01000016.1, on the reverse strand, counting down.
CAACGAAACGTCACGCTCCACCCCCGACGTTCACCGAAAGAGAGAGTAAACACTATGGATTAACCTAAAACCCGAAGCGAAAGGAGAGCAGTCCCTATGGCCATTCAGTGCAAAGTAGTCAAAGGCATCGACCCCCGCCATCCGGAGGCGGGCGGACAATACACCCTGCGCGCCGTCAGCTCGGGCCTCTATGGCTTCGAGCAGATGTGCGAGGATATCTGCCGCTCCTCGTCGCTTACCGAGGGCGATGTGGCAGCTGCCATGCGGAGCATGCTCCATTTCGCCCGCGAAGCTTTGCTGGCCGGACAGACGGTGGAGATGGAGGGTCTGGGACGGTTCCGCATCACGGTCAAGTCGCGCCTGTGCACACCCGAGGAGACCGCGCGCCGCAGTTTCTCCGTCGCCGACGTTGTCCGCCAGTACAAGCTTCAGTTCACCCCCGACGTCCGCCTCGGCCGCCTCATTGCAGCCCGGGCGACGGCGGAAAAGTGTAAAGAATAAAAAATCAATTATTAACTCCTAAAACAGAGAATCACTATGGCAATAACCTATCAGATTGTGGGGTGCTCGAACCCCCGCGGTGCCGAGGGCGTGGACTACGCCTGCTGCCGCCGCACCAAGACAGGCGACCTCCAGCTGGAGAGCCTTATCGATGAAATCAGCCGCGCCACCACCGTGACGCCCGGCGAAGTGAAGGGTATCCTCAATGCCTTTCTGGACGAGATGGCCACCCTGCTGCGCGACGGCAACCCCGTCACCATGGACGAGATTGGGACCTTCAGCGCACGCCTCAGCGGCAAGTGCTACGCCCAGAGCATCATCAAGGTGAACGGCAAGAAGAATCCCGACTTCCAGCCCGCCTCGTACCTGAGCCGTGCCTACGTGGGCTTCCGCCCCGCTGCCGCGCTGAAGAAGTACCTCCGTACCCACGCCCAGTTCCGCCGCGTACCGTCAGAGCTGATGGCGTAGAACCCCCATTTAACCTCAAAAAAATTCGTTAAACAATAAAACAAGATTCACTATGGCAATACCTTACAAAATCGTGGGGTGCTCGAACCCCAAGGGTGCCGAAGGTGTGGACTATGCCTGCAATCGCGCCGTCAACCGTCAGACCTACACCACGGCCCAGATTATCCGCCGGATAACCTTCGCTTCCACCCTCTCCACGACCGACGTCGTGGCCGTCGTCACCACCCTCAAGGAGTACATCAAGGAAGCCCTTGTCGCCGGGCAGAACGTCGTCCTCGACGGTTTCGGCATCATCTATCCCTACGTGCGCGGCAAGTGCTTCGCCCAGGCCATCATCCCCACGGACTCGTTCGAGCCCGCGTCGTACATTCAGAGCACCGGCATCGGATTCCGTCCCTCCTCGGGCATGAAGCGCGACGTCCTCACGGGCTACACCGTGGAACGCCTCCCCAGCGAACTGTTGGAATAAAAGTCGCCAGAAGCAGGGTGGGTGGGAGGAATGGATTACACCATTTCCGCTACGCGGCGGAGGGCGGCGATGAAGGCATCGACATCGGAGTCGGTGTTGTAGAGGGCGAAGGAGATACGGACGGTGCCAGGGATGCCGAAGCGCTCCATGAGGGGCTGGGCACAATGATGGCCTGTGCGCACGGCAATGCCGAGATGGTCAAGTAGCATGCCGACATCGGAGGGATGGGCACCGGCGAGATTGAAGGAGATGACAGAACAGTGATCAGTGGACAGTGAACAGTGTTCAGATGAATCCCCATATATTTCAATGCGTGGCATCGCGTGAAGCGCATCGAGGGTGCGGCGGACAAGGGCGTGCTCGTGGGCAGCAATGGCGGGGAGGCCGATGGCAGTGACGTAGTCGAGCGCGCGGGCGGTGGCGATGGTGCCGATGAAGTCGGGCGTGCCGGCCTCGAACTTATAGGGGAGTTCGTTCCATGTGGTGCCGCTGAAGCGGACGTGGCCGATCATCTCGCCGCCACCTTGGTAGGGGGGCATCTGCTCCAGCCAATGCTCCTTACCGTAGAGAACACCGACGCCCGTGGGGCCATAGACCTTGTGGGCGCTGAAGGCGTAGAAGTCGCAGCCAAGCTGCTGGACGTCGATGGGGATATGGGGCACGGCTTGCGCGCCGTCGATAGCGACGGGGATGTCGTGGTCATGGGCAATACGGATAATCTCCTCGATGGGGTTGACGGTGCCGAGGACATTGCTGACGTGGGTGACGCTGACAAGGCGGGTGCGAGGGGAGAGAAGGCGCTGGAAGGCGTCGAGGTCGAGCCGACCGTCGTCGCTGACGGGGATGACACGGAGGACGGTGCCACGACGCTGGCAAAGGAGCTGCCAGGGGACGATGTTGCTGTGGTGCTCCATCTCGCTGACGATAATCTCATCGCCTTCGTGGCAGAAGGCTTCGCCGAACGAGGTGGCGAGGAGGTTGAGGCTCTCAGTGGTGCCGCGTGTGAAGAGGATTTCGCTGGTGCTGGCGGCATCGAGGAAGCGGCGGACGGTCTCACGGGCTGCCTCGTGATGGTCGGTGGCCTCCTGCGACAGACGGTGTACGCCACGGTGGACGTTGGCGTTGATGGTGGTGTAGGCCTTCGTAATGGTATCGATGACGGTAAGCGGCTTCTGTGTCGTGGCAGCATTGTCGAGATAGACCAGCGGACAACCATACACCTCACGGGTGAGTATGGGAAAGTCAGCGCGGATAGGGTTAACGTCAAGCATTGCTTATGATTTTTCAGTTTTACAGACACCGCAGGCGACGCAGTGGTCCATGTCGCCGCGCAGACGGGCATCGGCTATCACGCGGAGACGTTCGTGGAGGCCGTCGATGGTGACACGGTCGATAACCTCGTTGAGGAAGGCGCTGAGAAGCAAGAGCCGTGCCTCGTGACGGGGGATGCCGCGCTGCTGCATGTAGAAGAGGGCTTCCTCGTCGAGCTGGCCGACGGTGGCACCGTGTGAGCAGCGGACGTCGTCGGTGTCGATAATGAGCTGGGGCTGGGCATAAGCGCGGGCTGAGCGGCTGAGGCAGATGTTACGGCTGGTCTGCTGCGAGTCGGCCCCCGGACACTTCGGCTCGACCTGTACGAGCCCCTCGAAACGGCCTATGGATTCTTCGTCGAGTATCTGCTTGAACAGCTCGCGGTCGCGGCAGCGGGGGGCATGGTGGGTGACGGTGACAGCATTGGTCACCTGTTGCGTACCGGAGGCAATGGTCATGCCGAAGATGTCGGCTGTGGCCTCCGGCGCATGGAAGTAAGTTCTGACGCGGTTCGTGACGTTTCCGCTGCCCATGCAAAAGATGCCCAATGTAACATGTCCGTTAGCGTTAAACGTAAACTGGTTCTCCCAAACAGTTTGCGCGCCCTGCTCTTGCAGGACATAGAGCCGCAGTGTGGCACTTGGGTTAATATCGCCGCTAATGTGGCGTGAGATGCGAAACGGGCGGTCGGCGGTGCGGTCGGTGATGACCACATCAGCTCCGCTGCCCGGCATGAGGAAGATGAGAATGTTCTGTTTGTTCTCAAGCAAATCATTCTCGCCCAGCAGTTGGGTGAGATAGACAGGCTTGGCCAGTTTCACGCCTTCGGGGACTTTAACTTCCAATGTGTCATCCCCGTAGTCATAGATGCCGGCGCCGTTCCCAAGGTCCTTGATCAGCTTCTCCATTACTCTTTAACCCTTAACCCTTAACCTTTAACCTTTATCCATCAACCATCAACCCTTCAACCAGTCGTAGCCGCGTTCCTCGAGTTCCTGCGCCAGTTCGGGGCCGGCTGTTTTGACGATACGGCCCTCATAGAGCACGTGGACGACATCGGGGCGGATGTAGTTGAGCAGGCGCTGGTAATGGGTGATGACGATGACGGAGTTCTCGGGAGTGTGGAGTTTGTTGACTCCTTCGGCTACGATGCGCAGGGCATCGATGTCGAGGCCGGAGTCCGTCTCGTCGAGGATGCTTAGCAGGGGCTCCAGCATGGCCATCTGGTAGATTTCATTACGCTTCTTCTCGCCACCGCTGAAACCTTCGTTGACGGAGCGGTTGGCGAGCTTGCTGTCTAATCCCACAAGGGCACGCTTCTCCCGCATCAGCTTCAGGAACTCGTTGGCGGTGAGGGGCTCAAGCCCCTTGTATTTCCGCTGCTCGTTCACAGCTGTGCGCATGAAGTTGACCATGCTGACGCCAGGGATTTCGACGGGGTACTGGAAGGAGAGGAAGATACCCTCGTGGCTGCGGTCTTCGGGATTCATGGCGAGGAGATCCTTGCCGCGGAAGGTGACGCTGCCCTCGGTGACGGTGTAGGCAGGGTGTCCGACGAGGACGTTGCTGAGGGTGCTCTTGCCGGAGCCGTTGGGACCCATGATGGCATGTACCTCGCCCGTGCCGACGGTAAGGTTGATGCCCTTCAGTATCTCTTTACCAGCAATGGAAGCGTGGAGGTTTTCTATCTTTAACATATTGACTTGTTGACCTATTGACTTGTTGACCTTTTTATCCGACGGAGCCTTCGAGGGAGACGCTGAGGAGCTTCTGCGCTTCAACGGCGAACTCCATGGGCAGTTTGTTGAGCACTTCCTTAGCGTAGCCGTTGACGATGAGGCCGATGGCGTCCTCGGTCTTGATGCCGCGCTGGTTGCAGTAGAACAACTGGTCCTCGCTGATTTTGGAAGTCGTAGCTTCGTGTTCGACGATAGCAGTCTCATTGTGGATGTCCATATAGGGGAAGGTATGAGCGCCGCATTGGTCGCCCAGCAGCAGCGAGTCACACTGGCTGTAGTTGCGGGCTCCATCGGCTTTCTCGCTGACGCGTACCAATCCGCGGTAGGCATTGGAGCTATGGCCGGCAGAGATGCCCTTGGAGATGATGGTGCTGCGGGTGTTGCGTCCCAGATGAATCATCTTGGTGCCGGTGTCGGCTTGCTGATAGTTGTTGGTGACAGCCACGGAATAGAATTCACCAACGGAGTTGTCGCCCGAAAGCACACAGCTGGGATATTTCCATGTAATAGCGGAGCCTGTCTCCACCTGTGTCCAGGATATTTTACTATTAACGCCCCGACAATGACCGCGCTTGGTGACGAAGTTATAGACTCCGCCCTTGCCCTCGGCATCGCCCGGGTACCAGTTTTGTACCGTGCTGTATTTCACCTCGGCGCGGTCGAGGACGATGATTTCCACGATGGCGGCATGCAGTTGGTTCTCGTCGCGCATCGGGGCGGTACAGCCTTCGAGGTAGGAGACGTAGCTGTCGTCGTCAGCTACGATGAGGGTACGTTCGAACTGTCCCGTGCCTGCGGCATTGATGCGGAAGTAAGTGGAGAGTTCCATGGGGCAACGGACGCCCTTGGGGATATAGACAAACGAGCCGTCGCTAAACACCGCGGAGTTGAGCGCGGCATAGAAGTTGTCGCGGTAGCTAACAACTGAGCCAAGATACTGTCGTACCAAATCAGGATACTCGCGCACAGCTTCGCTGATGGAACAAAAGATGATGCCCTTCTCCTTCAACCGCTCCTTGAACGTTGTCTTTACCGACACGGAGTCCATGACGGCATCGACAGCCATTCCCCCGCTGAGCGCTAAACGCTCTTCAAGGGGAATGCCAAGTTTGTCGAAGGTTTTCATGACGGCAGGATCAATGTCGTCCAGCGAGCGAGGACTATCGGTCTTCCTTCGCGGGTCGGCATAGTAGGAGATGGCTTGGAAGTCAATGTCGGGAATGGTAAGGTGTGCCCATGTGGGACACGTCATTGTCAGCCAATGACGAAAAGCCTTCAGGCGGAAGTCAAGCAGCCAGTCCGGTTCGCCTTTCTTAGCGGAGATAAGTCTTACGACATCCTCGTTGAGTCCGCGTTCGATAATATCTGTTGCGACATCAGTGGTGAAGCCGTATTTGTACTTCTCCTCGGCAAACTGCCTGAGGGCGATATTGTCTTCCTTGGGATTCATCTACACAACCTCCTCAAACGATTGCAATTGTTTCTTTTCAGATTTATCGGAGTTCCCAGGGTTTCCGGATTTATCGGAATTGCCTGACGCATCAGGGGATTCGGAATCCTCAGGCTCTTCGGCGTGCGTCTCCTTCCAATGTTCTATCTGCTCCCGGACGTCCTTGATGAAAAGCCCTGTCGTCCGATAGAGCGGATAGTAGAACACAGAGGCGTCCCTCTTTTCTTGGCTGAGGAGTACTTCGTGGGTATCGAAACTCTCGATGCCAATGAAAATCAGTCCGACAATCAGCGCATTGGTGATGACACCGATGATACCTCCCAGCAGACGGTTTACCCAGCCCAATCCCGCCGTCTTCAGTAAGTTGCCAATGAGCCACGCTATCAGCGAGAAGATGAGTGGCACAATAATCAGAATCAGCGCAAAGGCAATAATCTGTGTTGTCTTCTCCGATGTCCCCAGAAGAGGCGTCAGTTTGGCAGCTACGGAGAGATAAATCCGCTTGCCGATGATGATGCCGGCGATGAGGCCGCCAAGCCCCAGCACCCGCTTCACCAATCCGTCCTTGATACCGGTAATCAGCCCTGCGACGAGGATGATGGTAACAATGATGTCAAGCAGTCCCATAGCGTCAGAGCGTCTGTTTCACCTCTATCTGCTGGAAGGTCTCGATGAGGTCGCCTACTTTGATGTCGTTGCAGTTCACTAAACTGATACCGCATTCGAAGTTGGTACCGACTTCCTTCACGTCGTCCTTGAAACGCTTCAGCGCGTTGATGTCGCCCGTGTAAATGACGATACCGTCGCGGATGAGGCGAGCCTTGTCGCTGCGCTTCACCTTGCCTTCCTTCACCATAGCACCGGCCACGAAGCCCACCTTGCTGATGTGGAATACCTCGCGAACCTCGATGGTAGAGGTGACTTCCTCCTTGACAACGGGAGCCAACATACCTTCCATAGCGGCTTTTACCTCCTCGATGGCATCGTAGATGATGCTGTAGAGGCGGATATCGACGCCTTCGTTCTCAGCTACCTTGCGGGCACCTTGTGAGGGGCGTACTTGGAAGCCAACGATGAAGGCCTGCGAAGCAGCAGCCAGCTGGACGTCGCTCTCGGAGATTTGGCCGACAGCCTTGTAGATAACGTTGACTTGAATCTTCTCTGTGCTGAGCTTGATGAGTGAGTCGGAGAGAGCCTCGATGGAGCCGTCCACATCGCCCTTGACGATGATGTTCAGTTCTTGCACGCCGCCCTTGGCGATATCGCGTCCGATGTCCTCAAGGGTCTTGCGCTTCTGTGTACGCAAACCCTGTTCGCGCTGCAGCTGCTCACGGTCTGTGGCAATTGCACGAGCTTCCTGTTCGCTGTCGAAGACGTGGAAGCTGTCACCAGCCTGCGGAGCTCCGTTGAGGCCAAGAATCAGCACAGGCTCCGAGGGTCCAGCCTTCTTCACCCGTTGCCCACGCTCGTTGAACATAGCCTTGATGCGGCCATAGTGCGTACCGGCAAGGACGACGTCGCCCATCTTCAGCGTGCCGTTCGATACAAGTAGCGTAGCCACATAGCCGCGCCCCTTGTCGAGCGTCGATTCGATGACTGAACCCGTAGCCTTGCGGTTGGGGTTAGCCTTGAGCTCCAGCATTTCGGCTTCAAGCAATACTTTCTCCAGCAATTCCTCTACACCGATGCCCTGCTTAGCAGAGATGTCCTGCGACTGGTACTTGCCGCCCCAGTCCTCGACGAGGAGGTTCATCTGCGCCAACTGGCCCTTGATTTTCTCGGGGTCGGCATGGGGCTTGTCAATCTTGTTAATGGCAAAGACCATAGGGACGCCGGCAGCCTGAGCGTGGCTGATGGCTTCTTTGGTCTGGGGCATGACGTCGTCGTCTGCTGCCACGATGATAATGGCGATATCCGTTACCTGGGCTCCGCGGGCACGCATGGCGGTAAAGGCCTCGTGGCCCGGGGTGTCGAGGAAGGTGATGTGGCGTCCATCCTCGAGCTTGACGTTGTAGGCACCAATGTGCTGCGTGATGCCGCCTGCTTCACCGGCGATGACGTTCGACTTACGGATATAGTCCAACAGCGACGTCTTACCGTGATCCACATGACCCATGACGGTAACAATAGGAGCGCGGGGCAGGAGGTCGGCTTCGTCGTCAGCTTCCTCTGTAACGGCCTTGGCCACGTCGGCACTAACGAACTCAGTAGTAAAGCCGAATTCAGAAGCCACGAGGTTGATGGTTTCAGCATCGAGTCGCTGGTTGATAGAGACCATGATGCCGACGCTCATGCAGGTACCGATGACTTGAGCCACGCCCACGTTCATCATGCTTGCCAGTTCGTTGGCGGTAACAAACTCCGTCAGCTTCAGCACTTTGCTGCCGGCCTCTTCCTCAGCCATCTGTTCCATCTGACGGTTGAAAGCCTGCTCGCGCTTCTCCTTGCGGTACTTGGCTGAAGTGGATTTCTGCTTGTTGGTGAGTCGGGCAAGCGTGTCCTTCACCTGCTTCGAGACGTCGCCTTCGTTGAGCTCGTTTTTCTCGAGGATGCGGCGTGCGCGATCCCTGTCACGTTCGGCGCTCTTGCCCCGACGGTCTTCGCGCTTGCCGTTGTTGTTTGAGGAAGAAGATCCTCCGACAGCTGCGCCGGCCTTGTTGATGTCGACACGCTCGCTACCGCCGATGCGGTTACGCTTCTTCTTCTGCGTTTCGCCCGTACTCTTGGCTGTGCTGTCCTTGCGGATATCCTTGAGGATGTTCTCCTTAATCTGCTTGCGTTGTTCCTGACGGGCTTTCTCCTTCTCCTCGCGCTCCTTTTTCTTCTCCTCCTTCGTTTTCTTTTTCGGACGAGTGGATTGGTTGATGGCGCTGAGGTCTACCTTGCCGAGGACGGTAAGCGGCTTCATCTGAAGGTCTGAGTGGTCGAACTCGAAGATTTCCTCTTTCTTCTCTTCCTCTTCCTCTTCCGCAGCTTCTTCAGCTTCGTCAACTTCTTCGGTTTCATCTATTGATTCTAATTCCTCAGAAGCCTGCTCTGTCGGCTCAGTTGCCTCTTCTAATTTTTTATTGTAGGCTTCTGTTGCAGCAGCAGTTGCTTCGACTGCGGATTCGTTGGCCCTATCAACGGCAACTTCCTCCTTGGGCTTGTCAGCCTCCTTTGATTCCTCAGTTGATGGGGTATCCTGCGTCTTGGCCTCTTCAGGAGCTTTTGCTTTAGGCTTCTCTACGGTCTTGGAAGCAGGCTTCTCCTTCTTCTCTGCCGGTTTCGCAGCCTTCTTCTTGCCGCTGACTTCGTCCAAGTCAATCTTGCCTATCGTAGTGAAACGGGGCTTAGCCTCCTCGGGGACAACGGTTTCCACCATCTCCGGCTCTTTGGCCTTCTTTTCCTTTTCCTTCTCGGCCTGCATGCGCTCGTGGCGTTCCTGTCGTTCAGCCTGACGCTTTTCCGTTTCCTGTTTGATGTTCTTGTCGCGAGCAAACTCGGTGGTGAGCAAATCCACCTGCTCATCCGTCAGCTTTGCGTTCAGGTCGTCCTCGACGGGAAGGCCCTTCTTTTCTAGGAAGTCAAGGGCGCGCTGCTTCCCGATGTTCAAATCTTTGATTACCTTACTAAATCTTGCCATGAAAAGATGATTAAAGATTAGTCTTCCTCAAATTCAGCACGGAGAATCTCGAGCACGTTGTCGATAGTCTCTTCCTCAAGGTCGGTTTTCTTGATAAGTTCCTCGCGGGGTACAGCCAGCACGCTCTTTGCTGTGTCAAGGCCGACGCCAATGAACTGATCGATAATCCACTGGTCGATTTCGTTGGCAAATTCCTCCAGATAGACGTCCTCTTCCTCCTGCTTGTCGTCAATCTCGCGGAAGACGTCGATGGTGTACTCGGTGAGCATGCTTGCCAGCTTGATGTTGGAGCCTCCCTTGCCGATGGCGAGGGAAACCTCTTCGGGCTTCAGATAGACCTCCACCTTGTGGTTCTCCTGATCCATGACGAGGCTGGAGACCTCGGCGGGACGGAGGGCACGCTTGATGAAGATTTCGATGTTCGAGGAGAAGTTGACAACATCGATGTTCTCGTTGCGAAGCTCGCGCACGATGCCGTGAATACGGCTGCCCTTGACACCTACGCAGGCGCCGACGGGGTCGATACGGTCGTCGTAGCTCTCGACAGCAATCTTGGCTCTTTCGCCAGGTATGCGGGCAATGCGGCGCACGGTGATGAGACCGTCGTTGATTTCAGGAACCTCCTGTTCCAGCAGGCGCTGCAGGAAGACGTTCGACGTACGGCTGAGGATAATCTTGGGGTTGTTGTTGTCGTTCTCCACGCGATGTACGACGGCGCGGACGGTTTCGCCCTTGCGGAAGAAGTCGCTGGGAATCTGCTCAGTCTTCGGCAGCAGCAGTTCGTTGCCTTCGTCATCGAGAAGCAGCAGCTCTTTCTTCCAGATCTGATAGACCTCGGCAGCTACGATGTTGCCAATCTGCTCCTTGTACTTGTTGTAGAGGCTGTCCTTCTCCAGTTCCAGAATCTTGGCAGCAAGTGTCTGGCGCAGGGTGAGGATGGCACGGCGTCCGAAGTCGTTGAAGTGCACCTCCTCGGTTACCTCTTCGCCCGGCTCGTAGTCCTCGTCGATTTTCTGGGCCTCCGAGAGGGGAATCTGGGTGTTGGGGTTGTCGAATTCTTCATCCTCAACAACCTCACGATTGCGGTAGATTTCAAAGTCGCCTTTGTCGGGGTTGACAATGACGTCGTAGTTCTTGTCGCTGCCGTACGTCTTGGCGATGACGCTACGGAAGCTTTCCTCAAGCACGCTGATGAGCGTTGTGCGATCGATGTTTTTCGATTCCTTGAATTCCTGGAACATGTCGGCCAGGCTGATGGTGTTCTTTTTTGTTGATGTTGCCATTTGATATAGTGTGTTTAGTTGTTTCTCATTCAGAATGTGAGGATAGCCTTGACGTACTTCACCTCATCATAGCGCCAGGTGTGGGGTACGGGCTCCATCTTGGGGCGCTTGGCTCCTTCTGCCAGCACCTTTTCGTTGACGACGACGGTAAAGGTGTCGTCAGTCGCTTCGCTGAGTATGCCGCGGTATTTGCGTCCGTCGCCTGCCAGCACTTCCACTTCCTTGTCCACGTGGTTGACGTACTGCTGATGGACCTTGAAGGGCTGTCCGATGCCTGCTGAGCCTACTTCCAGCCCAAAGTCCTCTTCATCGCGGTTGAGCTTCGACTCGATGTAACGGCTCAGTTCCACGCAGTCTTCAATCCACACGCCATCGGCGTGGTCAATCTCGACGACAATCTCGTCATCCGGGCTGACGGTAACATCCACAAGGAAGTAGTCCTTGCCCTCAAGCCACTCATTTACAATTCCGATAATGTTGTTTTTCTCTATCATGTATGCAATAAATAGGGTCTGTCAATATATCGTTCTTTCTTCATTCATTTAAACGAAATGGCTCCCTGAAAAAGGAGCCACTCAAGCGTTAATCACCTAAATCGCTGGCAAAAGTACTGCTTTTTTAAATAAGGACAAAACATTTTACGAAAAAATTTCCGTTTTTCGTCTGAAAGGGCTACCTTCGCCGCCGAAAACCGATGCATCGCCATGCGAAAAGCCAAGAATGCCAACAAATCGTTCCTTGCCGGAACAGCCGTGATGTTTGTCGCCGTGTTTGCCGTCGTGCTTCTTTTTCTCTACTGGGGGTTCGGCCTCGCGGCGAACAAGGAGGAGCGGATGCGGCAGGACGTCTATCAGCTTGTCGTGACCGACGATTTCGGCGGTCTGGACCTCTCGGTGTGGCTGAACGACAGCCTCGTCAGCCGTCATGCCCATGCGGGCGACACCATCGTCCACAGTCGTCTGGCCGACGAAACGACTGTGCTCGTTGTCGATAACGCCACCGACCACGTCACGCTCATCCCCGTCTCAGCCCGCTCTGGCGTCATCCCCCTCCGCCGCCCGAAGGTGGTGGAGTAATCCCCCCCCAGCGCGTCACCAGCTTGGTGACGAATTTGTCAGATGTCTGAAAAATCTTTGCTTTAGGGCAATGTCTATGCCATTGCTACCAGAGGGAAGTTGCTACGCTGGCCCATTCAAGTAGCATCGTAGAGGCTATGCGTCCCATAGAATAATAACTTCCGCCGGGAGTTAGTTCTTCATCAATCTTATCCCAAAGCTCAGCCCAATGCTTCATGACAGGTCGCATTTCCTTTATCTTTGCTTTTGTTTCACGTGCCATTTCCATATAAGAACGAGCCTCCTGTTTATCCAACTCCTCAAATTCATTCTGCATATTCCACATATTCTTTACAGATAGGTCTAACGCTTTTTCGATGCATTCGAGCAATAGCTCTCCTGCGTTACCTATAAAGACTCCTGACTCATTCACATTGTCATCCTGATTAGCTTGCAGGCATAGCTCCTCATACATTTCCGATCTGGCAATGATGAGTTTATTCTTGGACGCGGAGAAAAGAGGGCCAATGCAGGAACCGCGCCAGTTTCTTAGGCAAATAATGTTGAAGGTAATAGTCGTCATGCTTCCGGCCAAGTGTTCATATAGTGCCTGTTCCTGAAGTAGCAATTCTTTCGCTTTCTGCTTATCTTCTTGGCCAGCCAACAGTTGGGAAATCAGTTTTGTCTTTTCTCCCGCCTCAAGCGCTTCATGTACCTTTTTCCCATCTACTTTGTAAAAAAAACGACGCACTACGTCCCTTTCTGCATATACTGCAATTGAATCAAGCACGAACGGAGCGCCCAGTTCGCTATTATACTTTTCGAAATCAAATCTTCTCGTACAATAAGAAAAGAAATACGTTGGAAAATCTGTAATTCTATCCTTCCGCTTCTTAAAAGAGAAATAGAAAGTGTTATTGTCGCTCGCCCCGTCAAAATCAACAATAGTTATGGTCTTGTTCTTCAAGTCAATCCTATCCATATTCGTTAATCTGTCCAGCGGCATATATTCCACCTTCTTCAGCCCTCTGTTGGTCATTTTGAAAACCTCATAGCCGTTCCCTGACTGGCCCTGATACCAGTCATTTATCAGCAGCTCATCCTTGCCGTCGAAGTCAATATCCAAGAACTGGAACGGCGAATAATAACCCAATGGAGAATTGCCGTTCTCTTTTTTGAAGAAATCAAGCGTATCTGGTGAGGTGTAGTGGAAATAATGCACATCCCCTTTCTGGTGTCCCATAAAGGCTTTGTCAAACGTGACCATATCCGTATCGAAAGAGTGGTACTTCTCACTATAGTATTGGTATTCCTTTCCCGTTTCTGTGTGACGGAAGTTCAACACGACTGGCCCCGTCTCCGATATCTTGTTAAACGGGCACCACCTTCCTGTAACCTCATATCCATTTACGGTTTGGTTATACGCAAAGTAAACATCAATCAGAGAGTCTCCTTGCATAAAAGGAGGCATCGGCATTTCCTTCAGCCTATTAGCCCATTTTGGGAAACGATTAATCTCACAGCATCTGTCATCATTCGTTTTCGCTCTGCCGCATGATGACATCAGCAATGATATTATCACGATTGAAGTTATCGCTAATCTATTCATTTTTTTACCAAAATATCATGAACCATTTTTCGCAGTTCTTCCTTATTAGGCAAGAACAACTCGTACTTCGATACAAACAAGTTCGAGTCCATTCCATACGTAGCATACTCCACCATCAGTTCATCCTTGTAATGGCTCATGATGATGCCAATCGGAGGATTGTCACCCTCCACGTTCTCTTCCTTGGCGAAATAGCCCAAGTACATGTTCATCTGTCCGATGTCCTTATGCTTCACGGCACCACGCTTCATGTCAATCAATACAAAGCAGCGAAGTATTCTGTGGTAAAATACCAGGTCGATGTGATAGTGCACATTGTTAATGGTCAGTCCATACTGTCGCTTAACGAAAGTAAAACCTTTGCCCAACTCCAGCAAAAACATCTGCATGTTGTCAATCAGCCTATCTTCCAAGTCCTTCTCTCTATATCGCTTCTTTTCCTCAATCCCCAGGAACTCCAGCGTATAGGTACTCTTCACCACATCCTCAGGTGCTTGCACCTGCTGACCTTTACGAGCCAGCATCAGAACGCCCTGCTTGTCTTTACTGACAGCCAGCCGCATAAAAAGGCCACTCTCCTTCTGTCGATGCAGCTCGTCAACCGTCCATCCTTCAGAGATACATTCTTTTTCGTAGAACTCACGTTCCAGCTCATCATCTATTGTAACAAGCTCACAGATGTGCGACCAAGTTAATTTTTCAGACGTCTGAAAAATTGAGGCAGATTTGTCAGATGTCTGAAAATTTGGATACATCTGATAAAACTTGTGCATATTGATGAGGTTAGGATGGCTATATCCGCGTCTAACCCGAGCTCTTAGTGTTTGGCTAGAAAATGGAGACCTGCTTCTGCTTTTGTGAAAGAATTTCAGACTTAAAGATTTTATAGTCCTCCTTCGTGCTTATGGATACAATTGATGATAAAGAGATACCATTTTTTGTTTTAGAACCAACTATTTTCGCAACGCCAGAGATTCCATCGTTAACTATTGTTCTATTGGCCTCAAAAGATTCACTTTCATATTCCTTCGATGAAGGATAATGAATAACACCTAATACGCGGGGCAGTTTTGAAAATGTGTTTATTGTATATTTTGAACCACCATTGAGTTTGCTTTGAACTAAAATCAACCCATGGGAAAGACCCGCTTGTATTCTGCTCGCCTTACTTCCCGAGAATTTGTCTTCTTTCTGATAAGGAAAGTATTCTGAAACAACGAGTCCTCCCGCTTTTAGTACATCATTTATTATTTTTATATGATGAGTTGAGCAGGTTTCATTATAACAAAGGCCCCCAGATACCACCCCAACTACACTTGACAAGACAACACCATTTTGATAAATAGAATGTTCATCAATCCCTTCGACAAGTCCATTACATATAGAAAAGTAATTGGAAAAAAACGCACCCAATCTTTCTGCTATATTATTACCTAAAGCCGTACTATTCCTAGTTCCAATTATTGCAATAATTGTATTATTTATGATTGACTTATTTCCCTTCATAAACAAAATACTTGGAGGGTCGTTTATCTCCAATAGTTGTTTAGGATAGTCTGCATCTAATATGCTGACCATCGTTATTTCGTTTACCTTACAATCAGAAATAACACCATCTGCAATTTTGGCGTACTTTTCAATGTTGCCTAGCTCTTCTGGTTTATGCTCGTTTACAATTTTTTCACAAGAACTCTCATGAATCAATCTATAATAATTCTTTTTCAAAAAAGCAGGACCAACACCCTTAACCATTGATAAAATTAGAATATTTTTTATGTCCATTTTCTCTTTATTTAATTCTGTTCAGGAATATCTTGAATGAAACCACAGCCATCACCTCTATACTCGGGTGGCGTACATGAATAGAATCTGTGTCCGTCTGTTCTACGGATTTTTATTAACATGGGCTTTCCGCATATAGGGCAGATCATACCATTGTTGACAGATAATGTCATTTGGAACATTGCAACGAACAGGACGTTTCTTGCACCTTTTTCTTTTAATTTCCGAATTACGTGCCATGCAGTTGCTGCGGTTGTCAATTGATCGTCAAGAACAATAATGTTTTTCCCAGAAATGGATAAGGTTGTCTGTTGTTCTTGCCCAAACATATCAATAGAAGTTTCAGTTGGACAATCCACAGATAGATAATTCTGCAGGAACGTTTGTCTATCGTTATAAAGATTCTGTTCTCGCAATGACCCATGTACATTGTCAGCCCACTTAAGCAATTGTACTTTGGGAACTGATGTCTCTACTAAATCAAAGATATCCATCATTTTATTGGGTGGGGTTGTAGAACTTTTATCTGTTAGATAGGTAAAATAATCCCACCCTTCAGCTACCAATGCAGGCTGGTTGATGTAATTGGAGATACCCTCTGCAAGAGTTCTAATAAACTCTTGCGTGCGTTGCGGATTCGACATAATATAATACTTGTCTGCTCTAGCGTATTTATCACAGGCGCCCTGTTCTTGGCGAGCTAAGCACCGAATACACGCATAAGAACCATCTTTATATCGGTTAAAGTTTAATTTAACTGCTCTATATGAGACAGAATCAGCAAACGTAGCCTCGATAGAATATAGATATGACAGAGGGGCGTCTATTATTCTCTCCATCTCGTTAAATGTTTTAACGTCATAAGTGGGGCCATATTTCTTACTCAGCATTTCTTCTCCAATTCCATCACGCTCATCTTTAATTTCCTCAGTAATTTGGTAAGGCAAGAACCAGATTGTCATTGCTCCAATTTGTCGTCCCAATTCTATATCCAATCTGGTATCACCTATGACGAAGCAATCACCATTGTCAACCTCCTGCTTATAATCCGGATGGCCATCTAAAAACTCTTTCAGCTTTTTTGTGTTGGGTTTATCTGCTAACGAAATACGTTCGACATCAAGCATATCACATATTGGATTTACATAGCGAAAATGCGAGTCGGAAATGACAACAATCTTATCTCCCTTTGACTTTCTAGAAGTAAGAAACTTTTTGGCTCCTAAAAAAAACGGCAATTGGTTCAGATACGGTTCAATCAAGAAGCCATCTTGTCCATCCTTATACGGTCTCCAAGTTGGATGTACCGTATTGATAAGTGTTCCGTCTAAATCTATTAGCAAGAGCATGTAGAGTCCTTATGGTTGTACTAATTCAAACAAACGATTAACCCGATTCCCCCAATAGTTTTTTGTCCTTTCATTAATCTCCCGAGTTTTCTTAATCCATAAATTGTATTCAGTTCTTTTTCCTACTGCGGTAGGATAATAAATCTGTATAGTTGTAGTATTCTTAGGCTTTTTCCCGCCATTAAACAGTGCAAAACCCGCCCCAATGGTGATGTAATAATTGTTTGAAACAATGAACCGATCATGATATGTCGAATAACACAAAGTTAGAAGAGTGTTCTCGCAAAACTTTGGTGAACGGATAGCTTTTATGGTATCTTTAATATCTTGGTAAATAGCATCTCCATTGCTGTTTACTTCACTAAAAACAGAAAGATGAAAAGGTATTCTCAGCATTTTAGGCAGTACCAAATCTAATAAATCCTTTAGGTCAGGACTCATGTATCCTTTGTTGCACAAATACTTATCGTTAATAATAATCGAATTACATTTGTTGTTGACTAAAAATGGCGCAAATTGTTCATTTTTCCATCCTAAATAATATCTTTTGTCCTCATCTATTGGCAAAGGGTCTAGGGTATAAAAGACTTTTTTATCTATTGAAAAAAGGTCGCTATTAAAAATTATAATACCTCGTTGAGTGGACTTTTTACTGATGGTTATTGCATCTCCTTCTGTTAGAAATATTGATGATAACGAAACAATGTCTTCCGCATCCATATAATCATTTATATTTTTATTCCAATAAAGACGGCCCCCTGTTTCATCATGAATAATACCTAAAATGGTATCGCGAGAGATTTCTTCTTTTTGGAAATTGGTATATATAGCAGACTGAGAACGAATTAATTTATCCAGGATTGCATATCGCTCCCTTGTTGAGCTTATTTTGTTCCAAAAAGCTTTTTCTATGAAAATTATTCCTTCTTTCATGGATTTTAATCATTTAGCATAAATAATTGTCTGGATAAACTTCCTGCTGCATCGAAAAATCCTTCTCCAAAAGAACCATCTAACCTGCCGTCCTTCATGATTTTTATCTGACGATTGTAAGAAATGCCTTCTTCGTTCTTCTCAACATAATTCAGAGAAACATCCTCAGATTTAAGGCTAAGACTCTTATCTGCCACCATAACTTGTAGTTTGCGAATGAGGTATTCGCTGTGGGTCTCTATGATGAAGTGAATGTTGTACTTTTGGTATGCCTCAACAAACATTTCTGCCAGCAGGGACTGGTATTTGGGGTGGAGATGAATTTCCGGCTCTTCAACGCAAATCGTTTGAGGCTTGTATTCGTGGCTCCATTCTCCTTGCAATGACTCCATATATGGCTCAAAGAAAACAGGAATACTATTATCTATATGCATAAGGAGAGACAATAATTGTGTAATTCCATATCCTTCATCGGCCAGAAGTCTTTTTGTTTTACCATTTTTTAAGAATATCAAAAGGCCTAGACCTTCATCTGTTCCCTTTACTTCTACGCTATCACCTATTTCAAACTTTTTAATCCACCTATTCATAAAACTTCCGGGACGGTGAATAACGCTGGAGGAGGATATATCGCAGTATTGGTTATAACAAATATTTCTTTCGTTAAAGACGCGTAATGCCTTGCTAATTTTATTGTTGTCCTCGGAAGGGTATAATCTCGATATTTGTGCGGAAGCGGAATTAATATATGCTATCTGTTGAGTAAAGAAGGGAGAGCAAGCATCATTAACGACACAGCTAATGAATGCTTCCCGCATTTGCTTCCAATCATCATCATCATCTTCCTCATTCTTTAGCAAATCTGAAACACGGATTATATCCCTCTCGACTAATTTTGTGGCATTAATTATTTCAGCAAAAGTTTTGTGATGAAACTCTTTCCCTAATAGTACCGCTTCCGATTCGGAAACGTCGGCGGCCTTTAATCTCTTTTTGACAAGACTAAGCGCAGATTGACTATGTATAATCTGTTTGGAATCACCATCATTATTGGCCTCATTCTCGCGCTTCATGATAAATGGCATCCTTTCCATCAACTTAAGATAGCTGCCAACTGCATAAAACTTGAAAAATTGATCCTTAATCGCGATGGGATTAGGATTTGGCATCAATAAGCCAAGAGAGGAGTCTGGCCCAACCTGATATATAAGTGTTCCGTCCGCTTTCTCAACGGTAAGCTGGTATAACTTCCCCTCGTTCAGAGCATCCGAGCGTTTTGCACAGAACACTCTCGTTACGATTATTTCCTCTTGGAGGTCTGCACACCATATTCTATATGACATTGATATTTTCCCATCTTCATGAGCTACTGAATTGTACCCGCCAAGGCCAAGTGTTTTTGTCGATAGCTTAAGATTCTGGGAAAATTGAATGCCTCCAACAGTATTATTTGTTTCTTTTTCAGACAAAAGCATTAACGCTTTTACCAAAGAACTCTTTCCTGCGCTATTGCATCCTGTTAATATGGTAATAGGGGCGAGTTCGAAATCAGCACCTTCATCACCAAAGGAACGGAAGTTTTTGAGACTGAAAATCGGATTATTTTTATTCATATTGTTCATTTTTTGTTTTCTGCTGCAAAGGTAATGGGCTTTGACGAAATCTTTGTTCGTTTATAAATATTAATTTTTTTGTCTCAACATGTTGAGATTTTTTCGTCTCCGATGTTATATGTCTCGTAGAACTGCTTCATGCGCCAAAGATTCATACTTACCCACCTTCCAATATAAATCTATCAGAGAGGCATTGGCAAGCCTGACTACTTCGTCCTTTGTATGCTGAATCATTGAAACGACCTCAGCAAACTGCTCATTTCTTCTATTAACAACTATGTCGCTCATATTTATGTTTTTCATCTGCAAAAATACTTTTTTTTTCCATTACTACTTTCGTAATAAAAGAATTTTTTCCACAGATTCTGAAAACCTTTGGAAAATCACATCTTGAATATGCGCAGGGCTAAGGACAAGCAGGTCTTTCCCGAAAGAGCACAGCTCGCGGATTAGTTCATAATTTTCGATGCAATCGATGGAAAAGAAAGCGCCGTTTTCGAGGACTGGGTACTGGCTGCGGAGCTGTCGCTCCTTCTCAGCTTGATACTGAATTTGGGATTCGTGGATGGGCTTTGTGGTGACATAGTTTTTGGAAGCGTCGCTCACCCAGAACACGATATGCTCTACAGGGCGGTCGTCGTAGAGTGTAACGCCGACGATATCCTCGAAACGCTCGGAGAGATTGTCAGGGCAATCGGCGTACTTCTTTTCCGGCAGCGGCTCGACCGTATCGATACGGTCGAGGGCGAAAGTAAGAATCTTCCTATCACCGTCGGCTGCTCCGAGGAGGAACCAGCGGTCGTTGTACTGCTTCAGCAGATAAGGATGGAAGTCAATGCTTCGGATGGTTGCATC
Organism: Bacteroidales bacterium UBA1189; assembly: GCA_002309805.1. Lineage (GTDB taxonomy): Bacteria > Bacteroidota > Bacteroidia > Bacteroidales > Bacteroidaceae > UBA1189. The sequence continues at coordinate 11,716 of DBYJ01000016.1, read as the reverse complement.
AGTAAAAGTGTGATAGGAAAGACGGATGACCACCTTGTTGGAAATCTTGTCGAAGAGCGTGCCTAGCAGATTTGAGTTCTGCAGATAGGGATTATTACTGAAGCTGATAATCTGACGGCGTTCTTTCAATTCAAGGCCCATCTTGAGTTTGTCTAACCATTCGAAATTATCAAGTCCGTTGAATTGGCCTATCGTGTTCAATACTTCGTGAAGAAGGTTTCTCTCTTCGTCGCTCATTTCCATTTTGAAAATGGAAAATGAAGGGTCATTGTAGGCGATGCAACTCTTGCCATTCCACTTGAAGTGATCTATTGGTACAGAAAAAGGGGCATCTTGCAGGTCAACTAGATCTTTCTCAATACAACGTTGAGTGACGTCTTTAAACCCATCCGAAAGGAGGTCATCATTTACCTTTTCGGTAAGGTCGTGGATGTCGTAATAATGATGGTGGTCGGACAGCAGTTTGTCCAAGTACTTGTAACGAATGAAAGCATTCTTATTGACGGGCATAGCAGCATTTTTGTGCAAAGATAAAGGTTTTTTCCGAACTCTTTGTTCGCAGTTGGGTTTTTTTCGTCGTTTTTTTCTATTCGGGAAAAAGGAATACTCTTTTGGTGAAGAAACACTAGTGTCTATTAAATTCCGTTAAATTGGAATATAGCTCTCTTATGCACAATATGATAAGCTTCGAAAACCTTGTCGCACTTTTGAAATGCGTACTTTTGCAGCCAAATCAAATTTGGTATATATATGCATTTCGGACAGTACGTTTTCACTCAGATAGCCCGCTTTCTGCCAAAGAGGTATTTCGAACGTCTTGTGGCCAAGTCCAGCGACAGAACCAAGAATTGGACCCCGTCTCCTTGGAGCCAGCTTCTCGTTCTTATGTTCAGACAGCTTATTGGCTGCAAGGGGCTGGGTGAATCGGGGGCACAGGACATTATATACATATTTGACAAAGGACTGGCACCTATAGCAATCAAAGCTTCACCGGACTGCGATTGACCGTCGATGTGGTGCGTCTGCGTCTGGACGCACTACGTCCATCTGCGGACGCACTACGTCGTGGTCGCAACGTAGTGCGTTGAGCGCACAGAGCAAGGGGCTGACATCATAGCGTTTGATTCTAGCGAGATAGCGTTTGATTCTGGCGAGATAGCGTTTGATTCCCGCGAGATAGCGTTTGATTCTGCGGGCGAAGCGTTTAAACGAAAATCACATCTCTCCGCTTACAATCCGTAACCTCGCCCTGGAAGAACGACGTTTGCTGGCCGGGAGAAGATTAGGTATGACGGCAACGAAGGGCTTCCGGCTCCTCCATTCCACGGAGAAAGTCCGTCCTCCTGCGCGGTTTTCTTTTTGACCCGTCACTCGGAATTACCCGCCATTATGCTTCTGCTTACAGATTGTAACCTTTTCCTCCACTCCGCTCAGATGCCTTTCTCGGTCCGAAAACACCTTTGATTGAGTGACGGGTTGAAAAGGAAACCGCTCAGCAGAGACCACTTCTATAGTGGAATCGCTTCCTTCGGAACCCGTCACGCGACGAGAAACTTACGAATCGAATGGGATTCCAGGCTCCTAAGAGATTTGATGACGAATCATAGGCACGACTAATAGCTATATGTGATGCGTTATAATTCCGTAAGGCTTGCGGAAAAAAGTGAAAAAGGTGAGGAAAAGAGGGGGAATGTCAAAAAAAAGCACTATCTTCGCGGCCAAAAGAAACAAGGAATAAAACATAAACCATTATGAGTACACAGAAAAAACTGATGTCCAATTGGCGCTGGTGGCTCTGCTCGCTGCTGTTTGTGGCTACCACCGTCAACTACCTGGACCGCCAAGTGCTTAGCCTTACCTACGAGGAGTTTATCAAACCCCAGTTTCATTGGAACGATGCCAACTACGGCACCATCACCAGTTTCTTCAGCATCTTCTACGCTGTGGCTTGCCTGTTTGCTGGCAAGTTCGTTGATTGGATGGGCACGAAGCGTGGCTATCTTATTGCCATCTTCGTATGGAGTCTTGGTGCCTGCATGCACGCGGCGTGCGGCTGGGCCACGGCGCTGTTTGTGGACGGCGTCAGCAACGCGGCTGCCCTGAAGGCCGTTGAGGCTGGCAGCAAGGTGGCGCTGGCCATCTCGACGACATCGGTCTATCTGTTCCTGCTTTGCCGCGGCATCCTGGCGCTAGGCGAGGCGGGCAACTTCCCCGCCGCCATCAAGGTGACGGCCGAGTACTTCCCGAAGAAAGACCGTGCCTTCGCTACCAGCATCTTCAATGCCGGTGCCAGCGTGGGCGCTTTGGCAGCTCCGCTCTGCATCCCGCCTCTTGCGCTGAAGTTCGGCTGGGAGTGGGCGTTCATCATCATCGGCGGACTGGGATTCATCTGGATGTTCTTCTGGGCCTTCATGTATGATAAGCCTGAGAAGTCCAAGCACGTTAACGCCGCTGAGTTGGAATATATCAATCAAGACGAAGCCTCTCCCCAGCCCTCCCCTGAAGGGAAGGGAGATGAGTCACCCCTCCTTCAGGAGGGGACGGGGGAGGCTCCGGAAAATAAAACCCTTGCCATGTTACCCTATTCCTGGGTATTCATTGTTGTTGGTATAGCGGTTTTGCTGGCTTCATTCTTCCTGATTAAGCCTGTGGTTTGGAACATTCTGACTTTTATCCTTTCAATCATCATCCTGAATATCCCGTTCGTGAAGTGTTATAAATATCGTCAGACTTGGTCGTTCTTCTTTGGCAAATTCTTCACGGACGGCGTGTGGTGGTTNNTCCTGTTCTGGGCTCCGTCGTACTTTAGCAACCAGTTCAAGGCTCCCGCAACCTCTTCGCTGGGTCAGTGGCTTATTTTCACGCTTTATCTGATAGTTACCGTAGTTTCCATCGGAGGAGGCTATCTGCCCCGTATATTTGTCGATAAGAAAGGCATGAATCCCTACGCAGGCCGTATGTTGGCGATGCTAATATTTGCTTTCTTCCCCATTGCAGCGCTGTTTGCGCAGCCCCTGGGTGTGCATTTCAACTCCCCTTGGTGGCCTGCTGTGCTCATAGGTTTGGCTGCTGCGGGACATCAGGCCTGGAGCGCTAATCTTTTTTCCACCGTGGGCGACATGTTCCCCAAGAGTGCTATTGCCACTATCACAGGCATCGGCGCTATGGCAGGCGGTATCGGGTCGATGTTCATCCAAAGGATTGCGGGTAACCTCTTTACCTTTGCTGAGAATGCCGGTGATTCCTTCCATTTCCTTGGCTTCACGGGCAAGCCTGCCGGTTACTTCATTATGTTCTGCTTCTGTGGTGTGGCCTACCTCATTGCCTGGAGCATCATGAAGACTTTGGTTCCAAAGTATAAGAAGATAGAAATATGATAGACAGATTTCTGCGGTATGTCCGCTACGAGACGACCTCTGCCGAGGATGCCGCAACAACGCCCAGTACCCCTGGGCAGATGACGTTCGCCCGTGCCCTTGAGGAGGAGCTGCGCGGCATGGGACTCGAAGACATCACCCTCGATGCCAATGGCTATCTGTTTGCTACGCTGCCTGCCAACGTGACGCGCAAGGTACCTACCATAGGTTTCATTGCCCACCTCGACACGAGTCCCGACATGAGCGGTGCGGGTGTCAATCCCCGAATTGTGAGAAACTATCAAGGGGGCGACATCCTGCTGGATGGCAAGGAGGGCATTATCCTCAGTCCCACGCAGTTCCCTGAGCTGAATGATCATCTGGGCGAAGACCTTATTGTTACCGATGGGCATACGCTGCTGGGCGCCGATGACAAGGCAGGCATTGCCGAAATCATTTCTGCTGTTGAATACCTCCAGCAACACCCCGAAATTGAGCATGGGCGCATCCGCATCGGCTTCAACCCTGACGAGGAAATCGGGCTTGGCGCCCATAAGTTCGACGTCAAGGCCTTCGGCTGCGACTGGGCCTATACCATGGATGGCAGCGAAGTGGGCGAACTGGAGTATGAGAATTTCAACGCTGCCTCGGCACGCATCACCATCCAGGGGCGTAACGTCCACCCTGGCTATGCCAAAGGTAAGATGCTCAATGCCCTACGCATCGCTTCTGAATTGGTTTGCGCCCTGCCTCCCCAGCAGTCGCCCGAGCAGACGGAAGACTACGAAGGATTCTTCCATCCCACATCCGTCAGCGGTACCGTGGATAGCGCCGTCGTCAGCCTCATTATCCGGGACCATGACCACGATATCTTCGAAAGCCGTAAGGCGTTTGTCCAGCGCATGGTGGATAACCTCAACGAGCGTTACGGAGAGCGCGTGGCAACTGTGGAGATAACCGACCAGTATGCCAACATGCGCGAGGTCATCGAACCCGTCATGTACATCATTGATATGGCGTGCGAAGCCATGCGCCGTGCCGATGTGGAACCCCGCATCAAGGCCATCCGAGGAGGTACTGACGGGGCACAGCTCTCCTTTAAGGGGCTGCCGTGTCCCAATATCTTCGCAGGCGGCATGAACTTCCATAGCCGTTACGAGTACGTCCCCATTCAGACCATGCAGAAGGCCATGATGACTATCGTCCATCTTGCCTCCATCGTAGCCGAATAATCTTGAAATCCTTAATCTTCAATCTTTCATCCTCAATCTTCAATCTGAATAGTGGAACACCTTCCTCAGTTGATATCTGACCTTGCCCTCATCCTGCTCTGCGCAGGTGTGATGACCCTGTTATTCAAGAAACTCAAGCAGCCCGTGGTGCTGGGCTATATTGTAGCAGGCTTCCTCGCCAGTCCCTACATGCCCTACACTCCTTCCGTTGCCGATAGTGCCGAGGTGAGCACCTGGGCCGAGATTGGCGTCATCTTCCTCCTCTTCTCGCTCGGACTGGAGTTCAGCTTCCGCAAGCTGCTCAAGGCGGGTAGCACGCCCATCATTGCCGTCATCACCAGCACGGCGTGCATGATAGCTGTAGGCATTCTCGTGGGAGGGCTGTTCGGATGGTCGTTTATGAACGGGCTCTACTTGGGCGGTATGCTTGCCATGTCCTCTACGGGCATCATTGTCAAGGCCTTCGACGACCTCGGCTTGCGCCAGCAGAAGTTTGCCTCGCTGGTGTTCAGCGTGCTCATACTCGAGGATATCATTGCCATTGTCATGATGCTGCTTTTCGGTACGCTGGGCGCGGGCGGCAAGGTCGATGGGGGAGAGTTGCTGATGAGCATGGGCAAGATGGTGTTCTACCTTATCCTGTGGTTTGTGCTGGGTATCTACCTTGTGCCGCTGCTGTTGCGTAAGGGCCGCAGTCTGATGAATGACGAGACCCTGCTCATTGTCTCGCTGGCACTTTGCTTCCTGATGGTAGTGCTGGCGTCGTTGGCAGGCTTCTCGCCTGCCTTCGGAGCTTTCGTTATGGGCAGCATCCTGGCTGAGACAGTCGAATCGGAGCATATAGAGCATCTCGTAACGCCCATCAAGGACCTTTTTGCAGCTGTGTTCTTCGTCTCTGTGGGCATGATGATTAATCCTGCCATGCTGGCTAAGTACTGGCTGCCCATTGTCGTCATTACGCTTGTGGTGCTTGTCATCCGCAGCGTCGTGGGTGTGTTCTCGTTCATGCTGGGTGGTGTCGATGTGCGCACATCGCTGCAGAGCAGCTTCAGCCTTGCGCCTGTGGGCGAGTTCTCGTTCATCATTGCCACCCTCGGTATCAGTCTGGGGGCTATCAGCGACTTCATCTATCCCATCATCGTTTCCGTCAGCGTCGTTACTACCTTTATGACGCCCACCATGATACGCCTTGCCAATCCCGTTGCCGACTGGATTGAGCCACGCATCCCTGAGAAACTGAAGACGGCTCTGGCACGCTACGACGCGGGCTCTACGACGGCTCGCGACGAGAACAAGTGGAAGAAGATGCTCACCGATATGCTCACACCCATGCTCGTCTATGGTGTGCTGTGTATTGCCATCCTCGTGCTTTCGTCGAAGATACTCTATCCCCTGATGGATGGTCTGTTGCCCGACAATTGGGCACATCTTGCTACGCTGGCAGTGACGCTGGTGGTACTCTCGCCCTTCATGCGCCCGCTGTTGCTCAAGCATTGTTTCACGCCCAAGTTCTGGGAACTGTGGAACGACCGTCAGTTCAACCGTGCGCCGTTGCTGGCTATCGTGCTGTTCCGTCTGGCTGCTGTCATCGTCATTATTACCGTAGCTGTCAATCAGCACTATCACGCCTCCATTGCCGTGCTCATCGGCATCATAGCTGCCGTGCTCATCTTCCTACTCTTCTCGCGCCAGCTGAAGAACCGCCAGCAGGCCTTGGAATCCACCTTCTTCGACAACCTCAATTCCAAGGCTGAGGCTGCGGAGAAAAAGCGTCCCAAGTATGCCGGAGCCTTACTGAGCCGCGACCTCCATCTGGCTGAAATCACCATTCCAGATCGCTCTGACTGGGGCGGCAAGAACCTTCGTCAGCTCGACTGGCGCCGGCGCTACGATGTCAATGTCGCTTCCATCCTGCGTGGCACACGCCGCATCAACATACCCCCTGCTGACCTACCCCTCTTCCCAGGTGACAGGGTGCAGCTCATTGGTACCGATGAGCAGTTGCGCCGCTTCTCGGCAGCTCTCAGCGACGAGCGTGCGCGCATCCAGGCTCTGCCTCCCTCGACGGACAAGGAGATGGTGCTGCGTCAGATTGCCGTTACTGCAGGCTCTCCTCTTGTGGGTACCAGCGTCACGGGCAGCGGCATACGCAAGGACGATCGTTGTATGGTTGTGGGTATAGACCGTGGGGAGGAAGACCTGCTGCGTCCCGTTCCTGAGCTGGTATTCCAGGAGGGCGATGTCGTGTGGGTCGTGGGTGAGGATGCCCAGATACGCCGCCTCATGCAGCGTACCGCAGGCAGCTGAGCCGCGTGATTATCCGATAGAAAACTAATCGGGCTGCGTCCTCTCCGGCGCAGCCCGAATCATTTGTGCGTGTGCTGTTGGGGCAGGGGGATTACTTCGTGAAGCCCATGCCGACGCGCAGGCCGTTGTACTGGGTGAGCAGGGTGTTGAGCAACTTCAGGGTGCTGTTGCTGCTTGCAGCGCAGACGGCTTTCAGAATCTTCAGCAGGGCGTTGGACTGGAAGACGATGTTCAGCGTGTTCTGCTCATAGACGGTGTAGGCCGTGGTCTTGATGAGGCCGAAGGTGAAGGCGATGGTCTTGGCCTTGGCATCGTAGACATAGGTGCCGTTGATGCCGCGTGCGCCCACGTTGAAGGTGCAAGTGCCATCCTCGTTGAAGGTGACGGAGCAGGCGCCTTCCTTCACGCCCACCTTGGCGAGGTAGCTGTCCACCTTGGCTGCCACCTGGTTGGCTACGGCATCGCTGCCGAGGGTAGCAAGGACGTTGTCGCTTTCGAAGACGAAGGCACTGCCCTTGAAGTTCCACGTGCCGTAGAGGTTGTCCTCTTTGACGGTAGTGAAGGCGTCGAGGATGGAACCGAGGATGCCGCTAATGACACCGTCATTTGAGACGGCCTGTCCGTCGTCGGTAGTCTTGCCGCTGGCTCCTCCGAGTGCGCCGAGTACGCCGCTGAGGATGCCCGAGACGTCGCCCACCGTCGGCGTGTCAGTCGATGTCTGCTGCTGGGTGGTAGTCTGCTGCTGGGTAGTAGTGGTAGTCTGCTCGGTGTTGTTTCCGCCGAGGATGGACTTAAGGACGCCGCCCAGGCCCTGCGCCGAAGCGGAGCAGGAGGTCAGTAACAAGGACAGTGTCAGACTGAGGGAAAGGAGTTTCTTCATAATCTACAGGTTTTTTACGTTTCTATTCACTATTCACTAATCACTTTTCACTCTCTTTGACCTCCTCTTCGTCCAAGGGTTTAAAGTCGGTGAGTCCTTCGGCAACGAGGATGTTGTACCATTGCACGAGCTTGCGCACGTGGGTCATATAGACGCGGTCTCGGTCGTAGTTGGGCAGCACCTCAGCGAAGAAGGCTGCCAACTCGTCGTTCGTGGCCTGTTTGTAGTCAATGTCGAGTGCCTTGCCCTCGGTACGGGCCTTGATGTTCTCCAACACCTGCCAGAGAGGCACCTCCTCGTCGTCGGTGTACATGGCGATGTCGCCCAGCGAGACCACCTTGTCCGTAGCATACACGGGGACGCGCTTGTGGGTGGCGTCGAGGGTTTCAACAATCAGCATACCACGGCCGTTGCTCAACAGCCGGTAGAGTCCGGGCTTGCCGGAGATAGTGAGAATCTTTCGTAACATTATTCTTCTATTTTTTTAATTTTTTATTTCTAATTGAACTACGTTCTTCCTCTGTCGCGACTCTGCATAGACTGTGCAAGCACATCTCTGCTCTCGCTGCTCCATCGGTTCCTAATTTTTAATTTTATAATTCTTCAACTCTTTTATCAGTTCCATTACCTGGGGGGTGATGGCATCGGCTTCGGCGTTGCGGATGATGAAGTCCACAAGGGGTATTTTCTCCACATCGGGCATCTGGCTTGCCAGTCGGGCGCGTACGCTCTCCTCGGTGGCTCCGTCGCGTGCCATGGCGCGCTGGATGCGCTCAGCACGGGGGGTGAAGACGAGCACCGTGACGTCCACGTCCTCGCGCATGCCTGCCTCAAACAGGATGGCCGACTCTACGCCCACGACGTCTGCTCCCTCCTGCCGTTCGGCCCATGCGCAGAAGTCCTCGCGCACAGCGGGATGCACCAGCGCATTTACGGCCTTCACCCGCTCAGGGTGTCCGAACATGAAGTCAGCCAGATAGCGTCGGTTAAGAACTTTTCCGGTCTGGGCGTCTGCAGCCTGGCTATCTGAGGCATACACATCTTCCCCTGCCAAGGTTGTCAGGGCTTCGCGCAGGGTGGGACTGGTGTTCATCAGGCGGCGCGCCTCGCTGTCGCAGTCGTAGACGGGGATGCCCGCTATGCGCAGCAGCTCCGACACGCCCGACTTGCCGCTGCCTATGCCGCCTGTGATGCCGATTTTAAGGGGTCTCATCGATTTCAATCAAATAGTCCACTTCGGCAGGCGAGATGGTGATGGAACGTATGCCTTCAGGCTTCTCGATGAGGTGCAGGCGTGCCTTGCCCCCGTCGTCGGCGCCCAGCTCGGTGTAGTCGATAGCCAGCATGAACTGCTCGGGCGTGATGTCGTAGAACTGCTCGAGGCTCACCTGGAACCTGACGCTGGCCTTCGAGGGGAACGTCTTCACCACCCCCCCCTCGCGGGGCAGCAGCCAGCCCTTGACGGGCAGCTCGAACGACTTCTCCACGAAGGGTGTCACCTGTACGCTCAGGTGCGCCGTCTCGGGCTCGTAGAGCATGCCTCGCTGGGGATGCACCAGTGCCACGTCGGCAGTCACGGAGTCCTTCAGGCCCACAAGGGAGACGGGCTCGGTGCGGACGCACGTCATGGTGTCGAGTATGTTACGGGGCGCGTGTACGGTGACGCTGTCGGGCCTGAGCCGCTGGCTGCCGATGACGTGGCTGGCATCGGCGCTGACGCTGCCTGTGAGGCGCACGGGCAGCCTTCGTCCCGCAGCGGGAGCCACGTAGTATTGGATGGTGTCGGGTACGATGGACTGGATCTGGGCTGACGATGAGAGGATGCCCTCCATCAGCTCCTCCAGCGCCGGACCCGTGATGATCACATGGCCGTTCACGGCGCGGTAGTTACGGCAGTCCACAGCCAGCTGGCGGAACGTGCGGCGCGTGCGGTAGCTCAGGATTCTCTCACCCTTGTCGCGCACCACGAGCGTCAGCTTCTCCGTAGGCACTTCGGTGACGATGACGTCAGAGGGCAGGTGCTTCAGCACGATGTCGAAGTTGAACTTCGTTTCATGCTCCTCGCCCATGCTCACCAGATACCAGTAGAAGAACACGACGACAAAGAAGACGAGGAAGACCAGCAGGTCGTTGTTTTTCGGCTTCTTCATGACGCTAACCCTCTAACCTTCAACCCTTAACCTTTNNTTTAACCCTTATCCTTTAACCCTTAACTCCAGACTCACTTCTTCGTCGGCTGGGGCATGGTGGACGGGTCGGCAAAGACGTTGGCCTTGTCGATGCGGATGCGTACGCCCGAGGCAATCTCCAGCGTCACCACCTCCTTGCCGTTCTCCATATTGATTTCCTTGACGATGCCGTAGACACCTCCGCTGGTGACGACCTTCGAGCCGGGCTGCAGGCTGCGGCGGAAGGCCTCGATCTGCTTCTGCTGCTTGCGCTGAGGCATGATCATGAAGACGTACATGATGACGAACAGCAGGATAATCATGAACAAGGGCGATGCGAGGAACGACCCTGCGCCCTGGGCTGCCGTAGGGGCAGCAGCTTCTTGTAGTGGGAACATTGTTTTAGTATTTTATTGTTTAACGTTTTTTATTTCCATGTGTGATGAAACACGTCCTTCGGCTTTTTGTCAGGCGTTATTTCTTATTTTCTTCGCTGTGGCGTCCAGGATGCCGTTGATGAACGATGCGCTCTGGGGCGTGCTGTAGTATTTGGCAATCTCCACGTACTCGTTCAGCGTCACGTTCAGCGGGATGGAGGGGAACGACGTCACCTCTGCCAGCGCCGTCACCATGATGACGGTGTCCATGAAGGCGATGCGCTCGCCCGTCCAGTTGCTGCTCTGCTCGTCGATGAGCTCGCGGTACGTGCCGGCGTTCTTCAGGGCGCGGCGCAGCAGCGTGCGTGCAAACTCCGGATCCTCCCTGTCGTGGTACTGAGGCTGAAGCGCCTGATCGGCGCCCATCAACGGGTCGAACTGCTTGATGGTCTTCATCACGAACGTGTCCACCACCGCCTTGTCGTCGTTCCAGTAGAGGCTCTGCTCCTCGAACAGGCTGTCCAGCTCGTCGTTGTCCATGATGAACTGCTTGTAGATCTTCCTCCAGAGCGTACGGTCGTCCTCATAGGTAGGCTCGGCAGGGGCGTTCATGTAGTCGCAGTAGAGCGTGCTGTGTTCGATGGCCTCAAACAGGCGTCGCACCACGTCGTCGGCATCCTTCCACGAGCGCTTCAGTCCCTTCCGGCGCTCAGCCAGCTCGTTGTTCTCCTCCAGTTGGCAGATGAAGCGGTTCCTGACGAAGCGGAGGTTAGGGTTCAGGTCCTCCTCCGTAGGCTGCATGCGCATACGGCGCAGCGCCATGCGGTCCTCGGCGAAGTGTTTCACTTCCACCATCAGCAGCAACAAGTAGAGATAGAGGTCGTAAGCCTTGTCCAAGCTGAACGTCAGTTCCTTCTCGGCAGCCCCCGCGTTCGTGTTCTCGCGGAGCAGATAGGCGTATAGAATCTGCACGACCTTCTGTCGAATCAATGTACGGGTAATCATAACACTTTATGAATTGCGCTTGCAAAAGTAGTGCAAGCCGATTGAAAAAGCAAATAAAAATTGATTTTTCCGAGGGTGAGTACTTTTTTCATTTTCCTTAGTTTTTATGATGCAAAGATAATACATTATTATTTGCCAGTCAGACTTGCTATCCGTAGGTGTCTCTCGCGCCGATTTTGACGTCTTTAAGCCTCCAAGTGCACTCCTTTCCCGTCTCCCTTCCCCCTTTAGGGCGGGGATGGATGGGGGGGACAGCCGTAGAGGTCATGAGGTCATGAGGTCAACAGGTCATTTTCGTTTTAGTATTCCGGGGGAGAGAGGAGGAGAAGAGGCGGGGAGCGGAAAACCGTAATTTCAGAGGGGCGATTTTTGAGTGTATTATTATTTATAT
>DBYJ01000023.1 GCA_002309805.1 Bacteroidales bacterium UBA1189 | reverse complement strand
TACTCAATGCAAATACTGCGCTTCATGGCGCGGCTGAATCTCTGTCTACTCATAACTTTTTAAAACTTTAAATTTAACATTTAAGGCCTGTTATGAGTCAACCTATTTCAGTACAAGACAACCCGTTGACTTGTTGACCTTATCTAATCACTATGATGTGCTCATGAGAAAACTGTATACTGTATACTGAATCAATTCCACCTTTCTAAACTCTTAATTCTTAACTCTTAACTAAAAAAGACTCTGAACTATTAACGCACTACGCTAAAATTTTATTCCCCTGCGTTAAGATTTTATTCCCCTACGTTAAGAATCCATTCCACTGGAAAAATCCCAATCCCTATCGCCCCTCAATTGATTCAGTGATTCAGTATACAGTTTTCAGGTGAGCACAAACAATCCTCCGTGACTCCCATCGTCCTTCTTTTTTTCATTCTTCATTCCCTATTATTTTCCTCCCTTTCCACCAAATTTTCCGACTTTTCATTTCAAAATCCGAAAGAAACCACTATATTTGCACGGACAAAGTCAGGTAAGATGTCGCATGATTACAAGGTGATTAAGATAATCGAAAACATCCTTCAATTACCACTATGGCACAGCTATATATAATAAAATGTCCCCAATGCGGACATGAGTTTGAGGTTTCGAAAGGGGTGCTCATGAGTTGGGATTTTTCGAAGCCCATTCCCAAGGAGTTGCAAGATGAAACCCCATTTAACTGCCCCAATTGCAAGCACCAGATGTGTGTCCTCGACGATGACTTCCATGATCACGTCGTGAGGACTTTATTAATGGATTAATTGCAAATAAATTTGCATTATCTCTCGCCTTGCACTATCTTTAACCTCCCACGGGGCTTTTAGATAGGGGGCGCCTCGGAAATATTCAAATAAAATTTGGTATTTCGCTCGGTTTACCCTATCTTTGCAATTTCATATAGAAAAGGTAATAGTGAGGTTGGGAATAGAAATCAACAGGGAGATGCCATGAGTAAGTTGTCTTTCAGATTCTATAAGGATCATAAGGTTCGCGCCATTTGGGAAGAAGAAAACGCTCAATGGTGGTTTTCGGTGGTGGACATTGTGGCTGCTATTACCGACAGTCCTAATCCGCGGAAATACTGGAGCGTGTTGAAAACCCGTCTGAAGAGAAGCGGGAGCGAGTTGACTACACGTTGTAGTCAACTGAAGATGACAGCCGCCGACGGGAAACGCTATGCAACCGACTGCTTCTCGCAAGAGGATGTCATACAACTGGTAAGAGTCATTCCGAGCAAAAAGACGGAGAGTTTCCTCGACTGGTTTGTCTATAGCGACAACAGCATCGACGGACAGAGTAAGAAAAAGGCCTACACGCTCATCGAGAGCGGCCTGCTGGACAGCATGAGGCCGGGTACCGTAGAGTGCCTGCAACAGATTCATGCCTATCTTTTTGGCGGATTGTACGACTTTGCTGGAAAGATACGCACCAAGACGATATGGAAGGACGGTACGCTGTTCTGCCGCGCCGAATATCTGATGCAGAACTTGCGCCTTATCGAGCAGATGCCCGAGACGACTTTCGATGAGATAGTGGACAAATATGTGGAGATGAACGTGGCTCATCCCTTCATGGAGGGCAACGGGCGCGCAACGCGTATCTGGCTCGACCTCCTGTTCAAAACGCGCTTGCGGCTTTGTGTAGACTGGAGCCAGATTGACAAGAAGGACTACCTGGCTGCCATGCGCAACAGCACCACGGATGCAAGTGACATCAAGGCGTTACTCCACGGGGCCATGACCGACCGCATCAACGACAGAGAGATGTTCATGAAGGGCATCGACTATTCGTATTATTATGAGCAACCTGATTAAGCGAGCGCATAAGCCTTGTGGGACGAGGTCAGTTCAGGCGGATTTGCAATCCGACTGCTATGAGAAGCGGATTTGTAATCCGCAGCCCGAACAGATGAGGAGGGATAGTGGGGGATTGCAAATCCCTCTACTCAACGCGGCCGGATTGCAAATCCGCCCGAACAGGCATAACCGCCTGAAACGCCACGGAGTGGTGCGAGGAATGCTGCTTGTGCTTGCCCTTTGGACGATGGGCATCCAGGCGCAGCCCCAACCGACGAACCTGATACCGATGCCGGCGGAGTATTCGGTACGCTCTGGGAGTGTCGCCCAAGGCGAGGTGGCCAGCCTGCGCGAAAAGGTGCGCATCTCGGAAAAGGCTCTCCTCCGCCGTCTGAAAGGGAGGAAACTGGCTGACTGGCAGCTGAAATCGGCCTATTGGCTGGAGCTGAGGAGGAGGCGCGTGAGGATAGTGGCGGCTGACGAGGAGGGCGTGTTCTATGCCCGGCAGACGCTCAGGATGATGGCGTCCGTGGACAGCTCGCTGACGTGCTGCACCATCCTGGACTGGCCGCGCTTCCGCTACAGGGGCGTGATGCTGGACGAGAGCCGGCATTTCCAAGGTAAGGACTTCGTGCTGAAGCAGCTGGAGATGATGGCCCTCCTGAAGATGAACCGCTTCCACTTCCATCTGGTGGACAATCCGGGCTGGCGGGTGCAGATTGATGCCTATCCGCAGCTCACCCAGTTGACGGCCTGGCGCCCTGAGGCCTTCTTCTGGGACTGGGAAAAGAATGAGACGGGCGGGCCCTTCGTGGAAGAGGGTACGTCTGGGGCTTACGGCGGGTACTATACCAAGCAGGATGTGGCTGACATCCTCGCCTTTGCCGACGAGAGGCACATTGAGGTGATTCCTGAAATAGAGATGCCTGGGCATAACTACGAGACGCGTGCGGCTTATCCCGAACTGGCGTGTAGCCTGCCGAACGGCGGACGAGACCCTTGGGAGCTCTGCCCAGGCAAGGAGAACACCTTCGAGTTTCTGGAAAAGGTGTTGCTGGAGATTTTCGACCTGTTCCCCTCGAAGTATATCCACATCGGGGGTGACGAGGCCCGCAAAAACAACTGGAAGATTTGTCCGGACTGTCAGGCCCGCATGAAGGCCGAGGGGCTGAAGAGTGCGGAGGAGCTTCAGAGCTACATGATCAGGCGGATGGAACGCTTTGCCCACGAGCACGGCAAGCGCATCATCGGCTGGGACGAAATCCTGCAGGGCGGGCTGGCTCCGGATGCCACCGTGATGTCGTGGCACGGAACGGAGGCAGGCCTGCAGGCCGTCAGGGAGGGGCACGATGTGATCTTCACGCCCACGCACTACTGCTATCTGGATTATCATCAGGATCCGGCTCAGTTCAGGCCTGTGGGACGTTATCTGCCCCTGGAGAAGGTCTATTCCTTCGAGCCGATGGCAGAGGGCGTTTCCGAGGCGGATGCGCATCATGTCCTGGGCCTTCAGGGTAACCTGTGGACGGAACATGTCCAGGATGCCTGGCATGCCGAGATGATGCTCTACCCCCGCGTTTTCGCCATTGCCGAAACGGGCTGGAGCCAGGCTGAACGGAAGGACTGGCCGGACTTCGAGCGAAGGGCATCCGTCCTCTCGTCCGTCGCCCGCACCTGGGGTTACACCGTCTATCCTCCCTCCCAGCAGAAATAAGTTGTCGACGATAAAATCAATTGGTATGATGCAGAAGAGACGGATTACGGAGATGGGACGACTGGATGTGGAGGCGTTCCGCAAGGCGGAGAAGATGCCGCTGGTGGTGGTGCTGGACAACGTGAGGAGCTTCCACAACGTGGGGGCGGTATTCCGCACGGCGGATGCGTACCGCGTGGAGCGCATCGTGCTCTGCGGCATGACGGCCCAGCCTCCGGCGCCGGAGATTCACAAGACCGCCCTGGGGGCCGAGGATGCCGTGGCCTGGACGTACGAGGCAGACACGCTGACGGCCGTCAGGCGGCTGAAGGACGAGGGATACAGGGTGCTGGCCATCGAGCAGGCTCACGGCAGCACGCCCTTGCAGGAGCTGGACACCCTCATCGACGAAGCGCCTCAGGGGAGGTTTGCCGTCATCCTCGGGCACGAGGTGAAGGGGGTGCAGCAGGAGGTGGTGGACGCGGCTGACGGCTGCCTGGAGTTGCCGCAGTTCGGCACGAAACACTCGCTCAACGTCTCCGTAACCGCCGGCATCGTCATCTGGGAGTTCGCGAAAAGAATATTAAAATTAGGAATTAGAAATTAGGAATTAGGAATTAAAAAGGACTTGTTGGCTCGTTGACCCGTTGAGCTTTGCTCTACGTCCGTCGCGACTCGGCAGAGATTGTGTAAGCACATCTTTGCTTTTGCTGCTCCGTGCGTTGACTTGTTGACTCGTTGACTCGTTGACCTACTTTTCAATAAAATCGATGACAAGCTGCATGACGGGCAGGGCGCTATCGAAGCGGATATGGTCGATGTCGTCGAGGGGGGTATGGTAGAAGGGGAAGGCATCGCCGCCCTCGTTCTCGAAGAATACGCAGGGCACGCCACGGACGGCAAAGGGATAATGGTCGCTATTGGCAGCAAGAGCGCCACGCTCCAGCTCGCGGAAGTAGCCGCCCTGACGATTCAACTCGTCGAATCGGCGCCAGCCGTCCATACCTGCCTCGCTGGCCTCGGAGTAGAGAGTGGGGTTGTTGTCGCCAATCATATCGATGTTGATAAGGTATTTCACACGGTCGAGCGGCACGAGGGGGTGCTCGGCATAGTAGGTGGAGCCGTAGAGCCCGCAGTCCTCGCCCGAGACGGAGAGGAAGAGAATGTCGAACGGCGGACGATGGTGGGCAAAATAGCGCGCCAGCGTCAGCAGGGCTGCCGTGCCCGAGGCGTTGTCGTTGGCGCCATAGTAGATGACGTCAGGGCCGAAGGTACCGAGATGGTCGTAGTGGGCGGTAAAGACGTAGCAGCTGTCGTGGCGCAAGCCGTCGATGCGGGCTATGACGTTCTCCGCCGGATAATCCTTATAGAACTGGTTATCTACGTCGATGGTGACCTTCTGACCCGTTGACCCGTTGAGCTTCCCACCCGTTGACTTGTTGACTTGTTGACTCGTTGACCTATTAAAAGCATCAGCGCGCACCCAGACGTCGGGCTTGGGGTGTACAGTAGAGGATTCGGCCTTGTAGTATTTCAAAGGCAAAGAAGCCTCTCCTAAATCCTCCCCTGAAGGGAAGGACTTCTTTTTCACCCCTCCTTTAGGAGAGGCTGCAGGTTCGGCTTTACTCTTATACGGCTCGTACGTGAGTGTGCGTTGCTCAGGATGCTCCCAAAGCAGCATCATGCCCGCCCAGGAGAGGGTGGTGTCGGCCTTGAGGCGCGTGAGGTCGGAGCGGAAATGGCGCGCCATGAAATAGTCGCACACCACAAAGGCGCCCTGGTACTCAGGCCGCTGAAGGTCGTCAAGGAGCTGCCCAGGCGTGTAGCCCAAGGTGTCGAGGCGGTAGAGGGGGAAGGTGCCGTGGATGGCAGGCGAGAACTCGCGCAACGTCCATTCGTAGCCGGCGGCGAGGGCGTGGCCGTCGATGCTGAGCGTGGCCTGGCCGGAGTGGGTGTTGACGTCGAAGGTGAAGGGCTGCAGCTCCACATTATCCACGCCTGCGCGGCGGTACTCGCGCTGGAGGTAGGCCGACGTCAGCCGCACGCCATCCCTGGCATAGCCCCTGCCCTGGTAGCGCGACGAGCTGAGCTCCGTCACCACACGGCGGTAGTACTTCATGTCGGGAGCCGAAGGCTTACATCCTATTAATAAAAAAGAAACAGCGACAACAACTGCCGCAAAACCAGACTTACGCTGCATAATTCCTACATTATTCATAAAACAACTTTTATTTCGCGGCGAAGATAGCGGAAAAATTTGGAAATACGAAGAAAAAGGCTTTTCTTTGCAAAAATATTCACTTTACAATTTTACCCCAATGAAAACCCGTAAGCTGATTTCCCTTGCTGCCCTGCTGCTGACCGTGCTGGGCACGAACGCCCAGAACCCCTACCTCCCCCTGTGGGAGCATCTGCCCGACGGCGAGCCCCGCGTCTTCGAAGACCCCGACAACCCCGGCAAGCTGCGCGCCTACATCATCGGCTCGCACGACGTCACCTATACCGCCTACTGCGGGCCCGACATCCGCATGTGGTCGGCACCCGTCGAGAACCTGACGGAGTGGCGCGACGAGGGTCCCATCTTCACGCATTTTGTTGATGGCCAATGGGACACCATGTATGCCCCCGACCTCGTGGAGATCAAAGACAAGACGACGGGGAAGAAAACCTACTGGCTCTATCCCCACAGCCGCGGGTGGCGCCGCGTGGCGACGGTCTGCAAGAGCGACCGCCCCGACGGACCCTTCACACCCGTGAACCTGACGCCCGACGGACGTGCCTGCGTCGATGGCTCGTTCATCGACTTCGACCCCAGCGTCTTCGTCGAAAACATCACGAACAAGAAGGACAAGGACTTCGACAAGGGCTTCCGCGCCTACGTCTTCTACGGCTTCCAGCACTCCACAGCCGTCGAGCTCGACCAGAGCACCATGTACAGCCAGCGCCCGGGCACGGACCGCATAGACCCTTTCATCCCCGCCAGTAGTGCCGACGGACGCCTGCTCGACAAGGAGGGAAGCGAGTACAAGGCGCTCTACAAGGGACAGAACCCGCTCGACTTCAACTTCTTCGAGGCCAGCAGCATCCGCCAGGTGGGCAACAAGTACGTGATGGTCTTCAGCGGCTATAGCGGCAAGGAGTACGGCCTGGGCAACACCAACAGCGCCCTGCGCTATGCCTACGGCGACAGCCCCCTCGGCCCCTGGCGCTCGGGCGGCGTCCTCGTGGACAGCCGCGGCGTCGTGCCCAACGAGAACGGCACACGCCTCACCACCACCAACGCCGCACACAACACCCACGGCTCGCTACAGGAAATCAACGGGCAATGGTACGTCTTCTACCACCGTCCGCCGCGCGGCTTCGGCAACGCCCGCCAGCCCATGGTGGCGCCCGTGAAGATCGAGTGGGACAAGAAGTCCGTCGCCAAGGGCGGACAGGTGCACATCACGGGCTACGACCCCTTCACAGCCAATAACGAGTGGACGGCCAAGGCCAGCGACGGCAACGAATACCGCGGCGCCGAGGTCACCAGCGAGGGCTTCCAGATCTTCGGCCTGCCCCCTTACGCCTACTACTCCGCCGGCTATGCCTGCTACATGGCCGGACCCGGCAGCAACGAATGGATGCAGGACAACCACGACGTGTGGAAGAACCACATGGACCTCGCCGGCATCAAGAACGGAGGCATCGTCGGCTTCAAGTACTTCGGCTTCGGCGGACTGGCGCAGACCGCGAAGGGCGTGCCCGCCTTCGAGGGTACGCAGAAGGGCAACAACACCCAGCTCAACCTCTTCCTCACCCCCGGCGGGCATGGCGCCTTCAAGATTCACGTCATGCTCGACGGCCCCTACGCCAACAGCACGTGGAACGGACGCGAGATTGCCGTCCTCGACGTGCCTGCGGGCGCGCCGCGCGAGGCCAAGAACTTTACGCTGCCTGTCGAAGCCGTCAATGGCCTCACGGGCAAGCACGCCATCTACCTCGTCGTCGAGGGGCCCGAGATTGAGCAGCCCCAGCAGCCCGAGGGCCGCCCGCAGTTCGGCCGCCGTCAGGGTCCCCAGCGCCCGCATGGCCTCTTCGACCTCCACGGAATAGGCTTCTCCAAGAACACCCCCTTGGCCGTCGGCCCATACACGGAAGCCCCTGACATCACCATTACCGTCGACGGCAAGCGCCTCGCCATCCCCGCCACGCCCCTCTACAGCACCAACGCCAACGGCTATACCGACTGCGCCCACTACCAGCTCTACGCCCCCCTGCGCAACAATTCCAAGATTGAGGCTACTTCCTCGGCAATTGTTCCCGCCGTGCAGTTCGAGGTCAGCCCCATTGCCGCAGGACGCGCTACCGTCAAAGCCACCTGGAAGGGCAAGACAAAGACCTATCTGATTAATTAAGCCCATGGTCTATAGTCAATAATCGAATGAAAAATGAAGAATGAAAAATGAAAAATAAAATGTTTACGTCCTCAGCCCACACCCCTCAGCCTTCAGCCCTCAGCCCTCGGCCTTCAGCCTTCGGCAGAGCTATTTATTCTTCATTCTTCATTTTTCATTCTTCATTCTTCCTCCTTCTCCTCCTCTGCGCCTGCGCAGAGAAGGGTAAAGCGCCTGTGACCTTCCAGAACGAGGGCAATCCCCTCGTCCGCACCTGCTATACCGCCGACCCCGCCCCGGTGGTCATCGACGGACGGCTCTACCTCTACACGGGCCACGACGAGTGCTTCGAGGACAGCGTGGGCTACGAGGGCCTCTACGGCTTTAATATCACTAACTGGCTCTGCTTCTCTACCGACGACATGCAGACGTGGACGGAGCACGGCGTCGTTCTCAGCCCTGCCGACTTCAGCTGGGCATCAGGCGAGGCATGGGCCGCACAGGTCGTCGAGAAGGATGGCAAGTATTGGTACTACGTCAGCACCCAATGCGCCGACCCCAACTGCAAGGCCATCGGCGTAGCCGTCGGCGACAGCCCCACAGGACCGTTCAAGGATGCCATAGGAAAACCTCTCATCGTTGACAGCATGACGCCCAACGCCCACCCCCTCGGCTGGTGGAACGACATCGACCCGACCGTCTTCATCGACGACGACGGCACGGCATGGCTCAGCTGGGGCAACGGCACCTGCTTCCTGGCGAAGCTGAAGCCCTCGATGACGGAACTCGACGGCGACATCACGGCCCTCCCCATGGAGAACTACGTCGAGGGTCCCTGGCTCTACAAGCGGCGTGCCGACGACGGCCGCACGTGGTGGTACATGGTCTATGCCTCCATGGGCAGCCGTGGCGAGACCATCTCCTACGCCATGGCGCCCGACGTCACAGGCCCCTGGGAGTTCCGCGGCGAGCTCACAGGACCCGCCAAGGACAGCTTCACCATCCACCCGGGCGTCGTCGACTACAAGGGGCACACCTACCTCTTCTACCACAACAGCACCCTCTCGCTGGGCGGCTATGGCCCCGCCACCGGCCGGCGAAGCGTCTGCTACGAGGAGATGTTCTACAACCCCGACGGCACCATCCGTCCCGTCGTCCAGACCCTCGGCCCTGCCGAGCCCATCCAGACGGGCGACCTCCTCTTCATCAGCATCCCCGCCGACTACGACCTCGACGACAAGACCCACTACCCCACCTCCAACATCCAGAACTTCATCCACGTCGCCATGCTCGAGGTTGATGACCGTCAGGATATCTACGCCATCGACGCCACGCTCAAGTATGGCGTCCATCGTCATCCGCTCGACACGCTTCTCAGCCAGTTCACACTCAACGGCGGCCGCCTGCCCCGTATGGAAATCATGAGGGTAAAAGACGCCACCAAGGCCGCAGGCGAGGCGGCAATCGCCAACGCCAAGCAACACCTGGGCGTAGCGTACGACATGGAGTTCCGCCCGGGCGGCGACCTCTATTGCAGCGAGCTTGTACACCTCTGCTACCTCGATGCCGACGGCCGTCCCCTCTTCCCGCTCATCGACATCGACCTCCGCACCATTCCCCCCGCCCGCGCCCGTCGCGGCAATCCCGACGGCCCCGACGCCAATCCCCTGCGCCCAGGCCCCGACCAGAGCGAGTTTACCATCCCTCCCTACTGGACGCAGCTCTGCCGCCTTGCCGGCATCGCCCTACCCCAAGGCGAAGGCATCATGCCTGCCGACATCTACCGCAGCCCTCTCCTCCATACCGTAAACGCCACCATCCCCACGAAATAGCTCTTTTTCGCGGCAATTGTACTTTATAGTAGAGACGTCAACGCATGGCGTCCCTACTGCTTCTTTCCCGTTTTTTTCAGAGACAGCAATAAAAAAGTGTTGAGCTGCGTCCATTCCTAATTTCTAATTCCTAATTCCTAATTGCGCCGAAGGCGCCTGACTTTGGTCATTTGGCTTTTAAAAAGTGTTCAATTTCTGAACAATTTTCGTCGAAAATCACAAAAAGTGCACTTTTCTTGCACAAGTCAAAATTTTTTACTTATACCTTTGCAGAGCTAAAAACGAAAACAATCTAAAAAAGAACAATGAAAAAAGATTTATTAGCTCATTACCTCACGGTTGCCGTGCGCAGCCTCGAACGCTACAAGACGCAAAGCGTCATCTCCATCGTCGGCCTCGCCGTCGGCTTCGTCTGCCTCTCGCTCTCGGCCCTATGGCTTCGCTACGACAACACGTACAACACCTTCATCCCCGACTATCAGGACAAGTACGCCATCGCTTCGGAATGGGATGGAAAGTACCTACTCTCGTCTCCAAGCCCACTCGTCAAAATCCTGAGCGAATGGCCCGAGGTGGCGGCCTGCAGCATTTACGACGAGTACATTTCCCTATTCAACGAAACAGGGGAGTATCATTTCTGCCTCTTCTTTGACCAGAACGTACTCGACTTTCTTCCCATCGAGGTCGTACAGGGCGACCCGAAGTTCATGGAGCACTTCACGCCCGGGAGCATCGTGCTGACGGATGAATACGCCAAGCGGCTCTTCGGAACGGAAGACCCCATTGGGCAGAAGCTGACGGCGAGCGGCGTGGAACGAACGGTTGTCGCCATCGTTCGCTCGTACAGTAAGCACACGACCTTCCTCTTCGACCACATCCTTCCGAACGAAAGACCCGATTCCCGCAATAGTGTGGAGCGGATTCTGGTGCACCTTCATCCGGGAGCCGACGTGCGGAAGTCGTTCGAGGAGAAGATTGGCGAGGCTATCGACGCGCCGCCGTTCGCTCCCGTTCACATCAAACTCATCCCCTTAACAAAGCTGCACCACTACAACTACAACAACAAGCTCTCGTATGCCCACATGCGGGCGTTCCTGCTGGCCAGCATCCTGCTCACCGCCTGCGCCCTCATCAACTTCCTCACGCTTTATTTAAATAGGTTGCGCGGGCGCAAGCGCGAGATGGCGCTTCGTCTCGTTCACGGCTCAAGCCATCGCGGACTGGTGGCAATGTTCGCCGTCGAACTGCTCGTCACGTTGGGCAGCGCCATCGTGCTCGGCATGGTGGGAGTGTTCGTCCTGAAGGATGTCTTTGCCGACTTTGCGGGCATCCGCATGGGCGGCGGCTACATCATGGGCCATGCGCTGCTCATCATGCTGGGCGTGCTGGTCGCCTGCCTCGTGCTGAGCCTCGGAGCGGTAGAGATTGTGCGCCGCCGCACCCTCTCGTCGTCCATCAGCCCTGCCGCGGCCCGGCGTCACGTATTCTCGTCGGCCAGCATCGGCGTGCAGCTGACCGTCAGCCTTTGCTTTGTCTTCTGCGCCGTGGTGATGCTGCGCCAGCTCTGGTTCATGAAGAATACCGACCAAGGCGCGAGGCTAAAGGATAACGCCTGCCTGACCTTTCAGGGTAGAATCAGCAATAGTGGTAATTTGATTCCCGTAGAGAATAATTTCATCAAGGACAATGCCCTCGACGCCAAGTTGGCCGAGCTGCCTGCCGTAGAAGACGTAATGATTGGCAGCAACTTCTACACAGGAAACTACTCCAAAGGTCAGTATTACCTTAAGGCTTCGCTGGAGGACGAGGGCTTGGCAACTGAATACTATATGGATATATTCGATCCTGCCAATCCCATCTACGGCTTCACCGTGCTTGATGGCACGCTACCCAAGCGCGAATCGTGGAGCGACAACGAAATCATCATCTGCGAATCGACCCGCGACATGCTGGGACTGAAGGAGGCGGTCGGCAAAACCATCTATTACAGACACGATAACGACTGGAGCCATAATTTTTACCATACGGCCACCGTAGTCGCCGTCATCAAGGACATCCAGACGCTCAACGTCCGCCAGAAAGGAAAGCCCATATTCTTCCGCCGCCCTTCCGACTACGAATACGAGAACAGGTCGTTTTGGTACATCAATTTCTCCTACCATCACGGCATGAAGAAGGAGGTCGAGGAGCAGATCGCAGAGATGATGAAGCCGTTCCCCGACGAAAAATACTCTATAACGTACGCAGAAGAAGTCTATAACTGGCAATTCAAGAGCGAAAACAACCTCAGCCGCTTGCTGACGTTGGTCACGGCGGTCTGTATCCTGATAGCCATCTTCGGCGTCTATAGCATCATCACCCTCGCCTGCCGCCAGCGGCGCAAGGAGATTGCCCTGCGTAAGATTCACGGCGCAAAGCTAAAGGACATCCTTGGGATGTTCGTCAAGGAGTACGGCCTTATCCTCGTCATCGGCGCCGCTGTGGCATTCCCCGTCGGCTACCTCATCATGCACGGCTGGCTGGAGCAGTATCTGAAGCGCATCACCATCGGCCCCCTGTTCTACATCGGCATCTTCGTCGCCACCGCCCTCCTCATCGCCCTCTGCGTAGGCAGCCGCGTCTGGCGCACCGCCCGCGAGAACCCCGCAGAAGTCATCAAAAGCGAATGAAAAATAAAAGAATGAAGAATGAGGAATTAAACCTGGGAAACAGGGCTTTATCCGTGCAGCGTAAGGGAATAAAAGTTTTTCATCGCAATGAAAACAATCTTTCATTGCAGTGAAAATAATCTTTCATCGCAGTGAAAACATTTAACCATTGCAGTGAAAACATTTAACCATCGCAATGAAAACATTTAACCATTGCAATGAAAACATTTAATCATTGCGATGAAAACATTTAACCATCGCAATGAAAAAACCGTGAATGAGTCTTTTTTATTAAGAGTTAGGAAAACCACGTTGCGACCAAAGTGTGCAAGCCTGATTTTCCTAACTCCTGACTTTTCATGATTCCTATTTCTTCGTGATTTCTACGACACGGCTGCGGAGGTCGCCGCTGGTGAAGACGTCGAGGCCGACGGTCATCAGGTAGCGTCCGGAGTAGGTCTGGCCGTTGCCTCGGAGGCTGCTGCGGGCGCCGGGCATGAGGTTGATTTCCTCGACGATATAGTCGGCATCAGGGTCCAGACCCTCAAGGCGAAGGGGACGGGTGCGGTCGTAGGCCATGGGGTGGACGTCGAAGGCGAAGAGGATGCTCTTGCCGTCGCACGGGCTGACGAACTGGGTAGCGGCGTGAGGGCCATCGTAGGGCGAATAGAGGCGGTACTGGTCGCCGTCGGCAATAACGTAGGAGAGGCGCTTCCAATTCTTCACAGCCTGACGAATGTACTCCTGATCACGCTCGTCGAGTTCGTTGAAGCGGATGTCGAAGCCCAGCTTGCCCATCGAGGCGACATCGGTACGGAACTTGATGCTGGCATTACGGTTCCACGAGGTGACGTGGGCACAGACGGCACGCGAAGGGTAGAAGAACGAATAGCCATACTGGATGAAGAGACGGTCGATAGGATTGGTGTTATCGCTGGCCCAGAACTCGGTAAAGTAGCTGAGAGCCTTATAGTCGATACGCCCGCTACCGCCCGAGCAGAGCATCATGCGCAACGCAGGATACTTGGCGTTGATGCGCTCAAGGACATTATAAAGGCCGTGGACGTAATCGACGTAGAGCTGCGTCTGCTTTTCCTTCAGATAAGGCGACCAGATGTTGGTAATAGGGCTGTTGCAGTCCCACTTCATGAAGGCGATATCGGGGTAATCGGTCATGAGACGGTCGATAATGGAGAAAACGTAGTCCTGCACGGCGGGATTGGAGAGGTCGAGGACGAGTTGGTTGCGGAAGTAATACTCGTCGCGGACATCGGGCTGGTGGATAACCCAGTCGGGGTGCTTCTCGTAAAGCTCGCTCTTGGGGTTGACCATCTCAGGCTCCACCCAAATGCCGAAGCGGATGCCCTTCTCGCTGGCGGCCTGCGTCAGACGGGCGACGCCGCCGGGCAGCTTGTCGTGCGTCTCCTCCCAGTCGCCAAGTCCCTGACGGTCGGACGAGCGGGGGTATTTGTTGCCAAACCAGCCGTCGTCGAGCAGGAAGAGGTCAACGCCCATGTCGGCGGCATTATCCATCAGCTGGATGAGGCGCTCCTCGTCGAAGCTGAAGTAGGTGGCCTCCCAGTTGTTGAGCAGGGTGTAGCGCTCCTCGTGGCCCTGGTAGAGCTGGTAGTCGCGCGCCCAGCGATGGATGTCGCGCGAGGCGTCGCCGAGGCCCGTCGTGGAGAGGGTGAAGATGAAGTCGGGGGTGACGAAGGTGTCGCCTGGGCGCAGGGCGCGCTCGGAGTAGTAGGGGTTGATGCCGCTGATGACGCGCAGCTCGCCCGTCTGGGTGACCTCGAAGGCGAAGCGGAAGTTGCCCGTCCAGCCGAGGGTGCCGAGAAGGGCGGTACCCGTGTGCTCGTCGGCCTGGCCATCGAACGAGACGATGAACATGGGGGGTGTGAACATGTTGGCGCGGGTGCCGAGCTTGGTGTCGAGCACCTTCTTGCCGAAGGTGAGGGGCGCGGTCGTCATCTTGGCCTCTTCGGCCCAGTCGCCCGAGAACTCAGTCAGGCGGTAGTCGCCGCCGGCGAAGTGGAGCATCGACGAGGCGTAGCGGCAGAGCGTCATCGTGGGGGCTTTCCTTCCCTTGCCGGTATTGGTAATCTCGCTGGAAGCGACGATGATGTTGTCGCGCTCGTAGGCGGTAAAGCGAAGGCGGACGGTAACGGGATAGACTTCGTCTGCGAGAGTGATGACGGTCTCAGTAACGTCTGCGGAGGGAATGCTGACGCTATGCTCCTTGTATTTCAGCAGGATGGATGAACGGCCATCGGGCTGACGGATTTCAAGGGCGGGCTCGAAGTAGTCCTCCATGCCGTGCGTAATATAGGCTTCGGGGCCATCGGAGAGGTGGGCAAAGTCGGCATCGCCGCCCAAGCGGGCACCCAGATAGGACTGATGCAGACGCCCGTCACGCCCCACACGGAGGACGAGGTCGGTCTTCGACGTGGAGATGCGGATGGTCTGGGCAGTAACGCTGCCACAGAATAGCACAAATGAAAATAGAAAAATAACAAATGAAAAATAAAACGCTCTGCTTTTCATATAATTAGATCTTTGAATTTTATTATCTAATGATTATTTTCTTTCCCTTTTGGATATAAATGCCAGCGTTTGCGGGCTGAAGAACGCGACGTCCGCTAAGGTCGTAGAGGCTCTCGTCTTCATAGGGGAGCAAGGAGGTGGTTTGAATCCCTGTTGGCAGCACCTCGCCATCGGCCTCAACGGCATCGACAGGATGGCGAACGAGACGGAAACTGTTGATGAGCGCACGTCCGTAGGCGGGCAGACGAATGTCGATGCCGAGGGTAACCTCTGAATCGTAGGGCAGCATGAAACTGACGCTACCGTCGGTAAGAGGAGCCGAGACCTGCATCGCTGAAGCATGAATACTGCATCTCCAGCAGTCCGTAGCTTCAGCAAGCGAAACGGAGAAGGTGTAGCAGCCGGCAGGTAGCTTCACCACCTGGCCAAGGAAACAGCCATCGCCATTCATTGCCGGACCATACCAGCTGGACTGCAACAGCAGGGCTGACGAGCGGTGGGTATCGACAGAGATAAGGCCTTGCAGTCCTTCGTTCCACGAAAGCGTTCCCCAACGGGATGCTTCGGAATTCATCTCCAGTTCACAGAAGCGCGAGGCATAGCCATCGATAGCAGCATCGGAGGTATGGAGGAACGGGGCGCGGTAGTTGGTGAGGTAGTCGGCTGTGACATCAACGGACTTCGCCTTGGCATTGCTGAAGTCGAAGCCAAAGACGCCGTCCGACGGCTCAAAAGAAACGCCCCGGCAGTAGCTCGCGGAATTGGAGGGAACGGCAAGGTTGGAAGCGTTGCGGGTTTCGGCATCGAACTTATCGAAATTCAGATAGACCGTCAACGCAGCCGACGAAGCAGCCTCAGCCTCGGGGTTTGCCAGCGGCGCCACACAAATCTCCCGCAAACGGTCTTGCGTCAGACGGCTCGCCCAGAAGCGGAACTCATCGATGACGCAATGCTGCCCTTCCATGAGAAAGCCCTCCCACGCCGGGCTGGCCGTGGGCCCCGCTACATTATGGATGAGCACGCCGTCGCGGTAGAAATAGAAGCGGGAGTAGTAGAACACGAGGGCATAGTGATGCCATTCGTCGGCGATGACAAAGCCTTCTGGCGTGACGGCTGTCTTGTCGCCTGCCACAACCGTCATCACACCCTTGGCCCCTATGGTCAGCCGGAACTCGGTATCTGTCGGCTCGTGCATCGTCACGCAGCTGTCAGTCTTCTCCTTAGGCATCATCCACCAGTCGAGGGTGTATTTATAGGTACGCTCCGTCAAGGGCGAAGGCATCGAAACGTGGGCTTCGTCGCGAAACGACATACCGTCGCCAGAGGGGGCGTTACAAACAATCAACGCGTTCTCCTTCGTCAACTGCGCGCCGAAAACCAAATCGAGCTGGCTGACGCTATAGCTGCCGGGCATGGTGGGGACGAACGAGGTGTTGCCGCCGGCAATAAGGGTGCTGCTGCCGTCGGGGGCTGTGACCATCCATGCCAACTGATTCTCCGGAAGCGCCGAGAGATTATGCAGCCAGGTCTTCCTTCCCTTCGTCACCACAGCAGGAGCGACCTCGAAATTGAGGTCGCCGTTGGGAATGGAGGTTATGTCATCAGGCTTTGGTAGTGCCGTAGCAGGGTTGAAAACGGCTGACATCCATTCGGTATCCGTACCGCCGGTCACGGGTACCAGTTTGGGAAAGAGGGACTCAACGAGCGTGGTTCCTGACGAGGCATCCTCATAATAGGCTGCCGTCACACCACCTTGTCCGTGGCCTCGCTTCGTGGTGTTGACTTTGAAGAAGATTTTCACGGGTTTCGTCGTATCGACATTTGCTAGCAAGGTACCCACATCGAAAAGCAGCTCCTGAGTATCGATGAGCCGCGTGTCATCCAATCCCAGCACAGGTGTGGCAGGAGCCTTGGCAAAGGGCAGCCGCTTCACCTCCATGGTGTATTCAGGCTCAGTAGCCGACGTGTTGGCTGCACAGCCGAGGGTGAAACTCACCTCGGACGAATGGGAGTAGCCCATTGCTACGCGGACAGCATTTGTGACGCTATAGGTAGGGGAGGCATTATCGACAAAGAGCGCGATGTCAATAAACTGTCCACCAGCCGTCTGCTTAGTGTGCGCCGCCAGCGTATTGGTGCCATGGGGATTGATGGCTGCCCGCGCGGCATCGCTGATGGCAACGTTCTTGTAGTCGGTAATATAGCCCGTGGCAGAAAATGCCAGTACGCCGTTGATATAGAACTCCGTATCCTCATCGTAGTAGATGCGAAGCGTCAACTTGGCAAGTTCCTCATGTGTGAGGTCGAGGTCAAGGGTGCGACGAATCCAAATTCCTGTCGTCGTCCACTTTGTGCCGTATTGCATATTTGCAAGGCCGTTGGCCCCAAAGCCTGCTTTGCCAGTCTTCCAATCGCTGTCGTCGAAATCCGGAGCATACCATTTGGGCGTTGAAGGAGGATTGGTGGTATAGCGCCACGTCTCGCCGTTCTCGTCAGCCGGCGACAGCAGGTAGGGGATGGGCTGTCCCTCGCTCTCAATGGCGATACGGTTGGCCGCAAAGAGACGATTGATGTCCGACTTTACCACACGGTCGTAGCTCATCAGGCCGTTGACTTCCACCTCCACGTCGGTAAGCTGGGTATAGACGGCTGCTGAAAGACCCTTCTGCGATTTGTAGAAAGCCAGTTTCCGGGCATAGGTGGTATAGGTGTCGTCGAGTTCCTCGGGACTCTCC
This sequence comes from Bacteroidales bacterium UBA1189, assembly GCA_002309805.1. GTDB lineage: Bacteria > Bacteroidota > Bacteroidia > Bacteroidales > Bacteroidaceae > UBA1189. The sequence continues at coordinate 18,684 of DBYJ01000023.1, read as the reverse complement.
ACAGAGGCGTAGCCCCAATGGTCGGAGGCCCAGAGATGGTCTTCAAGCACATACTGCACACCTCCGTATTCGCCGCAGGCCGTAGCCTGTTTGTTCGACGTGGTGGTATAGGAGGGCGCCGGATAGGGATGGATGTCTTTCACATCGCCATAGCCGTGATGGTTCCAGCCGGATGCCTCGTTGATGAGACGCGTCTTGTCGAGCTTACGCACCAAATCGACAAAGCGTTTGGTGTAGGCTCTGTCGGTCTGACCGCCTCCCTCGTTGAAGATGACCCACATGACGATGCTGGGGGCGTTGTAGTGTGTTTCGACAAGAGCTGTCAGTTCGCGCTCAAAATATTCGCCGTTGTTGGGCACGCCGCCCTTGCCGCCATAGTTCTCGCCGGGCATATCCTGCCATACCATCAGCCCGAGGCGGTCGCACCAGTAGTACCAGCGGCGGGGCTCCACTTTGATGTGCTTACGCACCATGTTGAATCCCATCCGCTTCATGGTGACGATATCGCTCTTCAAGGCCTCGTCGCTGGGGGCGGTATAGATGCCATCGGGCCAAAAGCCTTGGTCAAGAGGACCCATCTGGAAGAGGAAGCGGTTGTTGAGTGCCAGACGATACCAGCTTCCCTCACGCAGCAGACTGATTTTTCGCATGCCGAAGTAGGTCTCGACGACATCGTTGCCCAAGCTCATCGTGGCATCGTAGAGGAAGGGGTGCTCGGGTTCCCAAAGTTCAGCATCGGGGATTGCTAAGACAAGCGGCTGCCCTACTTCAGCCGTACCGACGGCTACTACGTCGGAACCATGCCGAACGCTAACGATGAACGTCGTCCCCTCGGCAGGAGCCTCGCCACCAGCCGTGACGGTAAAGGTTGCCGTACCATTATCAATATCGGTTGCTACGTGGTAATCTGCAATATAAGTCTGCGGGACAGCCTCCATCCATACCGTCTGCCAGATGCCGCTGGTGCAGGTGTAGAAGATGCCGCCCGGGCTGAGCACCTGCTTGCCCCGGGGCACGGCGTCGTTGTCCGTGGGGTCATAGACGCGCAGCACAAGTTCATGCTCCCCTACCTTACCTTTTATCACTTCCGTGATGTCGAACGTAAAGGGGTCGTATCCACCTTCGTGCTTGCCTACGGAGGTGCCGTTGACAAATGCCTCGCAACGCCAGTCAACCGCCTCGAAGTGAAGCAGCACGCGCTCTCCCTTCCACGCCTCCGGCACGTTGAATGTCCGGCGATAGGCCATGCTTTCAGCATGACGGCCTATGCCGCTCAGGGGAGCCTCCGGAGCAAAGGGTACGAGTATTTCCTTCCATGCCGTTTCCGACAGCTCCTGCGTCATCTGCTTGAGCGACTGCCATTGCCACAAGCCGTTGAGATTCTGCCATTGCTCGCGCACCATCTGCGGGCGCGGATATTCGCCATGTACATTCTCGGGCGATACGTCTGCCGCCCACGGCGTACTGATTTTCGCCTTGGCCATCTCCCACGCAGCAGACTCTCCTGCCATTCCGAGCAGCACCAAGGCAACTATCAGACTCCTGAAGTTCATTCTCACGACGCGCCCTGCGTCACCACACGCTAATGTCTTCATATTATTTTCGAATTTTCGGGCGAAGTTAGTACAAAAAACGCATACCGCCAAATCTTCTACGCGAATAATGCTTCAAAGAAGCATGAATGTCCGGCACGAAGCAACTACGACCATAGCGTTAGGGACTATGGCCGTAGAGTTAAGGGCTGAGAATTTAGAATCAAACTCTGTGAGCGTAGAATCAAACTCTGGCAACGCAGAATCAAGCGTTATCCTCGGGGTCGCCTTCCGTCAGGCTGATATGGCGGGGATGAATGGGAATACCCGGAAGGAATACAGCCGCAGAGGCACGGAAGGTATCGGTAGATTCTGTCGTGAGGTAGCGGGTGGTTGCGCCACGAGTGAGCAGAGCATCCATTTCAGAATGGCGGTTCAGATAATCGGCAAGGCTGTCGGCTACATAATCGCCCTGACGCACAAGACGGATATGCTCGGGGGTATAGCGGCGAATCTTGTCGTAAAGCAAGGGGTAGTGAGTACAACCAAGGATGATGGTATCAATCTGCTCGTCCTTTGCCAGCAGGGCATCGATGCGTTGACGGATGAAGTAGTCGGCTCCGTCAGACTGAGCCTCGCCATTCTCCACGAGCGGCACCCACATGGGGCAGGCCTCGCCCGTCACCACGATATCGGGGAAGAGCTTCTTTATCTCCAACGGATAGGAAAGCGAGCGGATGGTACCTCCCGTAGCAAGAATACCGACATGACGGGTAACGGTAAGGGCACCAAGGGATTCGACGGTAGGACGGATGATGCCAAGCACGCGGCGCTGGGGGTCAATCTTCGGCAGGTCAATCTGCTGGATGGTGCGGAGGGCCTTTGCCGATGCAGTATTGCAGGCAAGAATCACCAACGGGCAGCCCTGCGCAAAAAGGGTACGCACAGCCTGCGCCGTGAACTGATAGACGACTTCAAACGAGCGGTTGCCGTAAGGCGTGCGGGCATTATCGCCAAGATAGAGGAAATCGTACTCCGGCAGACGGTCGCGGAGGTGAGTGAGGATAGTAAGTCCGCCGTAGCCGGAATCGAAAATACCAATAGGACCGGATTTCATGGTTTTGGTTTTTGGGAATCAATAAATCAACAGGTCAACAGGACAACAAGTGGATGCAGACTTTTTTTCTGCGTTTCGACTTGTTGACTTGTTGACATGTCGACCTTATTACTTCAAGCCTTGAGCTTCGGGTACGACAGGAGTGGAAATGAGGCCGAGAACCTGCTTAACCTTGAGGGTGATATCGACGCCGATGGAGTCGTTGACGCAGATGAAGTTGTCGCGGTCGGTATTGACGACATAGTCGAGGTCTTCCTTAAGGCAGACAGTACGGGCAGCATCGGTAACCTTCTGACGAAGGGGCTTAATCATCTCGCGACGAGCCTCGACGATGGTGCTGTCGGCCTCCTTTTTGAAGGAGATGCTACGCTCCATGAGTTCCTGAAGCTCTTTCTGGCGTTTGTCGCGGATGATGTCGGGGAAGCCCGCCTGACCATCGATGAACTCGGAGTAACGCTGGATGAAATCTTTCTCGGAGTTACTGATTTCGGCCTCGCACTTGGCGCGGAGTTCCTGAATCTGAGCCTGCATGGTGGCATACTCAGGCAGGGCGATAACAACCTCACGGAAGTTGAAGTAGCCAAAACGCGGTTGCGCCGTAGCACACAGCGCAACCATCGTAAGAAGGAGAAGGGTAAGTCGTTTCATTGGATTGAATCGTGAATAGTGAGCAAAGAACAGATATTACTTAATGCCCAACTTGGCTTTCACTTGGTCGGTAACATCGACGCTAATGGTCTCGTTGATGAAGGGAATGCCGCTGGAGACGTCGAAGATATAGAGGTAGCCGCCCTCGGCGCCAATCTCCTTGATGGCCTTGAGGATTTTCTCGTTGATAGCCTGCTGCTTCTCCACGCTGGCCTGCTGGAGTTTCTGCTGGCTTTCTTGATAGTATTGCTGCATACGGGTATAAAGATCCTGCAACTCTTTCTCGCGACGCTCTTTGATTTGATCGGGCAACGTGGCCTGCTGGGCGTTGTACTCCTCGCTCTTCTTGGTGAACTCGTCCTCGAGACGCTTCAGGTCGTCCTCAAACTGCTTCTGGAGATTCTGAAGATCAGTCTGGGCCTGTTGCCATTCGGGCATGACCTTGATGATATTCTCCGAGTTGACGTGTCCGAACTTCTGGGCAAACACGGTGAGGGGGGCCAGCATAAGGGCCAGGATGATGAGATGTTTTTTCATTGTGGTTTGAATTGGTTTTATAGGTTAATACTGTTGTTTATTCTGCATAGCCGAGCTTCGTGAGGACTTCGTTGCTGATGTCGATCTTCGGCGAAGCGTAGATGACGCTGGAGGCCGAGGCTCGGTCGACAATCATGGAGTAGCCCTTGGCTTCGGCTATCTCCTTGACAGCGTTGTAGATTTCGTCCTGAATGGGTGACATCAGACTCTCGCGCTTCTTGTAGAGCTCGCCTTCGGGACCAAAGTAGGTACGCTTAAGCTCCTGGGCTTCCTTCTCCTTGGCAACGATTTCGTTTTCCTTATTGGTCTTCTGTTCCTCAGAAAGGAAAACGGCTTCGCTTTGGTAGTTCTTATAAAGCGTCTGGGCCTCGAGGGAGATGGCTTCCACCTCGCTCTGCCAGCGCTTGGAAATCTGGTTGAGCTGTTCGTTAGCACGCTCGTAGGCCGGGATGTGCTTAAGAATGTATTCCATGTCGATGAGCGCGAACTTCTGGGCGCCTGCAGTCAGGCTGAAAAGGCAGCAGAGGGCTGCGATAATCATACTCTTTTTCATATCTTCCAATTTTTAAAGGGTTAAGGTCATTAGGGTTATTGAGTTATTCGATTTTTAGACATCTGCGGGGGGCGATAGTTTAAAACTCCTGTCCGAGGACAAAGTGGAACTGGCTCCCGCTACGTCCCATACTGCCGTTGATGGGGTCGAAGCCGTAGGCCCAGTCAATACCCATCAAGCCGACCATCGGCAGGTTGATACGAACGCCGACACCAGCCGAGCGTTTCATATCGAAAGGATTGAAGCGCATGACGTCGTCCCATGCATTACCTCCCTCAAGGAAGGCAAGAGCGTAGATTTGGGTGGAGTTCTCAAGCATGAGCGGATAGCGCAATTCGGTAGCAAAGCGGGTGTAGGCATAGCCGCCATAGCTGAGGGCGCCGTTGTCGTAACCACGCAGGGCAATCATGTCCGTATAATAATTATAGGAATAGCCGCTCATGCCGTCACCACCTACGTAGAAGGTCTCGAAGGGCGACTTCTTGAAGGGGTTGTAATGGCCGAGGATACCGAATTCGGCACGCGTCATGAGGACGAAGCACTTCTGCCCGCTGGTCAAGGCGGTATAGAATTTTCCCTTCAGCTTCCACTTGTGGTACTCAATCCAATTGTACTTCTTCTGCAGGGCCTTGCTGTAGTTGGCATCCGTAGTAGCCACGCTCGACAGGGCCTTGTAATCGATGCCGTCCCACAACGAATAGGGAGGCGTGGCTGAAACGGAGAAGGTGAACTCCGATCCGTTACGAGGATAGATGGAGTTGTCGATATTTTTGCGACTCAGCGTGATGCCGGCATTGATATTGTTGCAACGCCCGTTGGAGAAGACGAAATAGTAATCCCAGTTCCGCAGGTTGTAGCGTTGATAGGTTAGCTCGCCGTAAAGGGTAAAGTAGTCGTCGGGCCAATGGAGGCGCTTGCCCCAACCCAACGAAAGACCGTAGATCTTCATGTACTTGTCCTTATCGTAGTAGGCGTCCATGTTATAGTAACCGTAGTTGTTATAACCATAATTGTTATAGCCGTACATATTGTAATAGTTGTAGTTGTACATACTATTCATGTAGGCCTGATTATAGAAGTTGCGGTTGACGCCCGTCTGCTTGGTATAGAAGGCACTAACGGAAAGCGTGTTCGGACGCTTGCCGCCCAACCAAGGATCGAGGAATGAAATGCTATACGACTGGAAGTAGGTGCCGTTGGTCTGTCCGCTAATGGAGAAGGTCTGGCCATCGCCCTGCGGAATGAATGCACGATAGTTGTCGGACTTGTGGAAAAGGTTGTACATGGAGAAGTTGGTAAACTTCAGAGCCACCTTACCGATGACGCCCGTCTGTCCGTAGCCAATGGAGAACTCAACCTGGTCGTTGGCCTTCGACTCAAGCATCCAGTTGATATCAACCGTACCGTTCGTAGCATCTTCCTTCATGTCGGGCACGATGTTCTCTGGGTTGAAGTGTCCCATGTTTCCAAGCTCGCGCATGGAGCGGATGATAGCTTCGCGGTTGAAGAGAGCGCCAGGCAAAGTGAGTAGCTGACGACGCACGACATTTTCGTACAGACGGTCGTTGCCAGCAATACGCACATGATTGATAGTAGCCTGCGGTCCCTCAAGAATACGCATTTCCAAATCAACGGAATCCTCTGAAAGGTTCGTCTCGAAAGGCTCGACACGGAAGAAGACATAGCCGTTGTTGTAGTAGAGGTTGCCGACGGCATCATCGTCTTTCTTGAGGCGTTCATCGAGCAATTTTTGATTATAGACGTCGCCTGGCTTCATCTTCAGAAGTTCGTCCAGGATTTCCGAAGGATAGACGGTATTGCCCACCCAGTTGATGTTGCGGACATGATATTGGTTGCCCTCCTCGACGGTAATGAAGACATCGACAGTCTTGTCATCATAGGGAACGACGGAATCCGTAACGATGTGGGCATCGCGATAGCCGTATTCGTTATATTTGTTGATAAGGTTGTCCTTGTCTTCCTCGTAGTCCTTTACGATGAACTTTTTCTGTCGGAAGAGGTAACGGTTGAAGCCCTTTTCGTTGGTCTTCTTCATCGCCCACTTGAGCTTGTTATCCGAGAGAGCCTCGTTGCCGTTGATGGTGATGGCGTGTACCTTGATTTTCTCTTTCTTATCGACGTTGATATCAAGAACTACTTGCCCAGGATTATTGACGTCGTCGCGTTGGAGAAGGTTGATTTCGGCGTTCTTGAAACCCTTCCCGTCGTAGTAGCGACGGATGACGGTCTCAGCCTTGTCAATCATGTTGGGATTGATTTGATTGCCCTTCATGAGGCCAATCTTGCTCTCGAGGTCTTCGCGTTCGGATTTCTTGACGCCGTTGTAGTTGATGTCTGCCAAACGGGGACGTGGCGCAAGCTCAATATTCAGATACACCTTGTTGCCAACGAATTTCTCGGCACTAATCTTGACGTTGGAGAAGAGGCCGTGCTTCCAGAAACGCTTGGTAGCTTCGGTAATTTCCTCACCAGGAATGCTGACAACCTGTCCGACAGAAAGACCTGAGAGGCCTATAATGACGTAGTCTTCGTAGCCTGTTATACCGCTGACGGTAATGCCTGCAATCTCGTATTTCTTGGGCATTGACGTGTAGACGATGGTTGGTTTTTCGATGACCTCGTCATCGTCGTCTGCCATTACAGGCACGACGATAAGTAGCGCCACAAAGTACGCAAGAAACCATCGCCAAGACAATGCTATATTGTTGTTTCGATTCATGTTCACTTATTGGTCTGTTGACTCGTTAGCCTATTGTTCCGTTGTACCGATGACTTGCTCGCTGGTCTTACCAAAACGTCGCTCGCGCTGCTGATAGTTCCAGATGGCCTTACAAAGCTCCTCCTCGTCGAAGTCAGGCCAATAGGTATCGCAGAAATAGAGCTCAGTATAGGCACATTGCCAAAGCAGGAAGTTGCTCAGTCGGTATTCACCACCCGTACGAATGAGAAGATCGGGGTCTGGGAGGAACGAGGTATTGAGTGACTCGTCAATGGTGCTTTCGTTAATGTCGTCGACTTGTAGTGTACCGTCCTGCACACGACGGGCAATCTTTTTGGTGGCCTCAACGAGCTCCCATTTGCTGGAATAGCTCAACGCCACGGTAAGAGTACCTTTCGTGTTGTTCGCCGTCGTTTCCAGACAATGGTTTACCACAGCCTGCAGATGCTGAGGAAGACGGCTGACATCACCAATCACACAGAAACGAACATCATTTTCCATAAAAAGATTCACATCGAGCTTCTCGTATAGGAGAGCCATCAAAGCCTCCACCTCCTCGTCGGGCCGGTTCCAGTTTTCAGTACTGAAGGCATATACGGTAAGGTATTTAATCCCTAGATCACGGACTGGCTTAAGGATATTCTTAAGGGCCTCGGTGCCAGCAACGTGCCCGTCGCGACGTTTCATGCCACGTTCTTTTGCCCAACGTCCGTTTCCGTCCATAATGACGGCTATGTGCTGGGGGATGCGAGTCAGGTCTAATTTTTCTTTATACATAGTCTTGGTCTTAATCGTTACAGTCGCACTCTTTGGCGAAGATATCGTAGCTGATGAAGGCTACAACGAAGGAATAGGTGTCCTTATTCTTCATGCCGGTGCTGTGTATGTTATAGGGATCGTTGAGTTGAAGTCCTTGGGGATTGCTGACGTCGAGTTTGTCGGTAGAAGTGAAACGGAAAGTCCACTCGGCGCCGACATTAAGACGATGCGCCAGCTTGTATTTGACGCCGATGCCGACAGGGATGTGGAGGGCAAACACGTTATCGACAGGTTTGGGGGTAAAGGTGACGCCAGCTCCGGCAAGCAGATAGGGGGTGAAGCGATGGCTGTCCTTATAGCCCTGGGTGCCATAAGCGAAAAAGTTGTACTCAAAGTGGGCGCTGAAGTCGAAGACCCGACGGTCGAAGGCAGTCGCTCCTCCGTTGGGGTATTGGTTCTGCTGCCCTTCTGTCGTGCCTGTGATATGTCCATAGCCCAATCCGCCTTTTACCACCATACGGGGGTTGAGGTTATAGCGGGCCAAGACGCCAGCCGTTTCAGCCATGCTCTTGAAAGGAGTAGTGACATTGGCATCGCCCATATAGAAACAGCCTCCGCCCCATGCGCCGATTTCCATGTTATATTCCTCGGCTTCCTGCGCAGAAAGAGGCAAAAATATGATGAACGAAAGAAGAAGAAAGAAAAATGCCCTCCAACGCAAACGTGAAACGCCTGCGAAAAGGAAGCACATCTTAAAATAAGTTCTATTTTTCATTTTTCATTCTTCATTATGCCTATTATCAAAGTCCGCTCTGCTTGCCTTTCCAAATGGTGCCGTCCTCAAGAACAATCCAGAGGAAATAATCGTTGTCCACAGCAGCATCAAATGCGCCGTTATAGCCTAACAGTTCATCGGGCAAAGAGAGTTTTTCGTTATGGGAGCGCCAGGTGACGCCGTTATCCACAGACACGAACATCCGGCTAAAGGCCTCCACAGCAGGCGTTCGTCCGCCTTTACTCTTTCCGCCAAAGGCATAGAGGTCACCATTATAACGGACAACCATCAGATTCTCCAGAAGTGGGCAACCATAGGGATTGTCGGCTGAGGGACACATCTCGCGCCATTCCGTTTCCGTAGAAAGACGTGTCCAGACGTGAGCAAGAGAATCCACTTCGGCATCCTCGTAGCAGACAACAAGATTGCGCATGATGGTCTTGTTTGTCGTCAGCGGATAGCTGAAGGCAAACACGTGGTCTGCAGCGTGCTGGGCAAGGAAGTCGGCTTCTATGGCACTAACGTCGGGCTTCATGGCTTGCAAGTCAATAGTACCAGAAACCTTGTGCCACGAGCTTTCGCCTGGGTCAACTTTGCGGACATTGAGCGTAATGGTGTAGTCGTGGCTATACTTCTTGTCCTGCGAAACGACAGTAAAGACAACAGGGTGAGTAAAGTTTACAGTATCGCCCGTCGTGAAGGATGTACGCACACCCTCCTTGTCGTAATAAATGGATGAAGATGTGGATGCTGTGCAACTGACGGGAACCACATCCGTCTTCGTGCCAAAGGGAATGGAATCCACGTTATAGACGAGGCTGTTCACCTGGTCAATGGTGAACACGATAGTACTTGTCGTCGTGACAACAGTATAGGTGGAGTCCGTGCCGTCGTCAAGAGTGATGGTTTTGGGAGTCTTGATATCTGAAATGGAGAACGTAAGCAACGCACATTCCGACGACTCCGTATCGTCGCTGCTGCCAAGACAGGCAGTCAGCATCATCGTCCCCAACACAAGCAAGGATAATATCTGTAAAATCTTTTTCACTTCCAACCTTTCTCTTTAACCTTTAATCATTAACCCTTAACCCCTTATTCTTCAATACGGCATAGCTGCCAAAGCATCAGCCAGTTTCTCCATCCCATCCGATATGGGCTTATTGAGAAGGCCCTTGAGGAAGAAGTTCAACTCGGTATGGAGGGTGAGCTTTATCTTGCTTGACTCTTCCGACGTGGGAAGAATCTGAACCCAGAACGTCAGCGGAACAGGCGACGACGTAGACTCGAGCTTGATGCATTTGGGCTCTTCGCGCTCGACAATACGAAGGTCAACATTACCGAAGGGCGAGACGCGGCAGCTGAAGCCATCGGGGCTGAATTGCAAGTCCTCCACGCGCAGAGTGTCGGCAGGAATCTGACTCAGATTGTCCTGATACTGCTGCATAAAGGAGAGATCCGACAACTTATCGTAAACGCGCTGTTGACTATAAGGAATCTGCCTGATTCCGCTTTCGTATTTCGAACTCATTTTCCTTTTTATTCCTTTCGATAGGTTCTGACTTCAGACAACTCTCACCTTCAACCACGCCTCATCATTGTTTCCAATGAGCGGGGTCCTTGCGCCATTCCTGGAGTACAGGTAAATCTATGTCGTCAATATAGCCCGTCTGCAAGGCCACATCGAGCACGGCATCGTAGTTGGTAAGGGTGACAAGTTCGACCCCCTCCTTCTTGAATGCCTTGACTGCCACATCAAAGCCGTAGGTAAACGAAGCCACCATACCTATGACGTCGCAGCCGTTCTGACGAATGGCGTCGACAGCCTTCAGGCTACTCTTTCCCGTTGATACAAGGTCTTCTACGACAACCACTTTCATCCCAGGACGAAGCTCGCCCTCGATGAGATTTTCCAAGCCGTGATCCTTGGGGGTTGAGCGCACATAGACAAACGGGAGATTCAGCAAATCGGCAACAAGCGCTCCCTGAGGAATGGCGCCTGTGGCAACGCCAGCAATAGCATCGACGACGCCGAACTTCTCCTGAATCATACGCGCCAGTTCAATTTTCACAAAGGAGCGAAGCGCGGGATAGGACAGAGTCTTTCGATTATCGCAATAAAAAGGTGACAACCAGCCCGATGCCCAAGTAAATGGGTTGGCAGGCTGTAGCTTGATGGCTTTGATTCGCAACAGCTTTTCGGCAAAGATTTTTTCAAGTGTATCCATAATTGACGCAAAATTTGGCGCGAAGTTACAACGGATTTTCGAGACAGCAAAATCTATTACAAACTTTAAACTAAAATAATAAAATTAAGTGAAAAATTCGGAGGGCATCTGGCGATGAAAAATGAACGTCAAACACGGCATGAAGGAAAACAAGGACGCCTGCCGCAACTGACTGTTTCCAAAAAATTCCAGCCTGTGGAATAAAAATTCCATTTGATGGAATAAAAGTTCCAGCCTATGGAATAAAAGTTCCAGCCTGTGGAATTTTTGCGGAATAAGCTTCTGGAAAAACAGAGCAGGCATCTGGGCGAACAGAGTAAGCTTCTACGCGCGCAGAGTAGGCCTCTGAGCAGGAGAAATAAGCAAATGAAAAAACAGGATTTTCCCCGATGGAATGGGCAATTTTTGCGTTTTTGACAACTAAAAGCATGCGCTGAAAAGCCATTCCATCAACGCCACAATTTTGCAAGTTTGAACAAGGGAAACATCCCTCGCAGGGCAAGGCTGAAGAGGGTGAATCCGCGCCTTTCTCCAGGCGGATGGCAGTCCTATCCGTAAGGGAAAAAACCGAAACAGCCTACAGAAGAGAGCAAGAGCAGAGCCATGCGGCGTTTTCCCCTCTGCCCTGCCGGCACTATCCCCTCGACGGAAAGCAAAGCCTTTTTTCGCGTTTTATCACATTTTTTTTAAAAAAAGTTTGTGCGTATGCGATAAACTATATATATTTGCACGCTAAAAATAATGTAAAATCAATAAAAAAGCAAAAAAGAACGAAAGAAAAATCAGTTAACAAATTCATTATTAACCATTAAATTATTTATTAAATCAATGTTTAACTTAAAAACTTACATCATGACAAAATCAAGATTAAGTGCATTCCTGCTGGCAGTAGCTTTGCTGGTGCCCAGCATGAGTGTGAAAGCTCAGTACGTTGATGAGGAAACTGGCATCACGTACACCGCCATTGACGGTAGCAAAAACGGTAATGAAGGCTTTGCCGATGCTTGTGACGGTAGCGTCAATACCAAGTTCGGTACGGGCGACAAACCCAACTGGGTTATCATCCAGGCCTCTGCCCCCGTTTACCTGAATGGCTACACCATCTTCACGGCCAACGACAACGCTGCGTATACCGGCCGTAACCCCAAGGATTGGACGCTGGAAGGCTCCAACGACAAGTATCACTGGACGCTCCTCACCGAGGTGAAGGACGATCAGGTTCTGGAGGATGTGAACTTCACTCCGTTCGACTTCGACGTGAAGACCATCGAGGCGTTCACCTACTTCCGCTTCACCGTGAAAGCTACTAAGGACGCTGGTGCTTACATGCAGTACAGCGAGCTGCACCTCAAGGGCGTTGAGGAGAATCCTCTGACCTTTACGGCAGTCGACGGTAGCGCAGGTTTTGGTAACGAAGGCTTCGAGAACGTCGTTGACGGCAAGACCACCACGAAGTTCTGCACCAACACCATCCCCAGCTGGGTGATCATCGAGGCTTCTGTTCCCCTCTACCTGACGGGCTACACCATCTACACCGCTAACGACACCAAGGGCGACCCGGGCCGCAACCCCAAGGACTGGACCATCGAAGGTTCCAATGACCTTGAGAACTGGGCTCTGGTTACCGAAGTCAAGAACGACCAGGTGCTTGGCGCAACCAACTTCACTCCGTATGACTTCTCCATCGCTACGGCTGAGGAGAGCTACAAGTACTTCCGCTACACCGTCCTGACCAACAAGGGTTCAGGCGTCATGCAGTACAGCGAACTCGTTCTCAAGGGCACGACCGTTCCCTCCAGCGAAATCGTACAGGCTAACGGTACCACCAAGTTCTTGTGGCTTCCCACAGATCCCGCCGTTGGTGGACACCTCACCTATGTCAACGGTGTGGGTGACGAACTTGCCAACGATGGTCTCTACCTCAACGGCAAGGCTCAGAACCTGAACGACCTCGAGGCTTCCGCAGATGCCGGACACGCTCTGATTACTCTTGACAAGGTCCTCACCAAGGGCGACGTCTTTGTATTCACAACTGCTGCCGACAAGGGTAGCCTGCACTTCGTATTCAGCAACGGCTTTGAATATGATCAGGCTATTACGGGCAACCAGACCTCTGTAGCTGTTCCCGACGGAGCTGTCGGCTCTGCTGCTGTTATCATCACCCGCTCCGAAGGTGCTGACGATGCTGTCGTAGTTAAAGCCATTGCCGAAGAGGCTTACACCTATACCATCAACTCTCCGTGGGCTGGTGCTGAGGTTGGCGAATACATCGCTCGCTTCTACAACCCCGCTACTGAGAACTTCCTTGGTCAGGGCAACGCTTGGGACACCCAGGCTACCCGCGTTGAAGCAACCGATGCAGAGCACCTCCGCCGCTTCAACCTCAGCAAACAGGAAGATGGTCTCTACAAGATTATTACCGATAAATATCCGAACAACCAGTTTGGTTGGGACAACAGCAGCGGCTTCTATGTAGACATCACCAACCAGGCTGAGACTCACTACAGCTTCGAGCCCGCTCCCGGTGTGACTAACAACGACCGCGTGGTCTATGTCATCAAGGTTTCCTCTGTTTCCCGCGACGGCAGCAAGACCCTTACCGGCTATCTGGCTGCTAACCCCGACAACACCGTTGTGGATGTTAAGGACAAGATCGACGAATACTGCTACTGGCAGCTCATCGACGACACCAAGCGCCTGCCTCTCGAGGATGCCATCAAGATTGCAATGGCCAAGGCTGAAAACGCAGCTTTCTGGCAGGCATCTGATGCGAATGCAGACGGTTACATTTGGACGAACGCCCAAGAACCCAAGGAAGGCCCCATCGCCAACCTGCTTGACGGTAACACCAGCACCTTCTTCCACTCCACTTGGAGCGAAGCCAGCGAGACTCCCTACCACTATCTGGCTGTTGATCTCGGCAAGGGACAGAGCATTAAGGACTTCATCCTCAGCTACACCCGTCGTATGAACAACAACAACAACCGTCCGACCGAGATCGTGATTGCCGGTTCTAACGACAAGGAGACCTGGAACGACTTCAAGACTCTGACTCAGGAAGCCGACGGTCTGCCCACCGAGGCTGGCGACGACAGCTTTACTTCCGAGGTTATCTCTGCCGACCAGGCTTACCGTTACCTCAAGTTCACGGTGACCCACACCAACAACGAGGCAGTCAGCGGCGATAGCCAGTCCCTGTTCTTCACCTTCTCTGAGTTTGCTGTTACCGCCTATCCTCCCCTTCCCGATGCTCAGAAGGATGCCATTATGGCTGCAATTGAAGAGACGGAAGCTCTCATGAACGACCCGAAGGCCTCCGATAAGGATCTTGAAGATGGTGTCGGCGCTTTGGAACAGAAGGTTAAGGACATCCTTGCTCCTTCGGTTGAATCGCCCTTCGCTGGCGAGGCTGTTGGCGATGGTGGCTACTGGGCATTCTACAACCCCGCAACTGCCAACTTCCTGAATCAGGGTAACGACTGGGGCACTCGCGCCACTCGCGCCGAGGAAGGCCTCCGCTTCACCCTCACCGAGAACGCAGAGGGTCTCTACAAGATGGTCACCAACAAATATCCCAATAATGTCTTCGGTTGGGATGCTGGAAGCGGCTTCTATGTAGATATCACCAATCAAGCTACTACGAACCTGAAGTTCGAGCGCGTTAAGACGCAGGACGATGGCCAGTACGTCTACACCATCAAGGTTGAGGCTGTTTCCAACAACGATGCCTCCAAGACCCTCACAGGCTATCTGGCTGCCAATGCCGACAACACCGTTGTTGACGTGATTGACGAGGTTACCCCGTTTGCTTACTGGCAGCTCCTTGACGAGACCGCTAAGCAGGCTCTCGAAGACGCTATCGCCGTTGCTCAGAACAAGGCTAAGGAATATCTGGTCTACCAGGCTATTCAGCTCCAGACCGAGGACGAGAACGCTGCCGGCTACCTCTGGTGCAACGCTCCCGACCAGGCTGAAGGTCAGCACCCCGAATGGATGCTTGACGGCAATGTCGAATCCTTCTTCCACAGTGACTGGCATGGTCAGGTCAGCGACACGCACTTCCTCCAGGTGAACCTCGGAGAAGGCAACGGTCTGACTGACTTCGCCATCAACTACAGCCGTCGTATGAACAACAACAACAACCGTCCGACCGAGATCGTTATCAAGGGCTCCAACGATGGTGAGAACTGGAATGTTGTTCGCACGCTGACACAGGCTGCAGACAATCTGCCTACCGCTGAGGGTAACGACAGCTTCGTCTCTGGCCTCATCTCAGCCGATCAGGCTTACGACTTCTATCGCTTCGACATCACGAAGACCAACAACAACACCATCTTCTTCACCTTCTCCGAGTTCGGTATTTCTGACGTGAAGAAGGCTCCCGGTTACGACAGAATTATGGGTGCTGTTGCTGAGGCTAAGGTTATCCTCGACAATGCCGCTTCTACGAAGCCTGAACTTCGCGAGGCTCGCACCGAGCTGCTCCGCAAAGTCTTCGCCATCGAGGATGGTATCTATTATTTATATAATAAGGATAACGACAAGTTCCTCAGCCGCGGCGCTGCTTGGGGTACCCAGGCTGCTCTTGGCGACTACGGTCTGCCGTTCGTCGTTTCGACTCCCGAGGTTGGTATCACTTGGCTGAGCGCTATGGATTGGCAGGATTGCCACATCAGCTTCCCCTACGGCGACGATGGTGGAACGTTTGTTGACCAGACGGCTGATGGTGACCTTGTCTATGAGTACACGGGTGGTGAATACATCTTCAAGAACACCGCCGAGGGCTACGGATACCTCGCTATCGAAGACAATGAGAACACGAAGCCCCTCTTCGGTATTGGCGCACACGGCACGGATGCTACGGCTCTCCGCTTCAAGCTCCTCACCAAAGAAGAGTATGAGAAGATGGTTGCCGACCGCTTCGCTGCCGAGAAGGCTGCTGCTATGCAGGAGGCTGGTATTGACGATCTCGAAGGTCTCTTCCAGATTGACAAGACCGACATGGTTCAGAGCGCATCCCTTACCAGCATCGATGGTTGGACTTGGACTCCCGGTTACAAGCGTGGCGGTGGCAATTTCGCCAGCAACGAGAACGGTACTGAGACATGGCAGGGCTGCGGCGTTCTCGCCCAGACTGTCGAAGGCCTGAAGGCTGGTCTCTACCGTGTCACCATCAACGGCTTCTACCGCATCGATGCCGAGCGTGTAAAGAACGTCGAATGGTTCAACGATGGTTATGCAATGTCCACTGTTGTCTTCGCAGCTAACGGCAACAAGACCCGCATCAAGCCTGTCGGCGCTGACGCTACCATCAACGAAGCCGGTGACGGTATCTACCCGAACTGGATGTGGGAGGCTAAGGATTGCTTCGACAGAGGCCTGTATCTCAACGAGGTCTTTGCATACGTCGGTGAGGATGGCAAGCTGGACATCTCCATCTACCAGCCCACTTGGAAGGGCGACTGCTGGCTGATGCTCGGCGGCGTCACTCTGACCTACTTCTCCACCGAGGCTGAGGCTATCAACGGTGAGGAAGGCACAACTGGCATCAACAACGTTGCTGCTGAGGTTGTCAGCCGCTCCATCTACAACACCAATGGTGCTGAAATCGCTGAACCCGTCAAGGGCATCAACGTCGTCAAGAGCGTGATGAGCGACGGCTCCATCAAGGTTGAGAAAATCCTTGTGAAGTAATTCCATCAGGAATACTCTTACAAATCAATCGCAGAGCGCGTCCCTAACCGGACGCGCTCTCCATTTTATGCCTACAGGAAAAAAGAAATAAGAAAAAACGAAGTATAATATTTGCAGTACAAAAGAAAAAACATACCTTTGTGCTCGATTTCAGTGTCATTAATGACACAAAAATCGAATAGATGGAGATAAAAAGAGACTTATACCTGAAGAAACTAATTGACCGTCAGCACAACGGGATGATTAAAGTGATTACCGGAATGCGCAGGTGTGGAAAGTCATACCTGTTGTTCAACATTTTCCAGAACTATCTGAAGTCTTTGGGAGTGGACGACCAGCATATCATCAAAGTAAACTTGGAAAACAGACGGAACAAAAAGTTGCGTGATCCCGATGTTTTGCTTGAATACATTGATTCTCTGATGACCGATGGTCAGATGTACTACATCCTGCTTGATGAGGTGCAATTGGTGAATGAGTTCGAGGACGTACTGAACAGTTACCTCAGCGTGCCCAACGCCGATGTCTATGTAACAGGATCAAACGCCAAATTCCTGTCGAAAGATGTCATCACCGAATTCCGTGGACGTGGTGATGAAGTGAAGATGTATCCCCTGTCATTTGCGGAATACATGTCTGTATACGAAGGCAGTCATCAGTTGGGGCTTGATGAATACATGATGTATGGCGGACTTCCACAGATTCTTTCACAAAAAACAGAAGAGCAAAAAACTACTTATCTGAAGAATCTCTTTACCGAAACCTATATCAAGGATATCAAGGAACGCTATAAGATACGACATGAAGAGGAACTTGAAGAGCTACTGAACATCATTTCTTCATCTATTGGCAGTCTTACCAATTCGGCAAAACTGGTTAATACGTTCAAGAGCGTCAAGAATGTGACCATCGCACCGGAAACCGTGAAGTCCTACTTGGAGTATTTGTGTGACTCTTTCCTTATTGAGAAAGCTATGCGCTATGACGTGAAGGGAAGAAAATACATCGACACTCCCTACAAATACTATTTCACAGACACGGGGCTGCGCAATGCCCGTATCAATTTCCGTCAGGACGAGAAACCGCATCTGATGGAAAACGTTATCTTCAACGAGTTGTTAACCCGAGGTTTCAATGTTGACGTAGGTGTCGTACCTATTGTCTATATCGGTGAAGATGGCAAGCAGCACAGATCACAGTTGGAGATAGACTTCGTATGTAATCTGGGCAGCAGACGATATTACATCCAATCGGCTTTCCGAATGGAGAACGAAGAAAAGCGTCAACAAGAGCAAACGTCGCTACTGAAGGTGAACGATTCGTTCAAGAAAATCATCATCACCGGAGAAGAATGTCTGGTGCATCGTAGTGAACAGGGTGTCACCACCATGAGCATATATGACTTTCTACTTTATCCCAATTCCCTTGAACTATAGCCTAGCCGCATGAAAGAAAAGAAAAGAAAAAAAAGCCTCGTTGCCCTCTGCGGCATACTGATGCTATGCCTTTGTTCCTGCACCAGCGACTACAAGGAATTCTGCACGCAGTATCAGGTGTCGTTTTCGTGCGACATCACCAATGTCCCTTATAACGCGGTGAACAGCATGGGGCAGTTCATTACCGTTCGTAAAAAAACGGGGAGCACGTCCTGTACCGTCTATAATCCCTCGCTGGGAAAGACCACGGAAGTCCCTCTTTCCGAAGTGGAGATCCGCTCGTTCTCCCTTGGGCTTGGCGGACTCATCTTAGGGCAGCCCTACTTCGGCGACGGCAAATCGGCGGTCTATGCTTACGACCTCGCCTGCCCTGCTTGCGACAAAGCCTCTTCGCGCCTCAACCTCGACACGCAGGGCAACGCCACATGCCCGAAGTGCGACAACGTCTATGACCTCAACAACGGAGGCCTCGTCGTCGAAGGCGAAGGGCGCCCCCTCTACCGCTATCGCGTCACCCAGTCTTCCGTCAGCACGATCTTTGTCCATAACTGAGTGGATAGAATAAGCATCTGAGCTGACAGAATAGGGGGCTGAGCGGATAGAATAGGCGAAAAACCGAAGGAAAAGGCCTGCTGTTTTCGCAGCGCATTCTATGTTTAAATCCAAGA